>JAQTTB010000001.1:87541-744538 GCA_028710985.1 Patescibacteria group bacterium
CTGGACGCCGCGAGAGCACTCGCCGAGATCCGTTCCGCATGGCTGGGTACGCCCGTCCGTGCATTCGCAGTTCTCGTCGATCGTGCCGTCGCAGTCGTTGTCCAGCGTGTCGCAGGATTCGGAGTCCCCGTAGGTTGCACCCACGCAGGAGCTCCAGTAGTGGCCGATCATGCAGGTCTCGACTCCGGAGGAGCAGATTCCCACATCCGTACCGCACATCCGAGTCTCGCCCGGCGTGCAGATGCAGTCCTCGTCGATCTCGGTGTCGCAGTCGTTGTCGAGCACGTCACCGCAGACTTCGGGCTGCTCGGTCACTCCGCCGAGGCACTCGCCCCAGCGGCCGAGGAAGCAGAGCTGGCTGCCGCGTGAGCACTCGCCCACGTCGGAGCCGCAGGACTGGGTGCGCCCGTCCGTGCAGCCGCAGCCCTCGTCGATGTCGCCGTCGCAGTCGTTGTCGAGCGTGTCGCAGCCTTCCGAAGAAGGTCCGACCTCGCCCGAGCAGCTGCCCCAGCGACCCATGGCACAGGTCTGGACGCCGCGAGAGCACTCGCCGAGATCCGTTCCGCATGGCTGGGTACGCCCGTCCGTGCATTCGCAGTTCTCGTCGATCGTGCCGTCGCAGTCGTTGTCCAGCGTGTCGCAGGATTCGGAGTCCGGCATGGTGCCGTCGCAGAGTTGCCAGAACCCACCGAGGCAGGTCTGTTCACCCGTGGTGCAGACACCCATGTCTGTACCACACGGCATATGCGAACCATCGACACACCCGCAGTCCTCGTCGATAGATCCGTCACAGTCGTTGTCGAGCGCGTCGCATGTCTCGGAATCGGCCATCACGCCGGTGCACAGCTGCCAGAAACCGTCGATGCATTCCTGGCTGCCGGTTGAGCAGATGCCGATATTCGAACCGCAGGGCCGTAGATCGCCCTCGCGGCACTCGCAGTCCTCGTCCACGTACCCGTCGCAGTTGTCGTCCAGGCCGTTGCAGATCTCGGCTTCGGGCGCTATCCCGTCGCAGAGACCCCAGAGGCCGTCGTCCTGGCAGCGCTGCACACCAAAGGTGCACACGCCCTCGGACACGCCGCAGGGTCGCTCCTGACCGAGAGCGCATACGCAACCATTGTCCACACTCCCGTCGCAGTTGTCGTCCACGCCGTTGCAGGCTTCCTCCATATCCGGGTTGATGGACTCGCCCACGCCGGGGGTGTCGTTGCAGTCGTGCAATCCGGTGTAACCATCGCCATCCATGTCCAGAAATGGCAAACAGTCGGGGTCATACGCGTCCGGCAGTCCGTCGTCGTCGTTGTCCAGTCCGTCCCAGCACTCGGCCTGCGTTTCCACGCAAGCGCCGGCTTCGTCCACCGCGATGTCGCAGTCGTTGTCCACGCCGTCGCAGGTCTCGACCGCGGGCACACAGTTCGGGTTCACCACATCGGTGTTCCCGTCGGGCAGGATGCCATCGCCGATCACGTCGGCATCGGCATCCGCGTTGCCCTTCTCCATCTGGATGCCGCCGCAGTTCACCGTGAACAGGGCAGCAAGACACAAGCACAGGGTCCGATTGTTTCCCAGCATAGCATCCTCCTTGTGGTTGTTGCTGGCGTTGAAGCACATCCCGCTACGGGATTGATCGCTCGTCACTCTCTCCATCTTCTTCTCCCTTTCTGGAGTTTATTGCCGTTTCAGAATTTACAAAATAAAAACACTAGAAGTTTATGTGAAACCCTAGTCAGGCCGCAAAGGTTTGTTGTAATGAACAGATCTTTGCCTGATGAACCATTCCCTCTCCCGTTTTTCCTCCTATTTCCTCCCAAAACGGTTCATCAAGCTCAAATCTGCCTTATTCTAGCCAAAAATTAAGTCTATAGTATTAACGCAAAACCTACATTAATTTAACACCCTATTTTAGCGCAAAATGGCCTTTTTGTCAAGAGGCAGACAGGTGAATTATTTTCGCTAATTTAAGCCAAAATAATTTTATCAAAATTTTTGAGATTTGAGATTTGATTTTTAAGATAAAAAAGTGCCCGCCAAAGTATTGATTTCTCAATAACTTTGACGGGCCTTGTCGCAGGGGTCCCGGAGGACCCAGAAAGATCAGTCGAAGTCGCTTCTCCAGTCACAGCCGTTACTACCGTAGTTGCGACCGTGATCGCTTCCGAGCGTAGACTTGGACACCACGTGTCCATCCGGGTAGGTTATGTCCCACTCCAGGATGGGCGACAGGATGTCGGTGTGCACTCCGCTGTCCCACCGGCAGCCCCACATGGAGCCGTCGGACACGAGGCTGTAGAAGAAGTTGATGTTGGTGAAGTCCGCGCTGTATGGCAGGCGGAGCTCGCACGTGAACTCGCTCCGGCCGTCGGTGTACCGGCAGTGATGTCCTGCCGTATCCGAGAGACCGGTCGAGTCGGAGTAGTAGACTCCCGTGGTTCCGAGTCCGGCCGGCCAGATCGTGCCGGTCGCCACGAAGAGCGTCGTGCGGTCCGAGGTAGACAGGCGGGCGTGAATGCGGAAGGTGTAGAGGTCGCCGGGCTCCGAGCAATCGGGATCCGACATGTCGGTTGAGCCGTCGCAGTCCTCGTCCAGTCCGCTGGAGCAGACTTCGGACGAAGGGAAGACCGCGCCTTCGCAGTCTCCCGACCAGTCGCCGCTCTCGCAGTACTCGCGGCCGAACTGGCACACGCCGAGGTCGCTCGCGGGTCCGCAGTCGCGGTAATCCCCGCTCTCGCACTCGACGTCGCAGTCCGGATCGCCGTCGCAGTCCGGATCTACGCAGTCGATGAGCGTGTCGCCATCGTTGTCCACGTGGTCGTCGCAGTCCTCGGGGTCTGTCTCGCACGCCGGGTCGCCATTGCAGTCCGGGTCTACGCAGTCGATGAGCGTGTCCCCGTCATTGTCGGCGTGATCGTCGCAGTCCTCGTGGCCGCATTCCAGGTCGCGCGTATCGCAGTCCTGGTCGATGCCGTCCTCGCACACTTCGGTTGCGCCCGGGTGAACCGACGCGTCGGTATCCAGGCAATCGTCGCCGTCTCCGGATCCGATTGCGCAGTGTCCGTCGCCGTCCGCGTCCACGCATTCGCACTCCGAGTCTTCGCTGTCCACGTCACCGTCGCAGTCATCATCGCGACCGTTGTCGCAGATTTCATTCGCTCCGGGGTGGACGCTCGCGCGCGAGTCGTCGCAGTCATCGCCGCCATCGTCCTCGCTGCAGTAACCATCGCCGTCCGCGTCGTCGCACTCGCATTCGAGATCGCGGCCGTCGCAGTTCTGGTCGATCAGGTCATCGCAGACCTCGGTCGCGCCCGGGTGGATGTCCGCCCGGCTGTCGTTGCAGTCGTCGCCTTCCGGCTTGCGGAAGTGTCCGTCGCCGTCGGCATCGATGCAACCACAATCGGGGTCGTCGCAGTCCGCGAGCCCGTCGCCGTCGTTGTCGTAGCCGTCGGTGCAGATCTCCTCGTCCGGACCGTGGCCCGGCTCGAGCATGATATCCTGGCATCCCATGAGGCAGAGAGCAAGGCACACCGTTATGAGCTTCTTCATCCTGTCCTCCTTCTCCTCATTGGAGAAAAATGGTTGATTTCGGTCATGATTTCGGTCGCAAGATATAAAAAATCCCTCCAATTTTTTTAAACCCTGCGACCGAAACCAGATGCTTGTAAAGAACGCTTTCTTAAGAAAATCAATCTTGATTTGCTTGAGGAAGCGGGCGGGAGAGCACGAGATGTGCAACTCCCGCCAAGCTATGTTATTGGGTTGAAGGAACGAACAATGAGGTGGGATTAGAAGAAGAGGATAATCTCGACCCCGACGCTGGCCTGCACGATGCCGGTCCAGCCGCGCACCCCCTGGGGTGTAGTCGGCTCGCTCTCGTCCGCGTTGATATTGTACTCGTAGTGATCGAGTCCAATACCCAGAGTTCCGCCGAACCGGACGTATCCCGACACCTTTGCCGGTTTGTTAGGGTCCTTTCCGAAGGGCCACGACTTACCGACATCGATGCCGATGAGCGCAATATCGTCCTTGCGCTTCGGGTCCGGGTGGTTCCTGAACCAGAGCTCCTCGTACCCGGTTGCGAGGTGGTCGTACCCTAGGAAGAATCCGAAGATTCCTTTCGTGCCCGGGAATATTTCCACTCGCCCTCCGGCCAGCATGCCGAAGTTCTCGTCCTCGGTCAGTCCTCCCATGGGCCCCAGGTGGGCCTTGAAGTTGACCGTGACATTCGATCCGCGGATCTGCAGTATGGTCCACTGCACGACCGCGCCGGCGAAGACTTCGCCGTTGAACGTCACCATGCCGAGGGCATGGAAGCCGGGACCGGAACCGAGGTTCTTGGCCTTTGCCTTCTTGAGCTCCTCGACGTCGCTCTCCACCTTCGCGAGGCGCTTCTCCAAGTCAGCGATGCGATCTTCGAGATCGTCCAGTCGCTCTTCCACCTTGGCGAGGCGCTTGTCCAGTCCGTCGAGCCGGGCCTTGAGGGCCTTGACCTCGGCGGCGAGCGCGTCCAGCTCACCCTTGCTCGCCTTGTCAGCAAGCTGGGCCTGAAGATCGTTCACGATCTCCTGGAACCGCGCGCGGAATGCCGAGAGCTCCTTGCGAAGCATGTCCAGATCCGCCGGGCTCACACTGCACTCGCACGAAGAAGCCGGAGCCGAGTATGAGTAATCGTAGTGTATCTCACTCTCCTCGACCTTGGCAGCGCAGCACTTGCCCATCAGGGCTTCGAGCCCCTTGAGCGCGGCCGCGAGATCCTCGATGCGGGTGTCCGTATCCCATGCCCAGGCGTGAAACTGAACCAGGGTGAGACAGCGCCCGTCCATGGAGCCCTCGATGTCGCCCGGGAGTCCCACTCCATTGGGTACCCACCAGCCGTTCTTCTTGCCGCACTGGCACCGGTCATCGCACCCCTTGTGCTTCACCGGCTTGTCGTCCGCGACCTTGTCCTTCTTGCAGGACGAGTCCTTCTTGCACGCCGGATCGGCACAGTCTTTCTTGCCGTCACCATCGTTGTCCACGCCGTCGTCGCAGTCTTCCACGCCCGGCAGTGAGGGCATGCTCGGAATCGGACACATGTCGTAGCAAGCACCGAGGTACGCAACGCAGGAATCGAGCTTGCTCTCGCATGCCTGCTTGCCGTTCTCGCAGTCCGCCACGCTGCCGTCGATCGACACGCTGGAAGTCGTGTTGGCGCACAACTTGCACGCGGCTTCGGGCTTCATCATCGGGATGTCCGATTTCTCGGCATCCTTCTGGCTGAAAGCCGGTGACGCGAACATGCACATCGCACACCAGAGCACCATCGTGATCTTCTTCATGGCCTTTCTCCTTGTTTCTTTCTACCCCATCTCTGGGGATTTAGTGTTGTGTCAAAGATCATTTCCGCGCATATCAAAAATGCACGAGAATCATATTTCCAACACTTTTTTCCGGACAGGCAATGATCAAGTGTTGAGGTTGTTTGGTAAGGATCATGGAGCAAGGAGGAAATGCTCCAAATCCTTAACCAAACAGCCTCAAAACCCGCCAGACCTGCATGAAACCTATTTCATGAATAACAGGGTATTTTAGCATAAATTTGCTTTTTTGTCAAGGGACGCAAGGCCAAGGCTGAATTTGCACTAGAATATAACGAAAAAAGACTGATGCTCTTTCAGTCTTCTTACCCAAAAAACTATGTTTTGTCAACCCCTCGACCTTGCTCGGGGCAGGCCTGCCTAGTAGCTCTCGGCCCCGAATTGCGGCTTGGCTTTCCAGACCGCGTAGACAAATCCGAGCACCAGGCCGAACGCAAAGCCCAATCCCGCATTCAGCGGAACATTCGGCTTCACTGGGAATCGGGATGAAAGCGGGTCATCCACGAGTTTTATCTGCACATCGCCGCCCACGTATTCACTCGATTCAGACGAGAGCGTTGCCGCGACCGCCTGCGCAAGCGCGAGCGACTGATTTTTGTCCGGATGATAAACCGCGATGGTTAAAAGTCCGGTGCCGCCTTCAACGTTGGAAGAAATCATGTCCGACCATTGCTTGCGGCGCTTTTCGTCATCCTGGTTGAAATAACTTTTATCAATCGCGTAATCCCCCTCCAGCATCTTGTTGAAAAAGGATGTGGTGTAAATTATTTCCGAAAGATTAATCGCCACCCGTTCCGAAGATTTCACGGCCGTGTACGGATCAAGCCCGAGCACGCTTTTTTGGATTACTAAAAATCTCACCGTGGTGCTGTACTTCAGTGGTTCAATGAAACTTAACGCCCCGGCAAAAATCATCACCAGGAGCCCGAATAGAAAAATCTTTTTCCAGTTATATTGAATGAGTTTTAAATAATTTGGACGCATCATACATTAATTCAAAATTAAAAATTCAAAATTCAAAATTTTTCTTCACTCTCACCCAGGGTCACTGATACTATTTCAGTCTTCCCATCTCGCAATATCCCTAAGCTTATTTTATCACCTGGCGCGTATTCAAGCAAAAGATACGCGAGCGAACCACGGCTGTTCAAGATTACGTCATTGAGCGATAAAATAATATCGCCCTCCCGAATTCCGGCGGCCTCGGCCGGAGAATCCGCCACAACCGCCGGCGGCACATCATCCTTGCCCGGCCATACGAGCGCGCCCTCTTTCTGCCCGGCCGTAATCTCGTCGTCAATTCCGGAAATCCTTGCAAGGTCGAGGTACCGGACTCCGAGAAGAGGCCGCGTAATCCTTCCCTCCTTCAACATACTCTTCATCGCCGGAGTCAAGAGTTCGAACGAAAGACCAATCCCGCCCTCGGCATCCTTGCCCCAAACGAGACCGATGACTTCGGCTTCGTAATTCAAGATCGGCGCGCCGAGCGGCGCGCCTCCCGCCGCAATAAGCAGCCGATTCGCCGGCGTGTCAGAATTCTGAAGATAAGTCGTTACGCCTGACGGATCATAGAACTTGCTTACGATATTTGATGAAATAAATTCATCCCGCCCGAACACGATCGCGATCCGATCGCCGGAATCCATGAATTCTTCATCCGCAATCTGCACAACCGCGAGATTTTGAGCTGTAATTTTTACAAAAGCTGCGCCGGTTGTTTTATCGATCAGCATGCTGTCCAATGAATAAATGCTGCCTCCGATTTTGGCGAGTGCATTTCCAATTTTGGTATTTTTAAAAATTTCACCCGGCGCGATTAGCCATCCGTCCGAAGTAAAAACAACGCCATATCCAAGAATGTCGGTATCAAAATAAATTCCATCTTCAACCGCCTTGCCCGATTTCGTGGTATAGAAAACCGCGAGCGCCGGTATCACCCTCTCTCTGGCATTCTCTACCGCCGATTCAAAAGTCCCGGGCGAAACAAGCCGCGCCGTCGGGCTCGTAACGCGGGCAACCGGCTGCTCTACCAGGCTGGAAAAATAATCTGATAAATACCCAAACGCCAAAAGCGCCCCGGCCGCACCTGCCACAATGCCGATTATCGCAAAAAGCGCCGTCCGGAACGTAAAGTGCCACAAACTCGGCTTTGTCGCCGCGGCTTCAGGTTCTTTTTTGACTTCATCCATATTTTTATATATTTTAATCTATAACCTACAAGCTACAAGCTAACTTCCTACAAGCTAATTCCTCGTCACGTCCAGCGCGCCGTTACGGCCACCAGGAAAAAAATTAATCCGCCAATAAGCGCGTAACGCTTGACCATTCGCGCATCAAGCTCATGAGAGAAGTGATAGCGCAGCAGGCCGGCTGTAAAATAATATAGTATGGTAAGCATTGCGCCGGAAACCACGAAAGCGGTCGGCAGCAGCATCAGGACGTAAAAAAATTCAAAAACCGTGAGCGTCAAAACCAGATTATAGGGCCAGCTTTCCCAAAAATTTACTTTCATAATTCGAAAAAGCTGATAATTTAAAATCAGCGTAAGTGCGGCGATAATCGCAAGTAGCAGCGGTTTTGGCGCATGAAGAAAAATGTAAAAACCAAAAAGACTCGCTGAAAAAAGAAACACCGAAAGAACAGTAAAGTAAAAACAAAGATTTTCCAACGCCCCCTCCTGATATCTTTTTTCCAGATAACCGTGATAAAAAAGATGCTCGGTGTATAGAAAGATCAAAAAACCTATCAATGCCGCCGCCACGATCTTGATTATCTGACTTTCAAGAAAAAGATTAAAGGCGAATCCGGACAGAAAAAGAAAAAGCGGAGTAATCAGATTGTGAAAAAAACTGGCGCTGAACCGCAGGTCGTTAAGTAAAAAAACCGCAGCCGCAATCAATAAACTCAAAAAAACAAGAAGCGGCCAAATGAGCACCGGCGCCGCGAGAATAATGAGAAATCCGAAAACCGTGATTGTTCCAAGAATATACGGGCAGAAACGCCGTAATAGTAACATATTTATTTTTTGAAAGTTGTATATTCTATCGTGCCGTACAAAACTATTTTTTCACGAACAAGATCCATGCGCTCCAAATTAACAAAGCCAATGAGCGGTAATTTCAGGGCCTTAAGAACCGAATCCAGGAATGTGCCGAATATTGCATCCGCGATCCAAACCGGAACTTTCAAATCACCGAACTTTGCGCTCGTTACATTGAGCCGAATGTCGTTTTCAACCACTTCGGGCACCGCATTTATGGTGATATAGAATGATTTATCACCGCGCTTAATATGGCCGTACAATTCCATCCCGGCAGTTTCAACCGCCACCTGCGCTTTCTCCACTGTAAACCCGCTCTGTTCGGCCAATGGAATAATATTTTGCAGGATAAAGGCCGTGATTGCCGATTCCGGAAGCGAAACACTAGCCGATGACGCTTGCAATTTCCCCGGATATTCAGTCTCCATCAAATTATTAATGTCGCTGCGCATGCTCTCCAAGAAATCAAACTTACGATAATCTTCTTCCAGCCTTACCTCGTGCACCGGCTCGGGAACATGAAACGCCCAGCTTGAAATAAAGGGTATATCATAAATTCCGGTCTTAGCGACTCCCCATGCCGCGAGAAAGGCGACCCCTCCGCCCAAAATCAAAAAAATAACCAGGCATGAACAGCAACGGAACATTTTCCGCCGCTTTGCCTCTTTGTGAATATCTACTTCAACCTGCTTGCGAATTTCTTTTTTTACGTCCTCCGGATCTTGGGCGGTTTCAACGCGCGTCATATATTATTATCGGAATTATTCGGCTAACCACTGATTTTCTTCAAGCAATTGTTTAAACATGCCGCGGCCCTCGTCGAGATCCTCCGCGCTCCCGCCGAATCCTTTTTCCAAAAAATTCAGAGCAATCACGAAATCCAGATGCATTGACTTTGCCTCTTCCGGCACCGCGAGCTCCAAGGCCGTCACTTTTATTTCCGAAGTCAAACCAAGATACGGCGAACGAACCGTAAGCTTATCCAAATCCCCTATTTTGCCTGAATAATCACTGACTAATTCTTTTATCGCTTTGTCATACCGCGCTTTTACAACTTCTCGGCTCAAAGAAGCCGGCACCTCGGTACCGTTTTCGTCCGCCGAAGGCGCCGGCGACGTCATTGAAACGGCAATAACTAAAATGAGCGCCAGGCTTACGCCCGAAAGAAGCAGCCAAAATGAAAATTTTGATAAATCAAATTTATGCATCTTTTCGTTTCGAATCGTTTGACCAGTCGTCGAGCATGTCCTGGATAAAAACGCTCACCACCGTGGCGATCGGTATTGCAAGTATGGCCCCGGCGATACCGCCGAGCTTGGCGCCGATCAAAAGCGCGGCGATGCTCACAATGGGGTTCAGGCCCACGGTTTTTTGAGTAATCTTTGGCGTTAGTACATTATTCTCAAGCTGCTGAATCAAAATATAAACTATCAATACCAAAAGCGCCTTGACCGGCGATTGCACGAATGCGAGAAATATCGCTGGCACGGAGGCGAGAACCGGACCGAGATACGGCACGAATTCAGCCGCTGCTGCGATAAGCGCTAGCATTAAAGCATAATGCACGCCCAAAATGGTAAGAGCAATATATACAAGCAGCCCGACTAAAAAACTGATCAAAATCTGACCGCGCAGCCAAAGTCCGATTTTGACTTTCATGCGAGAAATCAGTTGAGCGACGTACGGCTGGTATTTCACTGGTGTTATATTATGGAAGGTGCGCTTCGCTGAGCTCTCCTCCGCAACCATATAGAAAGTCAATACTAATATAAGCACGATTGCCGCAAGGCCTCCAAAAAATCCGGTAATTGTGCCAAAGAGGCCGCTCATCGCACCGGTTAACCATTCTCCGGCCGCCACGAGCCCGCGCTCTACTCCGGATTCAATTCCGCGGGAATAGGCATATCCCTTAACGACATTAAAGCCGGATGTAATTTTTTCCCAATAATGCTCAAAATTCGCAGCAAGCTGTCCAATTTCTTCCACGAGCGGTGGAATAAGCAGAAATAGAATAACCGCGAGAAGCGCCAGAAGCACTACATAAATAAATATTACGGCGAGCGAGCGCGGAATCCGGTGTCTTTGAAACCAGTCTGCAAAAGGATCAATCAAGGCGGCGAGGATCAATGCCACGAAAAATATGGCCAAGATATCCCTGATTATCCATAAAAAAACCAGGGTGAGCGCGACTAACGCCACTTTGATTATTGTCATCGTGGAGATACCCACGACTCCCTGCCCCGAATGTGGAAATTTTTCAACTGTCATAGCGATTTTTTACTTATTATTAATATATAGTATACCAATTTTACAACATGCCGGTCAAACCACTATAATATAACGGTATGCCCGCCATCAGTATCAACAAAAAAGGCCTGCACAATTACGAAATCCTGGAACGCTTCGAGGCCGGCATTGTTTTATCCGGCCAGGAGGTTAAATCCGTAAAAGGCGGCCAGATGCACCTGGACGGCGCCTATGTCCGCGTCCGCGGCGGCGAGGCCTGGCTCGTTGGCGCCGAAATCCCAAAATACCGCTTCGCCGGCCCTCTGCCGGATTACGACGCCCAGCGCACCCGCAAGCTCCTGTTCCGCAAGCGGGAAATCCGTTATTTAACCGGAAAAACCCAAGAAAAGGGGTTGACACTCGTGCCGGTTTCAGTGTATACTTCACGAAGTAAAATTAAGTTGGAAATCGGGCTGGCGCGTGGCCGGCAAAGCCATGATAAGCGCGATGTAATGAAAGAACGCGATGTCAAGCGCCAAATTGCCCGAGCCCTTAAAAGGGGGATGTAAAAGAATCGATAGGAGATCCTTTCATTGGATGCGAACCAAGGGCGGCCCGAACCTTGCAAATCCTCGGCCAATCAACAAATGCCAATTTCATGGCGAGAGTGAAGAGCGCTTTCAGCGTTCCTTCATTCCAAATGGCTATCGCATAAAATCGATGGCCCATCCGACCCGGTTAAGCTTGCTCACCGGGAGCCGGGTGTCATATCTGCAAGCTCGGCTCCTGCCGCTGCTCGCGGCCGGAACTTAAACAACCCAGAGCTCGTTTCGGTGTAATTTTGTCGGATTTCCTACCATCGAAATTAAAAAATCAAATCCGGACATGTTCGTAGAATTCCAATGGATCGGCTCACTAGACAGGGGTGCGATTCCCCTCATCTCCACCAAACAGTTCATGCAGCCAAGAGTATTCAATATTTATCGATCGGGGTATTAATAGTAGTCCAAGGAATCGCACGGGCGCGAGAGTCCCGACGAAATGTCGGGACGGTGCGCAGCGCCCCGGACCCCGAGCGGAGCGAGGGGCGATTCCCCTCATCTCCACCAATTCCAATAATACCGATGAGAATATCAAGAAAAAGATACAAAAAACCGGTTAATATCGAACCCCAGTATTTTTATAACGAAAAAATCCGCGTGCCCGAAATCATGGTCATCGCGGAAGACGGCCAGAACCTCGGCGTCATGCCAACCCATGAAGCAATCCGCATCGCCGCCGAACGGGAACTCGATGTTGTGGAGGTTAATCCCAAGGCCGTTCCGCCGATTGCGAAAATAATGGATTACGGCCAATTTAAATACCAAAAAGAAAAAGAATTCAGAAAACTGCGCGCCGGAGCCCACCGCGTGGAAGTAAAAGGTATCCGCCTTTCCGTGCGCATCAGCGACCATGACCTTGCCATACGGTGCGAACAGGCAAAAAAATTTCTTGACTCCGGCGACCGCGTAAAAATTGAGATACTTCTGCGCGGACGCGAGAAACAGCATCCCGAACTCGCCTTTGAGCAGGTCAGCGAATTTATCAATCAGCTTTCGAACGTAATAAAATTAAAAATTGAACAACCGGCGACGCGCCAGGGAGGAATGGTAACCGCGCTTGTTACAAAAACTTAAATCTATGAAACCGAAAACAAAAAAAGCCTATTCCAAAAGATTTACCATCACTAAATCTGGAAAAGTCTTGAAACGCTATTGCGGACAGGATCATTTTAACGCCCGCGATTCTGGAAATCAGACCCGAAAAAAACGCCGCGATACCAGCGTTTACAAGGCCTGGGGGAAATTAATTAAAGCATCCGTAAGTAAATAAATATGCCAAGAGTAAAACGAGGCACAACTCATTTAAAAAGACGGCATAAAATTCTCGCGCAGGCCAAAGGCTACCGCTGGGGCCGCAAAAACCGAATCAAACTTGCGAAAACCGCTATCACAAAAGCCGGCGCCCATGCCTACCGCGACCGCAAGAATAAAAAAAGGCTGAACCGCGGTCTATGGCACATCAAGATAAACGCCGCCGTCCGTCCACTCGGATTATCCTACAGCCGATTTATGAACGCACTGAAGAAAAAGAAAATTGAACTGGACCGCAAGGTTCTTGCCGATCTCGCGGAAAACGAACCCAAAATATTTGAAGCAATTGTAAAAGCCGTAAAATAATCAATTTGTAAAAACATTCCGACCGCGACCTGCCTGCCGGCAGGCAGGATCGGAATGTTTTTTATTCTAATTCAGCCATTGACATGCGGCAATCCGTGTGATAAATCAACATAATAAGTCCTTTGACCCAAACCAAACCTCAGAAGGAGGAAGCGATAATGTCGGATGACGAAAAGAAAGAAGATAAAAAGGCCTCGGCTGGGACACTGATCGGAATCAAAAACCCTCCGGCCGTCCCGCCGGCCGCACCAGCGCCCGCGCCCGAACCCACGCACCTCACCCTGAAGGAAGTCGCGGACGACCCGGCTCCGGTCCGGCCAGTCACCCAGCCTCAACCCCTGGAACCCGTCATGCCCGCGCCAACCGAAGCCCAGGTACAAGAGGCGCTGAACCGCGTCGCCACACCCGCGCCCTCGGCCAAGGCCGCCGCGCCGCCGAAAGCAGAGGAAAAGCGGCGCCTCATCCGAATCGCCGGCCAGGATCACGACCTGCTCCATCTCGTCACCGGAGCCATTATCGTGCTCTTTGTTTCGGTGATACTCGTTGCCATGATCGCCGCACTGGTGAACGATTCTATTTCTCACCACCACCCTCACCTAGCGGCTCCGATTCCGACGCACCTGACGCGCCTACTGCCCGCACCGCCGGTACTGATCTGTGACGAGCAAAGCGTCAAGACCGTCACCGCCGGCCGCATAGAATACACCGGCTGCCACTGGTTCCCACCCCGGCCCGCCGGCACCGTTCCAAAAACCCTGTACTGCGATGACAGCAATCATCCGACTGATATGCCGAACGGTAAAATCTGGTTCACTGACTGCAAACCCAAATAGCCTCTCCTCTTCCAGGACCCTCTCGGGTCCTTTTGTTTTTGTTTAAATAAAAAAATTCCACTGCGGACCGTACGGGATTCGAACCCGTGGTCTCCTCCGTGATCCCGCAGCTCGCTCGCTTCGCTCGCGAGTGCAGGACAGGCAGGAAGGCGCAAAATAAAAAAATCTCAGCGGACCGTACGGGATTCGAACCCGTGGTCTCCTCCGTGACAGGGAGGCGTGTTAAACCAGGCTACACCAACGGTCCGCTGAGATTTTTTTAAAGAACTAGGTTAGCGTGCTTGTCCCGCACCCTTGCGGTGCGGGATTAAACCAGGCTACACCAACGGTCCGCGATGGAATTTTTTATGTCCATAGTTTATCAAAACAGCATCAAATTGACAAGGGGTCGGGAATAAAAAAACGCACCAAGGGGTGCGTTCTGAAGAACCTAGAGGAACATGCTTCCGATGAAAGGAAACCGTCCGGCCCGCTTCAGGGTCTTAACGATGTGCAGTCCGAACATCCACGGACAGTGGTTCTCGAACCGCAGGCCGGTCCGCGCGAGAATTGACGCCGTCTCTCCGCCCAGTATGAGATGGATTGGCCCGTTCTCGTCCCGGGTAAAAAGAGAACCTTCGAGCGAACTGAAGACATTGCCCCGCAGGCCGAGAGACCAGCAGGCAAGCTGGTTCAGGTCCCACATCCAGGTCACCGGATCAAGCGCGGCGCAGGGTTCGTCGCCCATGCGGCCGGTTGGCGCGCCCGGGCACGAGAGCATCTCGTAGCACCCGCTCTTCAGTGACGCAACCAGCCACTCGACGATTTCCCAAATGTCGCGGGATTTCTTGACGATAACTCTGCCTCCCTCCTCCGGCCGCAAATAGAAACGGTAGAATCCCGGTGAAAGCAATGACCGCGGATCTGCCACCCATTCTATCGGCGGATCGCCTAGATACCCGGCGCAGCCAAGCATGGCTTTCATGAAATTGATCGCCATATCCGCTTCGCCGCACTCGCTTTCCCTTCGCAGCCTCGCTGTGCTGCTCGCCACCGTACCCAAGATCTCTTCCATCTCGCCTCCTGTTTTCTCTCTTTTTCTAGGTTGAGGTTCAAGGAACAAAAAAGATGTATACAACGATACATCCATCTGCGGGCATTGTCAATATTTATCAGCGCCCTTTGCCTTTGCTCCGTTCCATCTCCGCCACCCGCCGCCGTGTCGCGAGTACGGTATCCGGATTCAACGAAATACTGTCAATCCCCTCTTTTACCAAAAAATCCGTGTATTCTGGATAATCCGACGGCGCCTGGCCGCAGATGCCGACTTTACGGCCCGCGCGGTGGGCTTCGCGGATGACCTGGCGGATCAGAATTTTTACCGCCTCGTTGCGCTCGTCGTAGATATGGCTCACGAGCTCGGAATCGCGGTCAACACCGAGCGCGAGCTGTGTCAGATCATTGGAGCCAATGCTGAACCCGTCAAAAATTTTCGCGAACTCGCGGGCGAGTATCACGTTTGAGGGAATCTCGCACATCACATAAACCTCGAGCCCGCCCTCGCCCCGCCGGAGGCCGGACTTGGCCATTTCCGCCAAGACCCGCTCGCCTTCTCTGGGCGTGCGGCAAAATGGTATCATCATGATAATATTTTTAAGCCCCCACTTTTCCCGCGCCCGCTTAATCGCCCGGCATTCCAAGCCAAAGGCTTGTTTGAATTTTTGATCATAGTATCGGCTCGCGCCGCGCCAGCCGAGCATGGGATTATTTTCTTTCGGCTCGAAATATTTTCCACCAATAAGACTCACGTATTCATTGGTTTTAAAATCCGAAAGCCGCACGATCACCGGCTTGGGATAAAAAGCCGCGGCAATACGCGCGATTCCTTCGGCAAGCTTTGCCACCACGTACTCGCTTTTATCCGGCCAGCCGCGGGTGAGCCGCGCGATCGCCCGCCGCGAGGCGGCGTCTTTTATTTTACCCGGATTGAGAATGGCAAGCGGATGTATTTTTATAAAATTCGTAAAAATAAATTCTTCGCGCGCCAGCCCCACTCCGTCATTCGGTAAAAATGAAAATTCAAACGCAAGCTCGGGCTCGCCCACGTTCATCATAATTTTAGTTTTCGTGCGCGGTATGTTTTTTAAAGCCGTACTACGGCGGATAAACGCGAGAATTCCGTTATAGACATAGCCGGTCTCGCCCTCGCAGCAGCTTACGGTCACGCTCTGTCCCGAACGGATAACTTTTGTCGCGTCTCCGGTGCCGACCACGCACGGAATGCCGAGCTCGCGCGACACAATTGCCGCGTGCGAAGTTTTGCCGCCCTGTTCGGTTACAATCGCGCTCGCGATTCTCATCAGCGGCTCCCAGTCCGGATCCGTAATACGCGTTACAAGCACTTCGCCCGGATGAAACTTTTTCATGTCGCGCGGATCGCGGATTATTCTTGCCCTGCCCTGGCCGATGCGCGACCCGATGCTCGAGCCGGCTGTTATGACCCGCCCTCTTTTTTTAAGCCGGTATTCGTAAATCACATTCTTGTTCTTTTGCGACTGCACGGTTTCCGGCCGCGCCTGCACAATAAAAATTTCACCGGTCCGGCCGTCTTTTGCCCATTCGATATCCTGCGGCCGACCGTAATACTTTTCAATTCTTATTGCCCATCGCGCGAGCTTCAGGATATCCGCGTCCGAAAGCACCAGGCGGTCCCGGAGGGCCGCCGGCATTTTCGCCTGGCGCGTCCCGCCCTTCGCGTAAACAAGCTTCACATCCTTTGTGCCGATAATCTTGCTGATAATCGCCGGAAATCCCTTGGCGAGCGTGGGTTTAAAAACATAATACTGGTCCGGCGTCACGCGCCCCTTTACTACATATTCGCCGAGACCCCAGGAGGCATTAACCAAAACCACGTCCGAAAATCCGCTTTCCGTATCCAGCGTGAAAATGACCCCGGCCGACCCCAAATCGCTGCGCACCATTTTTTGCACCCCGATCGAAAGATAAGTGCCCATGTGGCTAAAGCCCTGGTCCTCGCGATACGAGATCGCACGGTTGGTAAAAAGCGAAGCAAAGCACATCTTGCAGCGCTGCACCAAATTTTCGGCTCCGCGCACGTTAAGATATGTCTCCTGCTGGCCGGCAAATGACGCGCTCGGCAAATCCTCGGCCGTTGCGGACGAACGGACTGCCACGTCGGTAAACGCCTCACCGTATTCGCGGGAGAGTTTGACATAAGCCGTTTTGATTTCATGTGCAAGGTCTGCCGGCATTTCCGAATCGAGCATGAGCCGGCGGATCTCTTCACCGCATTTTGCGAGGGCGCGGACATCATGGCTCCGCAAGCCGCCGAGAATCAGCCGGATTTTTCTATCAAGCTTGTTGCTTTTCAAAAAATGCTGATATGCGTACGCCGTCACCGCGAATCCGTTTGGAATTTTTATGCCCCCCGGCGTAAGCGAATGGTACATCTCGCCAAGCGACGCGTTTTTCCCGCCAACAAAAGAAACATCCTTCGCGCGGATGTCTTTAAACCACAAAATAAACCTCCTCTTTTTTTTCATACGTCCTAATATATTTTTTGTACGGGTCGCATATATGCGACCCTCTATACCTCGCGAATTTCCACCAAATTTACCCTCCCCGAGCGTCCAACCGGCTCGCCGGCGATCACAATGATGCTTTCTTCTTTTTTTACAAATTTATTTTTCTTGAGATATCCGAGCGAACGGTCAACCAGCTCCTCGATACTGCGACAGGACGGCAGCATAAACGGACGCACCGCCCAGGAAAGATTGAGCTGGTGCATTACCCTCTCGTCGTCGGTGGTGACAAAAATCGGCAGTTCCGGCCGGTAGCGACTGACGAGTCGCCCAGCGCTTCCGGAAAGCGATGCCACGAGTATGAGCCGCGCGCCAACGCTTGCCGCCAGGAGATGCGCGCTCTGTGAAATCGCCTCCTCGATGGGCTGCAATTTTTTGACATACTTCTTAAAAACCAAATCGTCATAATGCGACGCCTCGGTCTCAACGATAATCTTTGCCATGGTTTCCACGGTTTTCACCGGATAGGCGCCGTTCGCCGTCTCGCCGGAGAGCATAACCGCGTCGGTATGGTCAATCACCGCGTTCGCCACGTCCGAAACTTCGGCGCGCGTCGGCCGCGGATTGCGGGTCATTGATTCAAGCATCTGCGTCGCCACAATCACGGGCTTGGCCGCGTCCAGGCACTTTTCGATAATTCGCTTTTGCGCGAGCGGCACGTCTTCGGCCGGAGTCTCGATTCCCAAATCGCCACGCGCCACCATGATCGCGTCCGCCGCTTCAATTATCTCATCAATATGTTTTAGTGCCTCATGCTTTTCAATCTTGGCAATAATGCGGATCGGATGGTCCGGCGAATTCTTGAGCCGTTTCTCCGAGTCGCGGATCATATATCTCAAATCATAAACATCCTTGGCGCTCTTTACGAACGAAAGCGCCATATAATCAACGCCGAGCGAAACCGCGAGTTTCATGTCTTTTTTATCCTTATCCGTGATCGCCGGCACGCTCAAAGTGGCGGTTGGAAGATTAATCCCCTTGTGCGACGTCAAGAGCCCGCCGACCGTGACACGCGTCTTTATTACGCGCCCGGCCACGGCCTGGACTTCGAGTTCAATTAAGCCATCATCAAGCAAAATTGCATCCCCGGGTCCCACATCCTTATGCAAATTTTTATAACCAACCGGGATAATTCTGTCCCGGTATTTATCCGTGGCCGTGGAAAGCGCTATTGTATCGCCCGGCCGGAGATTCACTCCCTTCCCTGGCACTTCACCAATGCGGATTTTGGGTCCGGATAAATCCGCGACAATTGCCACCGGCTCGCCGGCGCGCTTTGCGGCCGCGCGGATTGTTTTGTACAGCCGGCGGTGTTCGCTGTGGGTTCCGTGAGAAAAATTAAGACGGGCAACATTCATGCCCGCTTTTATCATCGCCTCAAGCACGGCCGGTTTTTCCGAAGCCGGACCAATGGTGCAAACTATCTTGGTTCTCTTTACTTTTTTCATTGATTATTCTCCTGTTTATATTCTTCGAGCGTCACGATGACCTCTTTTTCTTCGCCTTTATGCGATATTTTAAGTTTAATCTCATCTCCGGGATTATATTTCGCAATAAGCCGGGCAAGCGTATTATCTTCATCAATACGCTGCCCATCAATCTCTAGTATTATATCATTTTCAACGATTCCTGCCTTATCCGCCGGACTGCCGGGCACAATCGCGATTTCGGTTTCATTCTCCCCGCGCACCACGAGCGCGCCGTAATCGAATGCGAGATTATTTTCTTTGGCCATCTCGCTATCCACGATCACGTATCTCACTCCGAGCCACGGACGCACGATTCGGCCGTTTATTTTCACGCTCTCAACGATTTTTTTCACTGAATTCGCCGGAATGGCGAAACCGACCAATTGGCCGCGCTGGCTTACCGCTGTATTCACTCCGATGACCCGGCCGGCGAGATCCAGGAGCGGACCGCCTGAATTTCCCGGGTTGATAGCCGCGTCCGTCTGAATCGCCTCTTCGATTACCTCGCTCTGCCCAAAATTATCTCCAGCCACCACGCGCCGGTTAATGCCCGATATTACGCCTTTGGTGACCGTGTTGCTGTATTCCGAAAGTGCGTTGCCGATGGCAATCACCGTCTGCCCGATTTTCAGATTGTCCGAATCGCCGAATTCAAGCGTCGGTAAATTCACGGCATCAATCTTAAGAACCGCGATGTCAAAGAATGTGTCCATTGCCTGAACCTTGGCATCATATTTTGCACCGTCATTCATCACTATGGAATATTTCGCTTCCTCGTCAGACACCACGTGACGATTTGTGACGATCAGGCCGTCCGGAGTTACGATAAATCCGGTTCCGCCGCCGATTTCCTGTTCCACCGGTTCCGCGTTTTCTCCGCTGTCTTCCGGCACGGTGATGCCCGGCCACTCAAAACCGAAAAAATCAAACGGAAAAATATCTTCGCCGGTCGCGCTGGAAACCGAAACCTTTTTTGAAATTATAATACTGACCACGGCCGGACTCGCCGCCTCAACCGTGCTCACAGTGGCCGAATCTTCCGCTAGGATCAATGAGCCCGGGCCCGAATCAGCCGAATTTTCACCGCCCAAAACGAGATTCAAATTTCTCTCAGCCCAAGGAATAATATATTTTATTGAAAACGCGCCAGTCACCGCGCCGGAAATCCCGCCAAAGATAATTCCAACCGCCAGAGCGATCGTGGCCGTTGTCAATATCAATTTAGTTCTCATATTGACTGTTTGATTTGTGGCCATATATAAACTATTTTATTTCACGGATTTTTTCTTTTTCGCCATTAATTTATTGAGCTCGCGCTGAAAAGTCTGCACATCCTCAAACTGCCGGTAAACCGAGGCAAAACGGATATAAGCGACCTTGTCAAAACCCTTTAGCCGATTCATCACAATTTCGCCGATTTCCTTGCTCGTGAGCTCTCCCCGTTTCTTTTTCTGGATATCGCGCTCAATATTGTGCACCAGCTTTTTAAATTCCGCTTCGGTGTACGAACGCTTCTCCAGGGCCTTTTTCAGGCCGCGGATTATTTTTTCCCGCGAATAAGTCTCGCGCCGGCCGTCGCTTTTTACTACCGTCAAATCCAAAAGTTCCACTTCCTCAATGGTGGAAAAGCGGTAATTGCATTTTTCACACTCCCGCCGCCGGCGAATGCTCAAACCGTCCGTGGAAATACGCGAATCCACGACTTTTGTGTCTTTTGATTTACAAACCGGACAGTTCATAAGATGCCCATATTCTACCAAATTTTTTACATAAAATAAAGTAGGGATCGCCGATTTGCGATCCCTACTAAAAATATTTTTACATCATTTTCTTCCGGATAAACGCCGGTATCTCCAAATCCTCTTCTTCTTGAGCCGGCGTCGGTTGAGCCACGTCGGCGCGCGCCGGACGCTTGGCAAACGGGAACTTACGTCCGCCCGCCGCGTCATCCGCCTTTTTCGCCTCTGACTTTCTTTCCTCAACTTCTTTGGTTTTTACGAAACTCGTCGGCTCATAGCTTGCTTTGGGCTGGCTCGGCGCCGTGTTAATCGACTTGAAGCGCTTATCAAATCCGGTCGCAATAACCGTCACCTTTACCTCGTCCTTGAGCGCCTCATCAATAATTGCGCCAAAAATGATGCGCGCATCCGGATCCGCCGAGGCGGTAATGGTCTCCGCGGCTTCGGACACCTCATGCATGCTCATATTCGGCCCGCCGGCAATGGTAAAGAGCACGCCCTTGGCGCCGTCAATCGAAAGCTCAAGGAGCGGGCTGGAAATCGCCGCTTTGGCCGCGTCCACGGCTCGGTTTTCACCCGATGCCCGGCCAATGCCCATCAAGGCCGACCCGGCGGATTCCATGATTGACCGGATATCCGCGTAATCAAGGTTAATGAGCCCGGGCACGGTTATCACCTCGGTAATGCCCTGCACGCCCTGGCGCAATACATCGTCAACGATGTCAAATGCGTCAAGCAAACTGGTCTTTTTGTCGATAATTTGCAAAATACGGTCATTCGGAATCGTGATAATTGTATCAACATACTCGGAAATGCGGTCCAGCGCGTCCTCGGCAATGCGCAAACGCTGTGTTCCCTCAAAGCTGAAAGGCTTTGTCACGACCGCAACCGTGAGCGCGCCCAATTCTTTGGCGATCTGCGCCACCTTTGGTCCGGCACCGGATCCCGTGCCGCCGCCCATGCCCGCGGTAATAAATACCATGTCCGCGCCTTTCAGTATCTCCCTTATTTCGTTCTGGCTCTCATCCGCGCTCTGCGAACCCAAATCCGGATTCATGCCCGCGCCTAAGCCCCGCGTAGTCGTTTTACCGATATGCAGCTTGGTCGGTGCGGATGAATAATGCAGAGCCTGAACATCGGTATTGACGGCAATGAAATCAACGCCGCGTATCTTTGATTGAATCATGCGATTTACCGCCGATGAACCTCCGCCGCCCACGCCAACGACTTTTATCTTGGCGAACGACTCAACGTCAGGTTTAATCTCTGGCATAAAATTTGTTGAATAAATTATTTATGCAATCTGCTATCTTCAAACCGCTATCCCTTATAGGATATAATTATCAAAATTCAATGTCAAGCTAATATAAACACGTAGGGGGCGCCCCGACGGATCGTCGGGGCGCCCCCTACATAATAATATAATAATAATTTTTTTATCAACCGCCTAGGGAATCAGTGATTTAAACCATTTTTTAACCTGGCCGGAAATTTTACCCACTGCCTTATATTTATTCAGAATATTGCCGAATGATTTTGATTTCTGCCCCACGATCTCTCCCCCCCATTGCACGAGTCCGATCGCGGTCGCAAATGCCAAATCCTGGGTTTTATCCGTAACGCTCGTGATTCCCATGGGATATCCGAGCGAAGCCGGCAACCGAAGCCTCCCCTTAGCCACGTCGATCACGCCCTTAAGCTTTGCCCCTCCGCCGGTAAGCACCGCGCCGGCTGGCAACATACCGCTCCGGTCGATCTTTTTAAGCTCAACATCAATTTTTTCCATTATCTCTTCAACGCGCGCTTCAATTATCTCGGCAACATATTTCAATGAAACCATTTCCTCGTCCGCGGCTCCGTAATCGGCCAGATTAATCTCCTCTTTTTTACTGATTCCGGCCGGCAGCGCCGTACCGCGCTCGATTTTTACCTGTTCAGCCACGTCAATTGAGGTGCGAAGTCCGATCGCGATATCCGAAGTGATATGATCGCCGCCAATCGGTACAATTACGGTATGAATAACATCCCCCTCTTCGAAAACAATAAGACTCGTAGTGCTCGCTCCGATATTGATGAGCGCCACCCCCAACTCCTTCTGCCGCGGCGTAAGCACCGCCTCGGCGCACGCCAGGACCGAGAGCACCAGATCGTCAATATCCAAACCGGTGCGATAAACGCATTTTGTAATATTTTTTATTTGTGAAGTCAGCCCCTGGATAATTTCCGCATCCACCTCGAGCCGGATGCCGGTCATACCGACCGGATCCTTGATTCCGCCCTGTCCGTCGATGGTAAAGCTTTTGGGCAAAACATGAAGTATTTCATAGTTCGAAGGGGTCGCCACGGTCCGCGCCGCTTCAATCGAGCGCTCAACGTCTTCTTCTTTGACTTCCCCATCCGAACGCGATACGCCGACCACACCGCGACTTTCCTGAGCAATAATGTGGCTCCCGGAGATTCCCACCCAGGCGCTTGAGATCGGCACGCCGGTCACGCGCTCCGCCTGCTCCAATGCCGCGGAAACCGAAGAGACCGCGTCTTCAATGGACGTGATTGAACCCTTGGAAATGCCCTCGGACGGCACTTCAACCGCTCCGATGATATGGGTTTCTCTTTTTTCTTCGCTCGGGATTATCTGCCCCACCGCAATTCTTATGTGGGACGAACCGATATCCAAGCCGGTGATTATTTGATCAGACATAATCTAACAAAGCACATTATATTATAGAACAAAATCGCAATAAATGAAATTATTTTATCCAAAGACCACGGATATGCGGAAAAAAAATCATTATGCCGATCACGAGCGCGCCGACTGAGGCAATAAGCACAGCCGCGGCCATCATGTCCTTAATGTCCCGGACATACGGATTCAGTCGCGGCTTGTAAATGTCAACAATGCGCTCAAAGATACTGTTGATTATTTCAAGCACCAAGACCGCGATACAAAGCATTATGATGATAAGCCGCTCAATCAGACCGAGCGGAAAAATCATCATCAAAACAAGTGCCACAAGCGCGGCCGCGAGCTGAATACGGAAGCTCTGTTCTTCTTGAAAGACCTGGCTAATCCCCTGCCCCGCAAAAATGAAACTCTTTGTCAGTTTTTTGAAACCCATATTATATATTCTTCAGTATTTTATCCTGCAAATTAAACATTTTTTTTGATTCGGCATTCCGCGCGTGCCGGTATCCCAAAAGATGAAGAACGCCATGCGCCAGAAGATACTGCATTTCCCGAACCGTGGAGTGGCTGGCCGCCTTCGCGCCGGATGCCGCCACCGCCGGTGAAATAAAGATTTCTCCGAGCAAATTCACTCCTTTTTGATTTTTTAATTCAATCGTGGTGAAGGAAAGCACGTCAGTCGGCTTGTCCTTGCCCCGGTATCGCCGGTTAAACGCCCTCATCCGCGCCGGTGAAAGAAGCGCGACCGAGACCAAATAATCTTTTTTAATTTTCAAAACGCGATTTATTGCGCGCTCGGCAGAACGAATCCACCCCTCACCGAAGCGCTTCCCGATGACGGGATTTAATTCGAATTTAATCATTGCTGCCCGAATTTAAAACTGTTAAGCATCATCTCGTATGTCCGCCGGAATTCAATCACCGTTTTTGCGCCGAGATTGAGCGAAATCACAAAAATCCGGCTGTCCTTTTTGAAATACGCGGTCAAGCGATCCGGACTCTGCAAACCGACGAGACCGGCCTTGTTGGTAAATGTTTTTAATTCCTCGGCATTTACTCCCGGTGCCTGGGCCAAATACCAGTCTTCAAGAGACAAATCCTGCGGATTGTCTTGCGCCAAAACCTGCAGAAACTCACCCGACGCCGCTGAAAGAAGCACCGTGTCCGCACCTTTTTCAACATTTGCATTCCAAACCGCGGGATAATAAATCTGATAATCAAAATCTGCGTTTTGATAATTTTTCACCAAACCGGATTCGAGCAGAGTAACCGGCGCCGTTCCGCCCGGATTATATAAATGATAAACCTCATTGCCGTCCAAAAATCCATCTTGATCAGTATCCGGAATGCGCGAATCGGTTCCGTAGAGCGCCTCTTCAATGTCGGTCAAACCGTCGCTGTCCGCGTCCACTCCTCCGACAATCTCTTCCACAAGCGGCGGCAAAGTCACTTCCACCGTGGCCGGGAGCGAGATCTCAGCAGTGGCCGGAATGGTAACCTCACGCGTCGCAATCGGCTGTTCAACCGGCTTCGTTACTACGGGCGTCGTGGGCTGGGTTTGCTGAACTATGGGCTTCGACGCCGGGACCCGAAGTCCCTGCAAAACGAAAAATATTGAAGCCCCCAGCGCTGCTACTATTACAAATATTAAAATAACCCAAAACCACGGGAATTTCTTTTGTTCGCCCGGAGCGGTGGGCTTCCCCGGCTCGAGTCTTGACTCCGAAGGGCGCGCCGCCGGCACACTCATCTCCGGAATTTTCGCCTCAAGCGTGACGCCGCGAAATTTTTCCGGCATTACGCTGATTTCCGGCTCGCCCGCGCCCCCGACCGCGATCGGGGTGACGCTTTTTGGCTTCTCAAATTGCTGCATCTCTGGCTGATCCATAAATTTAAACACTATAATCCACTCGGCAGGGCCGGCAATTTGCCTTCGCCATTTGGATTATAACCATTATCGACTTCGGCTTTATCCGTATAGGTATCACCGTCAGTATCAATATTCAAAGGATTGGTTTTAAAAATAATCACCTCTTCGCTATCTGAAAGCCCGTCGCCGTCCGTATCCGCGAGATTGGGGTTGGTGCCGGCGATCGCTTCTTCGGTGTCCTCAAGGCCATCTCTATCCGTGTCAACCGGCGCGACCGGTTCCCCAGTCCCTTCTTCGGCCGCTGGAATCGTCTCTTCAACCCCCTCTTCAACTATCGGAGCCTGTTCTTCGGCCTCTTCCTCAGGAGTAATAATCGGCTCTTCTTTGGCCGGTGTAACCTCGATCGGGGTTGAACTCGGAGCAATCAAGAAATACCACGCACCCACACCCGCCGCAACCGCAATTAAAGTCACCACAAGAATCGTAACGATGGTTTTTCTCGCTCCCCCACTGCTCCGCGGAGCAACCGGCGGCATGGCGCCCGGCGCGACCGCGCGAAGCACCGGCCGGCCCATTTCGGTCCCCACTGACGGCGCCGACGGCTCAATTTTTTCAAAAATGTCCTCCGTGTCCTGTGGTTGATTTTCGAAAATCATATATTTCAAAATTATTAATGAATTTTATTTTCAAATTAAGACTGCGCCGCTGTCCGCTCCGCGTTGCACAAATTCCGAAATTCTTCGGAACTAAGATACCGGCAATAATTAACATTAAGTTCTATCCCGAGATTCGTGTAACAGTCGTCGCGCAGCGCCGGCGTAAAAATCGCCCGGCAGAGATCAATATTTTTATCTTCATACGCGATTCCCAGATTTATTTTGTCCCCGCAGTCGCGCCGCGCCGCCAGGTCGGAAATGGACTCGCACTTCGCCGCGTCGCGCGCCCGCCGCGCTTCCATAAATATCGTTGACCATTCTTCGGTATAAGTAATTTCCGCGGCCGGCGGCTCTTGGGTTTGATTTGTAACTTGAACCTCCGCCGGCAGCTCAACGCTTGCGGCTTTTTGTTTTAAATAAAATCCCACGCTAAAAGCCAAAAATCCAAAAGCCAGCGCCAGAACCGCGATTATAATAATATTTTTATAATTCATCATAGGCAGATTGGCGCTGAACAGGCGCAGTTGTTCTCACAGAATATTGAATTAAATACATTTCTAAGAACCGTCCGCGCCTCGGTTTCATTAGAATAATAATTCGCAATCGCGCCACTTCCCCAACTATCCCCAAAACTTATGAGACTACCATAGCTATAGATTGAATCTTCGAGTCGTGTCCAATTGCTAGGAGCTGACGTGCTGCGCGAGCAGTTTGAACTTTCTTCTCGTTTGGAAATTAAATAAAGTCTCGGTTTTTCATTTTGAGGAAATTCTTTAAAATAAACCTTGAGGGCGTTCATCGCGTCATTGTCAGCGTTCGTCCATTGCCCATTCAATGGTGTATTGCTATCAATCACCACCACGAGCCGCAACGCGCCGGTCCGCCATTCATGACCGGCCACCACGTCCACGACCGCGCGCGCCCATGACGGCGTTTCATTTAATCCGGTAAAATGCCCGTCGGCCTGACAGTTGCCCAAATCGGACGCCCATTCCCTGCCGCACAAATCATGGCTCGAAAGCCCCCCATAGGGTTCCAGCTCGACACTATGGAAATCTTTAAGTTTTCCGCCGATTGGAATTATGTTATCAATACAGCCTTCGATTTCGGCGGCCACGTCAGATTCATATAAAATATATTTAAAAGAGTTATTTTCATTTGCCAGATAGAATGTTTTTTTAATATCATAGTAAGGAAATCCAGAAATCGTATAATCAATCAACGGACAAATCATCTTTACATTATTCATAGTATCGCATGTCTTAACGTCAACTGAGTAGCTGGTCATGGTTGTGATAAAGACCGCATCAACTTTTCCGTCAAAATTTGCGATTCCCCAATCGCATTTTTCTCCATCGGCCTGGTCTTGGTTGCCGTCGCCACAGTATGGTGCATAAGCCGTGCAGGAAGCATTGCAATAGCGGTCAAACATATCGTTGTAATCGGGCGTGTTGTTCACCCCGGAATCGCAAACCTCGCCCTCGTTTTCAATTACCTTGACGCAACGGCTGCGCGTCGCGGGGTCTTCACAACGGTAGCAATACCCCAATGACAGCGTGCTATCGCCGGATTGTGCGCAGACTTGATCACCCGGACATGAGGCATCGGAAACACATGCCTGTAATGGATGTTCAAGCCCCCAATAAGCCTCTCCTTCTTCAGTCCCCGGCACCGGCGGATAAGGAATGCTCTGAATAATCGCATCGCCGCAGCGCGGACTCTCGCGCTTGGCAATGTGGCAGGTTGAATCGCAATACTCGGCGTTATAACCATAATCACCCGGCGCCTTTGGTGCGATGGCCGGCACATGCCTATAAGAAATATTCTGCCCCTGGCAGACTCCTTCGTCATAACCCAAACCTGAAGTCGGTGCCATGCCTTCCCCATAAACAAACCCGCCCGGAGTAATTGAGGTTAAAACATTAGGACACGCGTCCGCAGCATATGGATCGCATGATATATAGCCTTCCATTGGGTGATAATTGCCCGAGGTCCCCAGGGTCGGATACCAGCAGGCAATCGGACCCTCGTCGCATTCCTCAATTCCCTCTTCTTTTATTCCGTCGCCGCAATAATCACCGGTCACGGTCGCAAATCCGCAATAGTCGGTGCAGAACGTGCAGGTATCGCCGTAGCGCGGCGTGCACGCTGTGCCATTTGCCGAACCCGCGTCGCAGGCTTCAATGCCCGCGTACTGATAACCGTCGCCGCAGCGCGATACGCGGCAGGAAACCGCAGTATCGTTTTCCCGGCCCGAAATAATGATGCAGCCGTCGGTGTTATCCGTATTGCCGTCGTCGCACTGTTCAACGCCCTCAAGTATGCCGTTGCCGCAAACCCCGTCCGTCACGCAGCTCATGCCCCACGAATTCCATTTACAAGCATCGCTCGCGCAGGTACGCACGTATTTTAACTGATAGCCAGTACTCGGGTCGATGCCACATGGCAGATTACAGGACGTAAACGATTGTTTGACGCGGTACTCGCAATCCCCATAAGTAATATGATGGCTGCCAAACGTACAGGTCTCAAGCGTTCCCGGCCAATAATAGCCGGCCGACGATCCGGGACAATTTTCATCCGTGGTACATTTCATCTCCGGATAATAGCGGCAAACACCATCAGTTGTTTCTTGATGGTCATCGCCTTCGCACTGTTCTTCAGGCTGTAAAATATCATCGCCGCACATCGGACCCGGCACGCGGCAATCCCAGCTGCAGCCCGAATCATACTGCCCATTCAAAACTCCGCGGTCGCATTGTTCGGCTCCGGCCATCATTGCGTCGCCGCAATATGCCGCGCTGCCCGCGCAGTCCGCGCTGCAATGTCCGTATTTTCCGTTATTTGACCCCTCGTCGCACGCCTCGCTCATAAAACAGAATGCGCCCGGGCAGTCGGTATCGCGCTGGCAGAGCAGGCCGTCAGACGCACCGCCCATGCAGAATCCTTCGCGCACGCCGTTGCCGCAAGCCGGGAGTGAATCCGCGCATTCGCCGTATCCGGATTCGCCCGAGACCGCCCAGCGGCACGCGCTCCCCTCTTTGACGCAGGAAACCGGCCGCGAGCTCGCCCCGGTGCAGCTTACAAATTTTTTGTCGCCGAGTTCGCACTCTTCATCCGGACCGCGCACGCTGTCGCCGCATAAATTATCGTTTGCAAAAGTATTATTCGCGCAGCCCTGGTTCAGAGTTAAATGCGCGGGCAAAGATTCCGGAGTCCAGTAATTCGGAAATTCAAGCGATGCGAGCAGTTCGTAATCTCCGGCGCCAAGCGACCGGTATTGATATACCAGGGATTCGGCCGGGCAGAAGAACCGGAGGCCCGTCGCGTCAAAGCAAGTCGCGCTGTCATAGCCCTCGCCGCAGGCCGCGAATTTATTGACCGGATCAACCGGTAAAACCTGGCCAAGCGCGCCGCCGAGCTCAATCTTCCATGACGGCCAGAGACTCGTGGAAAGCGACCGGAGATACGAGCCCGACGCCAAGGCCGGCATGCCGCCGCTCATTGCTTTATATGATTCAAAACTCGCCTCTAGCGACATGAGATCCGTAATCCTCTTAGTGTCGCGCCGCAGTTTGTCTTTATCCGCGTCGCAGGCCGAACGCGGATTTGTCGCAAGACAGTCCAGATTACTGGTGCAGGAAATTATCTTTCCGTCCTCGCTCCGCAAAAAATCGCCGAATTCGTTGCGGCAAACGCGCGCATTATTTACATTGTCATAGTTCAATACGAAATTATTAAGCATCTGATTAAAAATGCCGACTGTCATTTCGTTCGCGCCTTCGTTGCGCGATAGTATATAAATATTAGTGAAAAGCGCCGGATCGCCGAATTTATTTGCTGCATTAATATACACGCTCGTGCCGACGCGCACTGCCGGATAACCGTCAACCTCCATTACCTCCGGTTCGCCGCCAAAGCCCTGGCTCCGATACCACTCTTCAGCCGAAAGATGGCTGGGATTCGGCATAACGCGGAGACCGATGGCGTCGCGCGCCCAAGCCGCGGCTGGATCCGAATTTTTATAAACCAAAAGATAATCTCTAAGCACCCCGGCCGGCGGAGATTCAACCCTCTTCACCTCCAGCTCGGGCAAAAGTTCGGGCGCGCTGTCGCGACAATAAGTAGTGGCGAAATGAAAATCAGTCGGATCTGCAAAAATCAGCCACGGATTTTCGCAAAGATTGACCATCGCGGTTACCGAATCGGTCACCGTCTCGCCGGCGCAGCGGCCCGGCGCAATTTCCGACTCCCCAACGCATAAATTTCGCGGGCAGTCCGAATCACGGGCGCATGCTTTTCCAAAAAAATTATTAATTGTAACCTTAGCCTGCGCGCTCACCTGCTCTTCGCCGTTTAGTCCGGCCGGCGTCACCATCTGATCCGCGGCGTCGCTTGTTGTAACGTTGACTATATTTTTATCAGTCGTCGTATCGTCTGGAATTGCCGAAGCCCAGCTCCATTCCCATTCGTATTGGCCGGGCGTTTCCTGAATCGCCGTAGGTGAAAGTCCGGCGCGCCGGCTCACTGCGAGCGCGGAAAAACTCCGCGCGCCATGCGGCTCTTCGAGGCTCGCCGCGTCTTTGGTGTCAAAGAAAAAATCTTCTTCCGGATCGGCGATGTAAACATAATCAAGTTTGCAAATTTCCGTGCCCGTGCCGAAATAACTGGCGTAATAATTATTCAACGCCACGCCGTCAACCGATTCAACGGCTTCTAAAACCCTAATTTGGTACCATGTATCCGATTCTAAAGTTCCTTTATATCTATAATAAACCGATTTACCATCGGCCGAGAGCTCAACTGCGCCGTCAACGATATCTCCCTCGCAATAATTCAGCGTTTCCGGATCCGGCGTTTCCGGCGCCCGCGCCTGGGCAAATCTGCCCGTAATACCCGCGAATAAATTTTTAAAACTCTGCCATACGGCACGCCACCACGGCAGATAAGCATCGGCGCGCGTCACAAGCACGGATGTATAATTCACTTCTCCGGCATTACAATTTTGCGTTTTACCTTTTAACAAAATTATCCGGTTTTTTGTCGTCCCGCCTTGATCGTATTTTAACGAAGCGGCATTCAAAGCCTGCGAAAAATCAATTTTCACCGCGGCGTTGCGGCATTGATCGTTTGAACTGTTCGCCGGAATCACGGCCGAAACCCGCGGCATGGGATAACAACATGAATTATCCGCAAGTCCGAGCTCCGGATCGATGGCGCGGCATTCAGCATCAGTCGTGAATCCGCAAAGAATTGTAAAATTAGCAGTTCCGGTTTTTTCCTCAGTCGCTGCGAAAATTTCCGTTGCCTGATTGCCCTGTTCATTAACTTCCCCGCGGCCAACCGCCTCGGCGACCTGAACCGGATCAGCGAGTCCGTCACCGTCCACGCTCTCGCAACCCGCCTCTTCGCCCGTCCCAACCACGCCGTCGCCGCAAAATGACGACATCGCGTATTCTCCCGATGAACCGAGCGCCAAACAATTTTTGCCGCATCCCTGCCTACCGGCAGGCAGGCTTTCGCCGCCGTCGCAATCCTCTCCCTGTTCCTTGAGGCCGTTGCCGCAGCAATTTGCGACCGTCGGATCGGAGCAGGGATAGGTACCTTCATTCAGACACTTATCCGAACAGCCGTCGCCCGAACGCGGCCGGCATTGAGAGTCGCCGATACCCGCGCATTCAAGATTGGAACGGCACGTGGTTCTCATGTCCGCGCAAATTTTTCCGTTGTCGCAATCCTCACCGAGTTCGCGCTCCGCCGTACCGTTGCCGCAAACTGCGAGCGGTCCAGAATCCGAACCTTCGTTCAAGCATTCACTTGAGCAGCCGTCGCCGTTCCGACGGTTCATATCGTCGCAATCCTCACCGTCTCCCAAATCCCCGTTGCCGCAAACCGAACCGGCGAGCGTCGCTCCCTCATTCTGGCAGCCTTCGGAGCAGCCGTCGCCGGAAATATTATTGCCGTCATCGCATTCTTCGTGGCCCGTAATCCAGACGTTGCTCCATGGTGAAATATATGTCGGATCGTCAATATCTGCGTTTCCACAGGTGCCGCCCGACGCAACCGTCTCCACCGCTTCCCTGAGACACCGCGCCGAACAACCGTCGCCAACCAAAATATTTTTATCATCGCATTCCTCACCCATCGATATTTCGACATTGCCGTTGCCGCAAACCGCGATATTCATTCTTGAACCCAAGTGCAAACAATTTGACTTGCCGCACCATGCCGAAACGCTTGCCGGCGCCGTATCAATCATTCCGGCCGCAAGCAACCGCCCGACATCCTCGTCTCCCGACGACCAGCCCCAGTTGTAGCCCCACGGATCCAGGCTCTGGCCCTTGGCACTGCATTCATCCGCTTCGCCATAAGGCACGGCCGAATACTGTACTCGCTCCCCCTGGCCACGCGTTATTCCGTTGACCGGCGCGACTTCAACACGATCAATGGCGCAAAGCTCAGGCGTATCCTTTGTCCTAAATATCCACGAAAAACTCTCGCCGTAATTTAAACCCGTCAGGCTCGTGTCGGTATAACTCTTAATTTGATCTGACAAAATTACCCGGTAATACGTTTTTTGTTTGAATACGGCATGATTCACCACAATTTCTTCCCAGGTTGACATGTCAACCGCGGACACGCCGGTTACGAGATTGCCGCCCGCGAATGAACGGCAATTTTCATTCTCGCATTCCAGAATCTGAATGTTTCCCGGAGCCATGAGCGAATCCGCGTCCATAAGTGTATTAAAACCAATGCGCACCCCGGCGTTGCGGCAAGCCTCGGTGCAGTTCGGTTCGTAGAAAATCACCGTCGGATCAGTAAAATCGATCACCAGCTCTCCGACGCCACTCTTACCCTCCGCTTCCGCGGAGATCGAAACCGGTTCGCCGCGCGTTTCGGTGAGCGGCAAAACTTCCGCGAGCCAATCACTTATCGGATCCGGCACCGCAATCTGCGCTTTTAAAATATCACTTGCCGACCAGAGCCAGTCATAACCGCTCGGATTTAGGACAAGACAAATATCATCTGATGAAACCGCGGCCGCGGCATACGGAATCGAATCCTTGGATTTCGCAATTTTGTAATCCGGCGTAACCGCGACTTGTCCCAAAGCGCACGGCTCACTCGTCGCGCGGGTCTTCCATGAATAGCAATATGCAAAACCCTCACCGCACGCCGAACGCTCTTCCATATTTAAGTTTCCGACACTCGCATCACCGCGAAGCGCGGTCGCGAGCTTAACCTCATAAACGCTTGATGAATCAAGCGCCGACGCGGGCAAAATCTGGAAACCCCGGTTGTCGCCAAGCGCGTTAATTTTTGACGTTTCAACATCAACCGTGGCTGAACATGGATCATCCGCGCCAGCTACGCATTTATAAAATTTAATATTTTCGGTCGTAAACCTCGCCGTATCCATGGGCACATTAAATCGCACTGTCGGTACGGCATTGACGCAGGCCTCGCCGCTCCGCGCATCCCAGGGCGACGGCGATGCCGGCAAATCCTCGGCCGCGCAGGATTCAATTACCTGCGGCGTAATCGGGATAATTCCGGTTGAAAAACGCCACACGAAAGACGCCTCGCGCGGGCCGACCGCGCATTCCTCATCCGCGCCGCGGCAGGTGCCGTCGGCGCAGCACTGTTGATCCGCGTCGCAGGCCGCCGGCTCGTCAAGACAGTTCTCAACCCGGAAATTTATGCCGTTTGACGGCAATCCTCCGGATGAAGTCGCGACCACCGGACCGGTCGCCGCGCCAGCGGGCACAACGGATGATATTTCAGTGTTTGACCATGCATTGATTTGCGCGTTTTTCAAATTATAAAACATTACCGAACCGGCCGAGCCGCCGAGCCGTTCGCCAAAAATAACAACCGCGGTTCCCGCCGGACCGGCGCTTGGCGAAATTCGGCAGACTCCCGGCGCGAGCGCCGCTGTCGTCACCGTGAACGCGGCCGCGTCGCTTGTTTTGGCGTCAGAACGCGTCACGCGTATTTCATGCGCGCCGGCCGATACCGCTCCGCCGTCCGCGTATGCGGCCGGCACTTTAACCGTAATGCTGTCCGCCATCCAAAAATCCGTGCCGCAGGCTTCGGGAAAATTAAAATCCCCGAGCGCTGATTGGCCCGTGGATGTATTTATAAAAGTCACTTTACCGACCGACGAACCAAAATTACTGCCGCGCAGCGTCACATACTCGCCGATCGGACCCATAGCCGGACTCACTTCCGCGATCACCGGTTTGCCGCTGAGCCCCCGCTCGACAACTTGAAAATCTACTCCATTTGAAGAAACTCCCCCGACCGAAACGCGCACCGGATATTCACCTTCCCCCATCGGCGGAATAGTCGCGCGCACGGCTCCGGCCGCCCACGACTCAATCCGGCCGGCCGGCACTTCGCCGACCGTTACCGCGCCTTCAGCCTCACCGAATCCCGAACCCGAAATTGAAATCGCATCGCCGGCTTCTCCCTGGTTCGGATTTATTTCACAGATGCCCGGACGCGCTATCGTATTCACGAGAAAATCCGCCACCACCGGTCCGCGGGTATTGTCCGTGGTGTCTGCTTCGCCGGCCAATGATACAACTTCAATCGGGCCGCTTGGCGCTGCCGCCGGGACAGTTATAATAATTTGATTATTTGACCAGACGCTCGTGCATGCCGCAAGCGGAGCTTCAATCTCATCCCCTTCGGCAGCGGCTCCCAAAAATCTTACTGTTCCGCGCGCAACTCCAAAATATTGACCCGCAATCGTGACAAGCGTACCGGGTGCGCCGTCCAGGGGATCAACACCTTCAATGAGCGGAAGCGCAACGCAAATTCCGCCCTCGCAATAACCGGATGAACATTCTTCGCTCATAGTGCAGGTTCCACCGGCGCAGGAACCGCAGTATTCCGCGCTCCCCGAATCCTCACCGCAATCAATGCCGGTCTCTTCGCTATCACGCACGCCATTAAAACAATGTTCAGCCCGAGCAACTACGGAAACCGATTCCGATGTTCCGCTATTGTCGTCAATATCATAGGCCCGCGCCTGAACCGAATGCCGCGAACCGAGCTCAAGGCCGGTCGTATCCCAGTCAACCTCGGCAGTAAAATTCATGGGCGTCGGCGAAGGCGGCCCGTCGCTTGACCAAAGCGCGCCATCAACATCAAAATCCACGACCGAAACCCCGGCATCGTCCGTGGCCTCGGCCTGAAAAGTTATTATTGAATTTACCGGAATGCCCTGACCGTTATCTGGATAATTTAAAACAACATTCGGACCGGTTACGTCCACGAGATTGCCGGTTGAAAATGAACCTTCGCATATCGCGCCGAATCCGCTGCAGCTCACATACATTCCGCCCGAACTCCGAAGTCCGGTCGCTATCGAAACGCGGTATTCAGTATCCGCGTCAAAGCATTTTTTACTCTGGTTCGGATCCGGGCACGCCGCGTCCGGCACAAAAATCACCTTGTTTCCCGCCGCGCTGAACGCACCTTCAACGCGCGTGCCATCTGCTGCGCGCGCGACTGTAATATTCCGCTCAATCGTTCCCGCGTCAACCGCGGCGTTGAATAAAATTCTGATCGCAACATTGCGGATTGGCACCGCGCCCTGCGGACTCATGCTTTCAACCTGAAATGTTCTTGTTACGCCGCCGGGGATTCCGCCTCCGCCCGGACCGGTCGGACCGGCACCCTCCTCAACCCCGGTTGCCCGGAGCAATGAATTCAGTACAAACTGAGAAATCGCAAAAGATGTCAGAATGATCGCAAGCCCGATCACCGCATTGGTCAAAACCTTTTTCGCGTTTCCAACCTTTTCTTCGTCTCCGCCGGCCGTCATCCACAAAAATCCGCCATAAAGCACAAAGATCAGCGCGATAATACCGAGTAGACCAAGAGCGATGTTGATAATTCTCGCGACAATCACGCGGATATCTCCGCCGCCGAGCTGGATCTCCTCTGCCACCGGCTCAATCCCCACGTCTACCGCCAAAACCGCATGCATGAACGACAAAATGCTAACCGCAGTTATCAAAAAAATACCCGCCAAAACAAAACTTTTGACTTTTGACTTAGACTTTTGACTTTTGACTTTTGACTTTTGACTTTTCATCTATCGTTGCTTTACCGGAAAACTCTGACAGGCTCCGGTTGAACGTGAATTTGACGGCTGTTCATCGCAACACCACGGTGCTCCATCCCGATCCTTGGGACAACCGGGCGTCGCGGCCGGGCTGAAACAATTTTGATAAACATCTTTAACGTCAGAAAATATTTCCGGATAATATTCGGTTTCTTCAAGGAATAAACCGTGGCGCATACTGGTCAGCGTATGATGAGGAACAAGTTCTCCTTCGGCCGCAAGACCGTCTTCAGTCAAATTCTCGGAATCAAATGAATACCAGATCGCAAACTCATCTTCCTGATTATCTCCGAGCAGAATATTGGATGAATTCAAACCCGAAAAACTCATGAGCGTATCCCAGATAATTTCAACCGGCAAATCCGGCGCTACCACGCCTTCGCCGGCTGAAGGATTTACCGACACCACCGACGGCGGTTCAATCAGCACGTTATCCGTCGTTCTGAAAGTCCAAAGATAATTGTCCGTTGATGGCCCTTCGGCCGTGCCGTTGCCGTTTCCGTCAAGAGAATTGCCCGCCATATCAACCACGCCGTTATACGGGAATATCGCGGCCGGCGCCTCATCCGACGCCATGCTTGCCGCCTTGACCGTCACGCCAATGTCCGCGTTCCCCGGCAGGCAGAATACCTCTCCACCGCATGAATTAGTGCCGCAAGACTCATCCGATAAAAATTCCACAGTTTTGTATTCATTGGAAATGCTGAATGTGCCGAGAATAATTCCGCCGCCCTCGGCCATGAGATTGCTGAAGCGACTCGTATGGCCGGTCGCGGATGTCGGGTCCACCGGTTCGGAAAAATTAATCTGAATAACCACGTTTTTGGGATATTCCTCGCTCGCGCGCGGGAATACGCTTCTTACTTCCGGCGGCGTCAAATCCACAAAAGTGCTCACCTGAAAATTCCACTGGTAACCGTCGCTCATTGAGCCCTGAAACGCATCATCACCCTCTGCATCTTTGATATTCGGCCCGAGCGAAACGGTATAGGAAACATTTTCACTCGCCGAACCGAGCCACTCGACGGGCTGAAAAACAAAAGTTTTCAAATCGTCCGTGAACCGCACGCACGCGCCGGTTTCGCGAAGCGCGCTTCCCTCTCCGTCGGCCGTCCTGTATATCTTGACGTTCGCGCCGTTAAGCAAGTCACTCGCCGTGTCGTCGCTCACATCAAGCGGCGTATCATTGTCATCGTAGCCGGAAATAAACGATTCAATGGACATTTCTTTTTTAAAAGTCACGAGTATCCTGGTATTTCGCGGAATATCGGTCGCCCCGCGCGCCGGATAATGATAGCTGATCACGCCGTTGCCAAGCGCGCTTGAGAACTGCTCGTATGTCGCCGGCGGCCCGGACGGCCCGCCTCCGGGACCAAAAATTCCGCCCTCACCCAAGAGCGCGGAAAATACAAAATAGGTAATCGCCCAGGACATAAGAATGATTGCAAGCCCGATCGCCGCGTTGGTCAAAACCTTTTTCGCTTTTTCTACCCTTTCTTCAACTCCGCCGGCCGTCATCCATAAAAATCCTCCGTACAGCGTGAGAGACAAAGCGATCACCGCGAGCAAACCGAGAGCGACATTGATAATCCGCGCGACAATCACCCGGATATCGGTCTGCGACGCGCCGATGGCTTCGCCGACCGGCTCCAAACCCACATCAACCGCTCCGACTATCGTCGGAGTCGCGAAAATAAAAAAGAACGCAAAGCTTATTACTAAAACAAATATAAGCCTCGCGTTCTTCTCGAAATTTTGTTTTCCTTTCCGCATGGGAAGAAAGGATTAATTTTTATAAAGCCTATTTACTTTGCAATTTCTTCTTCGACTAGGCGTTTTACTGTTCCTCCGTCGGCCCGGCCGCCGGTCTCTTTCATCACTGCGCTCATAATACGTCCAAAGTCCGCAGCCGTTACCTCGCCGGCTTCCATAATTTTATTCTTGATAATCTTTTTGAGCTCTTCTTCTCCCATTTCTTCAGGAAGATATACCGAAAGTATATCAATTTCTTTTTGATTCTTTTCCACTAAATCATCACGGCCGCCGGCCTTAAATTCCGCCATTGCCTCTTTGAGTTGCTTAACCTGCATCTTTATTATTTTCATCACCCCGTCATCCGAAAGTGCGGCGTTGCGGTCAAGCCGCTCGGCGATTATCGCGTTTTTAATCGCGGAATTTAAAAAACGAAGAGTAGAAAGACGCTCCTCGTTCTTTTCTTTTAACGCGGCTACCAAATCCTGATTTATTTTTTCATGGAGAGACATGCGCCTGAATTAAAGATTAGCGATATCGGCGATACGCCTTTTCCAGTTCTTCTCTAATCTGGCCGGTCTTGATGAGATAATCTCTTTTTTTGCGCAGAGACTCGCGCCGTAGCGCGCTCGCCTTTCTTTTTGTGTAGCTCTTATTTTCCGGCCTAAATCTGACCTTCTTTGCCTGAAGAATCTTTCCGCTCTGTTGAACACGGCGCGAGAAACGCCGAACTAGCGTTTCGAAGCTTTCGCCCCGCCGCCTTTTAACTTCTGCCACAAATTTTCACCTTCCTTTCACGATTATTTTAGTAATTTTAGCCCAAAAAGTCAAACGACTTATTCAGTTCCCTGCCCGAGCTTTTTCAGAACCTCGCGGACCGCCTTTTTCTGGTCAACGATTTCCTGGATGCCAGCCTCCATGTCCCGAATTAGAATTGTGCCGTCCAACACCTCTTTTTGACCTAAGATTAGCGAAAATTTAACTCCGAGACGATTGGCAACTTCAAGCTGGGCTTTGAGCGAATCCTTGGAAAAAGCTTCAGACAACTTGATGCCTGCCCGGCGAAAATCTTCAAAAAGGCTGATTGCCTTGATACGCGCCTGTTCGCCAAGCTGGGCAAAAAATATTTTGGGCACTTCATACTCAGGAACCGGGATATTTTTGTCTTTGAGATGACTCACCACTCTCTCCACCCCGATCGCGAATCCGCAGGCCGGGGTTGGCCGACCGCCCAGAGTTTCAACCAATAAATCGTATCGCCCGCCGCCGCCCAACGCCGACTGGCGCAATTCCTCATCTTCATCCTCAGACCATATTTCAAAAACCGTACGGGTATAGTAATCCAGTCCGCGAACTAAGAATGGGTTAAGAATATACGGAACTTCGGCCTCATCCAGGCATTCAAGCACTTTCATGAAATGATTTTTACTATCCTCGTCCAGCCAATCCACGATCTGAGGCGCCTCGCCCCTAATCCCCTGGCAGCCGGGCTCCTTGCAGTCCAAAAGACGCAACGGATTTTTGTTCAGCCGTTTCTTGCATTCCTCGCACAACTGGCCGCGGTGCGCCCGGTAATAATTAACCAGCTCAACCTTGAACGCCTGCCTTGACTCCGGCATGCCCAGGCTGTTTATCTGCACCGTTACCGGCAGGCCCAGTTCTTTAAAAAAATTGTAAGCAATGACAATAAGTTGGGCATCAACCACCGAACTCGCTTCGCCGACTGCCTCAAGCCCAAACTGGTGAAATTCCCGATAGCGACCGGACTGCGGCCGGTCGTGGCGGAACATCGGCCCCCAATACCATAGTTTGACCGGCTGCGGCAAATTGAGCATGCCGTGATTGACGTACGCCCGGACGATTGAAGCCGTTGCCTCGGGACGCAATGAAACGTTGTCTCCGCTCATATCTTGAAAAGAATATAGTTCTTTTTCCACAATATCCGTATCGCGGCCCACCGAACGGATGAATAAAGTCGTTTCCTCCAAAACCGGGGTCTCAATTCGGCCATATGAATAATCCCGCGCCAATTTACTTATTATATTATAAATGTGGCTCCAGTATTTTTCTTCAGCGGGCAGAACATCCTTCATGCCGCGCAAAAGCTGAGGCATGTGGCTCTGCCGTTTTGCCGGCACCGCCTTTGGCTTAGCCGGTCCTTTATCAATTTTTGCTTTTTTGACCATATCCTTGGAAATATTTATATATTATACTCCGGTGATTGAAACATCTTGAGCTTATTGACCGGCCAGCCGCGCAGCCAAACCCGCCCGACGATATAATCGCGGTTTACCGGCCCGAAACTCCGCGAGTCAAGGCTCGAACCGCGGTTATCACCCAACACATAATATTCATCGCCTCTTAGTTTTACCTTCTTCTGACCGGCAGTATAGACATTTTCAAGATATTCTTCCTGCATTTCTGTGCCTTCGGCGTTACCTTCATTATAGACAAATACCTGGCCGTCTTTGATTTCGATTGTTTCATTCGGCAATCCAATCACCCTTTTTATAAAATACTGCTTCGGATCGGCCGGATACCGAAAAACAATAATGTCACCGCGATCCGGATCGCCGAGGCGGTAACTCAATTCATCGATAATCAAATATTCGTGATCATAAAAATTCGGCTCCATGGAAGCGCCCTTCACGTAAAAAGGCTGTATCAAAAAGTAGCGGATCGGAATAATAATTGCGAGCGAAATCGCCACGACCTGGACAATCTCAAAAATAAAACCAACTGCAACCGCGGCCGTGCTCTTTGGCCTAAGAATTTCCTCTTCCGGCTTATTTTTCTTAAAAAATCCCATAAAGTAATTTTGATATTTGTTATTCTCGGGCTCGCTCCATGGTGGGCAACGTCCCGACCCGTCGGGACGACCTTTCCGAATGATTTTAGACAATGGGCAACGCTGGACTCTCCGCCCGAGGCGGACCCGCCCCTGGCGGGGAACCAGCGACCTTTCCGAATGATTTTAGACAATGGGCAACGCTGGACTCGAACCAGCGACCTTTCCGATGTGAACGGAACGCTCTAACCAGCTGAGCTAGTTGCCCGGACGATTATTCCCCAATATATCACGCCGTGAGCTAAAAATCAAGCCGTAAAATATCAGGAAATTAAGCCATCCGCCACTACTGGAAAAATATCCGGAAATGTACTATAATTTACCCAAAACAACATAATATCCACAAAGCAATGAGCGTCGACCTCCTCCCGGACAACAAACTCTCCGAATCCAGAAAGGGATTATTTTTTTTCGGCAGAATATTCATTATCGTGCTGATAATCTTTGCAGTAACGGCCGGAGTTTTTTCTTATAAAATCGTCGCCTCCGAACAAGCGGCCGACGAGGGCATCATGAGCCGCATTTCCCGTTTGCCGGTGTTTAGCGGCCTCAAATTCCTGACCGGCACAGCCGAGCGCGGCCTGCGCGGTCAGAACGAAAATCGCATTAATTTTCTTCTGCTCGGAATCGGCGGCGCCGGCCACGAAGGCCCGGATCTCACCGATACGATCATCATGGCGAGCCTCCGCCCCTCCGACGGCCGTGTCTCAATGCTTTCCATACCGCGCGATCTTTCCGTGGATATCCCCGGATACGGATGGCGGAAAATCAATCATGCCAATGCGTTCGGCGAATGGGACAAAGAAGGCCAGGGCCCGATCCTCGCAAGTCAGGTCGTTTCCAATATCACTGGCCAGCCAATACATTACTACGTTCGCGTAGATTTTGACGGCTTCGTTGAATTCATTAACGAAATCGGCGGCATTGATGTTTATGTGGAAAAAAGCTTCACCGATTATTCTTACCCTAACGGCGATAATAAATACCAGGTTGTATCCTTTGAGGAGGGCCTGCAAAATATGGACGGCGAAGCGGCTTTAAAATTCGTGCGGTCGCGCCATGGCACCAACGGCGAGGCTTCGGATTTTGCGCGAAGCCGCCGCCAGCAGCTCGTCATCGCCGCGGTAAAAAACAAAATACTGACGCCGTCGGTTATGCTGAATCCAAAAAAAATCTTAAGCCTTTATGAATCCGTACAAAAAAGCGTTGAAACGAATCTGACTACCCGCGAAATCTTGCTTCTTGCAAACATTGGATTGCGCGTCGATGCGAATAATATCGACAACATCGTACTCGATGCCGGTCCGTCAAGTCCGCTCTACGCCACAAGCATCGACGGCGCCTACATGATATTGCCGCGGGGCGGGACCTGGGACAATGTGCGCGCGATCGCCGCCAATATGTTTGAAAAAAATTCCGACGGATCCGCACAGACTTCAACCGGAGCGGCCGGAACCGGAGAGCCGGAAAAAATCCGCGTTGAAATCCAGAACGGCACTGCTCTTTCCGGCCTCGCCTACTCGGCATCCATGCTGCTCAAAGAAAATAATTTTGAAATCGTAAAAATCGGCAATGCCGAAAAGCGAGATTTCGCAAAAAGCGTCGTTTTTGATCTGACCCAGGGAAAAAAATCCGAAGATCTTGCCCTTCTGCGCTCGCTACTCGCGGCCGATGTCTCCATCTCTACCTCGGGCTGGATATTCACATCAACTATCGTACCGAGCGAGGTGACGCTCACTGACGAAAATTCAAAGATTAAAACCACGGCCGAAAATGTTGATTTTCTGGTTATCCTCGGCATGGAAAGTAAAAATATTCTACAATGAAAAAAAATACAAAAAAGCCGTTGATCGCCATTGTCGGCCGGACCAACGTCGGAAAATCCATGCTCTTCAATAAACTTTCCGAGAGCAATAAGGCTTTGGTTTCCGCCATACCCGGCACGACCCGCGACCGCAATTTTGCCGACTGCCTCTGGAGAGGCCTCCTGATTCAGATTATTGACACCGGCGGATATGAGCATGGCGGAACCGGATCAATCACCGCGGGCATAAAAAAACAGATTGAATCCGCTCTGCGCGATGCGGATCTGATTTTTTTCGTCGCGAGCATTCAGGACGGAGTTTTGCCCGAAGATATAGAATTCGCAAAACTGGTAAAAAAATTCAATAAAAAAGTAATCTTTCTTGCCAATAAGTCCGATAATCAGATGCTGTCCGTGCGGGTTCATGATCCCGAATGGCGCCGCCTCAACCTTGGCGTGCCGCGTCCGATTTCCGCCGCTTCCGGCGTCGGTCTCGGCGACGCGCTGGATGAGGCCTATGCGGTTTTAAAAAAAATAAAACATCCGCCCCAGCCGATTGATAAAATCCAGGCCCTGAAGATTGCCGTCATCGGCAAACCGAATGTGGGAAAATCTTCGCTCACGAATTCCCTGCTCGGCGAAGAACGCATGATTGTGTCGGATATCGCGTTTACTACCCGCGAACCGCAGGATACGTTCCTCTCGCTTGAGGGAAAAAATTATCTCATCGTTGACACGGCCGGCATCCGCAAACACGCAAAGATACAAAAAGGCCTTGAAACAAAGGGTGTGGAAAAAACCAAAACCGTTGCCGATATTGTTGACATAATTCTTTTTGTTCTGAATATTTCCGAGCCGATCGGAGTTCAGGACAAAATGCTCGCGAAACTGGTTGCCGAGTCCGGCAAGGGAGTCATCGTCATCGCGAACAAGTGGGATCTGCTCGAGCGCCACGAAGAAATTGGCGCCCGGATGAACGAATATATTCACGCCCATCTCCCCCATCTCGCCTGGGCGCCGATTAGTTTTATTTCCGCGAAGTCCGGCCGTAATGTACAAAAAATATTATCAATCGCTGAAACGATTCAAAAAGAACGCGAGCGCACGATTCCGGCCGAAGAGCTTGAATCATTTCTTCGGTCCGCGCTCAAACATTCGCGCCCCATCGGCGGCGAAGGCATGACCGTCCCCCCGAAAATCTACGGCATGGCGCAAATCGGCATCGCCCCGCCGGAATTTGAAATAGTTGTAAAAACCAAACACGTCATCCATCCGAATTATCTCAAATACATAGAAAAACGAATGCGCGAAAAATTCGGTTTTCAAGGAACCCCAATTATAGTAAAATCAAGAAGCAGATAGCTATGATTCTTCTCATCGGCCTGGGCAACCCGGGCGCAAAATACAAAAATACTCCGCACAACCTCGGCTTTGACGCGCTCGACCGGCTGTGCCCGGATTTTAAATTGAATAAAAAATTCAAATCCCAAATCGCCAAAGGCATTTTTCTGGGCCGGGAGATGCTGCTTGCCAAGCCCCAAACATTCATGAACCTCTCCGGCGCGAGCGTCAGTGCAATTGCGAACTATTACAAAATAAAACCCAAGGATATCTGGGTTTTTCAGGATGATATTGATTTGCCGCTCGGTAAAATCCGGATCAGCCGAAACGCGTCGGCCGCCGGCCACCGCGGCGTGGAGAGCATTATTGACGCGCTCGGCACAAAGGATTTTGTCCGCTTCCGCCTGGGCGCCAAAACACCGGCTTCCGAAAAAATTCCGTCCGAGGATTTTGTGCTGAAAAAATTCTCCAAAGCCGACCGCATCAGGGCCGATAAAATGGTCGGCCTCGCGATTGAAGCGGGTGAAGCCGCGGCCCAATCCGGCCCTCCAGCGGCCATGAATAAATACAATTAAAAACGCCCGCGGTCCTGCCAACAGAAGCCATTTCTTGTAGCTGGATAGGAGGGGTGCCCAGCACAAGAAAGACCAGTCGGCAGGAACGCGGGAATTTTTTTATTATCGAACCTTAGCACGAATAGCCGTAATTTGTCAAGACCAGCGCCTCTCTTGACCAACCCGCGCATATACTATAATATATATAATCAAACCGCAATTTTGAATTTTTAATTTTGAATTTTTAATTTTTGTGTCTCTTCCCGAAAAAGCCTACTGGGTCGCTTTTGGCCAAATTTCACGCCTCACGCCCGTAAGGTTCAAAAAAATTATTTCCTACTTCCCGTCGCTTGAAACCGCCTGGTTTGCAAGCCGCGACGAATTTCATCGCGCCGGCCTGGATCAGGAGGCGGTGGATGATTTTTTTATTAAACGCTCCACCCTGAATCCGGCCGAACTCTGGCAAAGGGTGGTTGACGAGGATATCGCCGTCGCGACAATTAATGATCCAAATTATCCGGCCATACTTAAAGAAATCTATGATCCGCCGCCGTTTCTTTATTACCGCGGCAATCTTGAAAATCCGGACGAATTCCGCCTTGCCGTGGTCGGCACAAGAAAAACCTCGCCCTACGGACGACAGGTCGCCGAAGAACTAGTGCGCGATCTCGCGGTGCAAAAACTCTGCATCGTGAGCGGGCTCGCCCTTGGCATCGATTCTCTTGCCCATGAAGCCGCTCTTTCGACCGGTGGCCGCACCATCGCCGTGCTCGGCTCAGGCCTGGACCGCGCAAGCATCTATCCGCATACCAACCGTCGCTTAGCTGAACGCATCGTTGATTCCGGCGGCGCGGTCGTCTCCGAGCTGCCGCTTGGTAGCCTCGCGCTCAAGCATCATTTTCCGGCGCGCAACCGCATCATCTCCGGGCTTGCGCTCGGCACGCTCGTGGTTGAAGCCGGCGAAGAATCCGGTTCGCTCATCACCGCCCGCGCCGCTCTTGACCAGGGACGCGAAGTTTTTGCGGTTCCGGGTCCGATTCATTCCCCGACCGCCGCCGGCCCGAACGCGCTTATTAAAATGGGCGCCCACCCGGTCACCGAATGGCGCGATATATTGGAAGCGCTGAATTTGAATCAGGTCAAAAATTATATTGAAAACCAGAAAATTCTCCCAGCCTCGTCCGAAGAGGAAAAAATCCTCGCCCTACTCACCCGCGAGCCAACTCACATTGATGCAATTATCAAACAATGCGGCATCCCGGCCGCCGCCGTGGCGGGCGCGCTTTCACTCATGGAAATGAAAGGCAAGGTGCGCAATCTCGGCGGAATGAATTACGTACTCGGGAGATAATATTTGCCAAACTCATACAAAAAAATATATAATGCATAAAAATAATCATACTCCATGAAACTTCTCATCGTTGAGTCGCCGACAAAAGCAAAAACAATCTCGCGTTTCTTAGGGAGCGGATTCAATGTCCAGTCTTCTTTTGGACACCTGCGCGATTTGCCGAAAAGCAAAATGGGCGTTGACGTTGAAAATAATTTTGCTCCTTCCTACGTAATTCCGGCCGATAAACGCAAACAGGTAACGATTCTCAAAAAAGAAGCGGAAAAATCCGATGAAATATATTATGCGACTGACGAAGACCGCGAAGGCGAAGCCATTGCCTGGCATCTGGCGCAGATCCTGGGCGACGATCCCGCAAAATCCAAAAGAATAACCTTTCACGAGATAACAGAAAGCGCGCTCAAAGAAGCACTCGAAAATCCGCACCATATTGATATGAATATGGTTGATGCCCAGCAGGCGCGCCGGATTCTCGACCGCTTGGTCGGCTACGAACTTTCACCATTCTTATGGCGCAAGGTCGCCAAGGGTTTATCTGCCGGCCGCGTCCAATCCGTGGCCGTCCGCCTCATCGTTGAACGCGAGCGCGAGATCCTGGCTTTTAAACCCGAGGAATACTGGACTATCGAAGCCATGCTCGCGAAAATAGGCGGAAAAGGCGATTTCACCGCCCGGCTGAATAGAATCGACGGTAAAACTTTGAACAAGCTCGCTTTAAAAAATAAAGACCAAGTGCTTCCAATATTGAAAGATCTCCGGTCTGCCGATTATCTGATTAACGACGTGATAAAGAAAGAAATTAAGCGGAATCCCCTGCCGCCTTACACCACCTCAACGCTCCAGCAGGATGCGAACCGCCGGCACGGATTTTCGGCCAAACAAACCATGATGCTCGCCCAGCAGCTTTACGAAGGCGTGGAGCTCAGCGGCCGCGGACAAGTCGGTCTTATCACATACATGCGTACCGATTCGGTGAACCTCGCAGAAAAATTCATCGGTCAAGCCAAGGATTTTATACAATCCGAATTTGGAAAAGAATATCTGCCTCCGACAACGCGGCGCTTCAAGACAAAGAGCAAACTCGCCCAGGAAGCCCATGAAGCCATCCGTCCGACCGACCCGGCTAACCGCCCGAACGATGTAAAAAAATTCTTAAACGCAAACCAATATCGGCTTTACGACCTCATCTGGCGCCGCTCCTTGGCTTCGCAAATGGAGTCCGCCCATCTCTCGCAAACCACGGCCGATATCAGCGCCGGACGCTTCGAATTGCGCGCCACCGGCTCGGTAATTGATTTCCCCGGGTTTCTCAAAGCCTACGGCGAATATAGCGAAACAAATATTCTACCCCCGCTTGAAAAAGGTGAGAAGCTTAATCTCAAAGAACTTCTGGACAAACAGCACTTTACCGAACCAGCCGCCCGGTATTCCGACGCCACGCTCGTCAAGGCCCTGGAAGAATATGGCATCGGCCGGCCTTCAACCTACGCTCCGACCATCGCCACCATCATTGAAAGAAACTACGTGACGCGCGATGAAAAAAAACGGCTCGCACCCACAGAAATGGCTTTTATCGTGAACGACATACTCTGCGAACATTTTCCGCAAATTGTTGATTTTAAATTCACTGCCGAAATGGAAGAAAACCTTGACGGAATCGCCGAGGGCAAAAAAGGCTGGACGCCAGTATTGAAAGAATTCTACGTTCCATTCCATAAAAACCTTCTGGAGAAAGAAAAAGAACTTACGAAAAAAGAATTAACCGAAGAGCCGACCGGAGAAGCTTGTGAAAAATGCGGCAAACCGATGATTAAAAAAATCGGCCGATTTGGCGCGTTCCTCGCCTGTAGCGGATTTCCCGAATGTCGCAACACCAAACCGATTGGCGGCGAATCCGAAATTCCGGCGACCGACGAAAAATGCGAGCAGTGCGGCGCGCCGCTCGTGACGAAGCACGGCCGGTTTGGCGCGTTCCTCGCCTGCTCGCGTTATCCAGATTGCAAGTACATCAAAAAAACCCAAAAATCAACCGGAGTAAAATGTCCGTCATGCAAAGAGGGAGACATAATTTCTCGGCGCTCCAAGCGCGGCAAAATTTTCTACGGCTGCAGCCGCTACCCAAAATGCGACTTTGCCCTGTGGCAAAGGCCGACCGGCGAGATCTGTCCTAAGTGCAGCTCTCTTATCGTTCAAAAAAATCAAAAGCAAGTCGCCTGCTCCAATAAAGACTGCGATTTTATAAAATAAAAAATCGCCCCGGCGTACGGGTCGCATATATGCGATGCCCCGAGGCGATTTTTTTATTTCTTTTTTCCAGTCTCCAGGATATCAGCGATGCCGCCAAGATATTTCTTAAGCCAATGATCCCAAATCGTTGCCTTTATAACTTTATACGCACCGTAAATCAAAACCCCGGCCGCAATAAACGGCGCGGCAGCCAATCCCTTGCCATACCCGGAAATAACTGAGCCTCTTTTTATATCCTTGCGCACTTTTTTTTCTTCCGCCTTATCAAATCTTTGCTCAGCGTCATTTTCTCTTACCGGAAGCGCTTCAATCTGCTTTTTTACTTTAGCAACCCCTTCTTCAACCGCTTTCTCTTCAGCCTTGGCCCGTTGTTTCTTCTCTTTATTTGACTCTCCCGCAGCTTCTTTCTCCTCCCGTTCTTTCTCGCCGGATTCCTTGGCGCGCGCCAAAACATCAACCGACTCCTCCGGAGTCCCCGGTGTTTTACTTTCTTGACGCTCTTTTTCACCAGCCGCTTTGGCGCTGGCCAGGACATCAACCGACTCCTCCGGAGTCCTTGGATAACCCTCTGGCATAAAAATTAGAATAATTATTTATTTATATAAGTATTACATGATAAGGGTCAGTTTGTCAAAAAAATTCCCGCCCGAGAGGGGTGTGGACATTTTATCAAATCGCGGTATATAATAAAAAATACCTCTATGACCATCAATGATTTGCTGAAAATCGCCAAAGAGAACAACCCCAAAGCCGATTTGGACTCAATCCGGCTCGCTTTTGATTTTGCCGAGCAAGCTCATCATGGCCAAACCCGCCTCTCCGGAGAACCTTATATTGAACACTCTCTTGAAACCGCGAAAACCCTGGCCGAAATGAAACTCAATGTTCCGATTATCCAGGCCGGCCTACTGCACGACGTGCCGGAAGATACGGACACCACTCTTGAAGAAATTGAAAAAAATTTCGGCGCCGATGTCGCCCAGATGGTTATGGGGATTACCAAGCTCGGTAAAATCAAATACCGCGGTATGGACCGCTATATCGAAAATCTGCGCAAGATGTTCATCGCCATGGCAAGCGACGTGCGCGTAATCTTTATTAAATTCGCCGACCGCATCCATAATCTCCGCACCCTCGACGTTCATTCGCCAAAAAAACGCTACCGAATCGCTCTAGAGTCTCTTGAAATTTACGCGCCGATCGCCAACCGACTCGGCATGGGTGAAATAAAGGGCACCCTTGAAGATTTATCATTCAAGTATGTATATCCAAAAGAATATCAATGGACAATCGGACTCATGACCGAACGGCGTGAGGTTAAGGAAAAATCCCTCAAGGATATAATAAAAAAAGCGCGCCACGAAATTGAACAATCCGGCTTTAATATTATTGATATACACGGCCGCGCCAAGCATATCTATTCGCTTTATAAAAAACTACTCCGCTACGACCGCGACATTAATATGATTCACGATCTGGTTGCCGTCCGCATCATCGTAGAAGACATCGCCGATTGCTACGGCGTGCTTGGTATTATCCACTCAAAATGGCCGCCAATGAAAGCGCGAATTAAAGATTACATCGCCCAGCCGAAACCCAACGGATATAAATCCCTGCACACCACGGTTTTCTGCGATAACGGAGAAATCGTTGAATTCCAAATCCGCACCGAAGGAATGCACGACGAAGCCGAACTTGGTATCGCCGCGCACTGGAACTATGAAGAGTCAATAAAATCCAAACGCCGCAGCGAAAAACAAATTCAGTGGGTGAATGAACTCGCCCAAATCCAGGAACAGCTCCAGTCCCGCACGCAGTATTTAAGAAATCTCGAGGACCTGAAGATTGATGTTTTCCAGACCCATATCTTTGTTATTACCCCAAAGGGCGATGTCATCGACCTGCCCGAAGATTCCACGCCGGTTGATTTTGCGTACGCGATTCACTCGGAAATCGGCGACAAATGCGTCGGCGTAAAAATCAACGGCGAAATGACGAATCTTGATACCCGGCTAAAGAGCGGCGACCTTGTGGAAATTATTATTGATAAAAAACGCAAAGGACCGAATCCCGATTGGTTAAAATTCGCCAAGACCTCCAGCGCCAAGGCGAAAATCCGCACCAAAACAAAAATAAAAATCACGGACTGGTTAAAATCCGTGATCCCTCCGATGAAAAAATAGTATCACTCCGTCAGCCGCAATATCAAATTATTGAACTCCTCGTCCGAATAATACTCAATGATAATCTGCCCGCCGTCGCGGCGTTTTTTTATTTCAACCTTGGTGCCGAGCGCGGTGCGCAGCGCGTCTTCCTTGGCCGCGAGATTCGGATCGCTCGCCGCCTCGGCCGAAACCCGGCCCATGCCGACACGCTTCTCCGTATCCCGAACCGTCATTTTATCGCGGATAATTTTCTTGAAAAGCTTGAGCTGAGCCCGCGGCGAATCGAGCGCGAGCAGGGTGCGGGCCTGCGTGTATGGCATCTCGCCGCTTGCCACCGCTTCCTGAATTTCAAGCGGCAGATCCAGGAGCCGGACAAAATTCGCGACCTGCGGCCGGCTCTTGCCCACGCGCTTTGCCACCTCTTCCTGCGTCAGGCTGAATTCATCAATCAGACGCTTATAAGCCTTTGCCTCTTCCATGGGATTTAAATCCTGGCGCTGGATGTTCTCAATAAGCGCGAATTCCAGTTTTTGCTGGTCCTTGACCGTGCGCACAACTGCCGGCACGGTGCGGAGTCCGGCCATCTTTGCGGCGCGCCACCGGCGCTCGCCGGCAATAAGTTCATATTTATCATCCTTGGGGCTCAAAATCAGGGGCTGGAGGATGCCATGCTCCTTGATTGACGCAATAAGATCCTCCATTTCGTCATGATGGAAGCTTTCGCGCGGCTGGTGCGGATTGGGAACAATATCTTCAATCAAAATTTCCGCGATTTCCCGTCCCGTCGCCACCGGCCGCTTTGCATCACCCGCCGCCTCAGCGGACGGTGAGCTAGATGGAATAAGCGAACTGAGTCCGCGTCCGAGTCCTCCTTTGCCTAGCATCATAAAATATTAAACAAGATATTAAAATGAGTTTTGATTTCCTTCTCCGCCGCGCTCCTGAAGCAAAAACTCTTTTGCGAGTCTTTCGTACGCGCGCGCTCCCCGGCTCGTTGGATCATAATGCAGGATTGAACGGCCGTAGCTCGGCGCTTCGGCCAAGCGCACGGACCGGGGAATTACGGAACGATAAATTTTATTTGGAAAATACTTGTACAATTCCTGAAAAACCTCGTTAGAGAGGTTGGTCCGCGGGTCAAACATGGTCACCACCGCGCCGCGCACATTAAGATTTGGCTGGAGATGCTCCTTGACGAGGTTCACGGTGTTCAGGAGCTGGCCCAAACCCTCAAGCGCGTAATATTCTGACTGCACCGGTATGAGCACCTGGTCGGCGGCCGAAAGGCCGTTGATGGTTAAGAGCCCGAGCGACGGCGGACAATCAATCAAAATATAATCATAGTCATTCCGGATCTCAAGCAAGGCGTCGCGCAGGCGGTATTCACGATTTTCCGCGTTTACAAGTTCCACGCTCGCGCCCGCGAGATTAAGATTTGCCGGCGCCACGCGGTAACCCTCCTGCTCGGTCGGCTTGATTACGTCCCTGACTTTATGCTCGCCGATCAAAACTTCATAAATGCCCTTGTCCAGATTTTGATAATCAATGCCCAGCCCCGAGGTCGCGTTGGCCTGCGGGTCCATATCCACGAGCAAAATAAATTTGCCCATTGCCGCAAGATACGCGCCGAGGTTTACGGCCGTCGTTGTCTTTCCGACTCCCCCTTTTTGATTCACCACGGTAATAATTTGCGCCATATTGCTTAAAGTATAGCCAAAACCGCCGAATTTGGCAAGCATTGACTTTTATGTAAAAATAGGCTATAATCGCAAACATACTGGCACGAAGCCGGAGTGGTGGAATGGTAGACACGCACGACTCAAAATCGTGTGAGGTAACCCCTCATGAGGGTTCAAGTCCCTCCTCCGGCACCATGATTGACAATACGACGTAAATATAATAGAATTCAAACTACATCGCGGGGTAGAGCAGTTGGCAGCTCGCCAGGCCCATAACCTGGAGGTCGCTGGTTCAAGTCCAGCCCCCGCAACCAAAAATATCTCATCCCCATGATGGGATTTTTTTGATAAAAAATACTCCGAATCAAGTTAGATCCGGAGCCGGTCAGTCGTCACTCTTATTTCCCCACCTGCTTATGGCGTAAATGTAGCCTGTGAAGATGATTGCCATGATGCCGAGGACGCTCCCCGCGATCGCCAGGTCTTTCGCCGATATTTCTGTACAGCCAGTAGTGAGAAGGGAGAAAAGAGCAATTATCCGCCCTCTCATGTTTTCCTCCTTTGAAAATCATTGCTGACTTTCAAGGACATAATATACCACTTTAATGGTTTTTTGTCAATTGCCCCTTCTCCCCCATTTCTTGCAAAAAATAGCCAATTTTGCTATCATTTTATTGTAATTTTTACGGCGGGGTAGCTCAGTTGGTTAGAGCGAAGGACTCATAAGCCTTAGGTCGTGGGTTCGATCCCCACCCCCGCTACCAATATTTTTCTATGCTTATCGTCACTCATGCGATCACCGGCGCGGTTGTCGGCCAATTGGTAAAAAATTCATATATAAGTTTTCTCGCAAGCCTGGTCTTGCATTTTTTGATGGATATTATTCCGCACGGCGACACCGAAGAGTGCCGCCATTATCGCGAAACCAACCGCGTTTCAAAAAAACTTTTCTACCAGCTCGCCTTCGATATCATCATCATGACTGCCCTTGCCGCCTACTTGTTAATTTTTAAAATACAGGGCTATTGGTGGCCCACGCTTGCCGGAATCTTGGGCGGCATCCTTCCGGACATGATCGTTGCTTTTCATGAATATAAACCGAATCGCATTACCGCGCCGATCCACTGGATCCACTTCTGGTGTCATAACATCATCACCGACCGGGCAAAAGACATTCGGCTTCGTTACGCAATAATCCTGCAGCTCGTTGCCATCACGGTCATAATCGCCCAATTTTTATAAAAATAAAAACGCAGGGGTCGCATATATGCGACCCCTGCGTTTTTTTATTGCAATTTTCTATAAACCTCAACCGTTTTTATTGCCGCGGTCTTCCAGCTGAATTCCAGCGCCTTGGCTCTGCCGAGCTCCGAATACCGGTTGCGCAATTCCTTATCTCTCAAATAATCGGTTAATGCCTTTTTCATCTCGCCGATATCCTCCGGATTGGTGAGCACTGCCGCGCCGGCCGCGACTTCCGGAATTGACGAAACATTGGATGATATTACCGGAACCCCGAGTTTCATGGCCTCGAGCACCGGCAGGCCGAAGCCCTCGTACAGAGAAGGAAACACAAAAAATAAACAGCACGCCATCAGCGGAAATTTATCTCCGTGCGGAACATATCCCAGGTACCGCACGAGGGGTGCTCCGATCTTCGCCTTTGCCAAAATATTTATTTCATCCATTTTGTCAAAAAGCTCCTGAAACTTCCATCCCTTGACGCCGGCAATCAGATATTCTTTGCCGCGCAAAAGTTCGGGCGTTTCTTCAAGCATGTTCTTCAGCGCATCAATAACTAAAATCAAATTCTTTCTCGGCTCAAGCGTTCCGAGGCTCAGAATATATTCGCTTTTAATATCGTATTTATTTTTTATGGGCTGGCTCAGCCGGCAAAGTCCGTCCTGGCCCATTTCTCCGGGAAGTTCAACGCCCTCATATATCACGTGAATAATTTCCGGATTAACATGAAAAAGTTGGATGAGATCGCGTTTCGTGGATTCGGAAACCGTGATTATCCGGCTTGCCGCGGCAACCGCCTTGGGCACGAGCATTTTCGTGGAAACGCTTTTTGAAACGCGCCCGTCCGGAAACCACTCCGGATGCTTGTATATCGCAAGATCATGCACCGTGATTACCGTTTTCCCGCGGTAGGTATAGGGCATAATGCCCGACGGCGCGTGAAAAACATCAAGGCTGTCGCGGCCCAGAAAACCGGAAACCAGTATATGGGAATACGCAAACGGCAAAAATTTCTTGTATTCATGAAAAGGAAAACGGCGCGTCTTAACATTCGGCGCGCCGCTCGTCACCTCCAGTATCGCGTCATCGGTGATCAGATCGTCAAAATATAAAAAATACTCGTTTTCCTGGTCAATCCTCAATATATTTTTTACCAGATAATACGTATAATGGCCGACTCCGGCGCCTTCGCCGAAACCGGGATTAAGTATTGTCCGGCAATCAATGCCGATTCTCATAATAAGAACCTTAAAAAAGAAAACACGCCGAGATAAATAAGCGTCACGATTATTGCCGCGCCGAGCGCTCCGAGCGAAAGCAGCAAAATTGCTCGCGTCTTCGGGATGCCGAAAATAAATGCCGCCACCGCGCCGGTCCAAACGCCGGTAACTGGAAGCGGGATTGCCACGAACACCACGAGCGCGAGGGATCCGAGTTTTTCGTGCTGCCCCCAGAATTTCTCATGCGTTCTCCGGAAAAGCCATTCAAAAAATTTTTTAAATGCTTTTGAATGAGCGGAGAGTGTGCGCGAAACGAAATTCAGGGCAAAAACCCAGAAGATTCCCGGAATAATATTGCCGAGCCAGGCCCAGAAAAATGCGGATGGCACCGAAAGGTTAAAAACTCCCAGGGCAATCGGGATCGCGCCGCGGAGTTCGGCAATCGGCGTCATCGCGATAAAAAAAGTGATCAGCTCCGGCGGGATATTTAAATTCAAAAACCATTCAATCATCTTATTCCTGCCATTTATAATTACTGAACGTCCACCAGGCGAGAGACTTCACGTCCTGGAATCTCGAATCGTCATCGCGGCTGCCGAGAGATACGATTATTATGGCATTGCCTTCATTCTCCACTGCCATGGCAAGGCAGTAGCCGGCGGCCGGAAGCGAACCGGTTTTTGCCGCCACGATTGAGTAAGGCGGCTGGTTAATAAATGACGACAAGAGTTCATCCGTATTTTTTATATAATGATATTTCCCGCTCGTCGAATAGAATTCATAACTTTTTATTTTTGCGGCCTGACGAATGTCGTCATAATCGAAAGCTTCTTTTAAAATTTTCGTTACCTCGAGCGCCGTGGATCTATTTCCCGAGCCAAGCCCGACCGGATCGGCAAAATGCGTTTTTTCAAGGCCCATCTCGGCCGCTTTCGCGTTCATCGCCTCAACAAATTCATCCTTGCTCATCTCGAGAGAAAGCGCGAGATTTTCCGCGGCCGTATTATCCGACCCGATGAGGGCGGAATATAAAAGATCCTTCGCCCCAACCTTCTCGCCGGCATAAAAATCATTATTTCCGATGTCCAGACGGTTTTTGATCTCCAGGACCCGGTACATATCCTGATTTTTTTCCAGAAAAATCAGCGCCGTCATAAGTTTGGTAATACTCGCAATCGACCGAACATTGTCAGGATTTTTTTCAAAAAGTATTTTGCCGCTTGCCAAATCCGCGACGATCGCGCTCGGCGCCGTAATGACAACGCCAAGACTCTGGTCGCCAGTCCTTTGCGGCGCCCTGACGCTTGCCGCCTGGGGCAGTGCCGCGGCCGCAACATCCTTGGCCGCCGGCAGCTCATTTTCCCATGAAATAACGCCGCTCACAATCTCGACGGTTGCCGTACCGGGATGCACCGCCACCTCGGTCCAGGCGCCCGGCACGAGCTGAAAAGCCACGGCCGCAATGATTAAATTTCCGATTGCCTTAAATATCATAATTATTTTTCTTCCTGAAGCGCTTCCAGGGCTTTTTCAACAAATTCATGATGCCGCAAATTTTCATAATCCGGCAGCCCGCTCATGCTTGAAATTCCCAGAAAACGCATAAAATCAAAAGTCACCGAATATACCGTGGACTGGCGCTCGGCGTCCTCCTGGGCCTCAATCAGGCCGCGCGTCAAAAGATTCCGCAAAATCAAACTGCAATTCACGCCGCGGATCTGTTCAATCTCCGGCTTGGTCAGCGGACCACGATAAGCGATTATGGCGAGGGTTTCAAGCGACGGCCGGGTCAGCTCGCCGGTCGCCTCATCCTGCAAATAAGCCTGAACCGATTTTGCGTTATCCGGACTGGACATCATCTGGTATTCCTTGCCCTTTTTTAAAACATGCACGCCGCTTTCCGCCGAGTTGTATCTTTCCATGATATTCGGCATTTCCTCCTCAATTTTTTCCGGCTCGACGCCCAAAACCTGCGCGAGCCGCGTTGCCGTAATCGGCTTATTGGTGACAAAGAGAATTGATTCGATTTGCGACGAAAGACTCATATATTATATTTTTTGAATGGTTATGTCTTCAAAAATTTTTTCCTGGGATGTCTGCACGACGCGCTGTTTTATGAGTTCAAGCAGGGCAAGAAAACTGACGATGACCTCGGTTTTATTCCTCGCCGATTTCAAAACCTGGCTGAAACTCGCCCTTACCGCGTTTGAAATAAGATTCCTGATGTGCTCGATCTTTTCGGTGATGGAAATTGTTTTCTTCAAAGCCTCGTTCGGCAAAGAAATAAACGGTTCAAGCTTTCGCGCGATTTTTTCAAACATTTCGCAAAGCATGCCGGCGTTAATATCATTGGGCGGGAAAAAGCCGATGACTTCATTTGCCGCGAGTCTCTCGCGGCCGTACGACCAGCGCCCCGAGCGGATCATTGAGTTAATTTTTTTGGATGCTTCGACAAACTCCCGGTACATTTTAAGCTGCGTTTCCAGGTCCAGGCCGTCATCGTCGTCAAATACGAGATTCGGCATCAGGAGTTTTGATTTGACGAGTATCAACTTCGCCGCAATAACTAAAAAATCCGCCAGCTCCTCCGGATGAATAGCCGGCGAATTATTAATGTGCTGCAAATAATCGTCCGTCACCTTTGCGAGCGAAACCTTTGTAATATCCAGCTCTTCTTTCTCAATCAGCTGCAGAAGCAAATCAAGCGGCCCTTCAAACTGTTCAATTTCTACTTTATATTCGTTCATGTCTTATTTCTTCTTTTTCTTTTTTTGCGCCTTGCGGACTTCAATCAGTTTGCCGAACGCGCCGACTGCCGCGTCTTCAAGCTCCTTAATGTCTTTAATTTTCATGCGGAGCGATTCCGTATAACTGCCGGCGCGCACCACCGCATTATCCGCCCGCGCGATTCCCTTATCAATCGCCACATCAATTTTATGAAGAGCGCCGAAAGGCGTGAGCGTCCCGGGCTCAAAACCGAACAGTTTTTTCATTACGCCTTCTTTGGCAATCTCCGCGGTCTTTGCCTTGTAAAATTTCTTCACGGCCGCAAGATCGAGCTTAAAATGGGCCGGCAGGACAATCAGCACGTATCTCTTATCAACCTTGACGAGAAGCGTCTTGGCGATATTTTTCATTTTCTCTTTTAACGTGGCCGCGAGATCATACGCCGTAAATACGGTCTTATGCGCCAGCACCTCGTATTTTATCTTTGCCTTGTCCAGATAATTCGTTACCTTCTTTGGGATTGCCATATTATTTATTATTAATATTTATCGGAAGCCGCTGCTGCGAGCCGAATATGCTCTTTGCCGCGCGGCGGCCGCCCGGTGTCAACACGATTGTTTTAATGAAAAATTTTTCCGCGGTCCTGGCTCCGTTTCCGACAATCAGCGACTCGGCGATCATTTTTTCCAGCGCCTTGGTAATCGCGTTGATTTTATCTTCAAGACTCGGCGCTCCTTTCTTGCCCTTGTAATAGTCAAAAAACACGTCGCGCGATACCGGACCCCGCCGCGAACGGCAGACGATCAGAATATATTTTTGCAGAGGCCCGAGCCGCATATATTATTTTTTTCCTTTTTTTATTGAAATATGAGCCTCGTCAAGCTGCTCTTTCGAAATCGGGCTCGGCGCCCCGACCGTAAGATCGCGCGCATCGCCGGTTTTGGGAAACGCGATTGCTTCACGCAGGCTTTCTTCGCCGATTAGCGCCATAAGAAGCCGGTCAATGCCCGACGCGATGCCGCCATGGGGCGGCGCGCCGTAGCGGAAAGCCTCAAGCATGTGATTGAAATATTCCTTGTCGCTTTTGCTGAAACCGATAAGGTCGAAAATCTTGGTCTGCATCGCCGGATCATGAATGCGCAGGCCTCCCCCGCCGACTTCAAATCCGTTGAGTACCAAATCCATCTGATAGGATTTTACGCGTTCCGGATTCTTGTCCAGCATGGTTATATCTTCGTCTTTCGGGCGCGTAAACATGTGATGAGCCGGCGCGAAATGTCCGTTTTCCTTCTCCGGCTCAAAGAGCGGCCAATCCACCACCCATGTAAAGGCAAGTTCTTGCGGATTTTCTTTGTTCGTGCGCAAATCCGGCTTGTCGGATTTATATTTTTTCATGCACTCCTCCCAGGTCAGCCTGGGAAATTTATCAAATGTTAATTTTTTGTCCGGAAAAACCTTTTTCACGAGCCCGAGCATCAGCTCTTCCACGAGATCCATGATTTCATCCTGCTGCACAAAAGACATTTCCATATCAAGCTGATAGAATTCCCCCGGGCTGCGGTCGGCACGCGCATCTTCGTCGCGCAGGCAAAGCGCGACCTGATAGTAGCGCTCCATTCCGGCCACCATCAGAAGCTGTTTGTACTGCTGCGGCGACTGCGGCAGCGCGTAAAATTCTCCGGCGTGCAGGCGCGACGGCACGATAAAATCCCTCGCCCCCTCCGGAGTGGATTTCGTGAGAATCGGCGTCGCGATCTCAATAAAATCGCACGCGTTCAAAAACTCGCGCATGTAAGTGATCGCTTGGTGGCGTTTTTTGATATTTTTTGCCATGCGCTCGCTCCGCAGATCCAAATACCGGTATTTAAGGCGCAGTTCCTCGTTCACGCCGCGCGTGTCTTTATCAACCTCAAACGGCGGAGTTTCCGAGGCATTCAAAATCTTCAGGTTTTTAGCCAAAATTTCAACATTCCCGGTCGCCAGATTCGGATTTTTATTTTTTTCATTTCTCTCCTGAACCACGCCTTCGATCGTAATCACATATTCCGGCCGAAGATCGCCGACGGATTTTTTTGAATCCTCATCGAGCTCGGAAGGCACGAAAACAACCTGAATTATCCCCTTTCGGTCGCGAAGATCGATGAAAGTAATTTTTCCCAAATCGCGGCGCGCATTCACCCAGCCGCATAGCGTTATGCGTTCACCGATAAGTTTTGCCGCATCGGCCGACAATATTCTTGCCATATTTTTATTTTATTAGTGGCCCCGATGACTATCGGGGCAATTATGTTTGATAAGGTCGGCGGAGCCGACACTTTGTCTAAAAAACCCGCCCTGATACCCTGCGGCCCTGCCGCAGGGGCGGGTTTATGGATTGAGTCTGTTTATCATTCTTGGGAAGGGAATCGTCTCTCTCACGTGCTTGAGCCCGCAAATCCACGCCACGACCCGTTCAAGCCCGAGTCCAAAGCCCGAGTGCGGCACCGATCCGTACCGGCGCAAATCCAGATACCATTCAAAATCCTTGCGCGATAATTTATATTCTTCCAGCCTTTTCACGAGTGTTTCGTAATCCTCTTCGCGCTCCGACCCGCCGATTATCTCGCCGTAGCCTTCCGGCGCAAGCAAATCCGAGCACAATACCCTTTCCGGATCCTCGGGATCACGCTTCATGTAGAACGCCTTGACCGCGGCCGGATATTTTTCAATAAAAACCGGCTTGTCGTATTTTTCGGATAATTTTGTCTCATCATCGCCGCCCAAATCCGCGCCCTCGGCAATGTCCGAACCAAGTTCGCGGACGCGCGCCACCGCCTCTTTATGCGTCAACCGGTAAAATGGCGCCTCCACTTTTCGCAACGGCTCAATATCGCGTTCAAGTATGGCAAGTTCCGGGCTGTTTGTCTCAATCACTCTCTGCACGATGTGGCTCAGAAGTTTTTCCTGAATTTCCATGCTTCCGGCATGATGCACCCAGGCCATCTCCGCGTCCATCATCCAGAATTCGGTAAGATGGCGGCGGGTCTTGGATTTTTCGGCGCGGAAAACCGGGCCAAAATCGTAAACCGAACCGTGCGCGAAAATCGCCGACTCGCTATAGAGCTGTCCGGACTGCGAAAGATAGGCCTTGCCCAGATCGAAATAATCCATTTCAAAAAGCTCGGTCGTGTTCTCGCATGAAGTCGGGGTCAATATCGGGGAATCGATTTTTACAAACCCGTTATCATTAAGCCAGCCCATCATGGCGTTGATTATCGTGTCGCGGATCCTCATCACCGCCCATTGCCGTTTTGACCGGAGCCAGAGGTGGCGGTTGTCCAGAAGAAAATCCGGGCCGTGTTCTTTTTTGGAAATGGGGTACTCTTCGGCAATCTGCACGATTTCAAGCTGGCTTGCATGCAGTTCAAATTCTCCGGCCCGCTTTGGATGAGCCGCGACGCGGCCGCCGATCTTTAAGGATGTTTCAATGGTAATTTTTTCGGCCGCGTCCCAAACTTCAGCCGAAACGCTCCCCTTGTCAACAATTGCCTGGCAGAATCCTGAACCGTCGCGCAGTTCCAGAAAAATCAAAGAACCGGACGAACGCAAATTCGCCGCCCAACCCCAAATTTCCACTTCTTTGTCGTTAAAATCCGAAAGTTGAAAAATTTTTACCAGTTCCATATCGAAAATTTATGCTTAGATTATACATTTTTTTGCGTTTTTCGTCAAAAATTGCCGTCCTCGCCCGCCACACCAAAATTTTGGCTAATTTTAGCAAAAAAAGACGGTTCTGCAAATAGACGGGGTTCTTCGCCAGAGGCGAATCTGCCTCAGGCATGACCCAATGCCTCCATGAATAAAACTCGCTTGGATGAAAAAACGTAAATGTAGGAGCAGGTCTTGCGCCTGCCCCCATTCGTTTGTCATCATGTAGGGGTTGATTGCAATCAACCCCTACGAAATGCGGTTGCTCCAAAATGCGCACACAAAAATAAAAAAAATTCCCGCGCAGACAGAATGTCCACGCAGGAAAAAGCGTACGCGTCCAAGGGCCAAGAGACCAAGGGACCGAGAGCCTACTCGCAGAAAGCAAGGAAACGGCAGGGCCCGTACCACCGGATGCCGCCCCAGCCCCAGTCCAGGTCGAGCTCGCGCCCGCCATCGCTCCCGCCAAGATACGGGAAGCGGCGGTAGCCGTCCGCACTGACCCACGAGGAGCCGAGGCCGACAATGGGGAACTTCCTCTGCTCATCCGGGTACGCAGCACCGAAGGCGAGAATGCCTTCTATATCTGCCGGCTTGAGGCCGCGGAGCTTCATCTCCACGAGCGCCTCGTCCGTGGTTGCCTCGCGGCCGAGGTGGACGAGAACGAGCTTGCGCAAGACTTTGCCCTTGCCCGAGATTGGGAAGTGCTCGGCCGTGATGTCCGAGTTCACGAAGTCGTAGTCGCCGACGGCGATCATCTCGGCGAGAGACTTGGAGTAGTCCACGGTGACCGAGAATGAATCGGCGACCGCAGCCACGGTCTTGCGCACGATGAGGCTGGCCATGCTCTCCACGAGCTCTGGCTCGTTGAGTATGCGCCGCAAGTCCTCATCGCCGCCGCCCTTCGCGAGCACGGCGTCTATGAGCTTCTTCAGCATCTCATAGCCCGTACCTAATCCGCTCAAGAACTCGCTCTTTTTCCGTGCCATCTTACACCTCATGCTCCGTTTTCCTCCGGAGCTATCTTGGCCTACCCCTTATCCAACGCACCATGCGCCAGACCTAAGGCTTGCCGTGCAAAGAACAAATAATACGCAATAATATCATGGTTTAGCCAAATTGTCAAGACCTTTACGTCATTCCCTCCCCCGCTTTCGCGAGGGTAAACTCCAGCGGGAATCTTGCTAAAAAATCTTGGTGTCATCTGTCATTCCCGCGAAGGCGGGAATCCAAGTTCAATATACCGGGGGAATCCTATTGAATATTATCGTACAAATCGCTCCAGAGAGGATTAAAATCTTCAATTATTCTAATTTTCCAATTACGTTTCCATTTTTTTAATTGTTTTTCCCGTAATATGGCCTCCTCAATATTATCGAATATTTCATAATAGACAAGTTTGTGCACGCCATATTGAGCCGTGAATATGCTATCTTCTCCTTGCTTATGCTCAAGAACTCGGCGCTTAAGATTATTCGTTACACCGATATAAAGAGTACCGTTTCTGTCGCTTGCGAGGATATAAATATAGAATTGTCGATAATCGGGCATTTGTGCGATTGATGTATCTTGGCGGCTTATAGTATCTGGATTCCCGCCTTCGCGGGAATGACGGATGTGCGGTTTATTTTTATCCGTTGCAACTAAATAAATTACCATGGGCATGGATTCCCGCTGGAGTTTACCCTCGCGAAAGCGGGGGCGGGAATGACGATAGGTTGAATAGTGTTTCTACCGTCTAAATTCCCGCCGGAGCCTGTAGTACATATGCGAATGGGGCGGGAATGACAGAGAGATGCGTTCCAATATACTCCCTTCCCACCCTAAGCAAACACCTCGTAAAAATATGCCTCGCTCTTGAGCTCGCGGTCCAGATGATATTTTAAGAATTCATCAATCGCTAAGTCCAAAACCCGGGCGGTTTGCGGCATAATATACGACTCAAGCGTGGCCGTAAAGCCCTGGCAGGTGAATTCGCGGAGAGTATTGATCGCCTCCCCGCTTATCGCGATCTGCCCCAGTATGCGTCCGCCGAGCCGCTCGGAACAAACCGGACAAACAACGCCGCCGCGGGCCGCATTGAAAAAATATCCCTCTCCTTCCGCTTCCTTGCGGCAATCCAGGCAGCGCGAAAGCTCGGGTTCATAGCCCAGAAAACCGAGCAGCTTCAGGGAAAAAATCCGCGCCACCATAAAACTTCGTTCCCGGAGCAGATGGTTCTGCTCCACGATTTCCATGAGCTCGCGCGTGAGGTTAAAAATGCGCTCATCCGGCTGGCCGGCGCTTATGAGCTTATCCAGCACCTCAAAACAATACGTCATGAGCGCGATGCCCTCGAGCCGTGCGTGCGTTGCCGTAAAATTATGAATTCGTTCGCTCCCGGCAAGCTTGTCAATCTGGCGGCCGCGCGCGATCATTACATCCGTGATAATAAACGGCTCAAGATGCGCCGCCATGCGGCTCTGGAAACGCCGCGACCCGCGCGCCACGGCCTGGATCTTTCCGGCTTCGCGCGTATACAAAGTATAGAGCCGGTCGTATTCGCGCCACGGCTCTTTTTTTATCACGATTGATTCGGTGCGGAAAGTTGATGGCATTAAATTTTATCAAGATATCCCTGCAGAATCAGCATTGCCGCGACCGCGTCCTTTTTTTCTTTTGGGTATTTTTGCCCGGCTAATAATTTTTCAACCTGAGCCGATGTAAACCGCTCATCCTGCTCACGGACCGGTACGGGAGATGCGGCGCCAAGCCGCGCGATGAAATCCGAAATAATTTTTTCCTGCTCGCCGGGCGCGCCCGTGTCTTCTCCGAGCGAATACGGCATGCCGACCACGATCTCGCCGATATCTTCGTCCTTAATAATTCGCGTTAATTTATCAAGCACTGCTTCCACGCCCGGATTATCCAGAACCGTAAAAGGAACCGCGATTTTTGTTTCGCTGTCCCCGAACGCAAGCCCGATTCTTTTTCCCCCGTAATCAATCCCCAGGTATCGCATATATGTTAATCGATAAATGGCGTAATCACTTTTCTGCCGCGCTCCGTCACCACAACCGTCACTTCCGCGTGGGCCGATAAATTTCCGTCCGCCGCCACGATTGTCCATCCGTCCGGCCGGGTTTTAATCCTATGGTCGCCCATCGTAAGCATGGGCTCAATGGCGAGGCACATGCCCGGCTCAAGCAAAATGTCGGAAAGCGACGGATCATCGTAATTCGGTACGCGCGGCGACTCATGCACCGCGTATCCCACGCCATGGCCGGTCAAATCGCGCACGATTCCAAATCCGTATCTCGTGGCATGTCTTTCAATCGTACGGCCGATATCGCCGAGATAGGCGCCCGGACGCACTGTCTTTACCGCGCGCCGGAGCGCCTGGCGCGTCGCGGCAATAAGCCGGCGAACCGATTGCGGCGGCCGTCCCAGATAAAACGTAACGGCCATGTCCGTAAAAAGCCCTTTATATTTTGCGCCGAAATCCAGGCTGACAAGATCGCCTTTCCGGAGAACGCGGTTCGGCACCGACAGGCCGTGCACAATTTCTTCGTTGATGGAAATGCAGATTGCGCCCGGATATCCTTCGCGCTCGCCGGACGGCCGGTAATTTAAAAAAGACGGCTCCGCGCCGCGCTTCGCGAGCTCGGCGCGGGCGAACATCTCGAGATCCTCTGTTCCGGATCCGGGCACCGCGCGCTCCCTGATCGCTTTAAGCGCCTCCGAAAGAATGCGGCCGCCCTCGGCCAATATCGCGATCTCTTCCGCCGATTTTTTAGTTACGTATGCCATGCTTCTTTAACTTTGAAACAATTTCCTGAAAAACTTTTGCAATGCTCTGTTCGCCGTCTATCTTAATAAGCACGCCGCGCTTTTCGTAAAAATCAATCAGCGGCTCGGTCTGCAGGTGGTACACGGCAAGCCGTGTTTTAATCACCTCGGGCGTACTGTCTTCGCGCTGGATAAGCTTGCCGCCGCATTTATCGCAAAGCCCGGCCGACTTGGGTTTTTTATAAACAATATTGTAGGTTGCGCCGCAGCCGCGGCAGACCCGCCGGCCGCTGACGCGGCGAACCGCTTCGTCGTCCGTAATATCAAGAAGCAAAACATAATCCGGATGGAAAAAAAGCTCCAGTGATTCGGCCTGCACGATATTGCGCGGATAACCGTCGATAATTATTCCGCCGGCAAATTCCTCTTTGAGAAGCGTCTTCCGCACGATTGAATTTATCAAATCATCCGGCACCAAATTGCCCCGCCCGGCGTATGAGGCGGCCAGCCGCCCCAGCTCGGTTTTCTTGTAAATTTCCTCGCGCAAAATCTCGCCGGTTGAAATTGTCGGTATGCAAAAATGCTTGGCAAGCCGCTCGGCCTGCGCCCCCTTACCCGATCCCTGTGTGCCGATTAAAATTATATTCATACTCACCTATTATAGCAAAAAAAATAAGCCCGCTCTAGGCCTCTCCCGGGCCGATTCAGGCTTCTGCGGTTTTGTATTAAAAACCCTCGTATTCGCGCATCGTAAGCTGTGATTCAATCTGCTTTACGGTTTCAATCACCACGCTCACCACGATAAGAATTGACGTGCCGCCGATTACCATTATCTGGCTGCCGGTGGCGGCTTTAACCAGAAGCGGCAGAACGGCAATCAGGCCCAGGAAAAGCGACCCGGCGAGCAAAATGCGGTTTATCACCTTGCCGAGATACTCGGCCGTAAAGCGGCCGGGCCGGATGCCCGGTATAAATCCGCCCTGCTTCTGCAGATTTTCGGAAATCTGGTCCGGATGAAAAATAACCGCCGTATAGAAATAGGTAAAAGCAACCACCAGAACAAAATAAAATATTCCGTAGAATAATTGGTTCTGGAGAATATCGATAATAAACTGGGCGCCGGCGGCCACCCACTCGGTGCGCGCCTTTATGAAAAACTGCGCGACCATTGACGGAAAAATAATGATGGAAATCGCGAATATAATCGGAATCACGCCGGCCATATTGACGCGGAGCGGCAAATGAGAATTCATGCCGCCGTAAAGCTTCTGGCCGCGCACCTGTTTCGCGTATGATACCGGTATGTTGCGCTGCGCTTCATTGATTGCCACCACGCCGGCGACCGTCACTACGGCAATTGCCGCGTACATAACGAGCGTGAAAACCTGATCGCGGTCAAATGTCACCGCCACCTGCTGCACGAATTTGGGCAAACCGGTAATAATACCCGCAAAGATAAGCAAAGAGATGCCGTTGCCGACATGTTTTTCCGTGATGAGCTCGCCGAGCCACATGAGAAAAACCGTGCCCGCGGTCGCGGTTACAATAATCATCGCGTACTGGAACGAAGAAAGCGCGCCGATAATGCCGAGCTGCGACTGGCGCAGGAGCGAAATCATTGCGAATGCCTGGAGCGCGGCAAGCGGAACCGTAAGAAGGCGCGTGTACTGATTTATCTTCTGGCGGCCGCTCTCTTCTTTCATCAGCGCTTCAAGGCTCGGAACAATCATGCCGAGCAGCTGAAAAATAATCGAAGCCGTAATATAAGGCGCCACGCCAAGAGCCAGGATGGAAAAATTCTCCATCGTACCGCCGGAAAACACGTTCAGAAAACCGAGGACCTGGTTGGAAGCAAAAAATTCGGCGAGTTTATCGGTGTTGACGCCCGGAATCGGGATATGCGCGCCAATGCGAAAAATTACAAGAATCCCCAGAACGAAAAGTATATTCTTGCGTAAATCTTTAATTTTCCAAACCTGTAAAAGTTTTTTCCACCACATAAAAATTAAGATTTTTTGGGTTCGATTATTTCGCCGCCCGCTTGTTTAGTTTTTTCCAGCGCGCTTTTTGAAAATTTAACGCCTTCAAAAATCAGTTTCTTCGTGAGCTCTCCGCCGCCCAGAATCTTAACCCCGCGGTTCTTCTTATCTATTCTACCGATTAATCCCCTGGAGTGCAACGTCTCAATACTCACCTTTTCACCGTCTTTATAATGTTTGGATAAAACATCAAGATCGATAACCGCGCAATGCGGCGCGAAACTCTTGAACCCCCGCACCTTGGGAATGCGGCGCAGCGTGTCGCGGAAACCCAAATGAGCGAGGCCCGAAACGCCCGAACGCGCGGTTTGGCCCTTGCCGCCGCGGCAGCTGTAAGTTCCGTGGCCCGAGGCATTGCCCCGCCCAACTCTCTTTTTTCTCTTCTTGGCGCCGGCCGCGCTTTTTAAATTCCCAAGTTCGAGTTTCATATTTTATTCTTTATTTTTAGTCTCGCCCTTCGGAGCCCGGAGCTGGCGAAGCGCGCTAAAAGTCGCTTTGACATTATTGATCTTGTTCGAACCGCCGAGAATCTTGCTCGTCACATTCTGCACTCCGGCGAGTTCCAAAACGACGCGAACCGCGCCGCCGGCCTTGATACCGCTGCCGCGGCTTGCCGGCTTGAGAAGTATGCGGGCGGCGGCAAACTTGGAGCGCACGTCATGCGGGATTGTTTCATTGACAATCGGCACGTCAATCATATTTTTCTTTGCCTTGTTTGTCGCTTTATTGACCGACATGGATACGTCCGCGCCCTTGGCAATGCCAAAACCGACGCGTCCCTTGTGGTTGCCCATCACGATAAGCGTTCGGAAACGCATGCGTTTTCCGCCCTTGGTAACGCGGGTAACGCGCGCGATATCAAGCGTGCGCTGATCGTATTCACTGTCGCCCGGCCGTCCGCCCCTGCCTCTCGGTCCGCGGTCCATTCTCCTTCGACCGCGCTCAAATCTGCCACCCCTTGCCGGTTCTTCCTTGGGGACATCAGGTACGCTAACCGTTGCCGGAACCGCTTCCGGCGTCCCGATCGCTATCGGGGATTCAACGGCGGCTTCGGCCGCCCCAACCGCTGTCGGGGCCGCTTCCGGCTCCTTGGCATCCTGCGGAATTATTTTTTCTTCTTGGTCTGGCATAATGATAAATTAAAATTCAAGACCGGCTTCGCGCGCGCCCTCGGCCAGCGCCCGGATTCGTCCGTGATATTTTCTTCCGGAACGGTCAAAAACCACGCGTTTAATTTTCTTTTCAATGGCCGCCTCGGCAATCATGGCGCCGACGGCGCGGGCCCGGTCGGTTTTTGTTCCGGCTTTCTTGCCGGTGAGTTTCAAATCCGAGGCCGCGGCAAGCGTCTTGCCGGAGTCGTCGTTGATTAACTGCGCGAAAACATGTTTAAGCGTTCTTGCTACCGAAAGCCTCGGCCGCTCGGCCGTGCCAAAAACCTTGGCGCGCACCCGCGCCCTTCTCCGCTTAAGCACTTCTTGTTTTATCTTCATCGCGTTTTTCATAATCAAAATTGCATTTATCCGGTCGCGCCGGCCGCCTTCGCGGCCTTGCCGGCTTTGCGCCTGATGACCTCGTCAATATATTTAATCCCCTTGCCCTTGTACGGTTCGGGTTTCCTGATTTTTCTGACGTTAGCCGCAACCTGTCCGATGAGCTCTTTGTCGATTCCCTTCAGCGTAATCACGTTTTTCTCAACCGTAGCTTCAATGCCCGCCGGAAGTTCAAACGGCACCGAATGCGAAAATCCGACGTCGAGCGTCAGCACCTTGCCCGAAACCGCAGCCTTATAACCAACTCCGACGACCTCCAATTTTTTTTCAAATCCGGTCGTCACGCCTAAAACCATTGAATTAATAATGCTGCGCATCGTACCCCAGACCGCGTTCTGCGAAATCTCTTCCGGATTTTCAACCTTAATCTGAATCTGTTTCTCGCCCTCCCCTTCCACAATTTCTGCGGAGAGATGCAGCGGAAGCGCCCGCGTGATTTCACCCTTCGGTCCCTTTATCCTAATTGAATCCGCCGTAATCTGGGCTTCGACGCCGGCTGGCAGTATAATTGGTTTTTTTCCTATTCTAGACATATTGGATATTTAATAAACCTCGCAAATCACTTCTCCGCCTAATTTTTGTTTGCGGGCCTCTTTATTCGTCATCAGCCCGCGCGAAGTTGAAATAATCGCGATGCCATAATCATTAAGCACGCGCGGTAATTCATATTTGCCGGCATAAACTCTTCGGCCCGGCTTGCTGACGCGCTGAATATTGCGAATTGTCGGCTGACCGTCATCTTCATAACGAAGCGTAATAACAATTTCGCCATGGGCTTCTGGAATTTCGACAACGCTTTTAATAAAATTTTCATGCTCAAGAATTTTGGCAATTGCAAACTTTAGCCTGGATGCCGGCATATGGACTTCCGCCTTTTGTACCCTTGAGGCGTTTCTTATTCTTGTTAGCATGTCTGCGATTGGATCTGTAAACATAATAATATTAATTACCAGCTTGACTTTGTAATCCCCGGAATCTGTCCGCGGTTGGCAAGCTCTCTAAAACAAATGCGGCATAAATCAAAATCGCGCATGTATCCGTGTTTTCGGCCGCAGCGCCAGCAGCGCCTCACGATGCGAGTGCTGTACTTTGGCTTTTTCTTCGATTTTGCGATTTGTGATTCCGTTGCCATATTTTCTAATTTGTTTTAAATGGAAAACCTAAATATTTATATAATGCTAAACCATTTTCGTAATTTCCGGCATTGGAAGTAACCGTAATCTCAAGCGGATGGACTACTTCGACCTCTTCCGGTTTTATTTCCGGGAATGCCTGCGATTCGCGCATACCGAGCGAAAGATTGCCGAACTTGTCAACCGACTTCGGATCCAAGCCACGAAAATCACGCACGCGCGGCAACACAATATTGATGTATCTGTCCAAAAAATCATACATCCGGTCTCCGCGGAGCGTAACCTTCATACCGATATCCATTCCGGCGCGTATTTTAAAAGTAGAAATTGATTTTCTTGCCCTGGTCGGAACCGGCTTCTGGCCGGTAATTTTGGTTAAGGTCTTTCCGACTGCCTCCTTGTAACTCTGCTCACTCGCATTTTTGCTCAAACCGACATTAACCGTAACCTTCTTGATGCGCGGCGCAGCAAGATCATTTTTATAACCAAAATCTTTCTTAAGTTTTTGCAATACTTCTTTTTTATATAAATCCTTCATCTTCATAAAATTATTCTATTACATCCTTGCATTTGCGGCACAGTCTCGCTTTTTTCTGCTTTGAATCGCCGCCAAGAATTTTATAGCCGATGCGCGCCAACTGGCCGCATTTCGGGCAGATTAGCCTTACATTTCCCTGGTTTACCGGCGCCGGAAATTCAATCTTCTGGCCCTTCTCATTCTGACGGCGCGGCCTGACATTTTTAATAAAAATATTGCAGCCCTCTACCACAACCTTACCTTCTTTCGGAAAAATCTGAATCACCTTGCCGGTCTTTCCCGCATCTTTTCCCCTCATCATTTTTACTTTGTCGCCTTTTTTTATCTTCATAAAATTATAATACTTCCGGAGCTAAAGAAATAATCTTTGTAAATCCTTTTTCACGAAGTTCGCGGGCAACCGGCCCAAAAATTCTTGTACCGCGGGGCTCTTTGCTCCCCTTGTCAATGATAACGCCGGCATTATCGTCAAAGCGTATATAGGTGCCGTCTGCGCGCCGGGTTTCTTTATGCGTCCGTACGAGCACTACATGCACGATGTCGCTCTTTTTCACCGTCGCACGCGGCACGGCTTCCTTAACCACGCAGGTCACAATTTCACCGAGATGCGCGTATCGTTTTTGATAACCGCCCAAAACGCGAATAACCTGGAGTTTTTTCGCCCCGGTGTTATCCGCAACCTTTAACATTGTTCTATGCTGAACCATATATTTAAAAAATCTTTGAAACCAATCTCCAGCGTTTGTCGCGACTTAGCGGCCGGCATTCGACGAACGAAACCTTATCGCCCTCTTTAATATCCGGATTTGTGCAATGGACTTTAAAACGCTTACTTGACGTCATTTTCTTTCCGTAATGCGGATGGGTCATGACCCGATCAACGCGTACGACGATGGTTTTACTCATCTTCGTTGAAACCACCACTCCGGTCCATTTCTTTAATTTTTTGTTCTCTTTTTCCATAAAAAATTATTCTTTTTTAGCCACGGCAACAGCGGGCGCCTCTTTTTCGTCCCGGCGCTCGGAGAGTATGGTCAATATGCGGGCAATCAACCTTTTGTTGATCCTAACCTCGCGGACTGTTTTCAGCTCGCGCGTTGAAACCTTAAACCTCATGCTGCGGTACTTCTCGCGAAGTTCGGCAAGCATCTTCCTGAGTTCTTCTTTTGATTTTTTTCTTAATTCCTTGATTTCCATAATTATTGTTTTGCGATATAACGCGTTTTCACCGAAAGTTTATGCCCGGCAAATTTCATGGCTTCGTGGGCCGATTTATCGTCAACGCCGTCCATTTCAAACATTACCATTCCCGGCTTAACGATTACGACATAATGGTCAACCGTACCTTTACCGCTGCCCATCGGAACCTCAGCGCCCTTTTTGGTTACCGGCTTATCCGGAAAAACACGTATCCAAACCTTGCCGCCTTTTCTGATATATCTTGTCATTACACGGCGGGCTGCCTCAATCTGGCGTGACGAAACCCAGCCATGCTCCATCGCCTTAAGTCCGAACGTACCAAAAGCAATCCGCGTCTTGCGACTCGCAACGCCTTCCTGGCGTCGTCTTCCCTTGAAGGATTTTCTGTATTTTACTTTTTTTGGAATCAACATATTTTACTATTTCTTTAAAAACGGACTTGCTTCACGCTCTTCAAAAACCTCTCCGCGGTAAATCCAGACCTTTACGCCGATTGTTCCATAAATTGTATGCGCAACCTTGTAGGCAAAATCAATATCCGCGCGCAAATTCTGCAAAGGTATCTTTCCCCAAGAAAGCGTTTCGGTTCTCGCGATTTCGACGCCGTTCAAGCGGCCGCCCATTCTTGCCTTTACGCCCAGGGCTCCCGCCTTTTTGACGCGATCAAGCGCCGATTTCATTACGCGGCGGTATGGAAGTCTTTTTTCGGTATCCGCCACCATCTGTTCCGCAATAATCGCGGCGGAAAGTGAAGGCTTCGCAACCTCAAGAATATTGATGTTGATGACAGTTTTGGTTCCTGGATAAAACTTATCCTTTATTTGTTTTTTCAAATCCTCAATGCCCGCGCCGGAACGGCCGATTATCATACCGGGCTTGGAGGTGCGAATAATTATAGTAATCGCGTTTCTTGATCTCTCGATTTCCACCCGGTCAACGCCGCCTTCTTTGAGTTTAGTATCCAAAAAATCCTGGATCATTATATCGTCCTTAAGTAATTTTTTATAATTTCCGCGCTTTTGGAACCATTTTGAATTCCAACCGAAAATCTGTTTTATGCGGAAAATTTTTGGATGTACCTTATGTCCCATAAATTATTTTTTGGTAATTTTTTCCTCTTTTTTTACGGCCGGTTTCTTAACTGATTTGACGACCGGTTTTTTGGATTCCCTGCCCGGTTTTACTTCCTTTGGAGTAACTTCGGCGAGCACGATCGCAAGGTGGGTAGTGCGCTTTCTGATTGGCGCCGCGCTCCCGTGAGCCCGCGCCATGGATCGATGCAGTATCGGACCGCCGTCAGCCGTAATTTGTTTGATAAATAAATTTTCTTTCTTTAGTGAAAAATTATGTTCAGCATTAGCAATCGCCGAATTTAAAAGCTTTGTAACGCAAACCTTCGCATTTTTTCTGAGATGCGCGAGTTCAAAAAGCGCGCGCTCGACATCCATCCCCTTGATGAGATTGGCAACGAGCCGGACTTTTTTCGGCGCGATTCTTATATATTTTGCTCTTGCTTTAACTTCCATATTTTTTATTTAGCTGATTTTCCACCAGCGGCCGGTGCCTGCGCCGCTTTAGATGCCGCTGCGGCGCCTTCTTCCTGCTTTGTTTCAAGCTCTTTCTGCATCTTGCCGCCGTGGCGGATAAATTTGCGGGTCGGCGCGAATTCTCCGAGCTTATGACCGACCATGTTTTCCGTGGCAAGAACCGGCAGATGAATCTTTCCGTTATGCACGCCAAAAATAAATCCGACCATTTCCGGTGTAATAGTTGCCGCACGCGCCCAAGTTTTAATCACCGTTTTATCGCCCGGCTTCAACTTTGCGACCTTCGCAAGAAGCCTTTCGTCGACATACGGACCTTTTTTTAAACTGCGTGACATAAATTATTGTCTTTTTTTCTTTTTACTTATCCTTCTTTGAAGAATTAATTTATCCGAACCTTTGTGCTTTCTGGTCTTAACACCAAGCGCCGGCTTGCCCCACGGAGTCTTTGGATGCTTTAAGCCGATCGGGTTCTTACCTTCGCCGCCTCCATGCGGATGGTCAACCGGATTCATAACCTTGCCGCGCACGCTCGGACGGATACCCCTGAGTCTCGTGCGGCCGGCCTTTCCCCAGCGCACCAAACCCCAATCCGGGTTTGAAACCTGACCGATGGTCGCCATACAATTCTTGGGAATGAGCCTAATTTCTCCAGACGGCATTTTTATCTGCGCATACTCCCCTTCAACCGCCATGATTACCGCCGACACACCGGCACCCCGCACCAGCTGGGCGCCCTTGCCCTGTGTTAATTCCAAGTCATATACCGGGATGCCCGGCGGAATGAGTCCGAGTGGAAAACGATTGCCTGATTTTATTTCGCCAAGTGTCTTAGAGGACACGACCGAATCACCGACCTTAATATCATCTGGAGCAATCATGTAGCTCTTTGCTCCGTCCGCATAAATAAGCAACGCCAAGCGGGCTCCGCGATTTGGATCATACTCAATTGTCGCGACGCGCGCCGGAATATCATATTTACTGCGGTTCCAGTCAATAATTCTGATATAGCGTTTCTCGCCACCGCCCTGATGACGCACCGTAATCTTACCGCCGGTGCGGCCGGCCTTATTCATTTTCGCCAAAATCAAACCGCGCTCCGGCTCATGCCTTGTGATATCCCGAAAATCCTGCACCGAAGAAAGTCGGCGTCCCTTATTTGTGGGTTTGTAATGTTTGATTGGCATAATTTATTAAACGCCTTCGTATAATTCAATCTTTTCTCCCGGCACGAGTGTGACGACCGCCTTACGCCAGCACTTAGTTGTTCCACTGACGCGACCAAAACGCACTTTTTTACCTCTCATATTAATTACATTCACATCCTGAACTTTTACGTTAAAAACTCTTTCAACCGCTTTTTTAATTTCAATTTTATTCGCCTCCCGGTTCACCTTAAAAACATATTTGCCCTGTGCGGCAAGTATTGAAGCCTTTTCCGAAACCATCGGCTCAACCAGATTGCGATAAGCGAGCCCGGTATCAACCGACTCTTTGCGCGCCGCCTGTTTTTCCTTGCGCTCGGCTTTGCCGACCTTCGTCGCAGCTTTCTTTTCTTTATCCTTAATAACCTTTGACGCAATCTTCTTGTCGCCAATCTGCTTCTCTTTCACCTTTTTAAATTTGTCAAAAAATCCCATATTATTTCAGACTGTATAATTTCTCAATAACCGGCAGAGCGTTCTTTGGAAAAAGAATCTGCGGATAGGAAAGCACGTCCATCAAATTCAGATTATTGGCGCCGATTGCGTTAACCCAGGAAATGTTGCGGACAGCGCGCATAATCTCGCGGTTCGGTTTATCTAAGACAAAAAGCAGTTTCTTACCCACGCCCGGCATTTTCTTGAACATCGCGTTAAGCGTTTTGGTTTTCGGAGATGAGATTTCCAAATCGTCGATAAGAATAATCTGTCCCTCTCCCGCCTTGGCGGAGAGAGCCATCAGGAGCGCTTTTCTCTTAACCTTCTTGTTGATTTTTACAGAATAATTCCTTTCACTTGTCGGACCAAACGTTATACCGCCACCAACCCAGATCGGAGAACGGGTTGAACCGTGACGCGCGCGGCCGGTACCCTTCTGTCTCCACGGTTTCTTGCCGCCTCCGCGCACTTCGCCGCGTCCTTTGGTATGGGCATAAATCCGGCGCTTGTTCGCCATTGCCGCAACCACGGCCTCGTGAACCAGCACGGGATTTATTTCCACGCCAAAAATCTTCGGATTTAATTCAATCTTTTCTATTTCTTTTCCTTCCTTATTGTAAACGCTCGCTTCGGCCATATTATTCTCCGACTAATTCAATAAGTGAATTTTTCGCTCCCGGCACCGCGCCTTTAAGCGCAATACGATTACCCGCTTCATCGATCTGAATAATCTCAAGATTTTTTACCGTGACGCGGTCACATCCCATGCGGCCGCCCATTCTTGTGCCGAGAAAAACGCGCTGCGGATCGGTCGCGCCAATGGAACCCGGCATTCTAAGCTGATCTTTGTGGCCATGGGTCGCTGGGCTTCCGGCAAAACCGTGTCTTTTTACAACACCCTGAAACCCCTTTCCCTTTGAAATGCCGGCAACTACAACCTTTTCACCGGGTTTAAAAATTGTAACTTTTATTTCCTGACCGCGCTGAAAAGTTTCCGAATTTTCAATTCTAAATTCACGCAAATACCTAAACTTCGGAAGATCTTTGAGATGTCCGCCAAGCGGCTTATTCAGCCTGCTCTTCTCACCGCAACCAATCTGTACGGCTGTATAACCGTCTTTTTCCTTGGACTTAATTTGAGTCACCTGGCAAGGCTTTACCTCAATCCAGGTAATCGGGATTCTAATCCCTTTCTCATCCCAAACCTGGTCCATGTCAAGTTTTTTACCCAGTATAAATTTCATAATTTCTGGTGATAATTAAAAACCAGAAGTCCAAAAACAAATTGCTTTGCTTTGAGGCTTCCAGCTCTTTGCGAGCGCCCGCGGCGCAATCAAAGGCTTTTTAATGAATATTCAATTTACAATCTTCTCCTGCTCTTTTCGCTGACCCACAAAGGTTTTTCTCGCTCCGACTTATCGGAGAAAGAATCTTTCTTTGCTGCCATGAAAAGATGAATAAATTTACATTTTTATTTCTACATCCACGCCGGCCGGCAGATTGAGGCTCATGAGGGAATCAATGGTCTTGGGCGTCGGATCGATAATGTCAATCAGACGCTTATGGACTCTCATCTCATACTGCTCGCGCGCGTCTTTATGCACGAACGTGGAACGGTTTACCGTATACTTTCTTTTTTCAGTCGGAAGAGGCACCGGTCCCAAAACCTGGGCGCCGGTCCTTTCGGCCGTATCTAAGATTGTCCGCGTCGCCTGATCAATAATCTTATTATCATACGCCCGAATCTTTATTCTGATTCTCTGCTTTATTTCCTCTTCTTTTTCCTTTTTAGTTGTTTTTTCTTCTGACATGTTAGAAAGATCAATGCCTTATTGGCCCCCCGACGTTACCGCCAGGGGGCCAATATTTTTTTTTATTTAATGATCTTGGTTACCACACCGGCACCCACGGTTTTTCCGCCTTCACGGACGGCAATCTTCATCTTTTCTTCAAGCGCAACCGGAACAATAAGCTTTATCTTGAGATTCGCCGTATCGCCGGGCATAACCATTTCCGTGCCTTCCGGGAGTTCAACCTCACCCGTCACGTCGGTCGTGCGGATATAGAATTGAGGCTTATATCCCTTGAAGAACGGCTTATGGCGTCCGCCTTCCTCTTTCGTAAGGCAGTATACTTCTGCTTCAAATTCAGTATGCGGGGTCACCGAACCGGGTTTGGCGATAACCATGCCGCGCTCCACTTCTTCTTTCTTGGTGCCGCGGAGCAAAATACCAGCATTGTCGCCTGCCTGGCCCTCATCCAATGACTTATTGAACATTTCGATGCCCGTCGCCACGGTTTTTTGGGTTGGCTTGATACCGACAATTTCAATATCCTCGTTAATATGAATTACGCCTCTCTCAATGCGACCGGTCACTACTGTGCCGCGGCCCTCGATTGAAAACACGTCTTCAACCGGCATGAGGAAAGGTTTATCGGTTTCACGCTTGGGTTCCGGAATATATTCGTCAAGCTGTTTCAAGAGCTCGAGAATCGGCTTTGAGGCTTCCTCGTCCGACGGGTTCGCAAGCGCCTTGGTGGCTGAACCGCGGATAATCGGAGTTGTGTCGCCCGGGTATTCATATTTCTTCAAAAGGTCGCGCACTTCCTCTTCAACCAGGTCAATAAGCTCCTTATCATTAACCATGTCAACCTTATTCAAGAAAACAATAATTGAAGGAACACCGACCTGCCTTGCGAGAAGAATGTGCTCGCGAGTCTGCGGCATGGGTCCGTCCGCAGCCGAAACCACAAGAATCGCGCCATCCATCTGGGCCGCGCCGGTGATCATATTCTTAATATAATCAGCATGGCCAGGACAATCCACGTGGGCATAGTGCCTTTTTTCGGTTTCGTACTCAACGTGCGCCGTGGCAATGGTAATGCCGCGCTCACGCTCTTCCGGAGCCGCGTCGATCTGGTCAACTGACTTAGACTGCGCCTTCATGCCATGCGCGTTCATAACCGCAAGAATAGCGGCAGTTAGCGTAGTTTTGCCGTGGTCAACGTGGCCGATTGTGCCGACATTGACGTGCGGCTTTGTTCTTTGAAATTTCTCTGCCATATTGGCTCTCCTATTGCGAGCGGCCCCTCCACAACTGGTGAAGCGAAGGGTTTTACCCAACCGCTGCTAGGTAAATTAGTAAATATATTAAATTCTCTGAGTCCAAAAAGGCAATTTTTACGCTAAATTTAGAATAAATTTTGCCAAATTGAACTAAAAGCAAATAAAATTATAGCACAATTCAAATCTTTTGCAAGCCCTTTACTCAATCGGTTCAAGATAAAAACGCTCTTCTTCACTTACTGGCGTTTCATCAAACGATGGTTCACCGACCGGTTCTTTGACTTCCGCAAAATCGTTATTGCCAAGATCCCCATTTCCCGCCCACTTTTCGCTCGCCTCCTCAACACGGTTCTGATTATTCAGCCGGTCGGTCAGCTCTTCATAGGCGCTAAACGACATTATCACATAAGCCTCCCCCTCCCCCTGATCCGTAACAATGAGCCGGTCTCCGGTTTTTTTTACGAGATTGAGAAACTTTTGCCAATTCATATTATTAATTTATTAATATTATTTTTTTCCCTCGATAATCAATTGTTCGACGTTTTTAGGCACCTCTTCATAATGATCAAATTCCATGGTATAGCTCGCTCGGCCCTGAGACATTGAACGCAGATCCGTGGCGTAACCGAACATTTCGGAAAGCGGCACGAATGCATCCACCACTTTCAACTTTCCGCGGTCGCGCATTTCTTGAATCTTGGCGCGGCGTGAATTCAGGTCGCCGATTACTTCACCCATGAAATTTTCCGGAGTAATCGCCTCAACCTTCATTACCGGCTCAAGCAAAACAAGCTTGGCGCGGCGCGCGGCCTCCTGGAAGGCCATGGAACCGGCAATTTTAAACGCCGCCTCTGAAGAATCGACTTCATGGAACGAACCATCATAACAGGCAACCTTGACGTCAATGACCGGATATCCGGCGAGCACACCGCGTTCCATTGCTTCCTTGACGCCCTTTTGGATCGGGGGCAAATATTCCTTCGGAATCACGCCGCCCTTGATTTCATCTTTAAACTCATAGCCCTTGCCCGGTTCATTCGGCTCAACACGCAGATAGCAATGCCCATATTGTCCGCGGCCGCCGGATTGTTTGATGTATTTTCCTTCGGCCTCGGCTTTATTTTTAATTGTTTCCTTGTAAGCGACCTGCGGCTTGCCGACATCTGCCTCAACCTTGAATTCGCGTTTCATGCGGTCAACAATAATATCCAGATGAAGTTCGCCCATGCCGGAAATAATGGTCTGCATGGTTTCCTCATCACTCCGGACGCGGAAGGTCGGATCTTCTTCGGCGAGCTTCTGGAGCGCCATACCCATTTTTTCCTGGTCGGCTTTTGTCTTAGGTTCAATGGCGACCGAAATAACCGGTTCCGGAAACACGATTGATTCCAAAACCACGGGATGCGCTTCGTCGCAAAGCGTGTTGCCGGTCGTTGTTTCTTTGAGTCCGACTGCGGCCGCAATTTCCCCGGCATAAACATCATTAACCTCTTCGCGGTGGTTTGCATGCATACGCAGAATTCGTCCGATGCGCTCTTTTTTTCCGTTTGAGGAATTTAAAATGTATGAACCCGCGGAAAGCTTGCCCGAATATACTCGAAAAAACGCCAATTTACCGACAAATGGATCGGTCGCAATTTTAAAGGCAAGCGCGGTAAACGGACCATTATCATCGGGTTTAACTTCAATTTCCTTTGTCTTATCACTCGGATCAAAACCAATAACCGGAGGAACATCAAGCGGCGATGGCAGATAATAAACCACGGCGTCAAGCATATGCTGTACGCCCTTGTTCTTGAGGGCGCTGCCGCAAAGCACGGGCACAATATCCCCCTTTATTACCGCCTTGCGCAGCGTCGCGCGCAAAGCGTCAAGCGGAATATCTTCACCCGCAAGATACTTATTCATCAGCGCTTCATCATTTTCAACGATTGCCTCCACGAGCTTGGCGCGATATTCAGCCGCTTTATCGGCAAGATCGGCCGGAATCTCGGTAACCTCGATTTCTTTTCCCAAATCATCTTTATAGAGATAAGCTTTTTTCTCAAGCAGGTCAACGAGGCCCATAAAATTCGCTTCCGTGCCGATTGGGAGCTGGATTGGATACGCTCTTTTTGTCAGGCGTTCGTGAATGGTGCCCAGGTCCCAATAAAAATCCGCGCCCGTACGATCAAGTTTATTGATAAAACAAATGCGCGGCACATTGTAATCATCCGCATAGTGCCAGTTTGTTTCGGATTGCGGCTCAACGCCGGCCACGCCGTCAAAAACCACGACCGCGCCGTCCAAAACACGGAGCGACCGCTTTACCTCAACCGTAAAGTCAATATGGCCGGGGGTATCAATCAGGTTAATGCGTGAATTTTTCCAAAAACAAGTCGTTGCCGCCGAAGTAATGGTGATGCCGCGTTCGCGCTCCTGCTCCATCCAGTCCATTTCCGCCGCGCCCTCATGCACCTCGCCGATTTTATGTTTTTTTCCGGTATAAAAAAGAATGCGCTCACTGACCGTGGTTTTTCCGGCATCAATGTGAGCGATGACTCCGATATTTCTTGTTTGTTCCAGACTGTATTCCCTTGGCATAAAATAAAAAAAATTTAAATCCTCACTTTTTTACCCGGCGCTCGTCCGACACCCTTTCTTTTGCTGCCGCGTCCGGCTCGCACCGCCTTGCTCATGCTTTTATCTTCACTGCGGATCTCGAGATCCGGATATTTGTCTTCTTCTTCCAATTTTTCTTCAACTTCCTGTATAATTTTTTCACGCTCTTCGGAAGAAAAATCCGTAAATTCGGGATGCATATTTTTCGCTAAATTAGCGCGCAAAATGCGCAAAAGCGCGGTTGGCTTCCGCCATGCGCTGAACATCTTCTTTCTTTTTGACCGCATCTCCCTGATTATCCGCCGCAGCGATCAGCTCTTCGGCGATTCTCATGTGCATCGGCCGGCCTTTTTTGGCGCGCGCCGCTCCGATAATCCAGCGGAACGCGAGCATATTGCGGCGGTCTCCGTGCACCGGCGTCGGCACCTGATAGTTTGCGCCGCCGATTCTCCGGGATTTTATCTCAAGAATCGGAGTAACATTCTTTAACGCTTTTTCAAAAATTTCCAGGGCATCCTGTTTGGTTTTTTGCGAAATATATTCAAAGGCATCATAGATAACGCGTTCGGCCGTATTCCTCTTACCGCCCTTCATAATATGATTGATGAGCTTTGAAACAATGATCGATCCGTACTTCGGGTCGGCATTTATTTTACGCTTTGTTGCTTGGGATTTTCCACGCATAGGGTTTATTAGTGGCCCCGATGACTATCGGGGCAATTATGTTTGATAAGGTCGGCGGAGCCCTGCCTACCGGCAGGCAGGCGACACTTTGTCTAAAAAACCCGCCCTGGTGCCCTGCGGCATTGCCGCAGGGACGGGTTTATTTTTGATGCTTAGCTCCGTAAAGCGAACGACTGCGACGGCGTCCCTCAACACCGGTTGTATCATAAACGCCGCGCACGATGTGATAGCGCACGCCCGGCAAATCTTTAACACGCCCGCCACGTATCATCACGATTGAATGCTCCTGCAGATTGTGCCCTACTCCCGGAATATAAGCCGTGACCTCCATGCCGTTTGAGAGACGGACACGGGCAATCTTGCGGAGAGCCGAGTTCGGTTTTTTCGGAGTCGTGGTTGTAACCTTTACGCAAACGCCACGCTTAAAAGGACTTCCGGTTGGAAGCTCGGTCTTGTGGCGGTGAAGCGTGTCCATGGTAAACTGCATGGCCGGAGATTTGGACTTCTTTTTTGACTGATGCCGCCCCTTACGGATTAGCTGATTGATTGTTGGCATAATAAAATAAGATTGATGTGATTTTAGCCTAAAAACAAAAAAGAGTCAAGAGAGTAATATTTGTAACAGAGCAAGACTAAAATAACATAAAAAAACGAACCGGTCAAGACCGGCACGCAGCGCAGGCGAAAGATCGACATTTTTGGGCTAAGTTAAGCCATTTTTACATGAAGCCGCATTTCCGCTTTTTCTTCATCTTCTCCCTCCTCAATCAAAAAAGAGCTAATTTTATTTAGCCCTTAATCCCTAAAAAAATCAACCGTCTTAAAATAATCCGAACGTTGCCACAAGCGGGTCAACTAGTCCAATTATCTTGAACAAATAAAGCGCGCCGCCGAAAATCGGCGAAAGCACAAGTCCGTTTGTCACCCAATTTATCACAAGCAGCATCAATAAAAGATACTGGCCCTGAAGTTCGAGCCGCGCGCGGAGCCCGGCGTATTTTGGCGAAGAAAGGACCGCGTAGAGGATCTTTGAACCGTCAAGCGGCGGCACGGGAATAATGTTAAAGAAAAGCAAAATCGCATTAATAAAAATTGTAAAAATCAGGAGAACCACGAGCAAATTTTGATATCCGAGTCCGAAACCGATTAACGCGTGGGCCGCAAATCCCAAAATAAAAAAACTCGCGAGATTGGACGCCGGCCCGGCAAGCGCCACGAGAACCGGCCCCCATTTCGGGTACTTAAGATTATACGGATTGAACGGCACCGGCTTTGCCCAGCCGATTCCCACGACCATGAGCATTAAAAAACCGATTGGATCAATGTGCGCCATGGGATTTAAGGTGAGACGCCCGGCTCCGGCCGCGGTCTTGTCGCCCAGAACGTAAGCGGCAAGCGCGTGGCAGAATTCGTGGACCGTAAGCGCAAAAACAACCGCCAGAACCCAGACGATAAATAATAACGGATTTTTCAGAAGCAAATCCAGGACCATTGCAAAAAATTTAATACTATGCTAAACTACGACCATATTATAACACTAACGCAACCATTATGGCTAAAGTTTGCGACATTTGCCAGAGAGGAAAAAGTTTTACCCACTCGCGCAGTAAATCAAATATTGCCACCCTCCGGACCCATGAAATTAATCTCCAGTCAAAAAAAATCGCCGGCAAGAAAGTAAAAATCTGCACGCAGTGCATCAGGACCATGTCCAAGACAAAATAAAAAACGTCCCGATCGCGATCGGGACGTTTTTATATTTTTGTAATTTTGAATTCAGGCGATGCAATTCCTTTCACCTTCGGAGAATATTTCATTAAAAGTTCTTTTGCTTTTTCAATCGCCGAATCATCGATCGCTTTACCGCGAATAATTACAGTCGGTCCGACAATATCGGCAAGTTCCAAAACAATATCCCGCGGCTTGGCAATTTTAATAAGCATTTTACAATCTTGCGCGTCGCGCGCCACGACAATCATGTTTTCGCCGTGCCAAAAAACCCGTCCGTGGCGGAGTATGTCCGCGTCATCGGCCGTATAATCGGGCCAGTGTTCGCTAAGTTCCTTGAGGCGGCGCGAATAATCCGGGTCGGTCAAGAGACACCCGCCGGCCGGAGTCTGGAATTTTTTTATTCCGAATTTATCCGCGAGTTCAAACTGCGTGCCGCGGCTCCGGCCGCGGATATCAAATAATTTTTCGCGGCGAATTTGTCCTTTTTCTTCGGCTTCGGTCTCGGGCAAAGCTTTGGCGGAAAGGGGCCGCACGATTTTTCCGGCGAGGCCGGCCTCGCGCTCAATCTTCATCATCGACCCGAGATTCTGCGACATGGGCCGCTGTCCCAGCACCTCGCCGGTCGCGAGGAAATCAAAACCCTCGCGCTCCATGATTTCTTTTGCCTTGCGGATCATAAATAAATGGCAGTCAATGCACGGATTCATTCCGCTCCCCCGGCCGAACTTCGGCGCTTTGACAATCGCGAGATGCTCGTCACCCACGTTTTCAACCCGTAATTTTATCTCATTCGCTTCGGCAATCTCACGCGCCGCTTCTTCATCAAAAAAATGCGTGCGAAAAAACAAGGCCGTCACATCCACGCCTTGTGATTCTAAAATCTTATACGCGAGCGACGAGTCCAGCCCGCCGGAAAATAATAAGAGAGCTTTAGACATAAATCAATAATAACACGATGCCGCATAAAAACAAAAACCCCCCGCGAACGGGGGGCTTTATTTTTTTAATTATATCGCTATCGTTGCGCCGGTCGGATAGGTTATGGTTGGAGAAACATTCAAAACCTGTCCCCAGCTATATCCATGGCCGAAGAATGCGGCCTCGGTCGCAAACACCCTTCTCGCGCCGTTCTCGATCAAGTACACCGCCGGACTGCCGTTATATTTAATCAGCAAACCATCCGGATGAACCAGTTCGGAAATCATTGTGCCGGAAGATAATTTATTAATTTCCGCGTCGGTAAAATTACGGATTTTATTCCACTGAAAACCGAGATGCTCAAACACATATTCATTCTTGATCGGATATTTGATGCCCTTGGCGACCACATAAACCGCCGCCTGGCTGCCCTTTACCAAGGTGCCGCTCGGCAGATTATTGACTGTCGGATAATTAATCACGCTCGAGGTCGGATACTGCGCCAGGCTTGAATATTCTTTCACATCTTCCCAGCGCCAGCCCCAGGCTTCAAAAACCTGGCCGTTCAAAATCGGATATTTGTAACCGTTGCGCAAAAGATAAACCGTGGGCTTGCCGATTTCTTTCGCCAGTTCGCCGGTAAGAAAATTATTATCCATGACCGTAACCGTAGTACCGGATGATTGTGTTGACCCAGCCACATAAGAATTATCAAGTGACAGCTTAACCGCGGCATAGGAAATTTCATAATCCGAAGAGCGTGGAGCGCCGATATAGAATAAACCGGAAACGAAAATATTTTCCTCATCTTCACTGATGGCACATTCTCTAGATATAAAATTACCTGGCAAACCTATTGAGACATTATCACCATCATCCGGATCGACTTCCACCAAAGTATTAATGGTGAAAGGTTCGTTGATTACGAGTTCGCCGTTATCATTTACATGAGCGTCACCGGAAGTGGAATACATCGTCTCCAAGATAATAAATATTCTTCCATCCGTAGGACTGACAAAAATATCTTCGTAGGAATTATAATTCAGACTTACCGCGGCATCCACCCTTTTTAAAAGTATATTACGATAAGAGCCTGAATCAATGTCAATCACCCTCAAATAATAACTGTAAATTGTCGAACCTGTGACCATGTCTGATAAACCGCTAATATATAATGTTTGCCCGTCCGGACTCATCGCCATGTGGTAAACGCCACCATAGTGGTGATTATCATCCGGTCTTATTTCGTGGATATTTCTGACCGCGCCGCTGCCAATATCAACCTCAATTATTTCCGCCAGATGCATGGTGTAACGACTCGGAAAAATCCTGTCAAAATATATATATAACTTTCTGCCATTAGGGCTGATAAAAAGATCCTGGATTGAGTACGACTTATTAGCACCATCTTCTATACCCCAATTAACATGGACTTCGCTTACCGTACCCGAAGACGCATTCACTTTATAAATTTTTGGCAGATCTGGATTGGCCATAGTATCCGTGTAATATAGCGACGCGCCATCAGGACTTAAAATTAACTTGCCCCAATCAGTAATATGTCCGTTGGGATATTTATGTATATCAATATGCAGGGCAGGATTCCAAGGCTTTAATTCACCGGTTAATGCATCAACCGCAGCCAAGCCATTCCTTGCCTCATTATTCACGCTGGTAAAACGACCGGCAAAATATAATGTGCTGCCATCCTTGCTAAGAACCGTAGAAAAAATCCGAGTGTCGCACGATTCACCCGCCGCGCATCCTTCTAAATCTATATTTAAATTTTTTGCATTCACGCCCCCATCAATCACCGAAATATCCGAGTTGCTCACGTATAATTTTCCATTGGCTAAATAGATGTCATTAATTCCCTCGGCAAAATCCCAGCGTTGGGTGTTTGCATCCGCCTCCGGCGTCTGAACAACAAAAAACCCCAGCCCGAGGCTCAAAATTAGTAAATATATCGTGATTTTCTTAAACATAAATTGAGTATTATTCATTGGCAATTATAACGTATTTAACGCTGAAGTATAACAAAAATCCGCTTTATTGTCAAGCCCCTTGACTCCCCGCTCAAAACAGGGTATTATCACCTTTCAGTAAAACGCACCTTAATTTTTGGAGGAGGAAGGGACATGGAAGAGGAAAAAATCACCATTATCGTCTGCCGCCACCCGGGACATAACGAAAGGGGCATCACGCTCGAAGGCATCGTGAACGCCATCAAGCTCGCCCGCTACCTGGTTGATGACCGGGGATTTATGCCCGAGCGCATTGTCCACTCGGGAACGGTCCACACGCGCATGGCCGCGAGCTTCATGGGCATCTCGGTGAACATGTGCGAACTCCGGCCCGAAGAGAACCAGGGTTTCCTGACCGCACCAAAACTCGTTCTGCCCGGAGAGAATGAGCTCGAAAAGGCAAGAATCGAAAGCGAGATCGCGGCGGCCGGCGGCATGGTCAAGGCGGCGCGCGAACTCTCGGCCCGGGTCCGCCGCCAGCGCGATCACCTACAGCTCACCCTGCACGGACTCGCCATGGACATGCGCGAGCACCGCCAGAACGTCGCCTGGGTCGTCTCCCACGGCGCCTTCGCCGAACTCGCCACCACGCGCGCCGACAAGACACCCTACCCCATCGCAAACTGCGATTCCTTGATCTACTCCATGGGTCCGGATAGGGGCGGATACGCGGTCATGGACACCGACTACATCCGCTTCGCGGATCTCAACCTCAAGTGAGCGGCCCCGGCCCCTTGGCCGCGGCGCACGAAAAAACCGACGACTCTCTGTCATCGGTTATTTTTTTTAATTATTCGCCCAATTCAATTAATTTAATCGGATTATTAATAATATAATTGCGGATTCTCTCCAAATCGTCATCGCATCGGACGATATGATCATAATACGATCTTTGCCATCGAAAATCCGTTAAACCCATTTGATGAATTAATTTTGATGATGTGGTTTTAAACGCGCCAATCAATTCGGGAATCGGTTTAATTTTTCCCGGTAGGGACAGGTCGCGACCTGTCCCTACGTCGTGGTCGCGACCTGTCCCTACGATGGGATTATTGATGATTATTATTCCATGAAAATGGTTGGGCATTACAACGGATTGATCCAATTTGATATATAAATATTGTTCCGCTAACCACAACCATTGTTTTTTGACAATCTCGCCAAATTTATTTAATTGCATCACGCCGTCATGAATGCAACCGAAAACATGCGAACGATCATTAACACATGTGGTAATAAAATAAAAACCGTTTTGCGAATAATCGTACTCGCTCAAACGGTTTAATTTTCTATCCTTCTCTTGCGGCATTATAAAAAAATTAAAGAGTTGTAATCGGCCGTGATTGGACGATATAAAATTTTCCGCCCTCAAGCGCCCATTCAATATCCTGCGGCGCGCCGTAATGCTCTTCGATTTTTTTACAAATTTTCGCAAGCGCGACGATGTCTTTATTGGAAATTTTTTGCACGGTCTGGCGCTCGCGGGGAACCGCGGTCTCCCTGGTGCCGACCGTGCTCTGTGAAATCATTTTTTCCTGGCGGCTCACATTCACGTCCAGAATCGCGAGCGTTGGCTTATCGACAATATACGTATCCGGCGTGATGATGCCGCCGACAATCGCCTCACCCAGTCCCCAGCCCGCCTCAATCACCATTTGGTTTAAATCCTTGGTTACCGGATGCGCGGTAAAACAAATGCCCGAAACCTCGGACTGAATCATCTTTTGTACGACAACCGCTACCAAAACTTTTCTTTCATGCAGATTTTTTTCAAAACGGTAAAAAATCGCGCGCGGCGTATAAAGCGATGACCAACATTTTTGAATCGCGGCCGCGATCCGCCCCTCGGTGATATCAAGATATGATTCCAACTCTCCGGCCCAGGAAGCAATTGCCGAATCCTCGGCCGTGGCGGATGAACGCACGGCCACAAATTCCGCGCCCAAATCTTTAAATGACTTTTTAATCTCTCTCGCCATCTCTTCCGGAAACTCGGCATCGCGGATTAAGTCGCGGATTTTTATTGACGCCTCTTCCACGGATTTAATATCCTGTGAATTTACTTTTTTGAGAATCGCCGCGATTTCCACGTTCAAATCCGAAATTTTCAAAAATTCGTCAAATGCCGAAGCGAGCACCACGAATCCGGGCGGCACCGGCATCTTGGCCCGGGTCATCTCACTGAGCGACGCCCCCTTGCCGCCGGCAATAGCCACGTCTTTGGCAGAAAGCTGTTTAAAATTTTTGATAAACATATTATTTTGCCTTTCTGATTACGGTAACGCTTCCCCGCGTCGCGTCCACTTCCACCTCATCCCCGTCTTTCAGAACCTGCGTCGCAATTTTGGTGCCGGTGATGCACGGAATTTTAAATTCCCGGGAAACGATGGCCGCGTGGCAGGTGATGCCGCCCTCGTCGGTGATGATTGCTTTGACGCCCCGGAGATACGGAATAAAATGCGGCGTTGTTTGAACCGCGACCAGCACCCGGCCGTTGATTTTATTAGTTTTGCGCGCCAGTTCGCGGGCATTGCGCGCCAGCACGACTTGTCCGCGCACCCGGCCGCGAAAAGCCGGTGCGCCAAAAACCTGATTATCTTTCATCTGATATTTTTTATTTTCCGCAACCATGAGAATGTCCAAAAATTTCACGATCCCGGGAACGACTTTCTTATTGCTGATTACTTCCGCCTCCCGGCCATTCAGGCAAACAAAAATTCGTTTTCCGGCCTTTCCCTGCGCCACGATTCGGCGCGCCTCGCGGGCCGTAATTTCTCCGCGCTTAATTTTTATCACTTCTTCAACCGTAAAATATTTCATTATATCCTTGGCGGAAATTTTAATATTCAATCTCCGAATCAGCCGCCGGATGCTTTTAAAAAGCATCTCCCCCAATTTTTCCTCGGGCAAAGCCTGCGCGTTGCGCCAGCGATCGTGCTCGGCGAGCGCGCGCCGAGCAAGGGCGCCGGAAAATTTTTCCGTATTTTCCCTCATCACCTTGCCCAAAGAAAAAATTATCAAAAAAAGCGCGCTGTGCCGGCCGTAAACTTTTCGGAATTCTTCAAAATCACCGGCCCGTGCCGCGGCTCTCATTTTCGGCCAAAGCGCGTCATCTTGCTTTATATATTTATTAATAATTCCATTGTCCCGCAAAGCACACTTGAGCGAACGCGCATGAAACCGTTTGGCATCGGCCAGATTAAAAATTCGCACCGGCAAAACCCGGCCGGACGCCACCCAAATTTCACCGATCGTGCCCGGCCAGCCGTACTGTTTCATCAGCGCATTCCGGTTTAAAAAAGCTGACGTAATAAAAAACATGGACTCATCGACCCGCACGCCGAAGAACCATTTTTGCCTCTTGATATCGCGGGAAATATTAATACTCATCACTTACAATATAGTTTATCCCGTTCAATTTTTCAATTCCCAGATTGGCGAAATTTCCGGCCGCGCTCCGCCAGAGATTGGAAAAACCCCAGCCGTTCCAGCGCCAGACGGCAATGAACCGGTTTTCGCCGCCATAATCCCCCTCGATCGCCACAAGTTCGGGTTTGCCGTCTTCATCAATATCGTTTATGGCAAACTCGCGGTTCGGCGCGTCCAGATTTGACGACTGCCAAACCGGGGTCATTTTTTTATCCGCGTAATCAAACACGAAAAAATGATTTTTTACTTCCGCGCCGCCCTCTTCCCAGAAAGGATGCGAATCGCCGAAACTTCCGGATTTCCAGACCGACATGCTGATATCCGGCGCACCGTCGCCGGTTGAATCCGCAAGCGTAAAATCATCAACCCACCAGTCCTCGGACGACTGCCAGACAATTCCCTCGCTCTCTTTTATAGTGAGCGTGCCGTTTTCCAAAATATATTGCTCTAAATTTTTGTCATTATCCAGATCCTGCACCATAATTTTTAACAAATTATATTCCTGCGCTTCGCGGTCCGGATATATGGCCGGCCGCCCGGAAACCGCATCGACATTTCCGCGCACAATCATCCGGTTCGCGGTCTGAATCTTGAGCCTCGCCGCGATTGCCGCGCCGGTTTTCTCATCCGCAGGCTGGGGCTGGGCATAATCAAAAATTTTAACCGGCATTAATTCAATTTTCGATACGCCGGATTTTGTGAAAAATGCTTTTACCGCAATCCCGCGCCGCGTCTCCTCGGACCACATCTGGTCAAACACAAAATTTCCCAGTGAATAAAAAATATATTTGCCTTTATAAATTTCCGCCGACTGCACCACATGAGGATGATGGCCGATAACCATGTCCGCGCCGGCGTCAACCGCCGCGCGCGCGAAATCCGTCTGTGTCCTGCCCGGCTCGGCCTGATACTCTTCGCCCGCGTGCATTGAGACGATCACGAAATCCGCCTCTCCCCGCGCGCGCCGCACCGCGCCCTGCATCTTCTTCGCGTCCATGACCGCGACATCCGCGTTTTTATTAACAAAATTATTTTGCGCGTAGGAGAGAAAAGCGAAACGCATGCCCTTGATCTCGCGGTAAACCGGCGCGTACGGATCATCGGCCGCGCCGGAATATTGAATGCCTTCGGCATCAAGAAATTTATAAGTGCTCGCGAGGCCCTCGGCGCCGAAATTCAAAATATGATTATTTGCAAGCGACATTACCCGGAAATTGGCGTCCGCGAGCGCCCGCTCGGCTCCGGGATCGGCGTGAAAAACCATTTCGTAAGTCTTAATTTCACGTCCCGCAACAATCGGCGATTCCAGATTGCCAAAAACCATGTCCGCCCCGCGGAGATAATCCCCCATCGCGCTAAACGGATAATTTATATCCTTCTTTGCGCGCATCTTTGTCGCCACATCCCGCGATAGCATCACATCCCCCACGAAAATCAAAGAAGCCTCCTCCGGCTCGGAGGGAAGCTCCAATTTTCGCGCCTTAAAATTTGTAAATTCCGATACCGGCTGCGCGTCCTGCGCCGCCCCGACAGCGGTCGGGGACGGTATGATATAATTTTTGCGGCTCAAAATAAAAAGGCTCTCGTACCACAAAATTGATGCCGTGGCAATGGCAATGCTCGCACAAAAAATTATTAAAACGGATTTCTTCATTCTGCCGTAAATTCCTGCGTCCAATCCGGTAACTCCGGCGCATCCGCTGTTTCGAGAAGCTCGCGCCACTTCCCGTCAGTCAGCCGGTCGCTCATCGGCCATGGAAATTCATAATAAGAGAATGCTCCGCCCTTCGCGATGCGAAGCGCGCCGTCGATTGGAACAATCACGAGGATCTCCGAAACATTACCCACGCCCTCCTCGAGAACATAACCCCTCGGATCGGTTGCCACATCCGCGATAATCGCCGCCGGACGGTCATCGAGTTGCGACACGGATAATATACCTTCGTTGCGGAAGGCTTCGATCCAGAAATGTTCCAGCTGGCCGCCGAACGAACGGATTATTTCATATTCATCATCAGTGAGAGATACATTCTCAAGTTCTTTTTCAGAAATCGTCTTGAGCGAGAGCGTCAGCTCTTCCATGCGCGCGAGATTATCCTGATTGTCATCGCTCAAAAGATCGCGAATATCTAAACCCTCGCGCGTCATTTTAGTAAGCGCGGCAAGGCGTGCGTAAACATACGGATTGGGTTCAACATAACCGCGGTCGTCAACCTGCTCCTGGGGCCCGCCGCCAAGTTCGGCATAAACCTGCTTGGCATAAAGAATCGTATCATGCTTGAGTTCGGCCCATGATCCGAGGTAAGTATTGATCTCCTTGCGCGCCCACGCGAGATTGGTCATAAAAACCGGATATCCGTAATCCTTCTTGCCCGTAAGCGGCAAAATTGAATAAAGCCAGCCCCAGTAAAGATTCTGCGTCCAGGTTTCGGCATCAAGCCCCTTGATATATTCCCTCATCTTGCCCATGTTTTCGGGATAATTTTCATATTTCGTTTCTCCCGCCTGCTGCAAGATGCTGTAAGCCTCGGCCGAACCCATTGCCGCCGGAATATCCAGGCCCTTGGGCAACATGCGGCGCGCGCCGTCCGGATTTTCCTTGACCTCGCGGTAAACAAGTCGCTGAAAAACCGACGCATCAAGCGTGAAGCGCTGGCCCATGAACCGGAAACCCAAAATCTCGCGCTCGCGGTCCGGATTCAGGCTTTCGTCAAATATCGGAATTGAATTGATTTGCGGCGGGGCAAGCTTTTTTGCCCCCTCCCAGAAATTCATGAATTTGTTCTCGTCGCCGAGAATTCCCGCGCTGTCGGTTTCAAGCCCGTAGACCTGCTCCACGAGTTTACCGAGATCGTAAAAAGAAATATCATCGCTCTTTCCCACGAAGAAATTCGTGGGCTCGTAAATTCTCTCCCACACGTCTTTGTTGCTCTCGTTCATGAGTGCCACGGTGATAAGGAGCGCGGAACGTGTCTCATCGTCGCTCTTGAAACGAAAAGTCATCCGGCCATACCACATCATTGATTTAAAATATGCTTTTAGTTCCTCACTTCGATCATAATGCCCGCGTGGAATATATTGCGAATAATCTTCTTCGAGATTTTCAACCGGATTAACCGGCGCCTGCTCGCCATCGCTACGCCCGCCTGCCATCGCCTGGCCGGCGTAGGCCTGGCGGGCAGGCTCAGGCGTTAGCGGGCGAGCGCCTGCGTTCATGAGCGGCGAAACCGCGATCCCCTGGTGCGCGGCGATGAGAGCGAGCTCGGCATTCACTAGGTCACTGACGTAATCCGGAGTCTCAATGCTCGAATCGAGCAGTTTGCTTCCAACCGCGAAAAATCCGACGCTCCTTTTTGCCGCGTTCTCCCAGGCGGTGCCGCGCAGATCCTCATACTGCTTTTCGCTCTCCGCGAGCATCAGGGCGTTGAGATTCTTGAGCTCGGCCGCAAGATACTCCTCCTCCACGGTTTTCAGGAGATGATCGAACAAGAGATGATAATTATGCAAAATCGAATCCGTGGTTACAAAATTCGGAATATTGTCATATCGGTTCGATTCATACACTGAAAAAAATTCTTTATACGCGGCCGGAATAACCACAAAAGCATCCTTTGCAAGTAGCTCCTCGGCGCTTGAAGAAAATTCAAATTTGTCCCGGTTGGTGATATTGGCAAAATCCGCTTCAACGGCGTAAATCGGCACCCGGGCGGTAAAACTGACCGGCACGGCCTCATAGTCCGCGAAACGCGACGCCACGGCAACCGGCGGTTCAACCAAATCGCCGATCGCGTCGCCGATATTCTGGATGATGTCCCCGGTTTTTCCGCCGGATGAATAATTCGCCAGATACAAATAAACGCCCGCGCCCGCTAATCCAACAAGGGCGACGATCAAAATTATTAAAATCACGTTTACTCCGCGGCTCTTTTTTGCTTTTTGTTTGGGCATACTGTTTTTATTAATTTTTCAAAATGTCTGGAATGGTCGCACAGTCCAATTTGGGACTTGCAAAAGCTAAATATTTTCTATTCTTTTATAACAAGTTAATTCGGCACCCTCAATCTGAAAAGATTTTTCAAATTTAATTGCATCAGATTTATAAAAGGCTTCTCCGTCGAATGAAGGATCGTGAATTACTATCTCATCACCATTAATATCTAATATAACCACCCTATGCAAAGAATAACGCGGCGGTTCTTCACCATATATTACCCATGGGTCTAGCATAACATCACAAACATAGTCTTTAGAAAAAAAATCCTTCAGCAAGGACACTGTCGGCTTTTGATAATAAAATTTAAAATTCTTACTTGCCAATAAATACTTAAGATCAACTTGATATTCGGCGGGATTAGCGATTCTATCGTTTAAAAAAATAAACGCCTTGGGGTCAATGTCTTCCCGAAATTTTGAGAATCCATCTTTCGCCCAAGTATTATAATTATTCTCACTAAAATCCACAATCTCAACATCATTCTTTTCCACTAAAAACTTCCAAAAAGGAGCGAATCCTATTTCAGATTTTGTAATTTTTAAGATATCCTCCAGTGAATAATGCAAGCCCAGGGCATTCGCCACCATCGTGAAGTCTGCCGACGCGCAAGATGTTTCATCGATTTGTTTAATTTGAAGAATATTATATTTCATTGTCTAAACCAATCAAATAATATAGTATATTAAGTGTATATTATATAAATTACAGCAAAACAATGAAAAAATCAATGGAAGCAATATCTTTAAAGTGGGTAAGCCCTTTTTGGTATTTAGGCTGTGATCAAAATTGCCAAGAATGTTTTATAGGTGAAAAAAATCGCGTAATTACTAATCTAGATATCAGGAAAAAAGCGATAGATACTCTGGCAAATAATAAAACCGAGGAAATTTTTTTATGTGGTGGTAACCCGATATTAGATCCGTTTATTGAAAAAACAGTTGAATATATCAAAACAAAAAAAATTTTAGTCGAGCTATTGAGCAACAGCTGGGATATTAATGGAAATAAATCTATAAAAAATAAAGAAAAATTTCTTCGTAATATTGATGATAGGGCCGCTACCTTTTGGGGAGGAGATGCTCAGACTCATGACAAAATATGCGGCTGCGTTGGCTCTTTTTCTAGATTAATGAATAACTTGGAAAAAATTTCCCGACAAGGATATCCTGTAATCTGTATTTTAAATGTCGTGCCGCAAAATAAAAATGACATTTATAAAACAATTAAAGAACTTAAAAGTAAAATTAATATAACTAAAGTCTGGTTGCAAAGAATATTCCCATATGGCAATGCGCTGCAAAGTGATTCTTCGACAATTTCGTTGCGACCTAATGATTTTAATTTAATTTTGAAACAATTAGTTAAGGCAAAGAATGATTTCAATTTAACGGATATATCTCTTGATTCAACTCCGCCTTTCTGCATGGTTGATAAAAAGTATTTCCAACTTATAGAAACATATAAGAGAGGGCTTTCGTTTTGGGCCTTAGATTATAAATGTAGATTATTTGGGGAATCTTTTGATGTTATAAATCCAGAATTTGCCCTGTTTGATGGAAAACCAATTTATGAAGTTGATAATCTGATCAATACAATCAAAAAAGATCCCCGAACGCAAGAGATCTTTGCCAAAAAATATTTACCCGAGAAATGCAAAATATGTGATATCGATGAATGCTTCGGCGGATATTTAGTAAGAGATAAAGACGGACAATTAATAGTTGACCCCGTTCTATCAAAAAATTTAAGCTAATTTACCTCCATCTACGGGAAGGCAAACTCCGTTTATATAACTAGCTTCCTCGCTTATAAAAAATGAAATGGTATTCACTATTTCTAATAAATCCGCCATCCTACCGATTGGGGTAGACTGTTCATAATTTATAATTTCCCTTTTAAATTCTTCTGTATTTTTTGAGTAAAATCTAGCGGCATTAATTGCCATACCTTTTCTACCTATAGCGGCGGGACAAATAGAATTGCAAGTAATATTATACTTAGCATACTCTTTAGCCATTGTTCTCGTCAGTCCATTTAAAGCAAACTTCGTTACGTTATATGAAACAGTATATTCATATCCTCTTAAACCATTGATTGAAGAGATATTAACAATTCTGCCCCAATTTTGTTTCATCATATGAGGCAACACTAGCTTAGAAATTTTAAAAGGAAGCATTAAGTTTACTTCAAATGCTTTACGCATCATTTCATCTTTAACAGTATGGGTTGCCCCTCCGAACGAGCCGACTCCGACTGCATTAATTACAATATCAAAATTTTTGGGTACTTTTCTTATATCTAAGTCCACGACCTGGATTGGACGGGCAGAAAATTTTTTACCTAAAGCTCCTGCTTCTTTTTTTGAACTGTTATAGGTAAATGATATCTCATATCGTTTCTTGAGAGAAAGGATCTCTAGCAATTCTTTACCTAAAGCACCAGTACCGCCGGTAATTAATATTTTTTTCATAAAAATTAATTAAATTTGTTTATAAATGAATTATACCATTTCTTACTGCTTAAACACAAAAAATCGCCGTTTAGGCGATTTTTTTAACTACTCGAGTCTCTAGATAAAAAAGTCTTTTAATCGGGCTGACCGGACTCGAACCGGCGACCTTACCCACCCCAAGGGTACGCGCTACCAACTGCGCTACAGCCCGGCAAAATATTATCGAAATGCTTTATTTTAGTCCCGACTTCCGCGAAGCGGAACGTCGGGGCGCTACAGCCTGCCTGCCCGCTAGGCAGGCCCGCTGATACAATACGAGATTACCATCTTAAGTGCGGTTTGTAAACAAATTTGACATTAGAAAAAGCCTCCTTATTGTAGGGCTGTGCCGCGATACGAAACTCGTACCGCCGCACAGCCCTTAATAAAGAGGCCTGGAATCGAGGGGGTCGGAGGCAAGCCCCAATAATGGGTGCCGAAATCGGCAAAATGCTCGCTCCCCCTCCTCAATTACATTAAAAAATATAATTGATTGGGGTTTGCGTCAACGTACATTATCCACAGCGTCTTACGCTGCCATCACTCCGCCGCCGGTTTCACTATTTTTCGCATATTGATTATCCAGATATTCCTGCGCCAAATCCCAGGCGGATTCAACGTCTTGATTGCTGAGTGTGGCGCGTGCCCCATGCGCCCCGTAAGAGGCTTCGAGACCCATAAGCGCCTGTACAAAATCCTGATTTAACTTGAGCGTCTCGATCTGTTCTTCCCGGGTGACGCCCGGCACCGGACGCCATTCAAATTTGGGATGCTTGTCGAAAAATTCCGGCAGCACCATATAGGCAAGTGCTTCAACCGCCTGGCGTCTTGGCGCATTTTCCGGCAATTTATTCAAATGTTCGCGCGCCGTATCTCCCCCGGCAGTTGATTCAAATTCTTCCGCCTGGACCACCGACTTAGCTTCGCGCATAATCTCTTCCGGCAGCGGCTGCTCGGGTCTCGGCCTACTTGTTTCGTATCCAAAAAATTTCATATTTTTCTATTTAGAAATTTATCCGAACATTATATCTTCGTCCACGCGTTTATAATCCTGAATTTCCTCGTTGTGAAACCAGAGCTGTTTTTCATATTCCGCCTCTTCGGCATTTCCCGAGGCATGCACCAGATTATGCACCGCGCGCTTACGAGCGTTTGCGAGAGCCGGCGAATCCAGCGAATAATCGCCGCGGATGGTGCCCGGTTCGGCAAAAACCGGAAGCGTCGCGCCCACCACCATGCGCACATTGTCAATCGCGTGCGGACCCTCAAGAAGAATCGCCACCACCGGACCGGACGACAAAAAATCCATGTTCCAGCGGTTTACCATCTTTCCGATTTCGAGCGGGTTCTTGGTTCCGAGCTCTTCGCCCGGATCCTTACCGAATTTTTCATAAGTATCCAACGTTTTCTTTCCGATTCCCTCAAGAAGCGCGGTGCGCGCTTCGGGATAATGTTTGCCGGCAAAATCCTTGTCCACCCAAATCATTTTCATGGCCGCGATCTTCAGTCCGGCTTTCTCAAAACGGGACACAATCTCACCCACGAGCCCCCTCTTAACGCCGTCCGGCTTAACCAGCACCAAACTTTGCTCTTTCGCGATGTCTGACATATTTTTAATCAATAATTGACTTAATTTATCATATTTTAGCACAAAGCGCCGAAAAAATCAAGGGTTCAAAATGTAAAATTTTTACCGTCACTTGTAAATATTACCGTACCGCCTAAATCAGTTCGTTTAATTTCCATCCCCGCTCTTTCCAATCGCTTGATAGTCCTCTCCGACGGATGCCCGAAATCATTTCCTTGTCCCACTGATATCACCGCATTTTTTGCGCCAACCGCGAGCAAAAATCCTTCATCCGATGAATATTCACTGCCATGATGCCCGATCTTGAGGACATCGGCCGCAACATCCTGTCCCGACATAATGAGCCCGACTTCGCCCTCAATCCCGAGATCGCCTGTAAACAACGCCCGCGTCTCTCCATATCGCACCGCAAACACGATGCTCGTGTCATTTAAATTTTCCACGCGCTGGCCGGAAAATGATTCTTTCGGAAATAGAACCTCAAGCCTTACCCCACCGGGCAAACCTTCCTCGAACGGAGCATCCACGATTTGGGTGGTAATATTTTTTTCCTGAATCAATTTTAAGAATTCAATGTAATCGCTTGAAGTATGCAGGACCCCGGTCATATAAACTTTTCCGACATCATACCGCCGCAAAACCTCAACCAGCCCGGCCACGTGGTCGGAATGCGGATGCGTAAGCACCACGGCGTCAATCGAACGGTCCCAAAAAGGCATGGCATCGCCAAGTTGTGTGAGAATCGATTTATCCGGTCCGCCATCAATTAAAATCTGATATTTCTCCGACGTTTCAATAAAAATCGCGTCCCCCTGGCCGACATCAAGGGCTTCGATCGTGAGGCGCGGTCCGTCGGTACCCGCGGCCCGATCTCTCGAAATATCAAGATACGCGTACACGAGCGCCGCGACCGCAAGAATGGCAATTAAAAATTTTGCGTGTTTCATTTTATACTTATAATCTTTTATTTCCACAATATACCCAAATCAGAAGCCAGACGTACATGGCGATCAAAAATATGACGTGAAAAGCCGGCACTTGGACCTGTGCCCATGGAATACTCGCCAGAATCTCCGCGGCCTTGAGCATGTAAGTAAGCGTGAGCCACGGCAATGTGGAAAAAATCACCGCGATCCACGGCGCGACGAAGCCGATGAGCACCGCGGCAAATCCAAGCGCCATGGTAATGGGCACGGCCGGAAGAATCAGGAGATTCGCCACCGGCGCGATGAGCGAAAACCGGCTGAACTGAAAAATAATGAGCGGTGCGGTCGCGACAATCGCCGCGATCGTGGAAGTAAGCGACTCCTGGAGTCCCAAAATTTTCGGCACGCGACTAAACCACGGTTCAAGAAGCGGCGCGAGATACACGAGTCCCACGGTTGAAATAAATGAAAGCTGGAACCCGGCGTCAAACATGAGAACGCGCGGATTTACAGCGCACATGAGCCCTGCTGTGAGTGCAAGCACGTTAAAAATTCTTGACGCCCGTCCGGACTGTTTGGCCGCGAGCACGAGAACGCCCATAATACCGGCGCGCACCACCGAAGCCGAGGCGCCTGTAAATATCACGAAAATAATTATTGCCCCGACTATCCAGGGAAACGCCTTGCGCCGCGAAAATCCCAGTCCGAATGCCATCGCGAGAAGCACGGACGCCACGATGGTTATGTTATACCCGGAAATCGCCACAATGTGCGATACGCCGGTCGCCTGAAAATTATTCTTTACGTCATCCGGCAAACCGCTTCGCGCTCCATAAAGTATTCCGGCAAGCAGGCTTGCCTGCGGTTCGGAAAAAATCCGGTTCGTCATTTCGGCGAATTTGCTTTTCACGAAAAGCAAGCCGGATAAAACCGGATTGCCGCTCCCGGAAGAAACAAGTTTGATTTCCGCGCGCGGATAACAAAGCGCAAATATACCGTCTTTGCCCAAATACTCGTCATAGCGGAAATCCTCAATCGCCTCCGGTTTTCTGATCTCGCACGCCGTTTCAATGATATCACCATATTTAAACTCCGGAAAAAGCCCGGCCGAAACCAACACGCGGCCGCCAACGCTCCGATCCTCGGGAGAAATTATTCTTTGCGCCGCGACCGTGTATTTAATGCCGTCAATCCGCGCGTCCGGTTCAGCCGCAACAACGCCCTGCCAGGTTATATATTCATCATAATGCCCCTGGATTTTATCCGCCCGGAAATCCGGCAGGCTCGCGGAAAATCGCCACGCGCCCAAAATAACGAATAAAGCCGAAAAACAGATCAATCTAACTCGTTTATTTTTCCAAAAAACGCTCAAAAAAAATATGGCGGCCGCACCCGCGCTCGCCGGCAGCCACCATTCAAAATTTCTTTGAGCGATCGATTCCGCCGCAATGCCGACGATGAACGCAAAACAGCAGATTAAAAATATTTTTGATTTTGAGTGAGCTATTACGGTGAGACTATTCCTCATATTGAGCGTGGATTCCCGCTTTCGCGGGAATGACAATTGTAAGGTTTTCGTTTTTGCGTCATTCCCGCGCAGGCGGGAATCCAGTAGCTTCTATTGGTTTTTGAAGCAAAAATTCCAGAATTTCATGTTTATGCAATTGCGGTAATTTATCTTCGCGCGTGAACTGTCGTTTTTCAATAACTTTGAATTTCTCGACAAGTTTTAAAATATCATTTTCATCGCCGGAATAATCAACATTGCCTTTTTCGTCAGTAATCGAAAGATTAAAATGAATGAACAGATATCCGCCGAGGGTCAAAGCACGATAAATCCCGGCGAGCGCTTTTTCCGCATTAAGATAATGAATAATATTAATCATAAAAAATGCCGAAACCTCCTCGTCGCCGAATTCCAAATTTTCCGCGTCCTGCTGGTCAAAGCGGCAATCTCGGCAATTGGCCTGCGCCGCTTCAATCTCATCCTGTGAAATATCAATGCCGAGCGCGTCAAATCCACTTTTCTTAAAAACAATGACATCACGGCCCCGACCGCAACCGATGTCCACGACCAAGCCGTGAAAATTATTATTTTTCAAAAAGTCCGCGAACCTTTCCGCGTACTCGGTCGGATGCGCGTCCCAATGCTTGCCTTTTTTATATTTTTCAAACAATTCCACGGCTCGCATAGTTTCAAATCACAATATTCACGAGCTTCCCGGCCACGAAAATAATCTTCTTGGGCGCTTTGCCGTCCAAAAATTTTAAAACTTTTTCGCTCTTGAGCGCGAGATTTTTCGCTTCGTCTTCCGTGATGCCAGCCAGAACCTTTATTCTGTCGCGGATTTTGCCGTTCACCTGAATAACAAGCTCGATTTCTTTGAACTCAATAAATTCGGGATTATAGCCCGGCCAATCGGATTCGAAAATCGAAGTCTTGTGCCCGATCCGCGACCAGAGTTCTTCGCAAATATGCGGCGCAAACGGCGCGAGTAGCTTCAGGAAATCCTGCGTGTCGTCGCGATCAAGCAGATACCAGGCTTCGTCTTCCTCTTTTGCTTCCCCGGCCGCGGCCGTCACCTTGTTCAAAAACGACATCAGGCTCGCCACCGCGGTGTTGAAGCCCATCTCGTCAATGTCCTCGGTTACTTTTTTCACGGTCCGGTGCAGTTCGCGCACGAGCTCGTCCTCGCCGGCGTGCAACGGCTTCTCCCCGCGCTTTTCGTAAAATTTTATCATCTCAATCTGGTGCGAAAAAATATTCCAGACCTTGTTCAAAAAACGATTCGCGCCTTCCACGCCCTTTGTATCCCAGGCCACCGGCTGATCAAACGGCCCCATGAACATTTCATACAGCCGGAAAACATCGGCGCCGTATTTTTTTACCATTTCGTCCGGATTCACCACGTTGCCGCGCGATTTGCTCATCTTCTCCCCGCCCTCGGCTAAGATAAGGCCGTGCGAAGTTCTTTTGCGGTACGGTTCGTCGGTCGGGACCAATCCTTCATCATACAAAAATTTATTCCAGAACCGCGAATACAAAAGATGCAGAGTCGTATGCTCCATGCCGCCGTTGTACCAGTCCACCGGCATCCAGTATTTTAATTTTTCCATGTCCGCGAAAGCTTTATCGTTTTTGGGATCGCAATACCGGAGAAAATACCATGAGCTTCCGGCCCAGTTCGGCATGGTGTCGGTCTCGCGCCGCGCCTCTCCGCCGCACTTCGGGCATTTTGTTCTGACCCAGTCCGTAATTGCCGCGAGCGGCGACTCGCCCGTATCGGTGGGCTGATATTTTTTCACTTCCGGCAAGAGAACCGGCAAATCCTTTTCAGCGACCGGCACAAAACCGCATTTGGGACAATTTACGATCGGAATCGGCTCTCCCCAGTATCTTTGCCGCGAAAAAACCCAGTCGCGCAGTTTATAATTAATTTCGCGCGAGCCCAAATCACGCTCTTCCAGATATTGCAACATGTCCCGAATCGCTTGAGGCACGATTTTCCCGTTTAAAAATCCGGAATTCACCATAATTCCGTCGCCCGTAAATGCCTCTTTTTTTATATCTCCGCCCTGCACCACTTCACGGATTGGCAGTCCGTATTTTTTGGCAAACTCCCAGTCGCGCTGATCGTGCGCCGGCACGGCCATGATCGCGCCGGTGCCGTAGCCCGGCAAAACATAATCCGCGACATATATCGGAATCTCTTCATTGTTCACCGGATTAACTGCCATAACTCCCTCAAGCCTGACGCCGGTTTTTTCCTTGTTTAGATCCGACCGTTCCAAATCGCTTTTTCGCTTTGCTTTTTCCACATATTCTCTAATCTCTTCCTGATTCCTAATTCCTAATTCCCGATTCCTAAGAATCTCATGCTCCGGCGCCACAACCATATAAGTCGCCCCAAATAAAGTATCCGGTCTCGTCGTAAAGACCCTGATTCCTGATTCCTGATTCCTGATTCCAAACTCAACCTCCGCTCCCTCGCTCCGGCCGATCCAATCAGTCTGTTGTTTGGAAATGCGCTCCCAAAAATCAACATCATCAAGCCCGGAAAGCAGCCGCTCCGCGTATTCCGTGATCTTCAGCATCCACTGTTCTTTTTCGCGCTTCTCTACCTGGCCGCCGCAACGCTCGCACTCCCCGTTCACCACCTCTTCGTTCGCGAGCCCGATCTTGCATGATGGGCACCAATTAATCGGCATCTTGGCCTTGTACGCCAGGCCTTTTTCAAAAAATTTCAAAAACATCCATTGCGTCCATTTGTAATATTTCGGATCCGTGGTATTCACCTCGCGCGACCAGTCAAACGCAAGCCCGAGCGACTTGAGCTGCCGCTTGAAATTCGCGATATTTTTTTCCGTGGCCGCTCTCGGATGAATGCCGGTTTTGATCGCGTAATTTTCGGTTGGCAGACCGAACGCGTCCCAGCCGATCGGGTAAAGTACGTTAAAACCCTGCATCCGGCGTTTGCGCGCGATAATGTCGAGCGCCGTGTAGCTTCGCGGATGCCCGACATGCAATCCCTCGCCCGAGGGATAAGGAAATTCAATGAGACAATAATATTTCGGCTTGTCCGAAAAATCTTTGGCCGCAAAAATTTTATTTTTTTCCCAAAACTTCTGCCACTTTTCTTCAATTTTTTTAAAAATATATTTGTCCATAATCATTTTTTCAGCGCAACGACGATAACCGTGGCATCGTCGTAATTAATACCATCTTTGATAGTCGCTTCCATCAATTTTTTCTGTGCCTCCTGTGCGTTCGCCGAGGTGTCCAAAATACTCTGCACTTTTTTGAGCACAACATCATCCCAAAGCCCGTCGCTCGCAATGACAAAAAACTTATCATCATCCGTAATTTCAAACTTGAATACCGCCGGCTCATGGCTCACTACATCGCCGAGACTGCTGTCGCCCAATACCCGCGACAATTTTAATCCGGTTCCGCCTGGTTTATGAATATAACCGTTTGCGTAAACTCCGCCGCGTCCAACCGCCTCTTGTCGCGCCGCAATATTGTTCCCCACGTTGTGATTCACGTTCAGTTGCTCGGGTTGACCGGATGCGGAAAATTTATAAACATGTGAATCGCCGACGTTCGCCACCCAACCCTCGTTACCCTCAAGCAAGACGACCGAGGCCGTCGTCCCACCGGTTCCCACCGCGCAGATCTCGTCACTCGCAACCTCAAAAGCGATTCGGAACGCCTCTTCGTACGACTTGCCCTGATTAAGCTCCTTCTCAAAAATCCCCGCGATCCATGTCTTGGCAATCCGTTGCGGAAAAATCGCCCCAGTCTCATATTCAGGCGAATAATAATGGCCATCATAAACTCCAACCCAAAGCGTATCCCGCCGGCCCATAAATCCTTCTCGTATATCAAATTCATCCTGCAGGCCCATATTGTATTTAACATGCTCCTCGCCCCTCCCCTCAATTTGGCCTCCCACAATTTCCTGCCACACGGGTTCACCTTCAATATTTTCCTTTCTCTCCAGACCTCGGCCCCACTGTGGACTTGTTGGTCGTTCACTTTTAAACATACAGATTATCAAATTATGTGATAATCTTATCAAAAATTGACTTTTATTTCAAACAAAATCTTCTCATAAATTAAAAATCGCCTTTTTGGCGATATTTATACCTCGTTTCCAATATTTTGTGCTCTAGCTCGCCCGTCCAAATTCCAAAGCATAGCCGGCCTCCATCCACGCGACCATTCCGCCGCTAAAAAGGCCGACTCGCGCATATCCGGCTTTTTCCAAAAAATCCGCCGCCCCCTTTGCCATGACGCAGGACTCGTTCGTGCCGTAGACGATGATTTCTGAATCCTTGTCCGGCAGGATATGCGGCAGGCTTTTCTCAAAATCCGGCCCCCAGGCGAGGCCGATCGCCTCGGGCAAATGATTATGTTCAAAATCCTCGCCCGACCGCGCGTCAATGAGATAAAAATTTTCCTCGGCGTCGAGCTTGGCTCTCAATTCATCAATTTTTATTATCTTTGCCATTGCCATTCTATTATATCACGCCTCTTGTTTCCATGACTACGCCGACGTATTAGTCAAAAACTCTTCCGCTTGAATCGCCGCCATTGCTCCGGCGCCGGCCGCAACAATCGCCTGCTTGTAATGCGGGTCTCCCACATCACCGGCCGCGAATACGCCCGGAACGCTGGTTTCCACGCCATTTTTTATCTTAATATAACCCTTGGCATCAAGCTCGAGCTGGCCCTGAAAAATTTTCGTGTTCGGATCGTGACCGATTGCCATAAAAATGCCATCGCAGACAAGATTTGAAATCTCACCGGTTTCTGTATCGCGCAGACTCGCTCCGCTTACTACTTTTTCCCCTTCTATCTTTTCAATTTCTTTATTTAAATAAAATTCAATCCTGGATTCGGAATCTGCCCGCTTTTGCATAAAACGCGACGCGCGAAGCGCTTCCCGGCGATGAATAATAATTACCTTCTTGGCAAAACGCGTCAGAAATATTGCTTCTTCAAGCGCCGAATCGCCGCCACCCACCACGGCCACCACTTTATCGCGATAAAAAAAGCCGTCACAGGTCGCGCATGTTGAAACCCCGCGTCCGCGGAACTTTTCTTCCCCCGGAACGCCGAGCCAGCGCGGATCGGCGCCGGTTGCGATTATAAGCGACTTTGTCCAATATTCTTTTTTGCCAATCTGAACAATAAACGGATTCTTTTTAAAATTAACGCTTACGGCATCGCCGGCTAAAAATTTAGCGCCGAACCGTTCGGCCTGTTCGCGCATGCGGGTCACGAGCTCCGGCCCCAAAACGCCCTTGGGAAAACCTGGAAAATTTTCCACCATGGTCGTGCCCATGGGCTGTCCGCCCGGCTTCATTCCCTCCATTATAATCGGCGCGAGTCCCGCCCGACCGGCGTATATTGCGGCCGTGAGCCCGGCCGGCCCGGAACCGAGAATTATTAAATTTTTCGCTTCATCGGCCATAGAAAAATTATTCCGCCGAAATTACCTGGTCAATACGCTCTTTTAAAGACGGCTTTGACTGTGAACCAACGAACTGATCGACAATTTGACCATTTTTAAAAATTATAAATGTCGGAACGCTCATAATACCGTACTTTTGCGGCGTCACTTTATTCTCGTCAATATTCAATTTACCGACGCGGAGAGTGCTGTCATCGTAATCCTTGGCAGTCTCGCCGATAACCGGCAGCATGGTCTGGCAGGGTCCGCACCATGGCGCCCAGAAATCCACCAGAACCGGAACCTTGGACGCGAGCACTTCTTGATCAAAATTCTTGTCATTAAGTTCGACTTCGGACATAGTTTGAAATAATTAATTTTTAACGGATAATTTTATTTCCTTAGTTTTTGACTCTTCTTTAAAAATTTCCAGAATATCGCCGACCTCTATCTTTGTTTTTCCCGCGAGTTTGAGGCCGCATTCCTGGCCGAGCATCACGTCGTTCACTTTTTGCTTGCCGGATTGCAATTCCGTAATATCCGCTTCACCGATAAGCTCCTCGCCGCGCCAAATATTGACTTTGGCATTCGCCTCGGCCGCGCCTTCAATGACCGGCCCGCCGACAATCATGTATTTTGCCTCATGGCGGAAAATCGCCGCAACGCGCACCCGGCCAAGTTTGGTTATCACGATTTCCGGTTTCACGATCGCGTTAAGCCGGCCCTCGATATCATCAAAGAGCTCGTAAATTATTTTAAAATATTTTATTTCAACTTTTTTTTCGCGGGCCAGCTCCTCGACTGCCGCTAAGGCCTTTACGTTGAACCCGTAGATTACCGCTCCGGTCGCTTCGGCCGCAAGCACGTCGCCCTCGGTAATGTTCCCCAGCCCCTTGGCGATAACATCGATCGCGAGCCCGGGTACGTCAACCTTCTCAATGGTGCCGAGAATCGCTTCAATCGAACCGAGCACATCCCCGCGGATGACAAAATTAAACTGCGCCTTGACCTCGCCCTCGATCGGAATCCGTTTCGTGCCGGTCATTTCGTCGATTATCCGGCGATTTGCCTTTACCTTCTTTGTTTCAAGCTCGCTTGGATTAATTGAGACTTCCATAATATCTCCGACTGCCGGCGCCGCCTTGAATCCCAGAATTTTTACCGGCGTTCCCGGAGGAACCGCGGCCATATCCTCGCCGCGCCAGTCCCGAAGCGCGCGCACCCGGCCGTAATTTGCTCCGTGCACGCCGAGGCAGTCGCCGACCCGGAGCGTGCCGTTCTGCACCAAAACCGTTGCCACCGGCCCTTCGCCCTTGTCAACGTGCGATTCAATAATCGTGCCGATTGCCGGACCGTCGGGGTTTGCCGTAATGCGGTCTTTTTCCAGATCCGCGACCAGCAAAACCATATCCAGAAGCTTATCGATATTAATGCCCTGCTTTGCCGATATTTCCTGCATCACGGTTTTGCCGCCCCACTCTTCGGGCAGGAGTCCGATATCGGAAAGATCTTTTTTTGTTTTTTCCACATTCGCATCCGGCTTGTCAATTTTATTCAAAGCCACAACGAGCGGAATCTTGGCCGCCTGAATGATATCAACCGCTTCTTTTGTCTGCGGCTGAACGCCGTCATCCACCGCCACGACAAGGATAGCGATATCCGCGACCTTGGCGCCGCGCGAACGCATCACCGTAAACGCCTCATGGCCAGGAGTGTCAATGAAAGAAATGCGCCGGCCGTTGCGCTCAATCTGATAAGCGCCGATATGCTGGGTAATGCCGCCGGCCTCGCCCTCCATCACGTTTGTTTTGCGGATCGCGTCCAGAAGCCGCGTTTTTCCGTGGTCAACATGGCCCATTACCACAATTACCGGCGAACGCGGCACGGCCTTATGCTCGCGCCCGGCTTCCATTATATTCTTTATTCTCTCAAGATCTTCTTCCCCGGCGCCTTCCGCGGTCGCTTGTTCTTTCTTTACCTTGAACCCTAAATCTTCGGCCATGATTGAAGCCGTTTCAAAATCAATCCTCTCGTTCTGCGAAGCCAGAATCCCGTTTTTCATGAGAATCTTGATGAGTTCGGTGACCGGCATCTGCATTTTGCTTGCGAGGTCGCGCACCGCGACAAGCGGCGGCAATTCTATCTCCCCGGCTTCTTCTACCGCGGTCTCGTCCTGGTGCGCCATTATTTCTTCGCGCTCCTTAAGATGCTCCTGGGCACGCAATTTGCGCTGATATTCGGCCCATTTCTGCACAATCCGTTCGGCCTGCGCCGGATCAACCTTGATTGCTTTTTTGCCAATATCAATTCCCAGCTCCGGAAGTTTTTCCAAAAGCTCTTTGGCGGAAACGTTCAATTGTCGGGCGATCTCGGTAACGTTCATAAAATAAATTAGAGCGTATTGCTCTTGTAGGCACATTTTATAGTATTTTCAAGGGTTGGTCAACAAGGCGGAGATTGGAGAACTAGTGAATCAGTTAATCGGTGAATCGGAAAAATAATACAGTAGGCGCTGAATTGCCATTCGCCCCGTCCTTAAAAAAAATCCCCGCATCCATCGAGAGACAGATGCGGGAAGTGAGATTTCTCGTTCAAGCACAGTCGCGGCGGATTCACGAATCGCCGTTACTTGCGTCGAAGAAAAACCCAGCGGTAGCCAGCGCCACAGCGATGGCCAGGGTTGTCGTAGTCCGTGCCGAGCCAGCAACCGTCGTCGTCATCATGTCCAACATTGAACACCCTGATATCGCCATCCGAATCGGTAATGGGCTCCATGGCGATTAAGCGCCGCTCGCCCATGGGCTGGTCCGGGTACTGGAGCCGAAGCTGGGGGCCGACCTCGGCCGGGCAGAGCGCGAGGCCGCGCTCCTTGGCGCGTTTGTTGATTTCGGTCCAGGTCGCACCCTCCGGGAAACCGAGCTCGGCTACCGAAGCGGCCACGAGGTCAACCTCGGTCTCTTCGATTGCCGCCGTAAAAGCGGGCTTATTCATAATGTCGCGCGCCCTGGAGCCGACGCGGACTCTGGCGGCCGCAAGAGCCTGGCAGAAGTCGTCCGCCGTCTTGAGGCCCGTGCCGAGCTTGATCGTTTTCCAGACCGGGAAATCGACCGGCCACGGATTCTCCTTGCGGAGGAACCGCTTGAGCGCCGCGAGCCAGGTTTCTCCTTCTTTGCCGGCCAGCTTATCGTTAAGATCGTTTAATGATCCGCGCGCTTCGTGGAGCGTGAGCCGAGTGTCATCCATAACAGTCAGTCCTTTGCTCTTGGGTTGATATTACGCTAGAGGGCAGCCCAATGGCCGTCATAGCGTCGTTGTATTAAAGCACGGAACCGCCCAACCGTCAACCCGCATTCCTTTATCGCTGTCATCCTGAGCCCCGACTTCCGCGAAGCGGAATGCCGGGGCGAAGGATCTCGCATTTCGCAGAAATCGACGTGGCGCCATGAACAGTCATCCCGAAACTGTGAGATCCTTCGCCCCTCGCTCCGCTCGGGCTCAGGATGACACATTGCTTGCCATTATCTTTGACGCGTCATACAATCAACCCATGAAAACCGGATTTATATTAATTGATAAACCCGCGGGCTGGACGTCGCATGATGTGGTCGCTCATCTGCGCCGCGTCACCGGCGAGAGGAAAATCGGCCATGCCGGCACGCTTGATCCGTTTGCCACCGGCCTTTTGATTTTGGGAATCGGCCGTCCCGCAACGCGGCAACTCGGCGAATTTTTAAAAATGGATAAAAAATATGAGGCCATCGCGCGCCTCGGCGCCCGCTCCGACACTCATGACAAAACCGGCGCAATCACCAAAAAGAAAATTTCAAAAAAACCGAGTCTTGCCGCAGTTAAAAAAGCGCTATTAAAATTCCGCGGCGAGCAGGAGCAGATTCCGCCCATGTTCTCGGCGAAAAAAATTCACGGCCAAAAATTGTATAACCTCGCCCGCGCCGGAAAAGAAATCGCGCGCGAACCGAACAAAATTATTATTCACCAAATCCGGCTTAAAAAATACGCCTGGCCGGCTCTCGCCTTTTCGGTCTCCTGCTCGAGCGGAACCTACATCCGTTCGCTCGCGCATGACCTCGGCACCGCCCTCGGCACGGGCGCGTATCTTACCGCCCTCCGGCGGACCGAAATCGGCCGCATCCCCGTTTTACGGGCCGTAAACCTCGAAAAAATAAACCGCGAAAATTGGGAAAAATACCTCAAAAATCGCCTGCCCCTTGCCAAGCTCCGGAATGTGTGCTAGTATGGAATTACATTAATTAATAATCATTTCGGAAGATTAAGGCAGTCGATTGTTAAAAAATTTCCATCCAAACTTGAGCTTGTTTTAACATGAATTTCAATTTCTCATCCCGTTTAAAAACCGGGCAAAGACAACTCACGCAAGATATAGCGCAGTCCGCTCGAGCGAACTAATTTTTGGAAAATTTTTTAACATTGCCTGAAATCTCTCCGATTAGAGAGATTTTTATGTATTCAACTTATATACTTCTTATCGCCGCCGGCTCCCTCATCGGCCTGGTTGTCGGCTATACGATCCGCCACTTTATCATTAAAACACAGATCGATACCGCCGCGGGCCGGGCCGAAAAACTTATCGCTGACGCGCGCGTCAAGCAGCAGGAGCTCATGCTTTCTGCCAAAGAAAAGGCCATTCATATTATTGACGAGGCCAAGCACGAGGAAGAAGAGCGCCGCCGCGAGTTCACCCACCTTCAACAGCGTCTGGAACAACGCGAGTCTTTGTTTGACCAAAAACTGCTTGAATTCCAGGAGAAACAGCAAAAATTGTACGAAAAAATCACCCGCGTCGAGCAGGTCAAGGAAGAGGTCCGTAAAATCCGCGAAGACGCCATTGCCAAGCTTCAGGAAATCAGCGGGCTCACCCGCGAACAGGCGGAAAAACGCCTGCTTGAGGCGACCGAAGCCGAACTCAAGGAAGAAATCGCCGCGCGCATCCGCAAAATGGAAAATCAGGGCGATGAAGAAATTGAAAAGAAATCACGCGAACTCATTTCCCTCGCCATCCAGCGCTGCGCCGCTTCGCAGGCCCAGGAGACAACCACCACGAACGTGGAGCTTCCGAACGACGAAATGAAGGGGCGCATTATCGGCAAAGAAGGCCGCAACATCAAAACAATTGAACAGCTTACCGGCACCGAAATCCTGATTGACGACACGCCGGGCATGATTATGATTTCCGGATTCTCTCCGATCCGCCGCCAGCTTGCGAGAATCGCGCTTCAGCGCCTCATCAAGGACGGCCGCATCCACCCGGGCCGCATCGAAGAACAGGTGGAAGAAGCCAAAAAAGAACTTGCCGTGAGCATGAAGAAATCCGGTGAAGAATCTCTTTACGAGACCGGCGTTTCCATTGCCGAAATTGATCCCAAGCTTGTCCAGATACTCGGCCGCTTGAAATTCCGTACTTCTTACGGACAGAACGTGCTTCAGCACTCGGTTGAAGTCGCGAATCTTTCCACCCTGATCGCCCAGGAACTCGGCGCCAATGTCAAAATCTGCCGCATCGGCGGACTCTTCCACGATATCGGCAAAGCGGTTGACCATGATATCCAGGGTTCGCATCCGGAAATCGGCTACAATATCATGAAAAAATTCAACTTCCCCGAAGAGATCGCGCGAATTTGCATTGAACACCATGAAGACCGGCCGACGACTGTTGAAGGCGCCATCTGCAAATCCGCGGACGCCATCTCCGGCGCGCGGCCCGGCGCCCGCAAAGACACGCTCGAGCAGTACATTCAGCGCCTTGGCGACCTGGAGAAAACCGCCACCGGTTTTGCCGGCGTTGAAAAGGCTTATGCCATTCAGGCCGGCCGCGAAATCCGCGTCTTTGTTACGCCGACCCAGATTGACGATTCGGCCGCAACCAAGCTTGCCCATGATATTGCCAAAAAAATCGAGGAAGAATTGCGCTATCCCGGTGAAATCAAGGTTACGGTTATCCGGGAAACCCGCGTGATTGAATACGCCCGATAAAATGTAAGGGTTGCATATATGCGACCCGTCCAATATATGACCCTCAAGTTCATCTTCTTCGGCGACGTGGTCGGCAAAATCGGCCGCCGCGCCCTCGCCCAAATCGTTCCCAAATGGCGTAAAAAATACGCGCCTCATTTGGTTTGCGCCAATGCCGAGAATCTGGCCCACGGCAAAGGCTTTACGCCCTCGACCATGCGCGAGGCCATGGCTGCGGGAATTGATTTTTTCACCGGCGGCAATCATATCTTTGATAATAAAGCCGGCTTAAAAATATTCGATGATCCCGAACTCTCCCGCCTCGTTGTCCGGCCGTTAAATTATCCGACCAGTGTTCCGGGCGAAGGCTGCCGCCTCATTGAAGTTGAGCGCCATCCGGTGCTCATCGCAAGCCTCAACGGCCAGGTCGGTTTCCGCGAAAGCTTTGACTCTCCGTTTCTCGCGCTTGATAAAATGGTCCACAGGCACATTAAGCAGAACCCCGCGATTATTGTGGACTTCCATTCCGAAACGACTTCCGAAAAAGTCGCTTTCGGCCTTTACTCCGACGGCCGCGTTTCGGCCGTGCTCGGCACCCATACCCATATACCAACCGCCGATGCCAAAGTCCTGCCCCAGGGCACGGGTTACATCTCCGATATCGGCATGGTCGGCGAAGAAAACTCGGTCATCGGAGTAAAACAAAACGTGATTCTCAACAATTTTATTACCCAAATCCCGCAAATGCACGAATTTGCCGAAACCGGCCGGTGCGAAGTGAACGCGGTTTATTTTGAGATTGATTCAAAATCCCACCAATGCCTGAAAATCAAGCTCCTGCAAACCGTGGTTGACGTAAAATAAGCCCTATTGCGGATATCCTGAAAAATGTGCTATACTTAGGCTAATAATTAATAATTATCCCCACTCAATATGAATAAGGCAGAACTTATCAACCAAATCTCCGACCGCGTTGGCGTTACCAAAAAGCAGGCCGAAGACATGATTGAGGCGTATACCGATATCACCACAAAAACCCTTAAAGCGGGCGGTGAAGTCACGATCGCCGGATTCGGCACTTTCAGCGCCAAGACCCGCGCCGGCCGCATCGGCGTGAATCCCCAGAGGCCGACTGAAAAAATCCAGATTCCGCCGGTTACGGTTCCAAAATTCAAGGCCGGCAAAGCCCTGAAGGACGCGCTCAAGGGTAAGGCGTAATTTACAAAATCAAAAAATTCACCCGCATCCATGGGTGAATTTTTATTTTTAATTATTCCTTGGCCCAGTTCTCGATTTCTTCAAACACTCCGCCCAGGCTCACCATGCGGACTTCGGATTCCTGCCGAAATTTCCACTCCGCGGCATTGTCCTTCATGGTCCGGTCGGAAATCACGATGCGAAGCGGCGCGCCGATGAGATCCGCATCCCCGAGTTTCTCCCCGGCCGACACTCCCTCCCGGTCGTCCCAAAGCGCATCAATGCCCGCCGCGGCGAGCTGATCGGAAAGATTCGCCGCCGCGGAAGCAATCTCCGTGCTCGTATCCTCGTCTTTCGCGAAAAGTGAAACAATGTGCACGAGATACGGCGCGATTGATTTCGGCCAGATGATGCCGCGCTCGTCGCTCAAGACCTCAACCACCGACCCCATGACGCGGGACGGACCGATGCCGAAACATCCCATTATTACATCATTTTTCTTTCCGTCTGCCGCCGTGTAGCTAAGCTTCATGTCGTGGCTGTAGCGCGTCCCGAGTTTAAAAATGTTGCCCACTTCGATTGAACGCTTTTCCGCCACCGCGGCGCCGCAGGACGGACACTTGCCGCCGTCTTTCACCTCGGCGATTTCCTTATTCTGGCTCCACCCGCAGGAAGCGCAATGGAATATGGTATCTTCGCCGTTCGGAGTCACGACCTGAAACTCATGGGAATATTCGTTCGTGAATTCTCCGCCCGAGGCTTGGGTCACAATCGCTTCAAGCCCGCAGCGCGTAAAAATCTTTTTGTACGCTTCGGTTGCCTTGGCGTAAAAATCATTCAAATCCTGCTCGTCGCAATGAAAACTGTACAAATCCTTCATGGAAAACTCGCGGCCGCGGAGCAGGCCGGATTTGGCGCGCGGCTCGTTTCTGAATTTGTCCTGTATCTGATAAAGATAGAACGGCAAATCCTTGTATGAATTGACATGCCGCCGCGCGATATCGACGATCGGCTCTTCGTGCGTTGTCGCGAGCCCCAGCTCCTTGTCGCGGGACTTGAACTGAAACATTATTTCCTTAAGCTTTTCCCAGCGGCCGGTTTCGCTCCAGAGCTCTTTTGACTGCAGGGCCGGCATCAGCATCTCCTGGCCGCCGATTGCGTTCATTTCTTGCCGCACGATATTTTTTATTTTATTCAAAACGCGGAGGCCCAGGGGCAGGTACGCGTAAACCCCGGCCATCATCTGTTCAATAAACCCGGCCTGGGAAAGCAGTTTCGCGTTGACTGATTCCGCGTCATGCGGCGCGGTTTTTCTGGTTTTTCCGAAAAGTTGAGAATACTTCATATTATGAAAATAATATCAAAAAAACGGCCAAATGGCAATTCTGGATGAAAAGAAATCCCGTGTTCACGAGAACACGGGACAGTTAAGTTGTGGGAAGCGTCTACTTCCTCTTTTTGAAGCACCTCCTATTCCCCTTGCGCCTTATGAGCTCTTTGCGTTCGTAAGAGTCCAGACAGTCCCAGCAGCGATCGCTGCCCTCGGCTACTGGCTCTTTGCATCCGTAGACGCAAAGACCGTCGTCATCCTCCATGAGCTCCGGCAAGCTGATTCCCGACGCGATCACGCGACCAGCCGCCACTCCCTGGAGGAATCTCTCCTCATCTTCGCTCTGTCTCACTCCACCCTCCTCACTGTGTTCTGGCTCCCCTCAGCTTCTTGAACTGATGCGGCCAGCAACGTTTGCTGCCATTGAAAGTCGACAGGACCGTACCGCATCCCGGAAAATCGCATCGGCGACCGGGAGGAAACGTCTTCTGCGTTCCGCCGATCGTTGACGCGAGTCCGCGCGTACCTCGCCGCACTGCCGTTGCGTACCGTGCAACCACCGAGTCCTCTCCTCTCATGCCACCTCCCTGACCCGTCGCTCGCGAGTGACGGGTCGCTGACCCCAAAAAAACGGGGCGCTGTGTTTTATAAGGCAATTCTAGCATAAATTACGATTTTGTCAAGTAGGGGCGACTCGCGAGTCGCCCCTACTTGACGATTAATAAATATTTCTCTACAATAAGCTTAAATTTTAGTCTCGTCCGCTTTGCCTTGCGCCCATAGCTCAGTTTGGTAGAGCAGTTGCCTCTTAAGCAAACGGTCGTGGGTTCAAATCCCTCTGGGCGCAGAGCAAAGCCGGACGGAAAAAAACAAAGAGGCATGTGCAATCGACTGATAAATTATTAAATACAGCCTATGGCAAATATAAGCATCGATGTAAGAAAAAAAACGATACAAGAACTTATCGACGACGAAATTCCGTCAGGCAGATATTGGTTACCATCTTTTCAGCGACAATATGTTTGGGATGCAGACAATGTCAAGGAGTTGCTCGATTCTATTGTACGTAATTATCCGATAGGAGCAACCATACTTTGGAAGCCATCGCCAGAAGTTGCTTCCGACATTGATCCAACGTCCGTCCCGTTGGTTGATAGTGCACCCTCAAATACTACAGATAGGTATTTCGTTATTGACGGACAGCAACGCACTACCTCTCTGCTTCTTCTTTTCAACGACTGGGCAGTAGTGCGCGGCGGCGAGAGAATAACATGCGACCCCATCGCATACGACCCCACGTCCGATAAATTTATTAAGCACCGAAATAGGGGCATCGATTGCTCAAAAATTGTAAAGGCATTCTGCCGTCATGATGTTGAAACACTCACTGAGTTAAATAATAACTATAACGCAGACGACTTCAACAAAATACGCGCAATAGCACAAAAAATCCTAGAGTATCCAATACCTCAATATGTTATGGAAACTTCAGGAGAAGCAACGGAAAGAGAAGATATATTTTCTCGAATGGCAGAGGCATTTGTGCGCATTAATAAAGAAGGTCTGAGAATAGGGAATGTCGAACTTATGCTTTCTTTCTTGGCCGGAACGTTAAGCGGTGAGTTAAAAACACGAGTTGTACAACTATACCAAGAGTATGAAAAACGTGATGCATTTATACAACCTATCATCCGCTCCGTATTCTCTAATTTTGGACTCTCACAAACGCAATTAGCGAAACCGAAACAATTTAAAGCCAATATTGAACGAATTAGAGAAATCTCTACCGACGATATAGCTAGGCGACTCAATACGAGCAGTAGAGCGCTTCAGCTTACTTTCAATTTCATTGAAAAAGAATTTGGTATGAGAAGTGCGCGTCTGATTCCTTCTCAAACAACTTTAATTCCGCTAGCGACATATTTTTCAAAAGTAAGTTTTGAGAAACTCGAGGAAATGCCCGCAGAAGATCGCGAGCGCATGACTTCTTGGTTTATGCTGGCAAATCTGAATGGACATTATAGCTCCAGCGTGGACACACGGTTGAGCCGTGATATCAAGATGATTCAAGATATGAGTAGCTTCCCCTTTCTTGAAATGCAAACCGCTATGAAAGTAAGAAAACACATCAATCTCGAATGGATTCAGGATGGGTTAGAAAGAAGTGCATTACGAGAAGCAAACAAAGCATTTGTTTTTTTGCTTTATGTTCTACTTATTAAAAATAATGCTGACGATTGGGATACGCGCTTAATCGCTTCACGCGATCTGAAAGAGTTAGAGCGACATCACATTTTTCCAAAAGAATATTTAAGACAAGAACTAGAGCTCGATGATGTCGAGGACCCCGCAGAGGCGGAAATTGAGGTAAGCAACCTCGCGAACATTACCTTTATTTTAAAAGAAAAAAACTCTACAATCGGTGATACGCCACCTAAGGATTACCTGCCACAGCTCATAGATCGAGCAAAATTACATTTTATCCCCGAAGACGAGAATCTATGGACCAAAGAAGCGTATGATAGTGGTCTATTCCAAAATGCACGCCTTCAAATTATCTTTGAAGCCGCGCTGAAACATTTTCCTGACGTTTTCAAGATAGAATTATGTGATAAAGAAACCCAGTAAACAAAGCGAGTATCCTATGAAAATCACACTCATCATTCTAATCATTATTTCTCTTCTCCTCGCCGCGACAATCGGCGGCGGCCTGATTTATTATCAAAATCAAATCAACGGGCTTAATGGTCAGATTGCCGAACAGCAAATCCGGCTCACGAATCTCGGAACCCAGGTACTAGAAAAAGAGCAGGCCATCAGCGATCTCGGCTTGGCCGCCAATTCGTCAACCGAACAAATTGCCGAGCTCCAAACTCAAATTGAAGAATTGAATAAAAAAATTCAAGAACTGGAAAAAGCCAAGCAAGAACTCGAACAGCAAAAAACGCGTTAATACAAATTCCCCCGTCCACGGGGAATTTTTTATTTCTTGCGCTTTCCGAATATTCTTGATAACCTTTGAGATAGTATGGCTGAATTCAATCTCAAATCCGACCGCCTTACCGATCCCAAAGAAACCGGCGAAGACCGGAGTTTTGATATTTCCCTGCGGCCCAAGACGCTCGCCGATTTTGTCGGCCAGAATAAAATCAAGGAAAATCTGGATATTTTCATGCAGGCCGCGCGGCAAAGAAGCGAGCCCATCGAGCATGTTCTCCTCTACGGCAATCCCGGCCTCGGCAAAACCACTCTTGCGCACATCATCGCGCGCGAAATGGATTCGGATATCAAGGTTACTTCCGGCCCGGCGCTTGAACGCGTCGGCGACCTCGCCGCCATTCTCACGAATCTTGAAGAAGGAGACATTCTTTTCATTGATGAAATCCACCGCATGAACAAAACCATTGAAGAAATTCTTTATCCGGCCATGGAAGACTATGCCCTGGATATCATCATCGGCAAAGGCCCGAGCGCCCGCACCCTGCGACTCGACCTCAAACGCTTTACCATCATCGGCGCGACCACTCGCATCTCTCTGCTTTCAGCGCCGCTCCGCGACCGCTTCGGCGCCACCTACCACCTAAATTATTACGAACCCGAGGATATCGAAAAAATTATCGGACGGAACGCCCGCATTTTGAGCATCGATATTGACCCCGCGGCCGTCGGCCAGATCGCGTCGCGCTCCCGCCGCACTCCGCGCGTCGCCAACCGCCTGCTCCGCCGCGTGCGCGATTTTGCCCAGGTCAAATCGGATGGTAGAATAAATGATGAAGCGACCCGGGGCGCCCTCGCGCTCATGGAGGTTGACGAATACGGCCTTGACCAGGTTGACCGCAAAATGCTGGAAATTATTATCAGCAAATTTGCCGGCGGACCGGTCGGCCTCTCCACTCTCGCCGCCGCAACCGGTGAAGAAATCGCCACCATTGAAGAAATTTACGAACCATTCCTCATGCAAATCGGATTTCTCCAGCGCACACCGCGCGGCCGCACGGTCACCGAAGCCGCCTACCGCCACCTCGGCCTCAATCCCCCGAAAAATCAAACCTCACTCCTATGATCATCTTTCCGCTTTATATTTTTTTAATCATATACGCGCTTTTTCTTATCGGATTCGCTTTTTTTGGTTTCTTCTCGGTTTATCACCTCCTAAAATTTGGATTCACTACGTTTGGAACATTCTTTTTGGCGTTTATCTTCCTCGGCGTTTCGGTAATCATCCTTTTTGCTTCGGTCCAAGCAATCATCCCGATTGACTGGGGAAACGAAATAACCATGTTTAAATACACAGATGTTACGCCGTATTATTAATGTATGTTGAACATCAAAAGACTTCCAAATCAAAAAGAATTTGAAAAAACCATGTTCGCCCTGCGCCGGCATTTTATCGTACCCATAAAAATTATCATTCTATATGCGTTTCTTGCCGCCGTGCCTGTATTTTTTTATTTTTTTGCCCAAGAAAACCAGTCCGAAATCCTGACCGGCCGCATCAGCGGCCCAGTGAGTGTCCTCGCTCTCTCGATTTACGCTCTCGCAATCTGGCTCTTTTTTTTCAATAGCCTAATTGATTATTATCTTGATTTTTGGATCGTCACCAACGAGCGCATCATTAATATCGAACAGCGCGGACTTTTTTCACGGTCAGTTGCCGAACTAAAACTTTATCGCGTCCAGGATGTCAAAGCCGAAGTGCGCGGAGTCATGCACACCGTATTTGATTACGGGGATATTACAGTTCAAACCGCGGGCGAAGAAGCGCATTTCGTGTTCAAACAAGTGCCTAAGCCATACAAAGTCGCACGACAAATCCTTGAACTCGTAGAACAAGACCGCGAAAAGCATCTTGAGGAAATGCGCAATGAAATTACCGCCATATGAAAATTCTTCATATTCTCTATTCCGCGCTCCGCGATAAAGAAATTGCCTGGTACTATAAAACGATTTTTATTTTAGTTGTGCTTATTTACATCATCTCTCCGATTGATGCGATTCCCGATGTCGTACCCGTCCTCGGCTTCTTGGACGACCTCGCCATAATCCCGCTTGCCGCGTATATCGCCCTACTCCTCATCCCCGACCGGATAAAAAAACCGTAAGGACAGGTCGCGACCCGTCCCGACAAATGCCCCGTCAGTACGGGCATTTTTTATTTATGTAAAATGATATATAATAATGTTATGAAAAATTTGAGCGTGAGACAACTTGAGCGCACCGCCAACCTTATCCGCCAGGATATTATTAAAATGCTCTACGAGGCGGGCTCCGGCCATCCGGCTGGCGCGCTCGGTATGGCCGACATCTTTACCGCGCTTTATTTCAATATCGCAAAAATCGACCCCCGGCGGCCGAACTGGCCGGACCGCGACCGCATTATCCTCTCAAACGGCCACATCTGCCCCGTGCTTTACGCGACAATGGCGCGGCGCGGATTTTTTTCTGCCAAAGAACTTCTGACCCTGCGTAAATTCGGAAGCCGCCTCCAGGGCCATCCGCACCGCGCTTCGCTCCCCGGGCTTGAAAACACGAGCGGCCCTCTGGGCCAGGGGCTTTCCCAGGCCTGCGGCGCCGCGCTTGCCGGCCGTTTAAATCAAAAAAAATATCAAGTCTATTGCCTCATGTCTGACGGCGAGCATGACGAAGGCCAGACCTGGGAAGCGGTGATGTTCGCTGGCAAATATCACCTTTCCAATATTACTGCGATCCTTGACCGCAATAATATCCAAATTGACGGATACACCGAAGATATCATGCCCCTTGAGCCGCTCCGTGAAAAATATGAAGCCTTCAACTGGCACGTGATTGAAATCGACGGCCACCGCATGGAGGAAATCATCGCCGCCGCAAACAAGGCCAAAACCATTGCTGAAAAACCGGTCATGATTATCGCCCACACCGTGCCGGGCAAGGGCGTCTCATTCATGGAATACGACTACCGCTGGCACGGCAAAGCGCCGGACAAAGATAAAACGCGCCAGGCTTTAAAAGAATTAACAAAAATTAAAAATTAATTTAATTAATATGAAAAAACCGTTCAAAATCACGCTCATCGTTGCGCTGATTATCGTCGCACTGCTCATACTTACGGCGTATCTTCTGACTCTGAATCCGTCCCAATTTAATATGCAGGGCAAAATGGGGCATGTTGTTTCGTCCGACGCCGGCGAGGGTGTCGCGTTTTTCGGAACCAATGAAGAAGGCACCGTAAGCCGTGAAATGGCAGTTACCGATTCTCTTAAAATGCCGGCCGCGGCTCCGATCGCGACCGAGTCCGCCGCTCCGGCCGATCTTATCGCGACGGAAAATCGTGTTATCAAAACCGGTGATATTCAGGCCAAAGTTGAAAGCGCCGCCGATTCGACCGCTCGCATCACTCAGATTGCCGCCGCCCACAAGGGCTTTGTCCAAAGCTCGTATATTTATGAAAGTCCAAAAGGCGCGAAAAGCGGCAACGTCGTAATCCGCGTCCCGGCCGCTGAATTTGAAGTTGCTTTCCAGGAGATTAAAGACGGCGTCAAAATGGTAATTTCGGAAAATGTTTCCGGCCAGGATGTCACGCAGGAATATGTGGATCTCAAGGCCCGCCTCACGAGCAAGCAGGCGGAAGAGGCTCAATATCTGGAAATACTGGATAAAGCATATACGGTTGAGGACATACTTCTCGTTACCGAACGCCTCGGCTGGGTGCGCCAGGAGATTGAACAGCTCCAGGGACAAATGAAATATCTTGAAAATCTGACCGATCTTTCAACCATTTCCGTTTTTGTCACCGAGGCGGAAAAAATTGAACTGCCGGTTGAAAAATGGCAGCCGCTCGAAACAATCCGCCTCGCTTTCCGCGCCATGATTGCCTCTCTTCAGCGCATTGCCGATGCCGCGATCTGGCTCTTATTCTTTCTCGTCCTCATTGTCCTCCCGATCGCGATTGTCGTTAAATTAATCGTTATGGTCGTAAAAAAATTGCGCCGAAAAAAATCTAAAAAATAATGGATCCCAAACTTAATCCAAAACTCTACGCAAAAAATATTGAACTCGCGCCGGTGCGAAACGGCTACGGCGAGGGTGTGATTGACGCCGCAAAACGCAACCGCAATGTCGTTGTTCTCTGCAGCGACGTGGCCGAATCCACGCGCGTGCTTGATTTCAAGGAGAAATTCCCCGAGAGATTTATTGAATGCGGCGTGGCCGAACAGAACATGATGGGCGTAGCCGCCGGACTGGCGCGCGAAGGAAAAATTCCCTTCGTCACCGGCTATGCGGTATTTTCGCCCGGCCGGAACTGGGACCAGCTCCGCGTCAATGTTTGCTATAACGACGTGCCCGTCAAAATATCCGGCGGGCACGCCGGCATTTCGGTCGGTCCGGACGGCGCGACTCATCAGGCACTTGAAGACATCGCCCTGACCCGCGTTCTCCCGAATCTTACGGTTATCGTGCCCTGCGATGCGCTTGAAGCGCGCAAAGCCACCTTAGCGGCGGCAAAAACCGCAGGTCCGGTCTACATCCGCCTCGCGCGCCACGCCTCGGCTGTGATCACCACCAAACGCACTCCGTTTAAAATCGGACGGGCGGAAATTTTCCATGCCGGAACCGACGCCACGATCTGCGCTTCGGGTCCGCTTCTCTACGAAGCCCTGCTCGCGGCAAAAGAGCTCGCGCGCGAAAAAATCTCCGTGGAGATAATTGACAATCACACCATCAAACCGCTTGATAATAAAACGATTTTGAAATCCGTGAAAAAAACCGGCTGCCTTGTTACCGTGGAAGAGCACCAGATTGCCGCCGGCGCCGGCAGCGCGGTTCTTGAAATGCTTGCCGAAAATTATCCGGTTCCGGCAATACGCGTCGGCATGCCCGATGCCTTCGGCGAATCCGGCGAAGCGGCCGAACTTCTGAAAAAATACCACATGAGCCTTGAAGCGATTATTCAAGCCGTGAGAAAAGTCATAAAAAGAAAATAGCTATGCTCGTCACCACTAAAAAAATCCTTGGCCCAGCCCGGCGCGGCCGCTACGCGGTCGGCGCGTTCAATGTCAATAACATGGAAATCCTGCAGGCCGTTATTGCCGCCGGAATCCGGATGAAATCACCGCTCATCATCCAGACCTCCGAAGGCGCGATTTCTTACGCCGGCATGGATTATCTCATCGCCATGACCCGCCTCGCCGCTTCTTCGCCCATTCCGGTCGCTCTGCATCTTGACCACGGCAAAAATTTAAAAATTATTAAAAAAGCAATTGATTCGGGTTACACATCGGTCATGTTTGACGGCTCGCATCTTCCGCTCGCGAAAAATATCAAATTCACGCGCCAGGTTGTCTCCTGGGCGCGCCGGCGCGGGGTTTCGGTTGAAGCCGAACTCGGCGCCATTGCCGGCATTGAAGATTTTGTTTCCGTCTCGGCGCGCGACGCGCATCTCACAGGTCCGGAAGAAGCGCGCGATTTTGTCCGCCGGACCGGCTGCGACTCGCTCGCCGTGGCCATCGGCACGGCCCACGGCGCCTACAAGTTCAAAGGCGCCGCCAAACTGGATCTCGCCCGCCTTGCCGAAATCCGGAAAAAAGTCAGCGTTCCCCTGGTGCTTCACGGCGCAAGCGGCGTGCCGCAGACTCTCGTGAGACAGGCGGAAAAATTCGGCGCCCGGCTGAACAATCCGCGCGGCGTTTCCGACACTCTGATTAAAAAAGCCGTCCGCCTCGGCATCTGCAAAATCAACACCGATACCGACCTGCGCCTTGCCTTTACCGCCGGTGTTCGCAGCGCCCTGGCCGAAAACCCCAAGGAAATTGATCCGCGAAAAATCCTCGGCCCGGCGCGCGAGATTATTCAGCGGGTGGTGAAGCAGCGAATAAATATTTTTGGATCAAAAAACAAAGCCTGAATAGGAATCAGGAAGCATGAAGCATGAATCAGGAATTTTGAACCAATATCCCATTTTTTTCCTGATTCCTAATTCCTGATTCCTAATTCCTCGAAATATGTTTGACATTATTACTATCGGTTCGGCCACGCGCGACGTTTTTCTTGAGAGCGGCCAGATCAAAATAAAAAAATCCAAAACCTCCCCGACCGGGCTGGACGAGTGCATCCCGCTTGGCGCCAAGATTGAACTCAAGGATATTACTTTTGACACCGGCGGCGGCGCCACCAACGCGGCCGCGACCTTCGGAAATCTTGGCCTCAAAGCCGCGGCAATCTGCCGCATCGGCAAAGATTACGGCGGGCTTGAGATTCTTCAGGCTTTGAAAAACCGCGGCATCTCAAGCAAATTCATCCAGTATGATAAAAAACTCCGCACCGCCTATTCCCTGATTCTTCTCGCCGGTTCGGGCGAACGGAGCATTTTGGTCTACCGCGGCGCGAGTGAAAAAATATCGGCGAGTGAAGTTCCCTGGAAAGAAATAAAAACCAAATGGCTCTATGTGACTTCGCTTGCCGGCAACCTCGCTCTTACGAAAAAAATCTGGCAGTTTGCCAAAGCGAATAAAATTAAAATCGCCTGGAACCCGGGCGGAAAAGAACTCGACCTCGGCTTTTCCCGGCTCGCTCCCCTGATCCGCCAGACCGATTTTTTCACCGTGAATATTGAAGAAGGCGCCAAACTTGCCGGCACGAAAGATGGCGACGTTAAATCGATTGCCGCAAAACTGAAAAAAATCAGCCGTTGCCTTGCGATTACCGCCGGACGCGAAGGCGCGTATGTTTACTCGCGGGGCGCGTCTCTTTATGCCCCGTCGCTCGCCGTGAAGCGCGTCAACACCACCGGCGCCGGCGACGCCTTTGGCTCCGGCTTCATCTCATCGCTTATTCTCCGCCGCGATCTGCGGCACGCCCTGCGCCTTGCCATCCTGAATTCCAATATGGTCATCACCAAGATGGGCGCGAAAAACGGACTTTTGGAAAAACTCCCCTCAAAAAAAGAATTGGACCGCGTCAAAGTCCGCAATATTAAATAATATATGAAAAAAAATATATTTATCACGCGCGAAATACCGGAAATCGCGATTAAGATGCTGAAAGCGAATAAAAATTTTGACGTAAAAATTAACCGGTCGGACAAAACCCTGTCGCGCACCGCCCTGCTCCGCGCGGTTAAAGGCTGCTCCGGCATTCTCTCGCTCCTGACCGACAAGATCGACGCCAAGCTCATGGATGCCGCCGGCCCAAATTTAAAAATCATCGCCAACTACGCGGTTGGCTACGACAACATTGACTGCGCGGCCGCCGCTTCTCGCGGCATCAAAGTCGGCTTTACTCCGTGCGACGAAGTTTCCGAAGCCGTTGCGGAATTTACATTCGCCCTCCTTACCGCTCTCTCGCGCCGCATTGTTGAAGCCGATAAATACACGCGCACCGGGCACTATGACGAGTGGAAGCCCCTCGTTATGCTCGGCCGCGATATCCACGGAAAAACTCTGGGCATCATCGGCCTGGGCCGCATCGGCCGCGCCGTCTGCCAACGCGCGGTCAAGGGATTCGGCATGAAGGTGGTTTATTGCGACCGTATGGCTGATAAAAAATTTGAAAAAGAGTTTAACGCCAAAAAAGTCTCCATGGAGATGCTCCTCAAAAAATCCGACTATGTGAGCCTCCATGTTCCCCTGCTCCCCTCCACCCGCCATATGATTTCCATGCGCGAATTAAAACTCATGAAGAAAACCGCTTATCTTATCAATACCGCCCGCGGCCCGATGGTACACGAGAAGGCCCTGCTCAAAGCACTCTACGCCCATGAAATCGCCGGCGCCGCACTTGATGTTTTTGAATGCGAACCCGCGATTGACTGCGATCTTACCGACCGCTACGAACTGCGCAAACTTCCGAATGTCATCATCACGCCCCATGCCGCCTCGGCCACCATCGAAGCGCGCAACGCCATGGCCCGGCTAGCGGCACAAAACATCATCGGCGTTCTCACCGGAAAAAAAGCGCCAACACTAGTAAAGTAATACAAACTCAAAAAATCGCCCCGGTAAAAATTACTTGGGCGATTTTATTGCTGATATAAAATCCCTCTCTGTCTCTCCCTTTTTCAAAGGGAGAGAACCGTCTTTGGCCGCTTAGAAATAACCCTGGGGTTCGGGGGCGCAACTGAGCGTCATATTAATCTGTAAAGAGTTGCCTATTTCATGAGAGCGAATTTGCGACCCCGAAACTTTTGCATACTTTTGGTTACAAAAGTATGTCCTGCTGAAAGCAAAAAAAATAAAAATCACACTCTAAGACCATCAAACCCCAGCACCACCTGACCCGCAAATCCTGTCGTGTGCGCCTGCCGCGCAATTTCCCGGCGCGCCCGCTCGTATGGCGGATACCCGTGCCCGATCTGCGTCAAGATTAATTTCTTCGGCCGCAATATTTTACCAAGCGCGATCGCCTGTCCGGCGTTCAAATGCCCCTTCATCCCCTTTCCGAACCACAACGCCGCGTCAAGAAATAAGACATCCAAATTTTTAAAATACTTTAAATTGCTTTTTGGAATCTCGCCGACATCGGAAATATAGCCGAGCTTGTTATCGATTATATAACCGACCGTGGGAAATCCGGGCGTTAGCCCGTGCCGCACCCGATACGCAACGACTTTAAACGGACCGATTGATTTGCGACTTCCGATTTTAATTTCCCTGAGGAGCAATTTTTTTGTTTTTTTAATTTTTTTAAAATTTATCGACTCGGAATAGACTGGCACAGCGGCCTCTGACCACCCGCCAAGTTTATTTAAACCTCCGGCCGCGTCAGCATGGAGATGAGTCAGAATCACGGTGTCAATCTTTTTTATTTTTTCTCTTTTGAGCTGCAGCAAAAAATCCGGCCCGCAGTCAATCAAAAGATTGAATCCGCGCTTTTCAATTATCAGCGAACTTCTTGTCCGCCGTGATTTGCTCCCGGACCGCCGCGCGTCGCGGCAAGTCGGGCATTTGCATGCCCTTCTCGGAATCGCTGTACACGGTCCGGACCCTAAGATCGTAATTTTCATATCTTGACTTATCAATAATCTAAGTATATATTACTAAATAGTTTTTGAAAATATCACGGGCCCGTGGTTCCCTCCTCCGCTCTCGTTTCACTCGAGCTACGGCGGGCAAGCAGCTGGTAGAACCTGCCTGCCGGTAGGCAGGCACCTCGTTTGTCCCGAAACCTTTGGGCTCGTAGTTCAGTTGGTAGAACGCCTCGTTTGCAACGAGGAGGTCACCGGTTCGAATCCGGTCGAGTCCAAAGGTTTCGGGAGGGAAGTCACCCCGACGTAACGTCGGGGTCGGGTCCACCAGATTAAATTAAACAAACGTTATGGCAACATCAAAACGAGTCTTCATCATTCATGGCTGGGATGGCTATCCGGAAGAAGGGATCTTCCCCTGGCTTAAAAAAGAAATGCAGGATCGGGGTTTTGAGGTCTTTAATCCATCCATGCCAGACCCATTAAAACCGCAAATCGAAACCTGGGTTCAATATCTCAAAGAACAGATCGGCGTGCCGGATGAAAACACGTTTCTTTTTGGACATTCAATCGGCGCTCAGACTATTTTGAGGTATATTGAAACACTGCCCAGGGATATAAAAATCGGCGGAGCAGTTTTCCTGGCAGGATGGGTCCATCTTACGGACGAAGCTTATGAAACCGACGAGGATCCAGTCATTGCCAAGCCTTGGCTGGAAACCCCCATAGACTGGGATGAGATTAAATCTCATTCTAATAAATTCATCGGCATCTTTTCGGATGATGACCCGCTTGTACCGATTTCCGATGCGAAAATTTTTGAAAGTAAGCTGGGGGCAAAAATCATCATCGAACACGAAAAAGAGCATTTTAGCGGAAGCACGGGAATAAAAGAGCTGCCCGCCACCCTGAATGCGCTCCTGGAAATCGCCGAATGATATAAAAAATTTAAACTTCTCTCCAAACCGAGGAGGGATAACGAAAAATATGAAAAAAACAAAAAAGAAAGCCGCCAAAAAGGCCTGCAAGGGCTGCAAATGCTCCTGCAAATAATAAAAAAGCGTCCCGACTGAACGAATTGAACGCCGGGACGCTTTTTTTATTCAAAACTCTTGACAAATTGTCTTGATGTATTCCAAAAAGTATATTATAATTTAATTAGTAATTGATTTTTAAAATTTTTTCCTTACGAAAGGACAAAAAAACCACAAAGAAAGGAGGTGAACGGTTATGGCAAAGAAGAAAGCCAAAAAGAAAGTCGCAAAGAAGAAAAAAGCGACAAAAAAGAAAAAGAAAAGATAATTTTTTTCTTTTACCAAACATCGAAAAGGCTCCCAAGACTGTCTGCCATCAATGCTTGTATGGCAAACAGCCCGCGGGAGTCTTTTTACTTTAAAAAACGCCCGCCGCAATTTCCCTGCCCGGGCGTAATATATATTTTCCGGCCGTCCGCTGAAATTTGGCTAAAATAAAGCTTTTTGGCTTGGTTTCTTGCTCAACTTCTCCTCATCGCTGAAGAGCTTCACGGTCCCGTATTCACCGTCATATCCCGGATTGATGATGAGCCTTCCATCACGCGCGCGCGCCACCGCCTCGGCAATCATATCGCCGAATTTTTTTTCAATGTTTTTGATTTCCGTGTCCAAGAGCACCCCAAACTCCGAACCGAATTCATTAATCATCTCGTTGTAAATCTGCAAAACCTTTTTTGTCTTGGCGCCCTGATCCACGGCTTCGGAAATAATCTCCGCGAGCGGCACCATGCTCCGGTACGGAACCGCGCCCTCCGGACGCCTTCCCTCGGCATTGTCCGCCAAGTTATCCACACGGTTCAACACTCCGAGCGTCAGCTTCTTGCCGCATTTCGGACAAATTTCTTTGTTTTTCTTGGTTTCGGCCGGCTTGAAGCGCACGCCGCACTCGCGATGGCCGTCATAATGGTATTTTCCCTCTTCCGGGTAGAACTCAATGGTATAAAGAAATTTCTTTGTATCGCGTTTGCGCAGAATATCAAAGATATTATTATAATTTATGTCATCAAGCTCAAAAACATTGGCTTCGCGGCCCAGATTTCCCGGACTATGCGCATCGGAATTGGAAACCAGCATGATATTATCGAGTTTTGAACACCGCCAGTTCATTGCCGGGTCGCTTGAAAGCCCGGTTTCAATCGCGTGGATATGCGGCGCGAGCTCGTCAAAACACTCTTCGATGGAATCGTAGCCGCTTTTTGATCCGAAAATCGCAAACCACGGCGTCCAGGCATGAGCCGGAATGAGCATCGCTTCATCCGTGATGTCCAAGAGCATCTGCAATATCTCTTTAGAAGTAACGCCGACAATCGGCCGGCCGTCAGAGCGCAGGTTGCACCCGCGTTTCTCAAGAGCCGCGATAAATTTCTCAATCGCCGCGATGCTCGGGAGATAAATATTGTGATGCACGCGCCGCACGGCCCCTGACTTTTTATAAATGCAGGATATTTCCGTGCCCAAAATAAATTTGGTCGAAGATTTTTTATTTTTTAACTCAAAAATGCCCGGACCGCATTCCGCGAGTTCGGATTTGATTGATTCAATCCACGCGGGATAAGTAAAATCCGCGGTTGAAACAACCTGAATCCCTTTTTTCTCGCACCCGGCGGCAATGTTCGCAAGCGTCAGCTCCGGCGAGCAGGAGCGGGAGTATTTTGAATGGATATGGAGATCGGCAATGACGCGCATATTACAATTTCTTGTTCATCATAAGCATGTACGGCTTAAGTCCCCATTTCTTATAAAATTTTATTGCATGGACATTATTCGCAACCACATTAAGCTGCAAAAATTTGACTCTTCCCATCTTAAACCACTTAAGGGTATCCTTCCATAAAAGATCGGAAACTCCCTTACCGCGATATTTCGGAATAACGAATATCTGCGCCAAATGTCCGATTAGCAGCTTTCGATCGTCAGGATAGTTTCTGATTCCCGCCAAGAGATACCCCACCGGCGCGGTGTCGTCTACCGCCACGATAAAATAAGTCTTTCTCTGCCTCGCCCACTTTAAAAACTTTTTCCTTGACGTCGATCTTGAAAAAGCAACAAAACTCGGATCGATTTTTCTAAAAAGCGGCCGATGAAAAGCCCAAATTCCGGCGGTCAACTTCTTCATCGCCGGCCAATCGCTTGCTTTAACTTTTCTTATTTTTATATTCATATTACCACTATAATAACTCAAAATATCCAAAAAAGCCAATCAAAAAATCCGTAGAGGCATACTGCAATGCGCTCCTATGGACATTCTCATAATCCGATATTATATATTTTGGCCAAATTTTGAATCGTAGGGGCCGACCCCTGTGTCGGCCCAGGTAGCCACCGCGCCCAACGGTTACCTAGCCGGGGCGGACGCGGGGGTCCGCCCCTACACGCCGACAACATCCTCTGCGATATTTAACAGGGCGACCGCAAGGGTCGCCCCTACATACGAATCTTTGAGATACAAAAAATCACCCTTACGGATGATTTTTTGATAATCCCGGCAATGACCTACTTTTCCGGACGCTAGGCGTCCAGTAACATCGGCGCTGGAGGGCTTAACTACCGTGTTCGATATGGGAACGGGTGTGGCCCCTCCGCGAAAATCACCAGGGTTGAGATATGGATTAAGCATCCATAATTCAACCCAAGCGACTTTATAATTTTTCACGCGGGTATTTAAAGCCGATGATTTTCAATGTGCCGACCCTTTCGATATGCCTGTCCGCCGAAGCGAAGCGTAGGCGGAGGAACGGGTGTGGCCCCTCCGCGAAAATCACCAGGATAAATAAGTAAAATAAATTTACTTATCCGCCTGACGACTTTAACAATGACGAATAAACTCACTAAAAAGCTTGAATGGTTGTAGAAATTGACCGATTAGTATTCCTCGGCTCAATCCCTTACGGGACTTACACCTGGAACCTATCAACCTCCTCATCTCGAAGGAGTCTATAATGAAATCTAATCTTAGGGACAGCTTCGCGCTTATATGCTTTCAGCGCTTATCCAAACCGAACGTAGCTACCCAGCGATGCCCTTGGTAGGACAGCTGGTACACTAGAGGTTCGTTCACCTCGGTCCTCTCGTACTAGAGGCGAGACCCTTCAAATTTCGACGCCCATGGTGGATAGGAGACCGACATTCTGTTACTTTGCCAAACCACATCCGTTTTCAACCGGTGCTCTGTGGTGATTCCGACTTTCGTCGGAACTCTGCATGTCGCCATGCAGTTCGGACTATATCTTATCCCGATATATTTCGGAATTTCGGCATATAGTCTCTGAGGATTTCAAGGAATCTAATACAATTTTCTTATTAATTTTTCGGTATTTACCGGCGCAATTCATACTGTAAGCAAAGCAAATAATTCTTTTAGCGCCATCAATGGTTGAGTGATCTGCATTCTCCATCATATCCACTATGCGCTTAAAAATTACCATTGCGTCATGTTTCTTTGAAATTAAAGGATACTTCTCGAAAAATGGAATTATCGTCTTTCTTAAGTCATTCCTATTTCTAACCACATACACCAGCGTATCATCTTTTTTATTTCGAGCGTGATTATTTTTGATATAGCCACAACCGAAATAATTTTTAATCGCTTCCAGAGTTTCTTTACGCAAATAACTCTGATTTATGTGGAATTCAGGAATGAATTTAAGACCTGTTTTCATTTTTGCGTCTTTATAAATCGCAATATGAAAAGTTCCTTCGCCTTCAACGAAACCGGTAATATACCATGGATTTAGATTCTTCGATCTTTCCTGCTGATTATCTGCACTCATCACTTTTTTACTTTAATATATATATTATATCAAAGTAGTGTGAGATTCACAAGCCTCACTCCTTTTTGAGGCTCTCCAGACTTTCCAGCATTTAGCCGAATTTATAGACAGCACGATCTTCATACTGTCTCACGACGTTCTGAACCCAGCTCGCGTACCGCTTTAATTGGCGAACAGCCAAACCCTTGGGACCTTCTCCAGCCCCAGGATGCGATGAGCCGACATCGAGGTGCCAATCTCCGTCGTCGATATGGACTCTTGGACGGAATCAGCCTGTTATCCCCGGAGTAGCTTTTATCCGTTGAGCTCCCGCCGTCCTACTTCGAACGGTCGGATCACTAACTTCTGCTTTCGCAACTGCTCGACTTGTAGGTCTCGCAGTAAAGCCGACTTATGCGTTTGCACTTTCAGCCCGATTTCCATCCGGGCCAAGTCGACCTTTGTAAACGCCTCCGTTACTTTTTAGGAGGCAACCGCCCCAGTTAAACTACCCACCAGTTACTGTCTCCCAAACCGGATTCACGGTTCGAGATTAGAATACACACAACACAAGGGTGGTATCTCACTGTTGTCCCGAAGGACTCCCACCTATTCTGAACATGCGGAGCATGTATCCAATAACAAGTTATAGTAAAGCTTCACGGGGTCTTTTCGTCCAGCCATGGGTAAATCGCATCTTCACGACTCTTGTAATTTCACCGAGTCCCTCGTTGAGACAGTCCCCCAGTCGTTATGCCATTCGTGCAGGTCGGAACTCGCCCGACAAGGAATTTCGCTACCTTAGGACCGTTATAGTTACGGCCGGCGTTCATCCGCGCTTAAGATCAAGGCTTTTCCCGAAGGATAACCTCTCCCCTTAACGTTCGGACACTGGCCAGGCATCAGCCCCTATACATCACCTTACGGTTTAGCAGGGACCTGTGTTTTTGGTAAACAGTCGCTAGGAATACTTTAGCTGCGCCCCAACACGAGGTTGGGGAGGCTTTATCCCGAAGTTACAGCCGCTTATTTGCAGAGTTCCTAAACGAGGGTTCTCTCGTACGCCTTGGCACACTTATGCCCACCCACCTGTGTCGGTTTACAGTACGGATACCTAAAAGTTTAATGCTAGAGGCTTTTCTTGGCTCCACGTCTTCTCATATTGGCCGGTATTACCAGCCTTTAGATCGCCTGCGGCCTGATGGCCCGCGGATTTACCTGCGGACCGGCGCGCAAACGCCCTACGCATATAACCAAAATACGCTAGAGATTTCGGGAAGCGTCCCCCCATCGCGCTCTTAGGTAGTGCAGGAATATTAACCTGCTCATCCATCGGTTACGCCTTTCGGCCTCACCTTAGGACCGACTAACCCTGGGACGAAGGTCGTTGCCCAGGAAACCTTGGGTTTACGGCGGAGAGGATTCTCACCTCTCTTTTTGTTACTAATGCCAACATTCTCTCTTCTCATCGCTCCACCGAACCTCACAGTTCGACTTCAACGCAATGAGAACGCTCCTCTACCACTCGCTCCGATAAATCGGAACGAATTCTCGTCTTCGGTACTAAGTTTTAGCCCCGAAATATTTTCGGCGCAAAGCAACTTGACCAGTGAGCTGTTACGCTATCTTTAAAGGATGGCTGCTTCTAAGCCAACCTCCTGGTTGTATAAGTCGCTCCACAGCCTTTCACACTTAACCTAGATTTTGGGACCTTAGACGGAGATCTGGGCTTTTTCCCTTTCGACTAATGGAGCTTAGCCCCCACAGTCTGACTGCCAGGAACACTTTACGGTATTCGGAGTTTGGTTAGGAGGAGTAGATTTCTCCCTCCGTCCCATTCAGTGCTCTACCCCCGTAAAGCTATTAACTGACGCTAGCCCTAAAGCTATCTCGAGGAGAACCAGCTATTACCGAGTTCGATTGGAATTTCTCCGCTATCCACAACTCATCCCCGCGTGTTGCACGGCGCGTGAGTTCGGGCCTCCATTCCGCCTTCGCGGAACTTCACCCTGGTCATGGATAGGTCACCCGGTTTCGGGTCTTGCATGCGCTACCATAGACGCCCGTTAAGGCTCGCTTTCACTATGGCTCCGCCCCCGCAGGGGCTTAACCGGCAACGCATGACAAACTCGTTGGCTCATTCTTCAATAGGAATGCCGTCACCCCGACTTGCGTCGGGGCTCCGACTTTTTGTAAGCACACGGTTTCAGATACTGTTTCATCTCCCTTCCGGGATGCTTTTCAACTTTCCCTCGCGGTACTTGTTCACTATCGATCACAAGAAGTATTTAGTCTTGCCACATAGTCGTGGCTGATTCCCACAGGATTTCACGAGTCCCGTGGTACTCTAGGTTGAATGCTATAAATAGAGATCCCCTTTCGCGTACAGGGCTATCACCTTCTTTGGCTCCGCTTTCCAGCGGATTCTACTAGGGAAGATCGCTTTATTTACCAAGGCTTGCAAGCGCCTTGAACGCAAACACCCGCAACCCCCCGCAGACATATGGTCTTGCAACCTTAGGCGCAAACTCTATTTCACCCGAAGGTGTCACTTTGTTCACGCTTGGTCTGCGAGGTTTGGACTGATCCCTTTTCGCTCGCCACTACTCAGGGAATGGGCTGACCGATAAGTATCCGGCTCGCAAGATACGAGCCAAATACTTAAGGCCAGCATTGTTTTCTGTTCCTCTGGCTACTGAGATGTTTCACTTCGCCAGGTTGCCTTCTTGCACCTATGTATTCAGTGCAAAATATCCCATTCTTCCAATGGGATGGGTTTCCCCATTCGGATATCCCCGGGTCAAAGGTTGCTTGCCACCTAACCGAGGCTTTTCGCAGGCTGCTACGTCCTTCATCGTCTTCTTATGTCGAGTCATCCTCCGTGCGCTCTTCGTGCTTCTACAACCATTTAAACTTTTTAGTTCAAATGGCACGTACAAGATTTTAATGATGCTATTTACTCGTCATTATTAAATTGTCAATGTTCACTTGGCCTTGTGGCCAAACCCTGTTCGTCTGGTCGCAAGTGAGTCAAAAAACCGCCCGGTCGTGTCCAAGCGGTGCGAAAACAAGCATTAAAACTGCGTCAACTGATTGGACACGTATTTGATTGGCTTGAAACTCTCATATTTTAGCGAAAAAATGCTCTTTTTATGATAATTATTTTAAACTGCCCATATTATACATATATGTATAATGCCTGTCAAGGCGGGGTTTTGTGGATAGCGCGGGGATAAAATTTAATTAGATTTTTGAAAAATTACCTCAAATGAATCAATCAATTTCTTTCTTATCCGATTAACATCCAACGGCATTTGATTCACGCTTTTTTTTGTAATAACGCCAAAACCGACTTTTTCAGCTGTTTCAATTACTTTTTCCGGATCATGATAATAATATGGAACATCATACCCCTTTACGCCTTGAACCGAACTATTGTTCACGACAAAACTCAATGCAACGTAGCCCTTCGGACGCAGGGCCATATACCAATTTTCAAGTAGTATTTTCGCAATGTCGGAACTAATATATTGCAAAAAACGAGTTGCCACAACGGCCAAATATTTTTCCTTTTCAAAAACAAATTTCTCAGCCTCTGCTTCGGTAAATGTAATCAAACCATGCTCTTTGTATTCCGATGGAAAAATATCAACAACATCAACGGCATCTACTCCATAGCCCATGCGAGCAAAAAAAACTGAATTCCGGCCATTGCCCGCACCAACATCCAGAACATGTCCGGGCAATTCCATATAATACGAAAGGTCTTGGCAAATCAAACTTGGCGTAGTTCTGGCAACGTAAAAACCATTATTATACGCCGTTCGCCAGCGTTGTTTAAAATCCTCGTTTACTGAAGGCATATTTATCAAAAAATCCTTGGTGGACTTAAGCAGAATCGAACTGCTGTCTCCGCAATGCGAATGCGGCGTATTACCACTATACTATAAGCCCATGATGATGGCCTGCCAGCCGAAGCCTTGGCGAAGGCTGGTGCCGAGGGAGGGACTCGAACCCTCACACCCTTGCGGGCACAAGGTCCTAAGCCTTGCGTGTATACCATTTCACCACCTCGGCGCACCCTCTTCGGCTACTGCAATTTTAACTAATTATTGCCGATTTTCGCAAAAAAGTCAAGAGTCCCAATCCTGTCAAGGGTCGGATATCCACAAAAAAAGTCAGAAGTCTCTGACATGTCGGATATATTTTACAGAGCCGCGAATTTTAATCAGTAAATTTGTCGGCCGTCAGTTACACCGACTTCTTAATGCCAAAGACTTCTGACAGAACTTGACAAAATCGCGAACGCGATTTTTTTATACCTCGTGCTATGATTGAATCAGAAGAAAAAAGTAGGAGGAAATATGAGAACCATCACAATCGCGCTAATCATCGTTATCACACTGCCGACATTTTTATTTATTCAAAATATTCCCGCGCGCGCCGAGGAAGCGCCGCGCGTGATAATTAATGAGATTTTCTGGAGCGGCTCATCGCTTTCTATTGCCGATGAGTTCATCGAGCTCTACAATACCACGAATGAACCGATTGATATAAGCGGCTGGGAAATTGCCGGCGCGGCCACAAATAAAAATTCGTTAATTCTTCCAGTGAATTCCACCATTTCGGCGCTGGGATTTTTTGTTGTCGCCAATTATTCACCGGCCAACGAAAAATCAATTTTAAATATTGAGGCGGATTATCTTTCCGCTTCGATATCGCTCGCCAACTCGGACGCGTATTATGCCCTTCGCGGCCCCGATGGCGCAACCGTTGACGCGGCGGATGACGGCATGGGAGCGCCGTTCTCTGGCGACAATGAAAACAAGGCCTCAATGGCCCGTCGTCCCGGTTGCTGGAATGGTGGCGCTGGGGAATGTTGGTTTACAGCCACTTCCTCAGCGAATATCAAGCCCGAAAACACCGATCTCGCGACTCCGGGCGCTGACAATGCTTACGTTGAACCGCCCATCGAGCCACCCGCCGATCCTCCGGCCGATCCGCCATCCGTCGACCCGGTCGATCCGGCAAATCCAGTTGATACACCCGCCACGACGCCTCTTGTCCTACCGCCAAAAATTTTAATCAATGAAATTTTACCCAATCCAGCCGAAGGTAGTGAATGGATTGAACTTTTTAATCCCACAACTTCAACCGCCGATCTCGCCGGCTGGTCACTCGAGGACGGCGCCGGACGAATCGCAAGTCTCTCCGGCGAGATTGAACCCGGCTACTGGCTATACGTCCTGAATTCAGCAAAACTAAATAACGGCGGCGATAAAATATATATCGAATATAATGAACAAATCATTGATCGGGTCGCTTACGGAAATTGGCAAGACGAGGATGTAGGCGACAATGCTCCATGCCCGGGCCGGGGCCAGTCCCTGGCCCGGTCTCCCGCGGCCGCGGACACGGATAATGACTTTCAGGATTTTAAAATCACCACCGCGCCCACGCCCGGGAGAGAAAACCAAATCAGCGCGCCCGAACCAGAATCCGAGCCCGAACCTCAGCCGACTACAACAACGATTGTTACTCCCGAAACGCCAATCATCACTCCGGAAACCTCAACCGCAACAATCGAAGTGCCCATATCTCAACCATTGAATTTCGCTTCCGGCACCATGATCATCACCGAATTCATGAGCAATCCCCCTTCCGGCGGCGTGGAATGGATTGAAATCTATAATCCTAGCACGCAAAAAATTATTTTGGATAGCTGGCACATCACTGACGAACGCGGCACTCCCACAAATCTTAGCGGTGAAATAAATTCGTTCGAATATTTGCCAATCTTTGCGCCGCGCGGCCGGCTGAATAATGACGGCGACATTATTTCCATATTTGATCCGTCCGGCGGTTTGATTGACCGCGTTGATTATCTTACCGATCTCTCTTCTCCGCCCAAGGGCGCAAGCCTGGCCCGGATGGATCCGGGCGTCTGGCAGGTGAGCGAAGCGCCGACTCCAGGCGGTGAGAACATCTCCGCCCCGCTGGCCGAAGAATCCGCCGAATCGGAAAAAAAGGCCGAGCCTGGCAAATCCAAACTCAATGCGACAGTCCAGCCGCAAGAATCCGGATTTGACGAAGCCTACGAATGGCAAGTCGGGGACAAAATAATCCTTAAAGCATTCGTTGCGACCGCGCCCGGGCATTTCTCGGGACAATATTTTTTTGCCGGCGACGAAGAAGGCCACGGCGTTCAGATATATTCATACCGCAAAGATTTTCCCGAACTCAAAGTCGGCGATTATATTGAGATTAACGGCGAACTATCGCAATTTAAGAATATTTGGCGCATCAAAATAAAAACAAAAGACGATATTGCGATAATCGATTCCGGTCAAATCAAAGCAATTGAACTCAGCATTTCGGAAATCGGCTCGGAGAACATCGGCGGCCTAGTAAAAATTAGCGGCGAAATTACCGAAGCCAAAAAATCATACTTTTATCTCGATGACGGCGCCGAAATAAAAGTTGGCCTGGCAAAAAATAGAACAAAGAACTCATCCACTCTTGAAATTGGCGCGCGCGCTTCAGCGACCGGAATTCTGCTTGCAACCGAAGACGGATTTTTCTTAGAAACACGCGAATTAAATGATATTCTGGTTTTCAATGAAGATAAGCCGGCGCCGGCGGCGACTGAGAATAGTCCGGCCGCAACATCCGAGCGCAAACGCTCAAATTACGCCGGCCTTATCCCCCTCGGCATCCTGGTCGCCGCCGGCGCCGCAAACATCAAAAAATTAAAAAAATTAATAAAAAATAAAAAGGAGGGAATATGAAAAAATTTAAACGCCAATCGCTTCCTGGTGACACCTGCTTTGTTACTGCCGTAACCAAGGGCCGCGAACCACTTCTTGCTGAACGAAAAAATATTATTCTTTTTCAACAAACCATGAAAGAAGTTCAGGCCATAAAAAATGTAAAAATTATCTCTTACGTTATTTTGCCGGATCATATTCACTTGATACTCTCTTGCGAATTTTACTCGGTCCCGGAAATTCTTCACTCTCTGGAATGGGGTTTCTCTAACAATTGGCGCCTTTTGCATCCCGCCGCCGAACTGCCGAATGCCAATCCCTGGCAATCGCGCGTCTGGGAGCACGTCATCCAAAGCGACGCTGAGCTGCAGTATCATATTAATTACATTATTAATAATCCGGTGAAGCACGGCTTTGTCGACGATCCCGAAGACTGGCCATATTCTTCGTTCGCTCAGAATGTCTGCGATTATGATGCCTGGCAAGAGATGGAGCCGATTGCCTAAAATACCTACCAAATTTTGAATTACAAATTTCGAATTTTGATTCAATTTTGAATAATAAATTATGATTAATAAAAATAAAATATATAATTTGGAAGAAAGAACGGCGGTTATGGGTATTGACACAATCAAAATGTGTAAAAATATTAAACACGATATAATAATAAATCCTCTAATATCACAGCTCATACGTTCAGCTACCAGCGTTGGTGCGAATTATATGGAAGCAAATTCCGCATCTTCTAAGCGTGATTTTGTAAATAAAATCTTCATTTGCAAAAAAGAATCGCAAGAAACTATGCATTGGCTCCGCATGATCAGCGAATGTTGTCCAGAAAAAAGCAAAGAAATCTCACAATTGCGTCAAGAGATGCATGAATTAATATTAATATTTGGGAGAATAATTGCAACTATAAAAAATAGGGTAAATTCGAAACTCCAAAATCAAAATTAATTAAAAATTCAAAAATAAAAAATCAAAAATTCGCCGCCCTGGGCGGCGTCACCCCCCTCTTGCCAACAAAAGAGTCTTGATATATAATTTCCATACAATAATCTTGCGGGCGGGTGTAGTTCAGTTGGTAGAACGTTTCCTTGCCAAGGAAAAGGTCGCCGGTTCGAATCCGGTCGCCCGCTCCAAAAATATTCCAAGCGGCCAGAGATGGCCGTTTTTGCTTGTTTACAAGCAACGCATTATAATATAAATACTATGTTCTATCCGATAAAACTTTTCTCCGACTGGCTCTCTTTCGCTGTTCTGCGCCTCGCGCCGGAATCTCATGCCGGCCTAGCCGTAAACTTTTTCGTCTACGATACGATAAAGGTTTTCATCCTGCTTGCAATCATTATATTCGCCGTCTCTGTACTGCGTTCATTTTTCCCCTCGAGAAAAATCCGAGATATTTTGTCGCGCCAAAATCAATTTGTCGGTAATATCTTCGCCTCGCTGTTCGGCATCATAACTCCATTCTGTTCCTGCAGCGCCGTACCACTATTTTTGGGTTTCATTGAAGCCGGCGTACCGCTCGGAGTAACATTTTCCTTTTTAGTGGCATCACCCATGATTAATGAGGTGGCGCTTATTCTGCTATTCGGCACCTTCGGCTGGAAAATCGCCGGGCTATATGTCTTAAGCGGCTTACTTATTTCTATTATTTCCGGAATAATAATCGGTAAACTGCCGGTCGAACATTTGCTGGAAAATATGGCAGTTGAAGAAAAAAATAAAATAAATCCAACGGGGATAGATTGGCGGAAAAGAATTCGGTACGCATGCGGCTATACCCGGAGAATCATAAAAAAAATTTGGTTCTATGTTATTATCGGCATTGGGCTGGGCGCCTGGATCCACGGATATGTTCCGACAAATTTTTTAACGCAATACGCTGGTGCCGATAAATGGTATGCCGTACCACTCGCAACCCTGATCGGCATCCCCCTATATTCCAATGCGGCCGGAGTGGTCCCAGTCGTTAATGCTCTGGCCGAAAAGGGAGTTGCGGTTGGTACGACCTTGGCATTCATGATGGCTGTGACCGCATTATCGCTTCCCGAATTCATGATACTGAAGCGCATCATGAAAACAAAACTAATTTTCATTTACGCTTCAATTGTCGGGCTAGGAATTATCTTTACCGGATATTTGTTTAATCTTATACTAAAATAGATTGCCCATCCAAACGGCCATATAAAAAAGGCTGTTTTTTTGATACAATATAGCCATGCCGAATATCACCAACAAACAAATCGCCGATATATTTATAGAAATTTCCGAACGCCTTACCATGGAAGACGTGCCTTTTAAGCCGCGCGCTTATGAAAATGCCGCGCAGGTAATTGATTCTTTGAGCGATGAAGTCGCCGATATATATAAGAAAGGCGGCGAAAAAGCGCTCGATGCCATTCCTGGCGTCGGCGCCGGCATGACTCTGCGAATCGTTGAACTGCTGAAAACCGGCCGTCTGAAATATCTTGCTGATCTTCGGCGCAAATTCCCGGTTGATGTCGTGGCACTCACCGCGATCGAAGGCGTGGGTCCGAAAATCATCAAAACTCTTTATCAAAAACTAAAAATCAGGAACCTCGATGGCCTTGAGCGCGCCGCGCGGGCGCACCGCATCGCGAAAATACCGGGCTTCGGCGAAAAAACCGAACAGAATATCTTAGCTGGCCTGGAATTTCTGAAAAAAAGCCGCGGCCGCGTCGTGCTCGGCCACTACCTAGCGCTCGCGGAAAAAATCAAGCGCGAGATGCTCCAGGTGCCCGGAGTCACGCATTTTGAACTTGCCGGCTCAATCCGCCGCCGCAAGGATACTATCAAGGATTTTGACATGGTCGCCGTGACCGAAAATCCAAAAAAACTTCTTAATAAATTCATCCATCTGCCCGATGTCGCGCGCGTGCTTGAGCTCGGAAAAAACCGCGCTTTTGTCCGGCTCAAACAAAAAATTGACGCCGATCTGCTCGTCGTGCCGCGCCAGTCCTGGGGCGCCGCACTTCTCCATTTCACGGGCAGTAAATACCATAATGTGCATCTCCGGCGCATGGCGGTTGAACATGGCTGGACAATGAATGAATACGGCATCTTCAAGGGTAAAAAAAATCTCGCCTCCCGCACCGAGGAGGAAGTCTACAAAAAATTCGGCCTGGAATGGATTCCGCCCGAACTTCGCGAAGACTTGGGCGAGATTGAAGCCGCCCGCACCCACCGTCTCCCCCGCCTCCTGCCATATGGCGCGGTGCGCGGGGATCTCCAGACCCAGACCGACTGGACCGATGGTGTAAACTCGATTGAGGAAATCTCATTAGCCGCCAAACGCCTGGGACGCGAGTACATCGCCGTCACCGACCACACCAAAACACTCGCCATGACCGGCGGGCTTAATGAACGCGGGCTCGCGCGGCAGGCGCGCGAAATCGACCGGCTCAACAAAAAAATAAAAAACTTCCGCATCTTGAAATCCGCGGAAATTAATATCTTAAAAGACGGCAGGCTGGATATCAGCGACGAGGCTCTAAAAAAACTTGATATCGTTTCCGTGGCCGTGCACTCCGGATTTAGCTCAAACGAAAAAGAAATGACCGAACGCATCGTCGCCGCCATGCAGAATCCTTATGTTAATATTTTCTTTCATCCGACCGGCCGCATCATCGGCCGCCGGCCCGAATATGCCGTGAATATTGATGAAATTATCAAAGCCGCGAAAAAATACAACATTGCCCTGGAGATCGATGCCTATCCCGACCGCATGGATCTTAAAGATATTTATGTGAAAGCGGCCGTTGAAGCCGGCGTAAAACTTGTGATTGATACCGACGCGCATCAAACCGACCACTTAAAATACATCGCCCTCGGCGAAGCCACCGCCCGCCGCGGCTGGGCCAAATCAAGCGACGTTCTAAACACCATGACCGCCGCGAAATTGATTGAATACTTTAAAAAGGCAAGGATTGACAGATTAAGAAAAAACCGCTAGACTTCAATGAAGTTAATTGTCATTTTGCCCGGGTGGTGAAACGGTAGACACGGCGGACTTAAAATCCGCTGGAAGAAATTCCATGAGGGTTCGACTCCCTCCCCGGGCACCAGTAAATAAATAATCATGAAACTATGAAAAATAAAATCGTAATTCTCATTTTAATCATCATCGTTATCACCATAGCAATAATAATTGGTTTTTATTTTGTTCAAAAAAATAAATCATCAATCAACTCTATCGAAAATACTGTGCCATCAAGTCAATCTGAAGTAAACAATCAAGCGAATCCCGAACAGCAACAAAATAAATTGGTAACTGATGACTTTGAAATCAACCTCCCTACGGGCTGGCGGCAAACTGCTCCTGCGATTGGGGCTTCGGCAATGGCCGTTAATGCCGACGAGCAACTCAACGATCCTGCGGCTCAGAAGATTAATTTTAGAAGTTATTTTGCCGTAAGTTATGATACGTTGCAGGGAAAAAATTTAAACGAATATTTGCAAAACGTCGAAAGTCAGCTGCGGCAAACCATTTCCAATGCTGTTTTTGCTCAAGAGCATGATACGACGATAAATGGAAAAGCGGCTCGGGCGGTTGAGGTGAACCTGACTCAGCAGGGAGTGGATTTTAAAATTTTAATGGTAGCAATTAAAGGCGTCGGTGATGATGTTTGGGTAATATCCTTCAATACTCTCCAGGGCAGTTGGGCAGAGTATCAGGAAACATTCTCCGATATTGCTAGCAGTTTTAATTTGAAAAAATTAGATTGAAGATTAAAGAAGCACAGGACCTCGTTCCTGGGAAGTACTACCGCTTCGATCCTCCAGTCAAGGCGACGGCGTTTCCCACTGGCGGTCCCAACACCTGTGCGCTGGAGGAGTGCGAGTTCAACCGCGGCTGGTACGTGGGCCTGAAGGACGGAAATCACCTTTTCCAGGGCAAGCCGGTGAACGATCAGCGCGTCATCCCGACGCCACAAGGCTACGGAGACGCACCCGACCTGGACGAAATCTTGGAGAAACTCCGGGGCAGCTACTTCCACGTTCTGTTCATCGGCGGAAGCCGGGCGACGCTCGACTCCGACCAGAGTCATCATTGACTCACAATCTCGTCAATACGAACATGACACTAATGGCCCCATAGAATCCAATTCTACCCGGGGCTCTTTTTTTAAAAAATAACAAAAAAAACCCCAAACATATTTTGGGATTTTTTATATGCGCCCGAGAGGAATCGAACCTCTATCATCAGCTCCGGAAGCTGACATTCTATCCGTTGAACTACGGGCGCGTAAATCTATTTTCCTGTTTTCAATTTATACAAAAAATACCAAAATTTATCAAGCGGCAGATCGAACGTACCGCTGTATGAAACTTCAACTCCGCCAAAACCTTTTTTAAATCTCGTAATCCCGGCCCAGGGATGATTTGCCGGCGCCCCCTCTGGCGCGATTCCCCAAAAATCATAATATCTATATCCGTCCGCTTTTGCCCGCTTTATCATTTCCCAGTGCAGAAGATACGGCGCCATTGTGTTGCGGTCCTCGCTCGATGACGCGCCGTGCAGATAGGTTGTGATTTCGCCTGAACGAATCATGAAATTCGCCGCGAGTATCTTGCCCCCAAGTTCGGCAAAATAAACATCGCACATTTCCTCGCCAAGAATCTCTAGCATTTTTTTATAATAATCTTTGAGATGCGTGCGGAACTCGTCGCGCTCCGCCGTCGCGGCTATGAGCTCCCAAAATTTTTCAAACTCATCCTCCCTCATCGCCCGCACCGCAACGCCGTGCTTTTCCGCGACCCGGATATTATAACGGGTCTTCTGATGCATGGCCGCTAAGATCTCGTCTTCGGATTTTTCAAGATCCAGCATTGTGGTATGGCTCGGCTGGACATCGCGCGATCTCCGGAGCGCCAGTCCGGGATAAGCATAGTCCGGGGTTTCAAACCGCGCGAAAATCGCGCCCGGCGCGAACCCGCGAATTTTTTTAATTAATTCCGCAATGATTTCCGGCGCGTGATTGCGGCCGGCCGGCGTAAGAAGCGGCCCGCGCGGAAAATATACATAACACTTGCCAAACGGCAATGCGTGCCGCACCGCCTGTCCGAGGGCGAGCGTCTCACCTCCGCGCGAAATTTTAACACGCCAAACCCCGCGGCCGAGTGCCCTCTGAAATTCGCCCCACTGCCAGATTTGCAAAAATTGGCTGGGTTTAATCTCCCCAACCAATCCGTCCCATGTTTCTTTTTTTTCAATAAACTCAATTTCCATTCTATTTGCTTAAATAACGGAGCGCCTCGCGCACCTTGTCGCCCGTGTCCGTCACTTCCTCGGAAATTTTGCGCACCGCGTCGCGCGCCTGCGCGCTCGTGTACCCAAGATTCTTAAGCGCCTGAACCACTTCATGCTCCTCCTCGCCCTCGGCCGAAAGATCCAACTTGCCCTTAAGCTCAATGATAATTTTTTGCGCCGTCTTTTTTCCCACGCCCGAAACCTGGCTCACGTAATCAACGTTGCCCTTTTCAATATTTTTGACAAGATCCGTGAGGCTCCCGAGCGCGAGCACGTTCATTGCCATTTTGGGGCCCACGCCGGAAATATCCAAAAGCTTCCAAAAAAATTCCAGTTCCCCACGCGTCGCGAATCCGTAAAGTTCACGGCTGTTCTCGCGCAGATATTCATGCGTGAAAAAAGTCTTTTTTTCGCCTTCGGCAATCAGGGCCGCGTATTTCACCGGTAAAAAAATCTGATACCCGATTCCCGCGTTTTCCAAAATCACATAATTCGCGCCTTTCGCTTTAATTATGCCGTCAACATACGTAATCATACGCGTTCATCTTATCAAAAAACGTCATCAAAATCAAATTGAAGTGTAGGGTTCGCATAAATGCGAACCCTACACGATAAATAAAAAAATTCCCGCTCGAGACAGATGTCTCAAGCGGGAAAAGGTCACTTTCCGACGAGCGCGTTGCACTTCTTGAGTGCTTCCTGCGCTTCGGAAAAGTCGGGATTGTCGCCCGCGAGCTTGCGGAGCGACGGCAGTGCTTTGCGGCAACCGGCCGTGCCATGCGCGAGCTGCGGCTTAATGCCGTTCCACACTACCTTATCGAGCGGCGAGAGGCTGGTCTTTACTGCCGGGATTGGAACCGGCGCCGTCTCCTCCGAAGCCGCCTCGACCGATGGCGCAGGCGGTGGCGCTTCCTCAGACGCGATCTTGGGCAGCGGCGCCTCCACGGTTGGCGATTTCGGATTCATGGACTCGCTGCTCATGCTGCGAACGAAAAGTATCATGGCACCAGCGAGCACGATCATGGCCACGAATCCGATCATCGCGTACCACAGACCCTTGGTTCGTTCCGGCTTCATCGCTCTCACGCTGCCGCCTTCGGTGATGATGAGCTTGGGCGCCGGCACCGGCGGCTCCGGAACGGAGAACACTCCTGTCGGCGGTTCGGGCAATGGCATCATGCCCGAAGGCCTGGTCTTCTCCATGTGCAGCCCCTCCTCGGCCGGCAAAATCTTGTCCCCATTCCGAAGCTTGATCTTCGGCGGAATCGTGGTGCGCGGCGCATGCTCCTGCTCTCCGAAGATTGCCAGACGCAGCGCGCGGCGGAATTCCTCAGCCGACTGCCAGCGGTCCTCCGGACGTTTGGCGAGCGCCTTCAGGATCACCGCGTCCAGCTCGGGCGAGATGTCGCTCCGGATCGAGCTTGGCACGGGCGGCAGATTTTCGAGGTGCATGGCCACGATCCTCTGCCACCCCAGCTTTGAATCAAAGGGAACATCACCGGTCAGGAACTGGAACATGATAATGCCCGCGGAATAAATATCCGAACAGGCGCCCATGGCCTCGATGTCCCCGCGCGCCTGCTCGGGCGACATGTAGTGCGGTGAACCGAACACTATGCCGGCACGCGTAAGCTTGGAGTCCTCCATCCCGTCGATGCCGAAGAGCCGCGAGATGCCGAAGTCCAGAATCTTGAGCCGCGGCGGCTGGCCGGCCGGATCAACGATCATCATGTTGCCGGGTTTCAGGTCCCGGTGCACCACGCCGACCGCGTGCGCCGCGGCTAGCCCCAAGAGAACCTGAGAGATGTAAGCGTAGGCCTCTTTCGCCGGAAATGACGCTTGCTCATTCATGAGATCGTCAAGCGTCAGCCCGGTGAGGTACTCCATTACGAGATAGAACCATTTTGACCCGGCCATCACGTACTCGCCGCGGTCGTAGACCTCGATTATATTGGGGTGGTTTTTCACCCGCGTGATGGCGTATGCCTCGTTCGCGAAGCGCTGGATGAGCACGTCGCTTCCGCAAAGTTCCCGGCGGAGTATCTTAATCGCCACGTCGCGCTGCAGGCGCGTATCGCGGCCGCGCAGCACGTATCCCATGCCGCCGATTCCCAGGACCTCGGCCATCTCGTATCTCTTTTCTATTATCTTACCGACGAACTGCTTGGCAATCTCATAGTCTTCCTTCTCGTCCTTATCCGGTACGAACATGGCGTTCCTCCTATTTCTTATGTTGTAAGGTTCATTTTATGCTAAATCTGGCGGACAAAACTAATCCGCAAGACCCTATATTTAACCACAAAATCGCGAATTTGTCAAGGGTTTAGCCAAAAAGCGGAGACGCCAGCCGCGGCTGACGTCTCCACCTTAAACGTTCTCTTGTCCGAATTCTTACTTCTTCTTTATTCCAATCCAGATATCCTCCCCGTCTTTCTGCCAGATTTCGGCGTGCGCCAGCTCTTTTTTCTCGGCGCGAATATCGTCGGCCAGAACATCGGCCATAACTTCATTTTTCATATCGCGCAAAACATCAAGCGCCATGGCGAATTCTGTGTCGTAATATAAAGTGATCCGGTCGTTGATGGTGAGCCCGGCTTTCTTCCGGAGCGAATTTACATGCCGCACGATTTCGCGCGCCAGTCCCTTTTTGGCAAGCTCCGGGGTAATCACGGTATCGAGTTCAACCGCGATATCGTCCTTTCCTCCGGCTGCGATTTCAACCGCTTCAACATTGAGTTCGTCGCGCACGAGATCAAGAAGTTCGATTTTCTTTTTTAATATGTCCGCGAGCTTCGCGTCATTAAGGCTTACCTTAACGCTTGCCAGAATCTGGCGCACCGGAATGCCGGCCACGGCGCGCGCCTCCAGGCCCCGGCTCGCGATCGCGCGCACGACTTCCATTTCAGCGAGCAATTTTTTATCAATTAAATTCTTACGCGATTCGGGCCATGCCTCAAGATGCACGGAATCGGCGGCGCGTCCGGTCACACTTCTCCAAACCTCTTCAGCGATAAACGGAGTAAACGGCGCCATGACGAGCGCGAGCCGCACGAGCACTTCGCCGAGCGTGGCAACCGCTTTTTTCTTTTCATCCCTGTCTTCGCTCTTGAAACGGTCGCGGCTCCTGCGCACAAACCAGGTTGAAAGCTCATCAATGAATCCGACAATCGGACGACTCGCCTCTATTAAACTAAAATTGTCTAATGACGTCGTGACCTCGGCAATTAAATTTTCAAGACGCGCAATAATCCAGCGGTCAAGCACATTGTCAGAAGGCTCATCTACGCCTTGAGTATCTTCGGCCGCATAAAGTTCATAAAACTTATAGACATTCCAGATGAGCATCAAGACCTTGCGTTCAATTTCCGCCACATCTCTTTCGCAAAAATTCAAATTTTCCGCTTCAATCGCCGGAGAAGAAAAAAGATAATAGCGCATTGAATCAACGCCATACGAATTAAAGAGAATCCACGGGTCCGGATAATTTTTAAGGCTCTTGCTCATCTTTTTACCGTCCTCGGCAAGCACAATGCCGTTCACGATCACGTTCTTGAAAGCATTTTTATTAAAAAGCGCGGTCGCGAGCACGTGCAGTTTGTTAAACCAGCCGCGCGTCTGATCCTGCCCCTCGGCGATGAAATCCGCCGGAAAATTATCATCAAACCATTTTTTATTTTCAAAAGGATAATGCGCCTGGCCGTAAGGCATTGAGCCGGATTCAAACCAACAGTCAAAAACTTCGCGGATACGATTCATTTCTCCGCCGCAGGAACATTTAATTTTTATTTCATCAATAAACGGCCGGTGCAAATCCGTACCTTCGCGAAAATTCTCCGCCTTTTCGCCGAGTTCGGCCACGCTCCCGATTACCTCGCGCGCTCCGCAGGCCGCGCATTCCCAGACCGGAATCGGCGCGCCCCAGTAACGCGTCCGTGAAACGCACCAGTCCGGCGAAGTCTCGAGCGTCTTTCCGAAACGACCCTTCTTAATATGCTCCGGCCGCCAGTTTATATGCTCGTTATTTTTAAGAAGCTTGGCTTTTAGGCTCGTCACATTCACGAACCAGGCATTTTGGGCTTTATAAATAAGCGGTGTTTTACAGCGCCAGCAATGTGGATAACTGTGCACACATGTCTCGCGCTTAAAAAGCGCGCCGCGCGTTTCAAGCTCTTTCATGATATCTTCGTCCGCGTCTTTAACGAACCGTCCGGCCCACGGCGTAATTTCTGGCAAGAATTTTGCCTGATCATCGACTGTTACAATCACCGGAAGATCCGCTTTTTTACCGGCTTCCATATCTACTTCACCGAATCCGGGCGCCACATGCACAATGCCCGTACCTTCATCTGCGGTCACGAAATCGCCGGCAATCACGAAATGTGCCTTTTTATCAAGTTTAATAAAATTATAAAGAGGCTCATACTCTAAGCCCAATAATTTTTTGCCCTTCACGATTCCCAAAAATTCAACTTTCATTTCTTCTTCATCCTCATCTTCAATCGGATAAACAATGTCTTTCAGAACTTCATTTTTTCGCGATTCAGAAAAAATATATGTTTCATTGTTTGATTTGATTCTTACCCGGAGATAATTCATCTCCGGATCAACCGCGAGAGCGGCGTTTGCCGGCAACGTCCACGGCGTCGTCGTCCAAGCAAGAAGATACGTATTAGATTCATTTTTAAGTTTAAACTTTACAATAATCGCCGGATCCTCAACGTCCTTATACGTATCAACTCCGACTTCGGTATTGGAGAGCGGCGTGGCGCAGCGCGGGCAATAATGCGACACGCGCCGATCCTTGTACACCAGTTCTTTTTTGTTTAATTCCGAAAAAACCCACCACACGGATTCAATAAATGGATTATCCATTGTCCGGTAGGTATTTTCCATATCAACCCAGCGGCCGGTGCGGCGCACGATGCGCTTCCATTCTTCGGCATAGCGCATCACCGAATCGCGGCACGCCTTGCAGAATTTATCAATTCCCAGACTTTCAATCTCGTCTTTGGAATTCAAACCCAGTTCTTTTTCAATCATTGTCTCAATCGGCAGGCCATGGCAGTCCCAGCCCCAGACGCGGCGCACGCGAAATCCGCGCATGGTCTTGTACCGCGGAAAAACATCCTTGATCAGGCCGGCGAGCAGATTGCCGTAGTGCGGCAAACCCGTGGCAAACGGCGGACCGTCGTAAAAAACAAACTGGCGGTCTTCCGGCCGCTCGTTGACTGAACGCTCAAAAAATTTTCCCTTATCCCAAAAATCCAGGGTCGCTTCCTCCATTTCCGCGAACTTTGACTTCTTGTCCATAACTAGCAAAATTTTACCTGATTTATACAGGGATTTTAACAAAATCCCCTCTTTCTGTAAAGTCAGCCGCGTATCTGCTATAATAATAACACTATGAAAATTTTCCTTGGTGCCGACCACGCCGGCTTCCGCCTCAAAGAGGAGATTAAAAAATATTTATCCCGCGCCAAATACGATGTCCATGACCTCGGCGCCTTTAAGCTGGAAAAGAATGATGATTACCCCGCTTATGCCGCGCGCGTCGGCCGGGCGGCGCGCCGCGACCCCGCGTCGCGCGGCCTTGTGCTTTGCGGCAACGCCGAAGGCGTCTGCATCACGGCGAATAAAATCCGCGGCGTGCGCGCCGCCCTGGGCTATTCAACCTACGCGGCAAAAACCTCCCGTACCGACGACGACGCCAACGTGCTCTGCCTCGCCGGGCGCGTCCTGAAATCCGCGGAAGCGAAAAAAATTACGGCCGCTTTTCTCAAGACAAAATTCTCCGACGCAAAGCGCCACGCACGCCGCATTAAGCAAATTAAAAAATTAGAAAAAAATGCCTGCCTCGCCGAAGCTCCGACCGAGCGAAGCGAGCGTCGGGACAAAGGCGGGCCGAAAATAATCCCCGCTATCCTCGCGAAAAACGCGATTGATTTCGCGCAAAAGCTGCGCTTGGTTGAAGGCGCGGCTTCGCGCGTGCAGATTGACGTGATTGACGGCAAATTTGTTTCGCCAAAAAACTGGGCTGATCCGGAAATTATTAAAACCATACCCACGCCCATAAAATACGAACTCCATCTCATGGTTGCCGATCCGGCGGCGGAAATTAAAAAATGGAAAAAAATAAAAAATGTAAAAAAAGTTATTTTTCACATTGAAGTGAAACGAAATCCCGCGAGCATCATTAAAGCAATCAAGCGGTTCGGCTGGCAGGCCGGCACGGCCCTGAATCCCGCGACACCAATTACCCGCCTCCGGCCGGTTATTCAAAAAATCAACACTGTTCTTTTTCTTGGCGTCACCCCTGGCCGTTCGGGCCAAAAATTCCAGCCGCGCATTTTAAAAAAAATGCGGAACTTGAAAAAAATCGCCCCGCGGGTTACAATCCAGGTTGACGGCGGCGTAAATCTTAAAAACGCGCGCGAGATATTGAGAGCCGGCGCCGATACTCTCTGCGCCGCAAACGCGATTTACAAAACCGCTAAACCCAAAAAAATAATTAACGAATTTAAAAAAATTAATTAATAATATCCAACTATGCGCAAATTTATTTTTGCCGGAATATTGTTCGCCATGACGCTCGCCATGACCGGCGCGATTGCCCTGCCCGGCGACGCGGCAACTCTCGTTTCCGGCGATCTCATTAAAGGACAAAGCTTCTCCTCGGTCTACTACTATGCCGAAAACGGCAAACGCTATGTCTTCCCCAACGAAAAGACATATTTTACCTGGTATACGGATTTTAGCGAAGTTAAAATAATCACCGATGCCGAGCTCGCCGCGATTCAAATTGGCGGCAATGTCACCTACAAGCCGGGATACAAAATGATTAAAATCACTACCGCGGACAAGGTCTATGCCGTTGAAGGCGGTGGAGTTATCCGCTGGGTCAAAACCGAGGAAGCGGCCGAAACCCTTTACGGACTCAACTGGAACGACTGGATTGACGACGTACCGGACGGATTTTTCACCAACTACCGCGAAGGCCAGTCAATCGAATTCGCCTCGGATTACAGCAAGACCCAGCAGTCAACTCTGTATTACACCATCAACCACGACAAAGGATTCGTCTATTAAAAACAAAAGTACGGGTCGCAGATCTGCGACCCGTACTTTTTTAATTTTACCAAAGTTTTTTCAATACAATGCCGCTGTAATAATATTTCACTATCTCATCCCAGCCACGTCCTGCATTTGCCATGCCAATAGCATCGGTACAGGCCATGCCGACTCCATGGCCCCAAAGAGTGTTATTCGCCGCGGCGTCATATGGTGCCGGAACCGACTGCAGCCAGCCATAATCAATGCCATTTGAACCGCCCCAGACTTCTTTGTAGCTCCGCGTCCGTCCGTCGGAACGCGAGTAATATGGGGTGAAAACCGGCTCATTGTCATAATGCACAATCATGCCGCGCGTCTGCTCCACCGCGTTCGCGAGCCGCGGCACGCGGATTTCGTTTCCGTATCCGCGGTAAACCTGATCATAGGTCGCATCAAGAATAAAATGCCCTTTTGCATGCTTGGTCGGATATGAATAATGAAAATATGCGTACGAACGCGCCGCAGTCACAAGCGCTTTCTGAAATTCAGTCGGCGAATAATTTGAAGTCTCAGCCAAACCCTTGAGATAATCCTCCATCGGAAGTTCGTTGATTACCCAGGGATAATTTGTTTCCGATACCCGAAGTTCAATCACTCCGCGAAAGCGATTGTCGTTATAGGCGCGGTTCCATGCCGGCCGCTGCTCAAGACTTGTAAGTTCAAAAATATTCTGTCCCGCCCCGGCCGGCTCAAAACGCAGATAGCACGCGCCGGTATAATTTTTCGCGTCTTTGAAAAAAGAATACTGATACGTTGATTTATTATAACTCGCGGTCACTACTACCCCGGCCGCGTATGTACCCAAATCCTGGCCACAGGATGTTTTAACCACAAACGATTTATCCGCCGTAAGCGTCAAATCTCCTTCGAGATCGTAAAGCCCGATGCGCATCAGCGATTCCTGCATCAATCCAATTGTCGGCGCCGGACTAGTTCCTTCGGACGGAATATCTCCTGAATCGTCAGTTACGGTAATCGGAATATCTAATTCGCCGCCCGAAATGTCAGTTCCGTCAGTTTGCAATTTTAAATTCACCTGATAAACACCAGCCGACGCGGCCTTAAGAGTAAAGGTAAAAAATTGCAGTGCTCCGGGCGCAGTCGGAGACGCCGATTCAGCAAGCACGGACCGTGATTTCCAGGAAATATCATAAAAATTATCCAAACCGGTTGATGCGGCTGCCACATCCGGCAAAACTATTTTTGCACTTAACCAAGTCGCTCTGCCGTAATTCTTAAAACCAGCTGTAAATTTTATCGCCTCGCCGGCGCGCATTGTAATTTGCTGGTGGCTGCGCAGAAGAAGCTTTGCCTCATAGCCCGCCGATGCCGTTGGAATTGAGGCCGCGGTTGGAGTCGGAATCGATGTTGCCACCGGCGTTGATATCGGGGTCGTGCTTCCGGATGTATCGATTAAAATCGATACGGTAAATTCGCCGCCCGGTATCCACAAAAGATCTTCCGCGGCTAAATAAAATTTTTCTTCATAAACTCCGGATGCGATATCCGCCGGCGCGCGCAATTTAAAAACAACGTATCCGACTTGGCCGGGCGCAACGCGACTGTCTTTCATCGCCGCCGGCTGTTCGCGCAGCTTCCAGGTCGTATCCTGGAAACGGCTGGTGCGGTATTTCGGCGACCAGGTATAAATTGAAATATAATTTTTTTCCGTGTTTGTCCAGGTATTGCTTCCCGTATTCTTGAAACCGACGGTGAATTCTTTTGTTTCACCCGGCCGCATGGTGAGGGTTTTCGCGGTCTCAATCATCTTCACGGCTTCCCACTCTGCCGCTCGAGCCTCGTGCACTGCAAAAATTTGCGTTTCCACGAGTGAAAGCATCCAGGAAAACACGACCACGATTAAAAAAACCACGGAAACGCTTGCAAAAACGCTGCCCCAGCTTTCCGTGGGCTTTAAATCACAATTATCGATTTTTAAGCCGTAATTTGGCATTTTCTTTTTATTTTTTCGCCCGAAGACAATAAAACCGCCTTGTCCTTTCTTCCTAAGTTAGAACGTTGGCGGATAGTCTCATTTACACTATATATAATAACATAAAAAACGCCGTTTGTCAAGTCTGAAAAAAAAATATATACTTAATTAAAATATGTCACTCACTCGCGCCATTGCCTGGAATACGATTTCGCAGGTTTCCGGAAAAATTTTAAGCACCGTTGTCGGTCTTGTTACCGTTGCTTTGATGACCCGCTACCTTGGCCGGGATGGTTTTGGCGGCTACACAACCATCACTGCTTTTTTGCAGGTCTTTGGCATTTTGGTTGATTTCGGCTTGACGCTCATGACCGTGCAGATGATTTCCGAACACGGCGACGACCGAAAATTAAACGATAAAATATTAAGTAATATTTTTACATTGCGGCTTGTTTCCGCAATTTTATTTTTGGGCGCCGCGCCGCTCATCGCGCTTTTATTCCCCTATCCGGCAATGTTGAAGTGGGGCATCGCACTTACTACTTTTTCATTTTTATTCATATCCTTAAATCAACTTCTTACCGGCGTCTTCCAAAAGCATCTTCGCATGGAACGCGTGGTAATTTCCGAGATTATCGGCCGGCTAGTTCTCCTTAGCGGCGTCGCTGGCTTTATTTTTCTTAATCTCAACTTGCTTTGGATCATGCTTGCCGTGGTTCTCGGAAGCTTTGCGAATTTTGTCGCCAACTGGATTTTTGCCAAGCCGTTCGCCGCGATCCGCCTTTCTTTTGAATGGCCCCTCTGGCGCGAAGCCCTGGCGCGCTCCTGGCCGATCGGCATCTCCATCGCTTTCAATCTTCTTTATTTTAAAGCCGATACCGTAATTTTGTCCGTATTCCGCTCTCAGGCCGAAGTCGGGCTTTACGGCGCGCCTTATCGCGTGCTTGAGGTACTCATTACTCTACCGTTTATGTTCATCGGCGTGCTGATGCCGTTTTTTGCCCGCTGGTTTGCGGAAAAAAAGCTTGAAGATTTTACCCGCCTCGCCCAGCGCGGTTTTGATTTTCTCGCTATTATCGCCTGGCCCATGGTTTTTGGCGCCCTGATCCTTGCGACTCCAATCATGGTATTTATCGCCGGCCCGGATTTTAGCGCCTCGGGTCCAATTCTCCAAATCTTGATTATCGCGACCGGTGTAATTTATCTTTCTGTTCTTTTTTCGCACCTCATTGTTGCGATCGGCTGCCAGCGCCGGATGATCTGGGGCTATGTCGCGACCGCCGTGGCCGCTCTCATATTTTATCTGGTTTTTATTCCCCGCTTCGGCATGCCGGCCGCCGCCTGGGGCACAGTCGCCTCCGAAGCAATGATCGCGCTTCTCACCTTTATTGTTGTTTACCGCGCAATCCGATGGCGACCGGCGCTTGGCGTCTGCAACCGCGCCTTAGCCGCGAGCCTTCTCATGGCTGCCGCGATTTATTTTATTGAACCGTATTTCTCAAATCTTCTTGTTCTGATTACTGGTGGTGCCGCAATATATGCCGCAATACTCTATGCCCTTGGCGGCGTAAAAAAAGAATTGATCATGGAAATATTTAAAATCCCCCGCAACCCATGAATTATTTTATTCTGATAATTTTCCTCGGCCTGTTCGGATACCTCGCCTGGCGCAACTTCCGTCTTGGACTTGCGCTTCTTGTTTTTCTTTTACCTACTTACTTCATCCGTTTCCAGATCGGCCCATTGCCAACCACGCTTCTTGAACTCTACTTTGTCGTCATTGCCTTGATCTGGATAACCAAAGAGCGCGGCCTCTCCTACCGCAATCAAAATTTGATAAAATGGCGGCTGCCGATTTTTCTTTTCTTAGCGGCCGCGACAATCGGCGTCATTGTTTCTCCGGATAAAACCGCCGCTCTCGGCATCTGGAAAGCATATTTTATTGAGCCCATATTATTTTTCTTGATTCTCATCTCCAGCCTCAAGACACGGGAAGACTGGAAATTAATCTTGAATGCCCTTCTTGCTTCGGCGGCCGCGATATCGCTTTTCGCGATTTTCCAGAAAGCAACCGGCGTCGCCATTCCCCCGGCCTGGCTCGCCGAGCGCCGCGTCACTTCGGTTTTCGGCTACCCGAACGCCGTCGGCTTGTACCTTGCGCCGCTCATTATCCTGGCTTTTTCTTTATTCTACGATTCGCTACGTGAGAAAAAATATATTTACTCAACATTATATTTTCTCTCGCTCGCCTCTTCCGCGCTTGCCATATTTTTTTCCAAAACCGAAGCCGGCTGGATTGCCGCGGCGGCCGGAATTTTTATTTTTTGCGTTTTCAAAAAAAATCTCCGCGTCCCGGCCATTGCCGCAGCCGCGATTCTGATCCTCTTGATCGGTCTCACGCCCGCGCTCCGAAGTCCGGTGATTGAAAAAATCACGCTTCAGGACTGGTCCGGCCATGTCCGCCTTGTCACCTGGAGTGAATCGCTTGAAATGCTGAAATCCAACGCGATCTTCGGCGCCGGACTCTCTGGCTATCCTTTAAAAATGATCAAATTCCATCAAGCCGAATATCTGGAAATCTTCCAATATCCTCATAATATTGTTTTGAATTTCTGGTCCGAAACCGGCCCGGTTGGGCTCATTGCGTTTCTCTGGCTCATGGCGCTCGGCATTGTCGCGTCATTAAAAAAAGCGCGCCAGTCTAGCCTCGCGCTCGCCATGCTCTGCATATTTTTTGCCATCCTGATCCACGGTTTGGTTGACGTACCCTATTTTAAAAATGATTTATCAATGATGTTCTGGCTCTTTCTCGCAGTGGCCTTTATTTTAGAGAAAAAAAACGAGACGCTTTCGCGCCTCTAAGATGAGCTGTCAGAGCGGACTGTTTGGAAAAAAGCAAATCCACTCGTTCCAGATTTGCACATCCACCGCCGACCCGCCGCAGTCGCGGATCGCGCGGACAATGCCCGGCTTATAGGACTTAAGATTCTCCAGGAATTCTTCCTTGTTGTTCACCACGCCAAATTCATCGCAGTCCGGCTTGATGAAATGGAGAAAAGTCTCCCAGTCGCTCTCGGCGATGAACATAAGTGGAGTTATCCCTTTTCCCATCGCGTGTCCCATCGGATACTTCACGGCCAAAAGCCTCGCCCTCCTGGTTTCCGACATCTCGCCACCTCCTAAAAAAAGACCTGCTAAAAATTTAGCTGATTTCCCCGTCCTTGTCAAGCACCCCCAATCATGTTAAACTCTGTTTTAATCATTAAAAATTTATCATTTAAAATTGAATTAAAATTCCTGCCTGCCGGCAGGCAGGTAAAACTTAAAATTTAAAATTTTTAATTTGGAGGAGTGGCCGACCCCGCGCAGCGGGGCCCTGCTTCGCGGGGGTGGCTGAAAGCGCCGCAATTATAAAAATGTTCACAACCTATATCTTAAAAAGTTTAAAAAATGGTAAACATTACATTGGGCATACTAATGATATGCCGGCGCGATTAGAACGGCATAACCAGGGAAGGGTTAAGTCAACAAAAAATGGACGCCCCTGGGAATTAATTTATTCAGAAATATTTAAAACAAAATCGGAAGCTAATCGTCGGGAATTTGAAATAAAGAGTTATAAAGGCGGGATATTATTTAAAAAACTTTTCAAACTCATTTAACGGAGGAGTGGCCGAGTGGTTGAAGGCGCCGCTCTCGAAAAGCGGTATGCCCGAAAGGGTATCGTGAGTTCAAATCTCACCTCCTCCGCCAACCAAAATATTATGCAAATTTCAAAAAATGATGTCCAATACAATATATTGAATGAAGAATTTTTGCTTGCACAGCGGCAAATGGACAAATACGACCAGCTTTCAACTACCATTAAAACCTGGGCAGTTACGCTGTGGGTAGCCGCGTCCGGCTGGGTGTTCCAAACGGAAACGAAACAGGTCGCCCTCTTAGGAGCGCTGCTAGTACTCATCTTCTGGTTCTTTGACAGCTACAATAAAGTTTATCGTACCAACTACAAGAAACGCCGTGACGAAATCCAAAATGGCTTACAAATTCTTTTTTTCGGCCGTCCCTTACCCACGGATTTTTTATCCCCCAACCTTCCGATTCATGACGAAAAAAATGTCGTTCGAAGCATGTTTCTTCTACACGTTGGATTGCCTTACGCAATACTTATCATCATTTCACTTCTGATCTATGCTAATTTCAATTAAAGACGACGGGGACAAAATCGCTTTCACCTCCTCCGCCAACCAAAATATTCAAAATTTTAAGTCGACGTAGCGGAGCGAAGTCGCTCTCACCTCCTCCGCCAAATTAACAAGTTAGAACCTAAGTAAAATAAGGGTATTTGGACAGCGAAAAGCCGATTTCGTCAGGAAGTCGGTTTTTTGTATTATTTTTTAACAGGGTGTACAATATAATCAATATATTTTAGTAAAGATAAATTATGCCTACAATCAGTAAAAACATTCGCAAATTAAGAGAACAAAAAGGTATATCGCAAGATAGGCTTTCAAAACTGGCAAATATCTCTTTGAATACAATCGCAAAACTGGAACTCGACGAAACTCAAAATCCAACCATTGAAACTTTGCAGAAAATTGCAAAAGCCCTAGATGTCAAAGTTGAGGATTTAATAAAATAAATTTATGGCCAGAGAAGCATCAATTAAAAATCTTACAAATGCGAAAAGGGCAAAGAACGATGAGTTTTATACTCAGTACATCGATATTCAGAAAGAAATTGAAAAGTATTTAGATTACAACCCTAATACATTCCGAGCTAAGGTGGTGTATTGCAACTGCGACGATCCGTTCGAGAGCAATTTTTTTCGTTATTTTGTACTCAATTTCAACAAGCTTGGATTGCAACAGCTAATTACAACGAGCTACAAACCATCGCCCGTCGCCAACACGCAACTGGGATTATTCGGTGATGACAAAACACTTGCAAAAACAAAAGGCCGTTCAAAGGTAACTGCCAATAAATTTATTATCAATGAAGTGAAAGATATAGACGGCGATGGAGAGTTCAATCTAAAAGATGTTGCCAAACAGTTAAAGGCAAACAAAAACAACGAATGGATGCCCCTTGAGAAAGATGGTGACTTCAGAAGTCCCGAATGCATAGCATTACTGGAACAGTCTGATATCGCGGTAACCAATCCGCCGTTTAGTTTGTTTCGTGAGTATGTTAAACAACTTTTTGATTACCAAAAAAAGTTTTTGATTATTGGCAATATTAATTGCATAACTTACAAGGAGGTATTTCAAAAAATTAAAAATAATGAAATATGGCTTGGTAATGGAATGGGAAGATGGATTTCTGGTTTTATTGTACCTGAATCCTACAACTTGTACGGAACGGAGGCTCGGATAGATGAAGATGGAAATAGAATTGTTGCCACCAATAATTGTTTGTGGCTTACCAATCTTGACCATGGTCGCCGTCACCAACCGTTGCCACTTATGACAATGAAAGAAAATTTGAAATACAGCAGACACAAAGAAATCAAAGGCAAAAAAGCGTATGAAAAATACGATAATTATGATGCGATAGAAGTATCTTTTACCGATGCGATTCCAAGCGATTATAAAGGTGCAATGGGTGTGCCAATAAGTTTTTTGGATAAGTACAATCCTGAACAATTTGAGATATTAGGAATGGACGATCACAGGATGCAATATCCTAATTGGAGAGGCAGAGGCCCTGACTTGAATGGAAAGCCCGCTTATAGAAGAGTTATCATCAGGCATAAGAAAAAATAATATGAATACAACTTTAAAAACCAATATCACTGTTAAAGAAATCTGCGACGGCTTTGTCTATAACGAACTTGAAGGCAAGGGTTTGTTTGGCTTGTCTGGCAAGCTCACTATTCAGCCGGAATATCAGCGAAATTATATTTATGCATCCGATGGCGGCAAAAGAGAGATGGCTGTAATTGAATCAGTCCTAAAAGAATATCCAATAGGATTGATTTATTTCAATAAAGTTTCTACCGAAAACCTAGAAGTTTTAGACGGACAGCAACGCATCACAAGTCTCGGACGATTTATCACCGACAAATTTGCCATCAAGGACGAAAATGGCATGGAGCAATATTTTGGCGGTATGGCAAAAGACAAGCAAACCAAAATTTTGGAAACGAAACTTCTCATTTACGAGTGCGAGGGCACAGAAAGCCAGATAAAAGAATGGTTTAGGACCATAAATATTGCCGGCGTTCCGCTCAATAATCAAGAATTACTCAATGCCGTGTATTCTGGCCCATTCGTGACTAGGGCTAAAGAGGAATTCAGTAATAGCCAAAACGCCAATATTCAAAAATGGAGTGCATATGTATCGGGTAGTGCAAACAGGCAGGAATTTTTGGAATGTGCTCTTGATTGGGTAAGCAGAGGCAATATCGGCGACTACATGAGCAAGCATCGCAAAGACAAAAACATCGATGTGTTGAAAAAATATTTCAACACAGTCATTCATTGGGTATCTAGCGTATTTACCGATGTAGAAAGCGAAATGCGCGGGCTTAAATGGGGACGATTGTACGAGGAATATCACAAAGAGAAATATAATCCAACCAAAGTATCCGCTGAGGTGCGTGAGCTCTATGGTGACTTTTTTGTTAAAGATAAAAAGGGAATTTTTGAGTACATTTTAGGTGGTAAAAACGATACAAAATTGCTTAATATTCACATTTTTGACGAACCAACTAAAAGAGCTATTTACGCAAAACAAACTAAGGAAGCTGAAACCAAAGAGAAATCAAACTGTCCACATTGCGCTATTGGGCACGACGCTAATAAGGAAAAGATTTGGAGTTTCGGCGAAATGGAAGCGGATCATGTATCAGCGTGGAGCAAGAGTGGCGCGACTTCAGCGAAGAATTGTGAGATGTTGTGCAAAACCCACAATCGAGCGAAGGGAAATCGATAAAATAATATGGCAAATCAAACAGACAATAAAATAATGAGTGTGCCAGAGCAAATATTCGACCAGTTTCTAACGGAATTGGGAGAACAAAAAATACCGGAAGAAGTTATCGCTCGCTTAAGAAAAACTCTTGTAGACAATGGGCAGATCTCGGTTGATGCTCTCAAACAAGCATTGTTTTACAGTGATAGCACAGATGTATGATTAAGATTGACACAATAAAAATTGAAGAGTTTCGTGGCATACGCAACTTGACACTGGAGTTTAACGGAAAAAATTACGCTGTATGCGGACCAAACGGAACAGGTAAAAGTGGAGTGGTCGATGCTCTAGAGTTTGCTCTTACAGGGAATATATCGCGCTTGTCTGGCGAAGGTATGGGTAATGTTTCCGTCAAAGAACACGCACCACATGTCGATAGTAAAAATAATCCCGAAAAAGCTCGCATAAACATTACATTTAAAATACCAACACTTGAAAATAAGCAAGTGACGCTCGCGAGGACAGTCAAAAATTCTACAACGCCAAGTATAAATCCATCATCACCGGAAATACTTGAGATACTTTCACAATTTGATGGGCATCCTGAGTTTGTATTATCTCGACGCGAGATTATTCGGTATGTCATTTCAAAACCGGGCGACAGATCAGCGGAAGTTCAGGCACTATTGCGTCTCGATAAAATTGGCGATTTACGGAGCAGTCTACTGACCATATCAAACACATACAGCAAAGAGTCAAAGGATTCAAAAAAAGTTCAGGATCAAGCAAGCGAAAGTTTAGCACAAGGTTTGGAAATAACTGATTTGGTTAAAGCAAAGATTTTAGAAGCGGTAAATACAAGACGCACTGTTCTCGGCTTAACGTCACTTACGGATTTAACAGCCACGACAGCTTTAAATGATGGATTAGAAACAAGTGTAAAATCTCCGGCTGTGCCGAAAGTGAATAAGGTTTCGGCAACAGCTGATCTAAAGACTTGGCGAGAGGTATCGCAAAAAATGACGGCTGAAAGTGTGCGGTCGGAGTGTTCAGAGTTGAAAGATCAATTAACTGTTTTGAGTAGTAATCCTATTGTTACTGAGAGTGTAACGCGCGAGAAATTTTTACGCTCGGCGATAGATTTTGTAACGGAAGAAGCTTGTCCCGTTTGTGATACAAAATGGGACATATCTACATTGCAGGGTATTATCCGCTCGAAACTTGAAGGATTTGAAGAAATCACAAAGATGCGCGCTAGCCTTGAAAATCGGTTGGAACCAATTATAACTCTTGTCGACTCGCTTGATAACGCAACCGCTTTAGCTGAAAAATTAACGAAAGTCTTGACAACTGAACATACGGCAGGTCTTGCAGCTTATCGAGCAACATTATCGTCATACCGCAAGGCATTGAAAGATTTTTTGCCATTGACGGAAGCTATACCAGCAATTGTAAATATCACAGAAATTCCTGCTGACGTAACATCTGCAATTGAAGCGATAGAAAAAGCTGTCGCAATTATTCCAGAGCCAACACAACAAGATGCGGCACGAGATTTTATTGTGCGAGCACAAGATCGCCTTGAGGCATACAGAAAAGTAGCTCGCGAAGCAGATAAGGCAAAGCAGCGGGCTGATTTATCAAAGAAGGTTTACGACACATATGTAGATATCAGCACCAAAGCGTTGGAGGGTGTTTATAAAGATGTAGAAGGCGAGTTCTCTAAACTGTATCGCTCGGTGAACGGCGAAGACGAGAATAGTTTTACAGCAAAGCTGGTTCCGTCTATTGGCAAATTAGGTTTTGATGTTGATTTTTATGGACGAGGGCATTTCCCTCCTGGCGCGTATCACAGTGAGGGACACCAAGACGCGATGGGGCTTTGTTTGTATCTAGCACTAATGAGAAAACTCCAAGGCACTAATTTCAGATTTGCCGTACTCGACGATGTGCTCATGTCTGTTGATTCGAATCACCGCCGAGAAGTGTGTAATCTTCTTAAGCAACAATTTCAAGACACTCAATTTATCCTTACAACGCATGATGAAGTATGGTTAAAACAAATGACGACTGTTGGGCTTATCGCATCAGGAAACGCAACACGCTTTAGCAATTGGACTCCCGACCATGGTCCTGCGGAATGGAAAACGCGCGACGTGTGGACTGAAATAGACACTGCTTTGAATGCAAACGATGTTCAATCAGCGGCCAGTCGCCTTCGGTATTATCTGGAGTATGTTTTTAGAGAAGTATGTGACAGCTTGCGAGCACAAGTTGAGTTTAAGGGTGATGGACGCTATGGGCTTGGGGATACCCTAGCTCCGGCCGTGGCACGCTTTCGTAAGCTTATGGTTGAAGGTAAAGAGGTTGCGGAATCACGGAGCCAAACTGATGTTGCAAAAGCTCTCCAATTGCAAGAAAAGAACCTTGCAGATTCTTTAGTCGCGACCAACGCTGAACAATGGCAGGTTAATCCGGCTATTCACTATAACGAATGGGCGAATCTTTCGGTTAATGATTTTAATCCCGTGGTTGCTACTTTTCGTAATTTGGTGCAAAAATTCTTTTGTGAAAAGCCAGAGTGTAGTAGTTTTGTATATTTAACTACGACGCCACCAAAAACGCCGGATGCAGTTCGCTGTAATTGTGGATTGATAAATATAAACCTAAAGAAACCGGCGCAGAAAGATTAAATCTGCTCGGATAAACCTAGCAATTGTTGTTTACTAAAAAGAGAGCCGCCCGCGTCAGCGGACGGGCTTGTATGCGCGCTAATAGGGATTTTATATAGAATAATCCACCTCATCTTTGCCTTTGACCGACTTAGGTTTAGGCGTCTCAAACCACTCCGGATGAACTTCGTAGATAGCCCTTAATTCCTGTATACTTTTATCAAGATCCTCGAATTTGAGCCATTTTCTTGGTTCAAAGTTCCGGAGATCGTGCCCGCCAAATTATAAAAAACTAATTACCAAATATGTCAGATCAAGAAATTAAATCAACCGGCTGTTGCGAGCCGTTCAATCCCGAACCGTGGCATGAAAAAGAAATTGTCTGGAAAGATAAAATTTTTGTCAAAGACTATGTTACGAGTTTTTTGCACATTCCGCTCAATATGGGGAAAAAAATCATAAAAAATATAGCGCTGATTGAAAAAGCCGGCGCTAAATCCCCGTATCAGCTCATGCTCTGCGACGAAAAATCTCTTTGGGGTTCTGACATTTATATTGATGTTGCGAAAGATGTCCCCGGCGCGCAGATGGCAAAAATTTCCGGCACTTTCCTAACGAAAGTTTTTGAAGGTCCGTATCAAAACGCCGGCAAATGGGCGGTTGAAATGAATGAATATGTGAAAAACAAAGACAAAGAAATTAAAAAATTATATTTTTCTTACACCACCTGCCCAAAGTGCGCCAAGGCTTACGGCAAAAACTACGTGGTGCTCTTCGCGCAGATTGACTAAAGAACATACAGGACAGCATGCAAATGCAGGAATTTATTCGTCTTTTATCGGACGATTTTTTATTTGCGCTAAACCACGCCCTTGACAATATGTAAGGTATACATTACAATAAGTAATGTAAACTTAACTTAATCAATATGAACTACAAACAATTCAAAAGAATGCGCCTATTAACCGCCTCGTTTGTTTCGGCCACGGTGGCGATTGCGGTTGTTTATAATAACATTGTCTTGGCCCTGGCCGGAGTCGTAATCGGCCTGCTTTTTCTCCTCCTGGTCAGAAAAAAAACAAATGCGGTTATAATTGACGAGAGAATTCAAAAAATTGGCGACCGCGCGGCTCGCCTTACTTACACGACTTTAACCCTCGCCACTGCTTTTCTTTCTTTGATTTTCATCGTGATCGGCCGGCGGATCGGCGAGGCAAATTACGAAACCCTGGGAATAATATTAAGTTATATTACCCTGTTCAGCCTTGCCCTTTATTCGCTTTCATACAAATATTTCAGCAAAAAATATGGAGAAACAGACGACGAATAAAATTAAAGTTTTCCGAGCAATGCGCGAAATGACTCAGGAACAACTGGCTGATAAAGTTGGCGTTACTCGTCAAACCATAATCGCGATTGAAAAAAATAAATACGTTCCGTCCCTGGAGCTGGCATTTAAAATCGCCGGAGTTTTTGGCGAGACGATTGAGAACGTCTTTCAACGTTAAGTATTCTTACCTCTATTGAAAAATTTTTTGCCCTCTGATAACATCCCCGTAGAGAAGGAGGATGCCATGACAACGTCCGCAAATCTTGTTCTTATCCCCGGCATCGACACCTATACCCTGCTTGACCTTTTAAAGTTAGCCGCACGTCATAAGGGCCTCGAGCTTTGGTGGAACGCTTCAAAAACCTTTTTCAAGCCGATCAAAAAATATACGCTCGATGACCGGCTCCTCGATATTCTTGAATCGCGCAACATCAAGCGAGAGCCCCGCCCCGATCTTTCCTTCACCTTGGTCGACCAGAACCCCCAGGAGATAACTCCCGGACACCGCCCGAGCAACTACTGGAGCTTTAAGCTACTCAAGGGCAGTAACTACAACTATGATCTCCTGATCAGTCTGAGCGTCCGCTACGAAGTCAGCACCAAAAAACAGGGCATTATCCTTTTGCCCCTAGCGATTGGAACTGTCCTTTCTCCGGCAGACCACTTGCCAAACCTCCGCATGTTCCAAGCGCTGGTCGAAAGCGACAGGGACGCACCAGCCATCGCTAAAGAAATCGCCGGAAACGCGAGCGGCCTAATCGTCACCTGGAGCGATCTTGGTCTCGGGGGCATTCGTCGGCTCACTGAGCTCTTCCACGAGTTCACGAATCGGAACGTCGCTATCGAAAACCTCAGTCGGCAGGATGGTGTTTTCAGCCCCACCCCGCACCCCTACCAACAACAACTTACGGATGAACTGTTTATTACCGAACTGGCGCAACTCAGAATTCTTAAAGCATGGCGGAATCAACTCGAAGCCTATCGCAACAGCCACGCCCCATAAGACACGCTTGCTCAAGGGAGTTCGTGAAAACGACTCCTTTTTTTTATGATATAATCACTGCAGAGCTTTTTCAGCCATATTAATAATAATTAATTAACGCATGAAAATTCGCCCTGCACATCTCATTATTGGTTCAATAGTTTTGTTTATATTGGATTTTTTAACCTTAGCCAATGACACTATTTTTCCAAACCGTGAACCGAAAGGAATTGCAACAGTTATCGTCTTTGGCTGCGCATTAACTTTTATCGCGGGGACCGCGTGGGCAATATTTAGGCTGATCTTTAAAGGGAAAAGGTCGCGCAAGGCAACCACCGCGGCCGCTCCGCCAGCGATCGCGCCGGAAAAAAGCCGATTCTCTTTAACCACATTGGAAATTGTATTTAATCGAATTTTTGCGGTCTTGTTAATCCTCTCCGCCCCGTTGTTGTTATTTAATCCTTTCACTGTCCCGACGGTGGTGATCTTTGTCGTGTTTGCCTTGTTTCTTTTTTTCGCTAAAAGATACCATCCGGTAATCAACGCCATCTTCGCGCTAATCGCCCTCGGCGTATATTTTATTCCCTTGCCGATCGATTGGGGATTTTTTCTCGGCCTAAAAGAATGGCGGATGGGCGGTTTTGTTTTTCACCCAATCATTATCTTTTTTTACCTTTCCCCATTAATTTTTATTTCTCTTTCTGCCAGAAATATTTTAGGAAATATCCTGTCATTTTTTAAGCCAAACACACGCTGGCGTAATCTTTTATTTTTCCTTTCTCTAATAACCGCGATAATAGTAATCCTGGCCTATCCGTTGCTAAGCAGTATTAAATTACGTGAACGAGCAATGGAAGATGATGATGGTAGTAGCCAATTGTCCTATGCCCTGACAAAACAAGAACTTAAAATAGAACCGGGAAAGAGCGGCTCTAGTAGTAGTGCTCTCGCCCGGCGGTATTACACGGCCCGTTTTGATCCGGCCACGAAAAAATATATCTATCGCTTGAATCTTGCGGATCCGCTTTCCGCGTCTATTGAATTCACGGCGGTTGAAACCGACGGTGAAAAAATTAATTTTACAACCGACTCTCGAATACAGTGTTTGAATTGCCAGAAAGATACAAGCGATCCTTACGGCTTGGTTTTCCCCGCCGGCAAAAATATTGATTTCACCTTGACTAGCGACAAGCTAATTATGGCGATAAAATTCACTGAGCCCGGAGACAAGGTGGCTAAGTTTATTTTTTGGAAATAAATTTTCCGCATGTGCCATATTCAAAAAAATAATACCTGACAAGGCGCTTTGATATTAGATAAAATAAGCACCAAATAGCGGGCCTCCCCCGCTTTTTTAGTTATACGCCAATGATGGTATAATAATATCGTTATGCCCAAACGCGACATCCAAAAATCATTTTACAAATACCATCAGCCGGTTGATTTCCGGAACACCTGGCGCATTTTTAAAATCATGTCCGAGTTCGTTGAAGGATACCACCTGCTCTCCGGCCTGAAGCGCGAAGTCACATTCTTCGGCTCGGCGCGCGCCAAACCCTCAAGCCGGCATTACCGCGAAACCGAAAAATTGGCAAAAATACTTGGAAAAAATGGCCACGCCATTATCACCGGCGGCGGACCCGGCATCATGGAGGCCGCGAACAAGGGCGCGGCCGCGGTCGGCGCCGAATCCATTGGCCTCAACATCCAGTTGCCAAGCGAACAGATTCTAAACCCCTACTGCAAAAAATCCCAGGGTTTTTATTATTTCTTCACCCGCAAGGTCATGCTCACCTCCCCGTCGCAGGCATTTTTCTTTCTGCCCGGCGGCTTTGGCACCCTGGATGAATTCTTTGAAGTTATTGACCTCATCGAAATCAACCGCATGCCCCCCGTGCCCGTGGTGGCCATGATGAGCGATTTTTGGAAAGAACTTTATAATTTTCTGAGCGAATATTCGCTAAAACGCATCGGTGCCATCAAACCGAAAAACCTTGAATGCATCCATATCGTTGACACGGCCGAGGAGGCCGCCGAGTTCGCGCGCGGCGTCAAAGAACGGCCGTTCTTTGGAGATATTAATCCGACCGGCAATCCGTCAAACATTGACTGGAAAGTCTTCCGCATCATGGCCGAACTGGTAGAGGGCTTTGAATTCGTAAACCGCCTAAAAAACGACGTTACCATTCTCGGCACCGGCAAACTCGGGCCCGGAACTCCCTATTACCAGGCCGCCGAAGAACTCGGCCGCGTGCTTGGCCATGACGGCTACACCATTGTGACCGGCGGCGGGCCCGGCATCATGGAGGCCGCGAACAAAGGCGCTTTTGAGGCCGGCGCCGATTCCGTGGGCCTGAATATCAGTTTTGACGGCACGGTGCGCGCCAACCCCTACGTCAAGCGCTCCATGGGCTTCTTCTTTCCCTTCACCCGCAAGCTCATTATCACCGCGCCGTCGCTTGCCTTTGTCTGCTTCCCCGGCGGCTTCGGCACCCTGCACCAGCTTTTTGAGCTCCTCGTGCTCATGCAAACCGGCAAAATGGGCCGCATGCCCATCATTCTTTTCGGCCGGGAATTCTGGAAGCCGCTTGCCGATTACCTCGGCCGAGTCGCCTGCCGGCTCTATAGCGCCCTGGATCCCGGGGATCTCAAACTGTTTGATATCGTGGATTCGGTGGAAGAAGCCGTTCTTATCATCAAGAAAGTCCCAAAAACAAAATCCTGACCTGCCTGCCGGCAGGCAGGTTCCATTATTCATGATTCCTGATTCTCGTGTTGCTGGAATCATGTTTTTTTATTATAATAGTAGTGTATTTTTATGAACAAGATAACAAAAGTCGTCATCCCGGTCGCCGGTTTCGGCACGCGCTTTCTGCCCGCCACCAAGGCAATGCCCAAAGAGATGCTTACCGTGGTAGATAAACCCGTAATTCAGTACGTGGTGGAGGAAGCCGTCGCCGCGGGCATCACCGATGTAATTCTGGTCACCGGCGCCTCAAAGCGCGCGGTTGAGGATCATTTTGATTACAACCACGAATTGCAGAACTGGCTCAAGAAACAGGGAAAAAACGATCTGCGGGAGGAAATAAAAAAAATTGCCGACATGGCAAATTTTATTTATATCCGGCAGAAGGGACCGTACGGCAACGGTACGCCGATCCTCTGCGCCGAGAAGATAATCGGCGACGAGCCGTTCGCCGTTCTCTGGGGAGATGAATTTTTTTACGGCAAAAAAAACCGCCTGTCCCAGCTTATCCGCGTTTTTGAGAAATACGGCGACCCCGTTCTCACCGCCTACGGAGTAAAATCCGCGGACACCGTGCGATACGGCATGCTTGACGCGGTTAAGATTGAAAAAAACATTTACCAGGTAAAAAAAATCATTGAAAAACCCGGACCGAAAAAATCGCCCTCTCTCCTCGCCTCCCTCGGCGGCTTTATCCTGACTCCGGACATCTTTCACGCGCTCCGCAATACCAAGCGCGGAAAAGGCGGCGAGCTCTGGCTCACCGACGCGATTCATAATCTTTCCAAGCGCCGGCCTCTTTACGCCTGCGAGGTGAGTGACGCGACGTATTACGACACCGGCTCCAAGCTCGGCTATCTCAAGGCAAATGTTGATTTTGCCCTGCGCCGGCCGGATCTAAAAAAAGATTTTATCAAATATCTCAAATCTTTGAAAATATGAAAAAAATATTTTTTTCTTTTGTCATCCTTTCTCTGATCGCCACCGCCGGCTTCGGCTGCAAAACCCAATCTGAAGCCGAAAAAGAAGCCACCAAACCTGTCACTCTGAATTTTTGGGGAGTTTTTGACGAATCCGACGCCATCCAGCCGCTTATCACCGCCTACCGCGCCAAGCATCCCAATGTCACCATCAACTACAAGATGTACCGGTTTGACGAATACGAAGACGAGCTGCTGAACGCCCTGGCCGAAGACCGCGGACCGGATATCTTTATGGTGCACAACCACTGGATGCGCGGCTATCTCGCCAAAATCCTGCCCCTTCCGGCCGAACTCACCATCGCCTATGTCACGCAGTCCGGAGGCGCTCTGGGAAGCGAAACCAAAGCCACCCTGGCAAAAGAAAAAACCATGACCCTGCGCGCGCTTCAGGACAGCTTTGTGCAGGTCGTGGCCGATGACGCCGTGGCGCCGGTCTGGAACGCGACCGACGAAGTGAATGAAAATAAAATCGTCGGACTGCCGCTTTCCGTGGACACGCTCGCGCTTTATTATAACCGCGACATTTTGAACGCCGCCGGCATCGCCGAGCCGCCGACCACCTGGACCGATTTTCTGGAACAGGTAAAAACCATCACCAAACTCAACGCCGACGGCGGCATCGCCCAGTCCGCGGCCGCGATCGGCACATCTTCCAACATTGAACGGTTCAGCGACATCGTTTCCGCGCTCATGATGCAAAACGGCACCGAAATGACCAATGAATCCGGATTCGCCACGTTCAATAAAATCCCCAAAGCCCTTACCGGCCGCAGCGAACCCCCGGGATTCGGCGCGGTCCGTTTTTACACCGACTTTGCCAACTCCGGAAAAGAAGTCTACACCTGGAATGACGACTTTCCGAATTCACTGGACGCTTTTTCCACCGGCCAGACCGCGTTCTTTTTTGGCTACTCGTATCATCTTTCCCAAATCCGCACCAAGGCGCCCAAGCTCAATCTCGGCATCGCCCGGCTCCCCCAGCTTGAGGGCAATCCGGAAGTAAATTATGCCAACTACTGGCTGAACTCGGTTTCCGCAAAGAGCAAGAGTTCAAATTACGCCTGGGACTTTGTGCAGTTTGCCGCAAGCGAAGCCAACGTCAAGGCCTATCTTGACGCCGCCAAGCGCCCGACCGCTCTGCGCTCGCTCCGCGACAGCCAGCTTGAAGATGTGGACCTTTCGGTTTTCGCTTCCCAGCTTCTCACGGCCAAAGACTGGTACCGCGGCAAAAACTGGGCCGCGGTTGAGCAGACCTTTGCCGACATGATTGATTCACAGGTCTACGGCACCATGGAGCTTAAAGACGCAATTAATCTTGCGGTGAGTAAAGTAAATCAGACCATTCAATGAAAAAATACATAACAATTATTCTCGCGATAATCATCGTGCTTGCTCCGATTCCGGTTTTGGCGTTTCAGCTTATTCCTTCCGGCTGTACCGGGCAGAATGTCACGACCCAAAACTGCGGTCTTACGGAAATTTTTCAGACGTTCATTAATTTCGCGAACTTTCTCCTTAGCATCGCCGGCTCGGTCACGCTGCTCATGTTCATCTATGGCGGTTTTGTCTGGCTCACTTCGGGCGGGGCTTCGGATAAAATAAAAAAAGGCAAAGACATCATGGTGAACACGACCATCGGGCTTGTGATCATGCTTGCCGCCGCGACCGTAATTTATTCGGTCGGCACTTTTCTCTGCGGCGGCGACCAATCATGCCTCCGCCAGCTTAATATATACGGCGCGGCCGAGGGCCAGGAAGGCGGCATGGACTGCCGCAAGCAGGAAAATGACGGCAAAACCTGCGGCACGGAAAAAAACTATGTCTGCTCGTACGAGGCGCGAAAATGCGTCACCCGCTGTGAAGCCGACCAAAATCTCGCGAGCCGCGGCTACGCCTGTCAGACCGTTCCGCTCGCGAGCAAAGACAAAGCCTCGGCAAGCCTTTACGCCGAATCCTACAGCTGCAAATTAAATCTCTGCCCCGGCGATTGGGACACCCTCTGCTGCCCGGCGCACGAAGCCGCCACCACCTGCTGCAAGTGTGAAATCAACGATGCCTCTGCCACTACTTATTATTTTCCGTCCGATTCGGGCGCTGACTGCATCACTGCCTGCGAATCGGCGCGCGATCTCATAGGAGCAACCACGATTCCTGAAATAACGCCCGGCATTGAGCGCACCGAAGACCCGGGCTGCGAGGAAGCGCTTTCTCGAAGAGGGATATAAATATGAAAATTTTTTCAATTATTACAATCGCCATTCTCATCTTTGCCGCCGTTCCGGCTTTGGCCGAGGATGTTGGCTCCTGCGTCTGCGACTTTACCATGAGCGGGATTCTTATTACCGGCCCGACCGGCTGCTCCGGGATTCCCGAAGCGCAATGCAACTGGAACAGCGGCGCTTCAAATTGCGGATGCATGGGCGAAATTCGCCGCAGTGTCACGCAAGAAGATTGTTTTCCCGACGCCGCCGGCATGATTAGCGCAACCTATGGTATCACCTCTCCCACCTATATAATTACCGGATCCTGCTCCTGGACCCCTGCGCCTTCGACCGGTGAAGAAACCGGCGAAACTCCTTCAACCGGCGCCGGCACTCCGCCGCGCCTGGAATTTGAGCCGCCCCTCGGCACCACGGACGTGAATGAGCTCATCGGCTATATCATCCGCGCCGTCACCGGCATTGTCGGCAGTATCGCGCTTCTCATGTTCGTAGCCGGCGGATTCGTCTGGATGACCGCTGCCGGAAACGAAGAGCGCGTCAAGCTCGGAAAAAATATCCTGATCTGGTCAACCCTCGGCCTCGTCGTCATCTTCTCGGCCTATGCCGTCACGCGCTATATCTTAACCGCCTTACTGGAATAATATGAAATCATTTTTTATTGTTTCAATCGCTCTCTTCGCGCTCACCCTGCTTATCCCAACCGCTTTAGCTATTACGACCCCCACTTCCACCGATACCGGCGTTCCGCAAAAAGTTGAGCTCAATCCGCCGTTCGGCCAAGCGGCAGCGGCGCCGGATGTCTTTATCCAGACCATGATCGGCCGCATCATCCAGTACGCCCTGGGCATTGTCGGCTCAATTGCGCTTCTTATATTCGTGGCCGGCGGCTTTATTTGGTTGACCTCAGCCGGCAATGCTGATAGAATTAAGTCAGGCAAAAACATGATTGTTTGGGCGGTAATCGGCCTCGCGGTAATTTTTTCCGCCTACGCAATTACAAAATTTATTTTAACCGCCCTATTGGGCTGAATTTAATAATTAATTACTTAATAAAAAGTATGCGTAATTTAATGAAGAATACTGTTGCGCGCAATATCTGCGCTTTCGCAATTCTCTCCCTCATCTTCGTTCCGCTTTCAGCCGCTTTGGCCCTGGAAGTCGGCATTGAAGAGGTTGAGTCCGAGATTGAGCTCGGCAAACGCGATATCCGCGCCACCGTCGCTTCAATCATCAACGTGGCCATGGGCCTCCTCGGCATCGTCGCCGTGGGCATAATCCTCATCGGCGGCTTTCAGTGGATGACCGCCGGCGGCAACGAGGAAAACGTAACTAAAGCAAAACAAAGAATTATTCAGGGCATTATCGGACTTGCCATCATTTTGGCTTCATGGGCAATCGCCCGCTTCGTGCTCGAGAGCCTGGTTACCGCAACTCAGGACTAAATAAATTATGAAACTCACCCGGGCGCGCAAATTGTTATTGATTCTGCCGCTTCTTGCGTGGGTTTTAATTTCCGCAAACGCGGTTCTCGCGCTCACGGTTTCCGAAACCGGCCTTGAAACCACGGCCGAAGCCTCCGAGCTTCCCAAGGGCGAACTTACCGCCACTGTCGGACGCGTCATCTCCATTTTTCTCTCGCTCGTTGGTGTAATCTTCTTTGTCCTCCTAATTTACGGCGGAATCCTCTGGATGACTGCCATGGGAAATGAAGAAACCGTCAAGCGCGCAAAGAATCTGATCACGAGCGCCATTCTCGGCCTGATTATTATCTTTGCCGCCTACGCCATCGCCCAGTTCGTGATTTCCATGCTTCTCGGCGCCGAAGTCCAGCCCACTGCCCCAACCCCATAAAAATCACATAATCCTTAATTAATAAATTATGTTCAAGAATAAAATATTCTTTACGCTAAGCGTCATCACGCTTGTTTCGCTTGTATTCGCTCCTTGCCTCGCGCTTGCAGAAGGCACCGATCCGAATCCGGAAACCCTGCTTCAGCAAGCCGGTGAAAGCGCGGGATTCAGCGCCGGCACAGGCCAAGAACAGTTCCTGGAAATCGTCGGAAATATTATCACCGTGCTTCTCTCACTCCTCGGCGTCATCTTCTTTGTGCTCTTAATCTACGGCGGCTTCCTCTGGATGACCTCCCAAGGCAAGGAAGAAACAGTGAAAAAAGCCAAGCAATTAATTACCGACGCAATTATCGGCTTAGTTATCATCCTCGCGGCTTACGCGATTTCCGCATTCGTTATCGACGCTTTGGTCACCGCGACACTGGATTAAACAATTTAAAAACCACCCCGTTCGCTATCGGGGTGGTTTTTTTATAAAAAAAATGAGCCCGCCAAAGTTTCGATTTCTCGATAACCTTGACGGGCCGTGCTGTAGGAGCGACCCTCGCGGTCGCCCAGCGGTCAGTCGTACTCGTGGAGGATGACGGTCCGATTGGACACGTCTTTGATGGACGCGGCCTTTTTCTTGTCGCCCTTGAGCACGCACTTGCCGCCGGTCATGTAGCAGACCTGGACAAGCACCTCGAAGGGGCCGAAAGACTCAACCGGAACGTAGCCATCGGCCTGGGGCGGAAGCAATGGGAGCATAACGATGCCGCCATCTTCCAGAACCGGCAGCACCATCTCTCCAGCCCAGATCACCTCCTTGCCGTTCACCCAGACCCGGAAGTAGGCGCCATCCTTGACGTCTTCGCCCGAGATGTGGATGTTGAGGTTAGAGCCAGCCGGCGGAGCATAGGTATAACCCGTGATTCCGGCCGGGAATGGCTGGTACGGCATCATGGATGCGCCGAACGGCGCGGGCGAGATGCCGTAGCCGTAGATGGGCGGGACCGGCTGGAGAACCGGCTTGGGCGGGGGCGGGAGTAGCGTCGGCTTGGCCTCGGCCTCCAACTTGGCGTTGATTGCCTCGGCCTGGGCGATGAGGTCCGTGAGCTCAGCGACCTTCTTCTCGTTGATCGCTTCGTTCTCGGAGATGGATTCCATTTCCACTTCCGCGACCACGGTCTTGGAAACCGCGGCCGGCTCGCTTCCGAGCATGCTCTCGAGCTCGGCGTTCTTGGTCTCGTAGCTGAGCGCGAGATCGTACATCTCGTCGCCCCGCGCCTGGGCGTCCGCGAGCTCGGCCTCCAGGTCATTCACCTCGGACTGCAGACTCGCGAGGTCGCTCGTCGCGCTCGCGAAGTCGTCGGAACTCACCGGACACTTGGGAGCCGCGGCGCACGCCGCAAGAACCACCATCACGAACAGAGTTAGGTACGTCTTCATCTCGTTATCCTCCGCTGTTGATTGTTGTTCAAAGGATCAATCCAAAAGACAAATTATTTTATCTTCTTGATAGATCCGCGCAGAGATGAGAAGCACCTCTGCGCGAGAACTGAAAGAGCGTCAGGGCGAGGGCGTCGTCGCGGCGAGCGCTTCCTCGGTCTCCTCGATCTCCAAGTCCAGGATCTTTTCGGCGATCGCCTTGAGTTCCGCGATCTTGGCCGAGTAATCCGGACTCGCTGACGGCGTTGACCAGACACTCGCAGCTGCAGATGCGTACTGGCTGTACGCCTGTTGCTGCGCGGTCATGACCTGCGCCATTTGGATGCCGGCCTGGGTCTTGACCCAGGTGTCGCACCAGTTGGCGCTCATGTACGGACAGCCGGGATATCCCATCATGGGAGAACCCCAGCCAGACATGCCGTAGCCGCCGCCGTAGCCCATGCCCATACCCATGTAGTAGGGGTATCCGCCGTGAATCTCACGGCAGGTCTCAGCGTCGTACGATCCCAGACATGCTTCCCACGCCTGCTGGAGCTTGAACTGGTAGTTCACGAGCTCGGCCTGCATGGAGTACTGGTAGGCCATCTGTTTATCTTGGAGCACGAGCGAACCGTAAGCCGGACTCGGCAGATAGGGGCTGACGCCGTCGGCCGTCATGCCCGGGGACTGCACGGATGCATGGTAGCAACCAGCGAGCGCGAACGCGAAAAGAACGCAAACCAGCTTCTTCATGGCTATTTCCTCCTTGGTGATTGGCTGATTTTGAACTCTCAAATATACCATATTTTCACGATTTTGTCAATGCCCATGGGCAATTTTTTGGCTAAAAATCATCATAATTATGACAAAATATCCGGCCGTGAATATCGGATGTAGGGGCGGACCCCTGTGTCCGCCCCGTCACGGTTGGCTGGGGGCTGGCATAATCCTTATCCGGGCAGACACGGGGCATAATCCTTATCCGGGCAGACACGGGGGTCTGCCCCTACCCGCTTCGCTCTAACGGTGCCACCCTTGACAAAGCCGCCAATTTTTGGCATGATTAAGCCACTAAAAAGACGAAAAATGCGTTTTCCCGAAAAGAGGCGCATTTTTGCGTAAAAGTCGGTCTTTTTACCAAAAAGCGCTTAATTAACCTAAACCATTGCCCATGATTCTCTTTTTCATCGGTTTCCTGGAAATGATTATCGCCACTGCCTGGACCCGCGTGGTCACCAAGGCGCAAATCATGGCAAGCGGGTTTGTCACCCTGGTCAATATCTTTATCTGGTACTACGTGCTCCAGCGCATAATTTCCGATATCAGCAACACCCAGCTGATTGTTATCTACGCGCTCGGATGCGCCATCGGCACCATGTTCTGCACCGCGTATTTTCATTATTTTGACAAAATATGCCGGCGCAAAAATAAAGTACGGTCAGCCCAGCCCGTTCTTCAGGAGAATAAATAATATGGCACAAGATACAGAGCCCGTCCCCCGTGATTACTAAAAGCATCCTTTATACAAATAGAGGATGCTTTTGTTTTTAAAAAATCCAAATGCTTAAATCGAGAATCAAGAATTATGAATCAGGAATCAGGGTCTTTTAAAGCGACTTCTCCTGATTCATGATTCCTAATTCGCGTAAAAAAAGACGCCCGTCAACAGTGAACCTGTCAACGAGCGTCGGAAGAACAATGAAAGAACTACTCGATCGCCTGAACCCGGACCTTGAGTGCCCGGAGCTCGGCGAGCTTGGCCTCGAGCTTGGCCCGCCCCTCGTCCGAGAGCGCGGGCGGTGGCTCGACCGGATCAGCTGCCGAAATGATCAGTGTAGACTGAGTCTTGGCAGGCGCGGCGGGAGTGACGAGTGCGGACGTCGTTGTCGGCACGGTTGGCGTTTTCGCCACGACCGCGAAACCTTTCCTGGTTCTCAGCTCCTTAAGCTCGGCCTTGGCTTTGGCATAGCCCACGCCCATGACGCTCATCCCGTAGTTCCAGAACTCGATCGGCGTCCCGGGACGGAGCTTGGCGTCAAGCTTGGCGAGTCGTCCGAGCTCTTCGCGGTAGTCCAGCCGCGCATTGTTGAGGTAGAGCTCGTCGCGCGCCTTGAGGCACTCTCGGGTCGTGCAGGAAGAGCTAAATGTCATTCCTGGAATCGGGAGCTTGCAGTCGCAGACGATGTTGCGCATCCCGTCGACGCACTGGTCACAGCGCGTTGAAGGATCCTGCCGCACGACCGGCGACGGCTGGTCTTCGATGCCGATGCCCCACCTGTCCACGTACCCCTCGACCGCCATCGCGTACTTGTCGTACAAGTCCGCATAAACGATCTGGGTCCGCAGATGATGGTTGTACTGCTTGCCACGAAGCAGGCTCTGGCCGAAATTGATGGTTGTTGCAAGGAGCACGAACCCGACAAAGGCAAGCGCGACGCGCCTTGACCACGGGCTCTTGAGCTCCCACCCAACCGTCGCAAACCCGATGAACAACGCAATGAGCAGTACCACGAGGAAAGCGAACGGATTGGTGTAGACCGGAAACACGCTTGCGTAAATGCCGAGCACTGCGAGCCAGGCCATGACGCTCATGAGCTGACGCAACAGTTTCCCGGCTTTGGCCTGACCGATCCCGGTCTGCACATGCGTCCAGTCGAAGGTAAACCGCTCGCTGGAGCAGATGAGCAGCTTATCGCCTTCTCTCGACAGCTTGATGCCGGGGAAAGAAAGCTTGGGGAGCGGGATCTTCTCGATGGCGCCGGCGAGTATCACCAGCACCTCCGCGAATATCGCGGTTCTGAACCAGAGGTAGGCGAGCATGGCGGCGAAGCCAAGACTGCCGAACGCGATGATGATCCGGCCCAGATTCATGAGCCAGATCACGCCCCAAACGTGACCGAGGTAACCCGTGACCACGCCGAGCGTCCAGAGAATCACGAGCCTCCACACCGTGCGGAAAAGCACGCGACGGAGCTCGCGCGCCTCGGCGATGCCGCGCGAAACGAGTTCCACGACAATGGTCTCCACGTCGTCGTGAAGAATCGTGAAGAGAGCGCTCGCATCGGTGAAGAAGTGTGTTACGAGCTTGGTTATGGATGTCCATATGCTAGAGGACTTTTTCATGCCAGACTCCTTTCTATATTCCCAGCAGGTTACGGAGAATGCCTACGAAGCCACGCCTCGGCGGTGGAGGCGCAAGACGCGCCCTCGCGCGCGCGTAGGCTGCGTAGCAGCCCTCGCTCGCTCGATTTGCTACGTCGCGCAGTGGCGTGCTCACTCTCTGCTCCAGACCCTCGTCGATCTGCTCCAGACCCGTGGCGATGCCCTCCTCCTTGTCTTCCACGCATTTCTTCGCCCGCTTATACAAACCAGAAACGTGTTTCTTGGAGAAGAACTTCTCCTTCTTCGGCTCCGAAAGCTTGATGATCGTACCGAGCGCGAGCACCATCTCCTCGGTTTGTGAATCAAGAAGCGCCGCGGCTTCCGCGTCCGGATCCACTTCTTCACCGGCCGTGAGCCTCGTAGTTATCTGATTGTGGAGTTCCCGGTACTCGTCGCGCTGGCGCCGAATCTTACGCATCAAAAGCCTCAGCTCTGCCGTCCTGGTGATTGCCATCACATACGGCTTGATGCGCTTGGCGCGCCCCGCGTCCAGCTCGGAAAGCCACCGCTGGAACTCCTCGGCCTCGATCGGATCGACATCCATCAGGACCGTCGCGAGGGTGCCGGTATGTTCCGCACGCGCTTCCTCGTCCTTCGTCGCGAACCATCTCCAGCAACAGTCAGCCGGAGAACGACCGGCGATTTCCGCATCCAATCGTTCACCCATAAGCACCTGCGACTGCTGTTGCTGTTTTCCACGCCCTCCGCGTTGTATCTGTCTCGCGATCGGACACATGGGCTGATGATAATGCAGACCGTTACGATCGAGTGCCACCTCACAGTTGATCCCGTTCATGCGTGCGTTGAATGCGTGCTGGAATTTCTTCTCGTCGAATTTACCTTTCCCGTCCTCCCATGGCTCAGTGAGCCCCTCGCCGATTCCGGAGAACAGGGCATCCACGAGCTCGTTTGCCAGGCGATAACTTGATTCCTTCTTGAACCAGCTTCTCTGAAGCAGAATGTAGCCGCCTAGGCTTCGCACGCCGAGCTCTAAGAAGTTTCGCACTCCTTCATCCAACTGATCGGTCATGGGCTTGACGTAGGAGTTGTGAATCAAGAGCTTGCCCAGCCGTTCCGCTTGTCTCTCTAAATGCGGCTTTAGCGTCCTCATGACCGCATTCATATCGTCAGTTGGTGTCGCTCCTGAAACAGAAACCTGAGCCGGATTGGCTACCGACTCTTTCCTACTGTTCGCCATGTTTCCTATCCTCTCTTTCTATTTTTTTCCGCTGTTTAATTGTTAACGAACCTAAGAAAACGCCACCCGAGCGCAACCCAGGTAACAGCGCATTTTAGCACAAAAAATGCAAAATGTCAAGGCGCGCGGACAAATTTTGCCCGACCCTTGACAAAAACCCAAAAATGCTCTATGATTGAATGTTTTCTGAAGGGAGGAAACCATGAAGGAACCCCCTACGAATCGCGGCATTATGTTCGTGGAATATTTGGAACACAACAATCCGGCCATTCTTGAGCACATTTTCCGCCCGGCCGACCGCGCCCTGCGCCAGACGAATCCCACAATTGAGGAGCTGCTTCGCGCCTTCAATCTGATGATTGATTTCATCGACCGGAAAATTCAGCTATTCCCCCGCGTCTCGGATAAGATTGCGCGCGCCGTGGCTGACGAAATCGCCAAAACGCCGAACGAGATGCGCAAGCGGGAAGCGGCGCTTGCCTCCACGAGCGACGACCCGGCCGTCAAGGAATGGGGCGAGCTGGTCATCTGCCAGGAAGTCACCGCTTCGCTCGTCATTACCGAGAACGATAAAGTTCTCGAGGTTCTAAGCAGATTCTTCTGGGGAGTCTTCGCCTGCCTGCGGCGATCTCCACACTAAAAAAGGCACCTGACGCTCTTCCTTGCGCCAGGTGCAACTTTTTTTATTAACTGTTTTATGCCGCCGGACCTATCGTCTTGCCGTAGCGCGTCAACATTTGACCAACCTGTTTATTCAGAGCGGCCTGAAGCTCATCCGGAGGCACGCCGGTTTTCTTAAGATTTTTGATTGATGCAAAAATCTGCTCAAAGGAGTCGCCCCTACCCTCAAAAATTCCGTGCGACTTGATATTCTCAACAATCGCGCGATGCGCCTTGTCCTGCGAAGCTACTTTTTCGAACGCGTCAATTACCTCCTGCTGTTCGAGTGTATAATCCCCCTTTTTTGGTTTCCCTTTACTCGCGTCAACCGTCGCGCCCTCCAGCATTTCGCGCTCGGCCTCCGACAACTTCTCCATTGGTATAGATTTTTCTGGTATCATATTATTTATAATTAATTACTCAGTTTTTTCTTAAGAAAATTAACCCATGGGATATCCGAAGGATCTTTGCCATTCATGATGCCGAGATAAAAACTCAAATATGCTCCGAGCATCAGCGCCTCGGACGCCTGCGCGAGCTTCGCGGTTTCGGAAAAACGATAAGTCAGGGTTTTAATCTTATTTCTTTCAATAATCTGCCGCGTGAGCGCGTACCGCCGCTGGACTTGGGGATGATACTTTTTGGATTCAAAAAATACGAATCTCATATCGCGCTTCGGCCGCTCGGGAAAAGAAAGCCCCTCAAGCAAATGATGGTTGATTTCCGGAATCAGAAAATATGTCGCGAACTGCTTTGATGTTTCGTTGATTTGATTTGCCGCGATGTGCATGTTGCCTTCCAAAAATTCCGAACCAATTAAAATCACCTGTTTCCCCTTGAGCTGGCGCGCCAAATTCTTTGCCGGATTTGTGCCGTTTGCGGCAAACCGCTTTGCCTGCCGAGCAAGCGCGCGGATCATTGCCTCGCCTTCGCTCTCCGAAACGCGCGCCAGACCGGCGCGCGAGAGAAGCGCGAGTGTCCCGAATATCGCGTATCCAAGCCCGAGCCGCGGCTGGCCGCACGGATTCCACTTCGGCGTAAATTCATACATCGGCCAGGAATATTTTTTTGCCATCTCCGCAAGCACACCGCCTGCGGCAATTACCATAATTTTCGCGCGCTTTGCCCGGGCCTCGCGCGCACACGAAATTACTTCTTCGGTCGTGCCCGAATATGAAGATAATAAAACCAAAGTATTTTCATCCACGTAAGCCGGCAGATTATAACTGTTTATAATCTGCATCGGCGCATCAATCTTGTCGTAAAAAATTGAACGCACCGCGTGCGGTCCGATTGCCGAACCGCCCATGCCGCAAACCAAAATACGCGAAACCCTCGAATAATTTTTCGGGATCTTAATCCGCCGCGCTTCGCTCCAGGCCTGAGCCGCCTGTTTGGGAATAAAGCCGATTGAACCAAAAACATCGCGTGAATCAAGTTTTTTCATGATTTTTACACTAATTTCCATAAATTTTTGATATACCCATTTTATCTTTAATTGCGGCCTCAAGCAAGCCCCGCTCCGAAGCGTCGCCCGCGAGCGCCGCCCCGCGGATTTTACCGTCTTTTACAAATATTTCTTTCACCGCGTCCGCGCCGGACATCTTCTCAACCACTTCGTCCGCCGCCTCGCGCCGCGTGTCTCCTAAAAAAACCACCGGCAATCCAAAAATATCCAAAGCGTTCACCGTCACTTCGCAAAATTCTTCGTTCGCGCCGGCCATATTCGCTCCGGCGATCCGGCCCTGGCGCGCCGCGTTCGCCCAGTTGCCCTGCCGGCGATATTCTTCAGCCGCCGCGTCAAAAAATTTCACCACATCACCGGCCGCATATACGTCCCGGGCACTCGTCTCCATGCGCTCATTCACCCTGACTCCGTCGTCCGTCTCCACACCCGAACCGGCAAGCCATTCAATATTCGGTTTCATGCCCACGCCCGCGAAAACAATATCCCCTTTTATTTCTTCTCCCGCCGCCTCAAAACTCTTATGCAAAATAATGCCCTGCTCAATAAATTTTTTATTGATTAATTCGCCGGCGACTTTTCCCAATATCTTTGACCAGTAGTATTCGCCCCGCATATAAAGATGCGTCTCCAGTCCCCTCGCCCGGCAAATCTTAAGAAATGCCTGGCCGATAAATCCGCCGCCCACAACCGCGGCTCGCCGCGGTTTTATTTCCCGAAAGGCCTGCAGAATTTTTTCCGCATCTTCAAGGTTCCAAAGATAAAAAATATCAGCTCCATTCTCACGGGCTGACAGCAAACGAGGCCGCACGCCGGACGCGATTAACAATTTTCCGTATTCAATTTCGTCTCCGGACTCGGTTGTGACAATTTTTTTCTCCGCATCAAGCAATTCCGCGCGCGATTCCGTCACGAATATTATTTTCTGTTCATCAAACCATTTTTTATCACGCAAAAACAACTTTTGTTTTTCAATCCCGCCTTCTAAATATTTTGTAAGTAAAATACGCGAGTAACCCGGCTCTTTCTCGTCACTCAAAACCGCAATTCCGGCATTCGCGTCGCGTTGCCTCAGCTCTTCGGCCGCGGCCATGCCCGCGGCGCTCGCGCCCACAATTAAATATTCGGCCTGTCTTTTCATAATCAATGATTTTTCCTCTTTTCCCAATCCGCGATCGCCGCCCGGAGCGCCTGGTCGCCGAGCACTGAGCAGTGAACTTTGATTTGCGGCAGTCCGCCAAGCTGCTTGATAATATCCTCCGGTGTTATTTTTTTCGCTTCATCCACCGTCATGCCGATGGCCATTTCCGAGAGCGCCGAGGTTGAGGCGATCGCCGAAGCGCATCCGAAAGTGCGCCACTTGCAGTCCGTAATCTTGCGGGTTACGGGATCAACCTTTATCCAAACGCGCATCATGTCGCCGCACGCCGGTGACCCGACTTCCCCGATTCCATCGGCCTGATAATTATTTAGCAAATCCTCGGTCATCACGTTGCGGGGATTAAAAAAATGATCCTTTACTCGTTCGGAGTAAAGCCACACTTCTTCGCCGCGCACGAGATCCGATTTATTATTATTTTTTTTCATAAATAAACTTAGTTGGTGACATTGATCGTATTTTTTGGACAACCGACGGCAAAATCTTGAGCACATAATCAAGATCCGCCTTTTTTGTCTCCCGGCCGAGCGTAAAGCGCACCGAAGAATGTGCCACTTCGTGCGGCGCGCCGCAGGCAAGTATCACGTGCGAGGGATCAAGCGACCGCGAAGTGCACGCCGACCCGGATGAAACCGACACGCCTTTGGCATCAAGGTACAAAATCATCGCCTCCCCCTCGGCGTTCAAGAAAGAAAAATTTATATTGTTTGGCAACCTCTCCGTCGCATGGCCGTTGAGATAAGCGTCCGGAATTATTTTTAGAACTTTTTTTATAAAATAATCTCTGAGCGCCACGAGCCGCTTATTTTCCCGCGCGCGCCCGGCCGAAGCAATTTCCAACGCCTTGGCGAGGCCGACGATTGCCGAAACATTTTCCGTGCCCGGGCGGCGACCCGCTTCTTGCCCGCCGCCGAAGGTAAGGGATTCAAATTTTGCCCCGGCCCGCGTGTAGAGCAGCCCCGCGCCCTTGGGCCCGTAAACCTTGCTGCCGTTTAATGTTAAAAAATCAACGTGTAATTTTTCCACATTTAAATCCACGGCGCCGGCCGCCTGGCACGCATCGGTATGAAAAAGCGGATACCCCGTACCGTGCGCCTTGCGCCATTTTAAAATTCGCTTGCCGATTTCCGCGATTGGCTGAATGGTGCCGATTTCATTGTTCGCCGCCATCACGGAAACCAAAATCGTATTTTTGGTAATTAACCTCTCCACTTCGTCCGGATCAACGATTCCAAACTTATCAACCCCGGCTTCGGTGACGCGGAAACCTTCTTTTTCGCGGAGATGGTGCATTGGCTCAAGCACGGCATGGTGTTCAATCGCCGAGGCCACAAGATGGTTGCCGGCCGCCCGGTTCGCCCGCGCCGCGCCCAAAACCGCCATGTTATCCGACTCCGTACCGCCCGAGCAAAAAATAATCTCCCGGGGGCGGCAATTTAAAAATCCGGCCGCGCTCCGCCGTGCCGCCTCAACTGCATTCTGGGCTTCTTTACCCACGGAATGGAAACTTGAAGGATTGCCAAAACGTTCACCCAGATATGGCATCATTTCGGCCATGACACGCCGGTCAAGCCGGGTCGTTGCCGCATTGTCCAAGTATATTTTTTTCATAATAATAGAATATCAGAAAACCCTAAAATTTGCTATAATATACGCATCAAACTTATGTCTAAACAAATTACCATCATCGGCTGCGGCAATATGGGCACCGCCATGGCGCAGATGCTCGCAAAGGGCGGACATCGCGTCGCGATTTGGTGCGTTGAACCCGCCGTTCTTCGGGAAATCGGCAAAAAAAGACAAAATAAGAAATATCTCCCCGACGTAAAACTTGACCGCAAGATTTGGCCGGCTTCAAGCCTCTCCGCAGCGCAGAGAGGCGCCGACGCCGTTCTCTTGGCCGTCCCATCCCGGGTTGTTTTGGACGTTCTTCATCGCGCTCTCCGATCCATCGGCAAAAAAACCTTAATCATTTCTGTCATCAAGGGCCTTGATCCTAAAAGCCTGCGCCCGGTTGCCGAAGAAATCCTGCACTTCCTTCCCAAGGATTTAAAAAATAACTTTGTAAGCATGACTGGTCCGGCCATGGCCGGTGAAATCGCCCGCGGATTTCCGACCACCGTGGAAATCGCATCATTGAGTCCGGCATCCAGCCACGAAGCGAAAAAAATTCTTCAAACTCCGGAATTCAAAGTGCACATTATCCGCGACCTACGCGGCGCCGCGCTCTGCGCTTCACTCAAAAATGTTTATGCCATCCTTTTCGGCATGGCCGGCGCGCTCGGCCAAGAGCTCAACGCCAAATCCGAACTTTTGAAACAAATTATTGAGGAGATGCGCCGCATTCTCCCTCCGCTCGGCGGCAAATCCAAAACCGCCCTCTCGCTCTCCGGTCTAGGCGATCTTCTGGTGACAGTCATGAGTTCAAAAAGCCGCAACGTCACCTACGGCCGGCTGGCGGTCGGACGGCGGAGAATCCTCTCCCCGGCCGCGCTCGGCATGAAACAAACCGCCGAAGGCTACTTCGCCGCCCCGCTTTTTGCCAAACTTTTCCGGAAGAAAAAAATCCGCGCCCCGCTCGCGATCCTGGTAAACGACATCCTGCAAAACAAAATCAGCCCGAAAAAGGGGCTGCAAAAAATATAATATTTCATGTACGGGGCGCATATATGCGAAATGTACGGGGCGCATATATGCGACCCGTACATTTATTTCAAATATTCTCCCGCCATCCGGCCAACGGCATAACCCACTACGATTGCCGCAAAACAAAGCACCGCAATCTCCAACCCGCTCTTCCACCACAATTTGCCCGTGAATTTCGTCTTCAGCGCGCCGAGCAAAAAAAGCGCAACAATTGTGAACAGAATGGACGGAAAAATTGCCGCCATGACCGGCATGAAAAAAAACGGCAGAAGAGGCAGGAAACCGCCGATGACATAAGACACAAACATCACGAGCCCGCGCCTCGCGTCAAGCGCCTCGGCCGATTGCTCGGTCCGCGCAAAAAACCGGCGGCGCGGATACATGCCCTCTTTTACCTCGCGTTCGGATTTTGAAGAAATATAAGTCCCAAGACCCATAGAAAGGGATTCCACAAAAATAATCACCAGACCGGAGAGGATTACCACGAACCGATCACGGCTTCCTTCAGCGATGCCAATTATTGCGCCAAGCGTTGAGACCAGACTGTCCTGAAAACCGAATACAACCTGATAAATGTACCTCCCAACGATTTCGCGTATTTTTTTGGATGACTCGGCCATATATTTTAGTTTATCAGAAATTTCAAGTATAATATAGTGTAGATATTAAGAATTAGAATTTTATCTATGCGCATTCCTCAAGACCTGCAGCAGCCCGGCGAGAACACCCTTCTGGTCGTTGCCAACACGCAGACAGCTTTAATATACGCGAATGACGGCGAAAACATCGTGCTCGCCAAAAAAATATTTTTTGAAAAAGAACGCGCGAGCGATAAAGAAGGCTGCGCGATGAGGTCTGCCCGCGGCCCGAGCGGCGGCCGTCAAATCCAGGGACTCGACAACGTCGCACCCATCGCCGATGACGATCACCTACTCATCGACCATCTCTGCAAAACCCTGGACAATGAGCTCTTTACCCGCTTCAAAAATAAAGAATTTGAAAAATGGTATCTTGTCGCGCCGGATTATATAATAAAAATCGTCAAAAACCAGATGCATCCGTATCTTAAAAAATCGCTTTCAAAAACTCTTCCGCAAAATCTGGTGCGGCGCGGTGCCCTTGAAATCCTAAAAAAAATTCGTGAAAAATAAAAAAAGCCCCGGCGACCGGATGAACCGGGCGGGGCGAGAACCAGACTCAGGGCAAGAACCTTAGCGCGTCAGCTGATGGACGACGAAACCTTGTCCTTCGGCTCGGGCAAAACGAGAGACATCTGCCTCTCTCCCCCGAGGTTCAGCCGGACCTGGGTCGGATCGATTGGGCGCAGTGGCAACTCGCGCTCGAGACCGCGATAGTCCACGCCGTCATCACCCATGCCGCAGGGACAAATACCTCCCTCGTCAAAATAATTGCCGCAATGTGTGCACCTGATCTGCATCATCTCCTCCTTGTCGAAAACCTAAAACGATTATAAATCAACGTTAAAAATAAATCAAGTAAAAAATTTTATGAAAAAATTTTTCATCCTGCCAATAATATTCGCGCTCCTGCTCCTTGGCGCCGGCTGTGGCAAAGATTCTGGCACGACCGAAACATCTCCGACTCCATCCGACTCACTTGAGGAAATCACTTCCAAGGCCGAAAAAATCCAAGAAATGAGTTGCGACCTCGTGGTAACCAGTGGCGAAGAGCCGGAATATACCGCAAAAATGTATATGAAGGGCACGCGCATGCGCCAAGAATTTGAACTCCAGGGACAAAAAATCGTTATGCTCGGTGATATGGCAACCGCGCTTTATATGTATTATCCGGACAAAAATACCGCAATCAAAACGGATCTCAGTGAAAGCCAAGATAAAACCAAAAATAATCCCTATGAATATATTGATGAATCCGCGGATTCAACGACCATTATCGGCCACGAAACCATTGATAACAAAAAATGCGTTGTCACTGAAACCAAAACCGGGGTCGGCGAAAATCTGATTATCAAAAAAATGTGGATTTGGGAAAAGTATGACATGCCGATTAAAATCGTAAGCACGAGCGGAAATCAAGTAACCACCACGGAATACAAAAATATTGAAATCGGCAACCAGTCCGACGCCCTGTTCGAACTTCCGGCTGGCGTACAAATAATCGACATGGGTGCGCTTATGCAGGGCAACCTTGATGCCGACGCCCTCAAGACGCTTGAAGGTCTTGGACAATAAAAGAATTAAAAAACGCCCGCAGATGGGGTGACCAGAGGGAATTTCACATCGTCCCCCGCACCGCGGGGGACTCTTGCGGGAACCTTCAGGTTCCCGCAGGCCCTCCTCCGAATGTAAGAGGGCTCCGCCCCCTTACCATCCCCTGGTTCAATTCCCATTCCGAAAGTGCACCTTCTCGACAAAAAAATATTTCGCAAAATAAAAAACGCCCGCAGATGGGGTGACCAGAGGGAATTGAACCCTCGTCATCGGAGCCACAATCCGATGCTCTACCATTGAGCTATGGCCACCCAACCACGGACGTTTTTATTTTTAATTAGTTTACTCCGCTTTTTTATTTTTATCGTTGTATGTTTCAAACGCACGCAGGACTTCAAGCGGAATCGCAAAGACAATTGTGTTTGACTGGTCCGAAGAAACATCGTTGATCGTGGAAAGCGTCCGGAGATGAAGCGCGCCCGGACTTTTGGCGAGCGTCTCCGCCGCCTTGCGCAGATTCTCCGAGGCGGATACTTCACCCTCGGCCTTGATGACCACCGCGCGCCGCTCCCGTTCGGCTTCGGCTTGCTTGGCGATCACTCTCTGCATGTTCTCCGGCAGGGTGATATCTTTGAGATCGACCGACTGCACTTCAATGCCCCACGGATCAGTTAGCTTTTCAACAATGTCCCTGATTTTTTGCGATGCCTCTTCGCGCTTTGAAAGAAGCTCGTCCAAATCCATCTGGCCGCAGACATTTCTCATCGTGGTCTGCGCGAGCTGCGACGTGGCGTAGCGGAAATCTTCAACTTCAATAATGGCCTTTTGCGCTTCTTTAACTTTGTAATATATAACCGCGTTTATCTTGGTGGATACATTATCACGGGTAATGGCTTCCTGAAAAGGCACGTCCGTGGCTTTGACGCGGATATCGACTTTTTGCATGCCCTGAAAAATCGGAAAAACCAGCCGCCATCCCGGCTCCAGGACTTTTTTATACTTGCCAAGCTGAAATTTCACTCCGCGCTCATACTGCTTTATCTGCCGGATTGAAATCAGAATCACGAAAAGAACTACGCCGACTATCCAATATAATATATCCATACATTTAAAATTTAAAATTGAATTAAAATATTATTGAAAAATTTTCCGCCCGAGGCGGATGCGCCTCTGGCGCAAAAATTGCCCGAAGGGCTGGTACGCCCAGTAGGAATCGAACCTACATATCCAGCTTACCTGCCCGCCAGTGCCTCTACCCCCAGTAGGAATCGAACCTACATATCCAGCTTACCTGCCCGCCAGTGCCTCTACCCCCAGTAGGAATCGAACCTACATATCCAGCTTAGAAGGCTGGTGTTCTATCCATTGAACTATAGGGGCACAGGCCATGGCAGGCGGGGAAGGCTGGTGTTCTATCCATTGAACTATGGGCGCATAAATTTTTTTGCCCCCGAGAGGAATTGAACCTCTATTTAGAGCTTAGGAGTCTCCCGTTCTATCCGTTGAACTACAGGGGCATGATTCAACTATCGCCTTGACAATCTTTTTACTTTTCTTTTTTTAATAAACCTTTCTCTGCGATAGGCCTCTTCAATACTATCAAATTCTTCGATTCTGGCAATCTTCCATGGCTTAAATGCCGAAGTATATCGGGATAATCCATTATTATGCTGAGCCAATCTTCTTTTTATATTATTTGTAACTCCAACATAATAACTGCCATTTTTTAAACTTTCTAGAATATATAGAAAATGCATCTTTAAAATATTAGAAGACCTCTATTGTATCCATTGAATCCCGACGTTCCGCCGCAGGCGGAAGTCGGGATCCCGACCCCCCGACCCCGCGGGCGTCGGGGCGTCGGGACTACAGGGGCGAAAAAACGCTCTAAATATAGCACAAAATTAATACACTGTCAATCATCGCGCCGCTGTTTTCCGTGGAATGCCTGATGGACCTCGCGGAGCTGCTTATTCGTGATATGGGTATATATCTGCGTCGTGGTGATTGACGAATGCCCGAGCATTGACTGCACCGAACGGATGTCCGCTCCGTTCATCAAGAGATCCGTGGCGAACGAATGGCGCAGAGTATGCGGCGATACATGCTTGGTAATGCCGGCGGCTTTGCTGTAGCGCTCAATCAGTCGCTGGATGCTCCGCGGCGTGAGCCGCGCGTCTTTTTCGGACGCGGCCGCTGCGCCCTTGGCCCGGTCGTGACGCACAAAAAACGCCGGATGCGCGTCATTTCGTTTTTTCAGATATTCATGGAGCCAAAATTTCGCCTGATTGGATAAAAACACCACGCGCGTCTTTGAACCCTTGCCGCGAACCGTGAATTCATCGCGGTCAAGATTCACGTCTTCAATATCCAGGCCCACGAGCTCGGAAACGCGCATGCCGGTTGAAAATAAAAGTTCAAGAATGGCGCGGTCGCGTTTGGCGATGATCTCCGGCTGTTTTAATTTCTGCGGCTGCTCAATCAGGCGGTCCAAATCTCCGCCTTCCAAAAAATCAACCTGCCGGTCCGGCATTTTCGCGAGCTCAATCTTTTCCGCCGGCATGGTCTTGATGTCCCGCTTGGCCAGATACTTGAGCCAGGCGCGGAGCGCGATGAGATGATAATTCTGCGTTGATTTGGAAAGCGGCTGTTTAAATTTGTCTTCCATCCGGTTGAGATAAAGCCGGAAATCGCGCACCCGGTCGGCGGTGATCTCCTCGGGCTTGGCGATCTTGGCCCAATCCAAAAATCTCTGAAGATAAAATTCGTAATTCGCCCGCGTCCGCCGGCTCCGGCCTTTTTCAATTTCAAGATAATCAAGAAAATCACCAAGCAGCTGCTGAATTTTTGTTGTCGGCTTTGCCATATTGACAAAAATCGTTTTTTATTGTATTGTTCCTGGTCCCTTTGATTGAAAAAGGAGAAGCCATGGCCAATGAGAAAAGCATCTCCGTGAGCGCGACCCCGGCACAGCTTAGGCTCATGATCGCGAGCGCGATTGATGCCCTGCTTTCCGACCTCGGGGATTCCGAGGAAACCGTGACCATCACCCTCACCCCCGGTCCGATCGGAGCAAGACGTGCTCTCGAGCTCCCCTACGATCCGTCGGCTCTTCGGGATCTGCTCATCCAGATCGCGAAAAGCGCCGGAATAACCGAGCCCACTAACAAGGTTCTCGCTCAAGCCTTGAACATCGATCCCGGGTTTCTTTCAAGAGTTATGAACGGCAAAGGCCGCCTCACCAAAAAGCGCGCCCGCGCCATCTACGATCGAATGGCGCACAAAGGCGCGAGCAGCAAGCTGCTCGACAAGCTGCTCATCCTGATCGACAGTTGATTACCTGCCGGTTTCCCCCTGCCCTGCCTATCTCGCCCCCGCCTCGGGAGTGAGATTTTTTTATCTGTTTTAAAGGGCCAGTCTTGACAAAAGTGCTAATTTATGATATAATTTCCCGTTAAATTGGAGGAGTGCTTTACCTGGGCAGATTAAAGATTTGAAGCCTTCTTCCAATCTTTAATTCGCCCTTTTTTATTAACTTCCACAAGGAGAGGATATAATGGCCTACACCGAAGAGCACGCCCGCGCCGAAAACCTTGGTCTTGCGACCGGACTCGGTATCATCGGGCTCGTGATTCTCCTCGGCATCGTCTGGGGTGTCGGCAGCCTATACGCCGCCTCCCAGGAGTGGAAGCACTCATTCAAGACCCCGACCCGTCAGCAGACCGCGGCTCCCCGGATCGCCATCGCTCCCCCCGCCTCGACCGCCACCAGTGCTTTCCAGGATTCCCGTTGCATCGGCAACCCCTGGAGCCAGCCCGCCGCCGACGCATTCGGCGTCCCCGAGCCGCTCCTCGGATGCATGCACTACGCGGAGACCCGTTGCGGCACCGGCGGCCTAGTAGAAGGCGGCTATCAGGCAGTGACGGCCGTCAAGAATCTCCCCCGGCCCGTAACGAACGCTCAAGCGCTCGCCAAGATCGCGACTCACATCGGTGTTCCGATCGAAGACATGCGCTCCAACCGCGTCGGCGCCATGGGCCCGTTCCAATTCGTTCCCGCCACCTGGCTCGCTTACGCGGCCGACGGCGACCGCGACGGCATCGCGAGCCCCTACGATCTGGCGGATGCGACGTTCACCACCGCGAATCATCTTGCCCAAGCCCATGCCAAACGCGGCAACTGGGCCAAGGTGCTCCACGGCTGGAACCGGAGCCACAGTCCGCAGGTCAAGAAGAACATCCGTAACATTCTCGCCTGCGCCGGCCTCTAAACCCACCACAAAAACCTACCTCGCCCCGACCACTGCTCTGCATTGGCCGGGGTTCTTCATATATTACGGTAAGAGATCCCTCGCCCCCGCACTGCGGGGGACTCGGGATGAAATCAGGCGTCGTTGCGCCTGATTTCATTTTACGACACTTTTGAATTTTTGACTAGAAACGAATATATGATACTATCAAATTAGAGGAGGACACCATGGACCCAAACAACGATGCGTGGAAATACGGCCTGTTCTTTTGGGGCGGGCTCTTTGTCCTGATTGCCGCAAGCACGTTCATTCGGTCGCCCGGTCCGGATAATGGCGCAAGGGCGTGCGTCGCGAATCAAGATACCCTGGTCTTTACCATGCAGATGGACGTATCAGACGCCATCATCTACACGCCGCGCGCCATTCGTGTCGGCAGCAAGGGCAATATGTTCGAACGCCTCACCTCAATCAAGGCCGGGCCAAACGGCACTTGGCTTGCCACCTTTCACAACACCCTCACCGGCCGCACCGGTACCAAGATCCTTCCAGCCTGTCCCAAGGACAACAAGTAGCCCCCCCCCCTCCGCTCGCGCCCGATCTCTGATCCGGCGCTTTTTTATTTTTCAAGCCCTATCATTTGACAAACCCGAGCCTATTTGATACACTCTCATCAATTCCCTTAACAATTAATGCGCTTAGGGCGGCCTCGGCTCCCCTTTGTCGTGCAGCGAGCTGGTTTAGAAGCTTCACAAAACCCAAAATTTTTGGGGCCCATAAACCGGCTCGAGAAAATAAATATGCTTGATAAAAAGAAAAAAGAGAAAATCATTGAGAAATTTAAAACTCATGAGACCGACACCGGTTCTCCGCAGGTGCAAATCGCCATCCTCACCGAGGAAATCAGCGAGCTCACCGAGCATCTCCGGGACCATAAGAAGGATTTTTCTTCCCGCCGCGGCCTGATCCGCAAGGTCGGCGAGCGCCGGAGACTTCTCAAATATCTTCACCGCGAAGACCCGAAAGCATACGAAAAATTAGCTGAAGCGTTAAAAATATAGTAAAGGCCCCGAATTGTCGGGGCTTTTGTTTTAGATAATAAACTATCGGTGAATCAGTTAATCAGTGAATCGGGCAAAACGCCTTAATATAAACCTGATTAACCGATTACCTGATTCACTGATTAACATTAAACATATGATTATACGACCAGATCAGCGAATCGGCGTTTTCATTGATGTGCAGAATCTTTATTACTCGGCGCGCAATCTTTTCGGCGCCAAAGTGAATTTTGGAAATATCGTTACCACCGCGGTCGGCGGACGCAAACTCATCCGGGCAATCGCCTATGTGGTGAGCACGCCGTCCGGCGAAGAAAAACCATTCTTTGAAGCCTTATATCATCTGGGCATTGAAACCCGCGAAAAAGAATTGCAGGAATTTTTCGGCGGCGCGAAAAAAGCCGACTGGGATGTCGGCCTCGCGGTTGACGCCATCCGCATCGCCGAACTTCTTGACGTCGTGGTGCTGGTTTCCGGCGACGGCGATTACTGCCCGCTCGTGGAATATCTCAAGGGCCGCGGCCGCCAGGTTGAAATCGCGGCTTTCGGCGAAACAACTTCATCCCGCCTCAAAGAAATGGCCGACGAATTCATTGACTTGAGCAAAGACCCCGGCAACTTCCTGATCCGCCCGAAATCCGCAAATCGTCGCAATCAAAATCCAAAATCCAAAACCTGCCTGCCGGCAGGCAAGGTCCAAAATCCAAAATTTAATAATAAATATTAATCTATGTCGCAAAAGTTCAACATCGATTGGGCCGGACACAATATGGAAATTGAGATCGGCCGATTAGCAGGACAAGCCAACGGCAGCTGCACCGTGCGCTACGGCGACGCGGTCGTGCTCGGCACCGCCGTCATGGCGCATCAGCCGCGCGAGGGCATTGATTTTTTGCCCCTCACGGTTGAATACGAAGAACGCCTTTATGCCGCCGGCAAAATCAAAGGCTCGCGCTTCATCAAGCGCGAAGGCCGTCCGTCCGACGAGGCGGTTCTCACCGGCCGTTTTATTGACCGCGCCATCCGGCCGCTTTTTGATAAAAAAATACGCAATGAAATCCAGGTCATCGTGACCGTGCTTTCGGTTGACGGAGAGAACGACCCTGATGTCCCGGCCATGGTTGCCGCCTCCACCGCGCTCATGATTTCCGACATTCCCTGGAATGGTCCGGTTGCCTTTATCCGCGTCGGACAGATTGAAGGCGAATGGGTTTTGAACCCGACCTACGAAGCGCGCGAAAAAAGCCTTCTGGATCTCGCCGTCGCCGGCACGCCGGAGCGGGTCATCATGCTTGAGGCCGGCGCCAATCAGGTTGACGAAGAAACCGCGATTAAGGCTATTGAATTCGGGCAGAAGCATCTTAAAGACGTCATCGGCCTGATTTCCAAAGTCGCCGAAGCCGTGGGCAAACCGAAAATTAAAATTTCCCAAGAGCCGGAAGACGAAGAAGCCCGGCTCGCCCTTGAAGAACAGAAAAAAATCATCAGCTTAGCTGAAGAATTTCTGAAAGAAAAAATTCAAACCGCGCTGTTTGATATTCCAAAAGCAAGTAAAGTCGAGCGCAAAGAATCCATAAAAATTCTTGAGGATGAGCTGGACGAGCATCTCAAGGCCCAGCAAATCGGCAAAGACAAGAGAAAAATCGGACTCGCGCATGTGTACGAATTCGTGGAACAAGAAGTGTCGCGCGCCATTCTGGAGCAGGAAAAACGCGTTGACGGCCGCACGCTCACTGAAATCCGACCGCTTTCCGCCGAAGTCTCCATTCTGCCGCGCACTCATGGCTCGGCGCTTTTCCAGCGCGGCGCGACCCAGTCGCTTTCGGTTGTCACTCTCGGCGCTCCGGGCGATGAACAAACCCTTGAAGGCATGGAAATAAACGGAAAAAAACACTACATGCACCATTATAATTTTCCGCCCTATTGCGTCGGTGAAACCGGCCGCATGGGTTCGCCGGGTCGCCGCGAAATCGGCCATGGCGCACTCGCGGAAAAAGCCCTGGTGCCGGTTCTGCCGACCCGCGAAGAATTTCCTTACACCATCCGCGTGGTCTCCGAAACCCTTTCATCCAACGGCTCGAGCTCCATGGCCGCGACCTGCGGCTCAACGCTCGCTTTGATGGACGCCGGCGTTCCGCTTAAAGAACCCGTCGCCGGAATCGCCATGGGCCTTGCGGCAAACGAAAACGGAGACTTTAAAATCCTTACCGATCTTCAGGACCTGGAAGATTCGCCCGGCGGCATGGACTTTAAAATCGCCGGCACGCGTAACGGCATCACCGCAATTCAGATGGATACCAAGACCAAAGGCTTGTCACCCGACATTATCCGTAAGACAATCACGCAGGCCCGCGACGCCCGCCTCAAGATTCTTGATGTCATGCTTGCCGCCATTCCCGAACCGCGTAAAGAGCTCTCGCCGTTTGCGCCGCGCATTATCACAATCCATATCAACCCGGATAAAATCCGCGACGTCATCGGTCCGGGCGGAAAAATCATCAATGAAATCATTGACAAAACCGGCGTCCAGATTGATATTGAACAGGACGGCTCGGTATTTATCACCTCGGCCGACGAAGACGGCGCCAGGCGCGCGATTGAATGGATTGAAGGCCTCACCGCCGAACCGGAAATCGGCAAAACCTACAAAGGCAAAGTCGTGCGCCTGCTTGATTTCGGCGCCTTTGTCCAGTTTATGCCCAACACCGACGGCTTGATTCATGTTTCTGAACTCGCGCCGTGGCGCGTAGAACGGGTCACCGACGTAGTGAACATCGGCGACGAAGTAACAGTAAAAGTAATTGAAATCGATGACCAGGGACGCGTGAATCTTTCGCTCCGCCAGGCTGAGGGCTATACTGCTCCGCCCAAACCCGAAGGCGCGATCGATCACCCAACCGGCGGATTCTCCCACCGCAGTGACCGACCGGATCGCGGCAGTCGTGACCGCAACGGACGAAGCGGCGGACGCGGCTTCTTCAAGCGAAGATAAGCATTCCCAAAATGCAAAAATTAAAAAACTCCCTCTTGCTTGCCATTGGATATTTGAAAAACAAAAATCCGAGGCATCAATTTGCCGTAGGGAGTTTTTTAATTATCGCCCTGATCGGAATACTGAGCATCCGCGCGCTTGCGCCCGGCGACCGGCTCATTGACTGGGTTCCGCCTAATTCTGAAATATATTTGCATCTCCGCCTCCCGGCCGCCGAAAAAATTCTTAACAAAATCGGCTCCCTTGAACCGTTCGGTGATAATGGAATTTCTCTCAGCCGAGTTATTCCGCCGAATGCCGAGCAAATTGGCATCTTCCAAAATAGCAACCGCGTCGGAGTTCTGATTTTCTCCAAAAATAATCCACCAGCCGTTGAAAATTTATTGATTAAAAAAATTGACGAAAATATTTTCATTATTTCATCCGTCGATTTCGGTGAATTTACAAAAAACGAAAATCAAAACCTCGCGCGCCGCAATAACGCTCCCGAAGAGCCGCTCATGAATCCGGGGTATATTTTTCTGAATCAGCCCTCTCTTCCGAGCTACGTTCCCCTGGCCGACGGCTGGAGCGATTATTCCGAAATAGCCACTCAGCCGTCTGCTTGGTCGCTCGACCTAAAATCAGATGCCATTATCTGGAAGAATCTGACCTCGCCCGTGATCACGCCAACCGTTGGACTCAAAACCTCCGCCCTGCCGCAGAATGCCATATTCTGGACCCACGGCGATAGCTGGCAAAAATCCTGGCAGGAAAGCCTTTCGGCAATCCCCTCGGGCAAAAACTCGCTTACCGCGGCCGCCACGGCGCTCAAGCGCGAATTTGAAAACATCAACCAGCCCGACGAAACATTCCAGCCGCTCCTTGCCGCGGCTTTTGATCTTTTCATCGTACAAAAAGAAGATTATTCATTTATATTAAAATTGGAAAAATCCACGGATGAGAATCCGCTCTGGCGTAATAATTTTGAGAAATACTGGATGGACTATTTAAGCGAATCCGCGCCTGAGCGCATCGCACGCCGCCTGCCTGACGGAAGTACTGCCGCCGAAATCGTGAAAAACTCTTCTCTCACCTGGAAAGAACAGCGTATGGACGATGAGAGTCTGCGCTGGATCGAGAACAAAGACCACGATTTTCTGCTTGGATACTTTGAAACCCCGGATAGCGTAATTTTAAGCAATAACTACGGTAATCTGATCGATTTTCTCTATGCCAAAGACATGGCCGGCTGGACCAACCTCCCGGCGCTTGCCGAACGGTGCAATTTTAACCAAAATCAACTAGCTTCCCTGTTTTCTCCTCGGGAAGATATAGCTAATTTTAGCGAATTTTTCCCACTTTTCGGCCCCTGGCTCGTCAATGCCTCGGGTGACCTCTGCCATTTTGAGTAATCCAAAGGCAAAACAACTTTTTTTCGCTAAAAATATAGGCGCAGTGGATAACTCTGTGTATATAAACAGGCTTATCCACACCCCCAGGATTTTGCCAAAACCCTGACAACGCAAAAATGCCATTTTTTGGCTAAGTTAAGCGCTTGACAACTGAACAAAAATGTGATACAATAATAGTACAGAATAGTACTTTACCATCTATCCCTGGAGGTAAATCTGTCTCGAGACAGGATAGTCTCCTCTCTATAGCTGATCTATAACGCACAATAAAACAAAAATAAAAGAAGCCTTTCGTGGTAACCCTGGGGTATTTCCGGGGCAATGCCTCTAGATCGGCAATAGAGTTCTTTCTAGACGTCGGTTGATTATCCTCCGTCGGGAGTCGGTTTTTGGCGCCAATGCCTGTTTGCGCTAAAAAGTGGCTCCCGAACCGGAGGTATATCGTCGTCTCCGGAGCATGGAGCCACTACAAATCATTCAACATTGATAATAGGGCCTCACCATGCTCCGTTTTATTTTGCCAAAATTACCAAAAAAAGCCTCATCCCGTGCCTTGACTAATCAAACCCGGGCTTGTATAATTTCCTGTATAATATAAATTAGAATATGGACCAGGAATTTATAAAACAAATCAAGAAAAACCTTGAAACCGAGCGCACCCGTCTCGAAGAAGAGCTCAAGGAATTCACCACCAAGAACAAGCACAATCCCGAGGATTATAACGCTGAATTTCCCCAGCTCGGCGACAAGGAAGATGAAAACGCGAACGAAGTCGCTCTATACAGCGATAATTTGACGCTGGAACGCACTTTGGAAAAGTCGCTCCGCGACGTTGTTAAGTCCCTGGAACGCATTGAAAAGGGCGAATACGGCATCTGCAAATACTGCGGCAAGGAAATATCTAAAGAGCGGCTGCTCGCCCGGCCGACTTCTAGCGCATGCATCGAATGCAAAAAAGTCCTGACCCAAGAACTCTAAGGCTAATCTATGCCGCTTTCCTTGGTCTGGGTTTTTTGCTCGATCGGGCATTAAAATATCTGGCAATGCGAGGGCTCCCACAAGAGGAGCTTTTTATTATCCCAAAAATCTTGAGCTTTACTCTTTATGAAAACCGCGGCATGGCATTCGGCATCGCGGTGCCACATCTGCCGCTCGTCGCCACCGGCGCCGTACTTCTCGTCCTTCTCTTTGCCATGATTATTTATTCTGTAAAAATGAACCGCTCGATCTGGCTCTACGCTTCGTGCGCCATCTTCGCTGGCGGCTTAAGCAACTTCATTGACCGCGCTCTCTGTGACGCGACTATTGACTATCTCTACCTCCGGCCGTACTCTTTTATCAATATCGCAGATATAATGATCGTGGGCGGCTGCCTCATTTCTATTGCCGCCTGCCCGCCAGGCCTTGCCAGGCATGGCAGGCGGGCTCTGCATAATGGCAAAAAATTACATGTCCAATAAAATTTACTCCATGGCCGTCATCGGCCTGGAATCCGAACCCGTTGAAGTTGAAGCCGACACCTCGCAAGGCATTCATTTTTTAATTGTCGGCCTGCCGGATACCGCGGTTCAGGAATCGAAAGAGCGCGTGCGCTCGGCCATCAAAAATTCTGGATTTGAATTTCCGCGCGGCAAGGTCGTGGTTAATCTCGCGCCCGCAGACATCAAAAAACAAGGCCCGAGCTTTGATCTTCCGATCGCCGTGAGCATTCTTAAAAAAACCGGCCAGATTCCCGATACCTTTGCCGAATCGCCCAAGGAGATCTTCGCCGGAGAACTTTCTCTTGAAGGTGGCCTTCGCCCCATCACCGGCGTGCTCGCCATGGCAATTTCCGCCAAGGCGCTCGGCGCCGAATCTTTTTATGTGCCCGCGGCCAATGCCGCCGAGGCGGCGCTCGTGCCCGGCCCAAAAATTTTTGCCGTGGAAAATCTTGAACAACTCGCGCGCCACCTGCGCGGCGAACAGATTATTGAACCTTATGAAAAAACTTTTAATTCCCTGCCGCCGCCGAGCGCGGAAACGGCTTATGACTTTGCCTACGTCAAAGGGCAAGAGCATGTAAAGCGCGCTCTAGAAATCGCCGCCGCCGGAGCGCACAATGTTCTCATGTCCGGTCCGCCCGGCTCGGGTAAAACGCTCCTCGCGCGCGCCCTGCCGAGCATCCTGCCCGACCTCACGATTGAGGAAGCCCTGGAAATTACCAAAATCTACAGCGTTGCCGGCCAGCTCCCCACCGATAAACCAATCATTTCCGAGCGTCCGTTCCGCTCGCCGCACCATACCGCGAGCGGCGTCTCCCTCGTGGGCGGCGGCGCCTGGCCCAAGCCCGGCGAGGTGAGCCTTGCCCACCGCGGCGTTCTTTTCCTGGATGAATTTCCGGAATTTACGCGCCAGGTTCTGGAAAATCTACGCCAGCCCCTGGAAGACGGCTCAATCACCGTTTCGCGCGCCGCCGGCACTCTCCAGTTTCCGGCAAAATTCATGCTCGTGGCCGCGCGCAATCCCTGCCCCTGCGGCTATGCGAGCGACCCACTGACCGCCTGCTCCTGCAGTCCGATCAACATCATAAATTATAATAAAAAAATATCCGGCCCATTGCTTGATCGCATCGATCTTCATGTCGACGTGCCGAAAATTAAATTTGAAAAATTGGAAACCGACACTCTCTCCGAACCGTCATCGATAATCAAAGCGCGCGTACAGGCCGCTCGCGACATCCAGGCCAAGCGCTTCCGCGGACTGAATATCCTGACCAACGCGGAAATGAACAACCAAATGATAAAATCATTCTGCCAATTGGATCAAGAATCGCGCGAGCTCATGCGCCAGGCGGTTGAACAAATTCATCTTTCGGCACGCGGTTATTTCCGCATGCTAAAAATCAGCCGCACTATCGCCGACCTCGAAGCCGCGGAAGCAATCACAAGCCGCCACGTCGCCGAAGCGTTGCAATATAGACCAAGAGTTGAATAGGTGTTAGGTTTTAGGTATCAGGTATTAGGTACTTGGTATAAAATCGTAAAATTTTTATTATGGAGGAAAATAAAATAGTATCATATAAAGATCTGATTATTTGGCAAAAATCGATTGAACTAGTCGTTGAGATATATAAAATAACCGCCAGTTTTCCCAAAAATGAAACTTTTGGGCTCGTATCGCAAATGCGCAGAAACGCGGTTTCTATTCCTTCCAATATTGCCGAGGGACGCAGCCGCGGAACAAGAAAAGACTTTCGTCAATTTTTAATAATTGCATACGGATCAGCCGCTGAGATGGAAACGCAAATTATTATTGTAAAAAAATTAGCTTTTGGAAAGGAAATAAATTTCGAGCATTCGGAAAAACTTCTAAATGAGATCGTCAGAATGCTAAATCGGGCAATCCACACCCTCAAAACCCAATACCTAGTACCTAAAACCTAGCACCTAACCCGCCCCGTATGATTTCAATAATCATTCCAACATTCAACGAAGAGCGTCTTCTCCCCAAGCTGCTTGATTCAATCAAGCGGCAGACTTATCGCGATTATGAAGTGATCGTTGCCGATGCCGCCTCCCGCGACCGCACCCACGAGATTGCGGAAGCCTGGGGCGCACGCGTGGTCGAAGGCGGCACGCCGGCCGCCGGACGAAATGCCGGCGCCCGCGCGGCCCGCGGGCAGTATCTCTTATTCCTGGACGCCGACGTTATTCTGCCCGTAAATTTCCTGCGCACCGCTCTTTCTGAATTCAATACAAATTATTTTGAAATCGCCACACCGACCCTCTTCCCCATCTCTGATCTGAATATTGATAAAATAATTTTCTTTTTCGCAAATCTCATCATTGAATCGACGCAGGATTTTTATTCCTTCGCCCCGGGCGCCGGGATTCTGGTTACCCGCCGCCTCCACGAGCGCATTCGCGGCTTCAATGAAACTCTTAAAATGTCCGAAGACCACGATTATGTCGAGCGCGCGCGCGAATTCGCCAAATACGGCGTGCTCAAAAATGCCTACCTCTTCTTAAGTGTCCGCCGACTCGACCATGAAGGCCGTCTGAATCTTTTAAGAAAATATTTTTTGCTCGATGTCTACCGCTTTATAAATAAAAAAGTCGACAAGCAAATGGTCCAATACGAATTTGGCGATTTTCACAAAGTCAAAGGATTGAATGCCGTGGAAAAAACCCTGGAACAAACCATCACCGGCGCGCAAAAACTCTCCAAGGCGTTCAAAAAATTCGCCGACAAAATGAAGCAATTCGTTGAAGAGGAATAATGACATGAAACCAATCATCCCGGATCCACAAAAATTTGAAAGAATAATGCAGGAAATTAAAAAATCCGGCTATGGGAACTTGCATATTTTAACCGATTTCGACCGCACTTTAACCTACGGTTGCATAGATGGAATTAAAACGCCTTCAATTATTGCCATGCTCCGAGACGGAAATCATCTGACCCCGGAATATACGGAAAAAGCACGATCGTTCGCCGATAAATATCATACCATTGAGATTGACCCCGACATTCCGATTGAGGAAAAGAAAATATCGATGAGGGAGTGGTGGGCGCAACACACCGAACTGCTTATCCAATCCGGACTGTCAAAGGCCGATCTAGAAGACATCGTGCAGAATGGACCCGTAAAACTAAGGCGGGGCGTTACCGAATTTCTGGACATTCTGCAAAAAAACAACATCCCCCTCGTAATCATCTCGTCAAGCGGCTGTGGCGATGCAATCCGGATGTATTTTGAAAAAAACAAAAGCGATTATGAAAATATATTTTACGTGACAAACCAATTTGTTTGGGATGAAGCCGGCAAGGCCATTTCCGCCAAACAGCCAATTATTAATTGCATGAACAAGGACGAAACAATCCTTCAAAATATACCCGAAGTTTATCGCGCCATCAAAAACAGAAAAAACGTTATTTTGCTCGGCGACAGTCCTGGTGATCTTGGCATGATTGAAGGTTTCAATTATGCCAATCTTCTCAAGATCGGATTTCAAAATTGCGAATATAATTCAGAGGAAGAATTTAAAAAATATTTTGACATCATTCTTCAAGGCGACGAAACTTTTGACTACATAAATTCACTGGTAAAAACTATTAAATAAACCGTTTGTACCAATAAATCAAAAACGTCCGCATTACTCGCGGACGTTTTTTGTTCTATTGTTCTCTTGCTCCATTGTTCCATTGATTATCTGATATACGAGAGCGGATTGTATTTCGCGCCGTTGATGATTACCTCAAGATGAATATGCGGACCGGTTGACCGGCCGGTTGAACCAACAAGCCCGACGGTCTGGCCGCGCGAAACCTTGTCGCCCGGCTTTACATATATTTTGGACGCGTGGCCGTAGCGCGTCATCATGCCGTTGCCGTGATTAATGTCAATGCAATTGCCATAACCAACATACCAGCCGGCGCGCGTTACGGTACCAGCTTCAGCCGCGTAAATCGGTTCGCCGAGCGGCACCGCGATATCCAAGCCGCTGTGGCCCCAATGATAATATTGCGAGATGCGGTGGCCGATCGTCGGCCAGAGCAGGCGCGTCCTTGATTGCGAAGTGCTCCCGGGCGGCGGGTTGCTGCCAAAAATCGTGCTGACCGGCGCGGTATAGCTCGGCCGCGGAGCAGCCGGCATGATTCCGCCGGGCACCACAATCTTTTCACTCACGCGCAAATCACTCGCGCTCGCGAGCTTATTGAATTCAATAATCTTCTCGGACTCGGATTTATATTTCTTCGCGATGCCGGCGACCGTCTCCCCGCTCTTCACGGTATGCAAAACGCCGGACGTCGGCAAGATCGTTAACTTGCCGCCCGGATGAATGAAGCTGCCGGCCGAAAGGCTGTTCGCCCAAAGCAGGGTATTCAAACTGATGTTAAACTTTTCGGCAATCAAATTCAGGGTGTCTCCATCTTCAACTATATATTCTTCCACACTCGTGCGCGGCGCGACCGATTCTCCGCCCTCTGGAATTGACGGCTGAATCACCGCGTTGCCTTCGCCCACGGTCTGAATCAAGCCGTAGTCCGGCTCTTCGTTATAATCAACCTGCGGCAGAACCGCAAGCGCATCGCCGGCGCCGTAACTTTTTTCCTGCTGTATGAGCTCGAGATCCAGGGTTTCTTCGGTAAGCTCCAAATCCTCATTGCCAACAATAGAATATAATAGGCTGCCCTCGCCGAATGTTTCGGTACGAACCTCATACGCGTTCAGGCTACTCACGCTCGTAAAAATCGCAATAAGCGCCACCGCTATATGGATTGTATAGCGATTGGTAAAAATATACATGAAGGTATTCTTGGCCGGAAGCGCCAGTCCGCCGGCAAAAGAACGCGACTGCCGAAATGCGCGAAAACCGAGCAAAATAAAAACCCTGAGGATTTTTTGTCCAATGATGCGAATCGGCGCGAACGCGGCTCTTGCAATGCCTCCCATGCCGCAAAGCGCGATTCCGACAACCTTGTACAACCCCAGGAATGTCTGAACAGTGAATTTTTTTATTGCTATTTTTATATGGACCTCGAATTTTTCCGCACTCCAAGCAATTTTCCCTAGAATTAGCCAAAAAATCGTAAAAATTGCTCTAAAAGCCGGAAAATTAGCTCAAATGAGCTTAATTATTCTTACATTCAAAAACCTTATTTGACGTTCAAGATAATACCATATTTTGGGAAAATTGTCAACCCTCCGGCCGACTTCTGTGCAAACGCCGGATTGACAAAACCGCACCAAAAAACTATGATATATTTCGCTAAGATTTAATAAATTTCTCTTTAATTATACACCTATGTCTGTCCCACTCCTAGTTTCGATTCTCGCGCCAATTGTCGCCATTATCTACGGCTGCATTCTCATCGGCTGGATCCTTAAACTCCCCCAAGGCGACGGTAAAATGAAGGGTATTGCCCTGGCAATCCAGGAAGGCGCCCGCGCCTATTTAAACCGCCAATATAAGGTAATCGCCGCCATTGGCGCGGTGATTTTTGTCCTGCTCTGGATCGGGCTCGGCGCCAAGGTCGCGCTCGGCTTCATGGTCGGCGCCGCGCTTTCGGCCGCTGCCGGCTATATCGGCATGAACGTTTCGGTTCGCGCCAATGTCCGCACCGCCGAAGCCGCGAAGCGCGGCATGTCCGCCGCCCTTCAGGTAGCGGTCCGCGGTGGCTCAGTCACCGGCCTTCTCGTAGTCGGGCTCGCGCTTTTGGGCGTTGCCGTATTTTTTGCCGCAACCGGCGATCTCAAGGCCCTGATTGGGCTCGGATTTGGCGGCAGTTTAATTTCCGTGTTTGCCCGCCTCGGCGGCGGCATCTATACAAAAGCCGCGGATGTGGGCGCCGACTTAGTGGGAAAAGTTGAAGCCGGCATACCGGAAGACGATCCCCGAAATCCGGCCGTGATTGCCGACAACGTCGGCGATAATGTCGGCGACTGCGCCGGCATGGCGGCCGATCTTTTTGAAACTTACGCCGTTACCGCGGTTGCCGCCATGCTTCTCGGCTCCTTGCTTTTCCCCACCTCGCCGAACATTGTTCTCTATCCGCTTGTGATCGGCGCGGTTTCCATCATCGCCTCAATCATCGGCACATTCGCCATCCGCCTCGGCAAAAGCCAGAACATCATGGCCGCGCTTTATCGCGGGCTCGCGGTTGCCGGAGTCGTTGCCGCCGCTGCTTTCTACCCGGTCACCCGCTGGATGCTTGCCTCAAGCTTCAACGATCCGGCGGAAATCAATAATATATTTTTCGCTTCGCTCATCGGGCTTGCAGTGACCGCGCTCATGGTTATCATTACCGATTATTACACATCAACAAAATATAATCCCGTGAAAAAAATCGCCAAGGCAAGCGAGACCGGCCATGGCACAAACATCATCGCCGGACTCGGCATCGGCATGAAATCAACCGCCCTGCCGGTGATTGTCATCGCCCTGGGCATCTGGGCTGCTTTTGCCTTTGCCGGGCTCTACGGCATCGCCATTGCCGCGATGAGCATGCTTTCCCTCACCGGAATTATTATTGCAATTGATGCCTACGGCCCGATTACGGATAATGCCGGCGGCATCGCCGAAATGGCCGAACTGCCGGAAGAGGTTCGCAATATCACCGATCCGCTTGATGCGGTCGGCAACACCACCAAGGCCGTGACCAAGGGATACGCCATTGGTTCGGCCGGACTGGCCGCGCTCGTGCTCTTTGCCGCATACGCCGAAGAGCTCACCACCGGCGGACGCGAATTCCTGTTCCAGCTCTCCGATTACCGCGTGATCATCGGCCTCTTTATCGGCGGACTCCTGCCGTATCTTTTCGGCGCCTTTGCCATGGAGGCCGTGGGTAAAACCGCGGGCAAGGTAGTTGAAGAAGTTCGCCGCCAGTTCCGCGAAATCAAAGGCATTATGGAAGGAACGGCCAAACCCGATTACGCAAAATGCGTTGATATCGTGACCCGCGGCGCCCTGCGCCAGATGATTGTGCCGGCTCTGATTCCGGTTCTCGCGCCGATTGTCATCGGATTTGTTCTCGGACCCGAAGCCTTGGGCGGACTCTTGATCGGCTCAATCGTCACCGGCCTTTTTATCGCCATTTCCATGACCACCGGCGGCGCGGCCTGGGACAACGCAAAAAAATATATTGAAAAAGGAAACTACGGCGGCAAAGGCTCGCTCGCCCATCAGGCGGCCGTCACCGGCGACACGGTCGGCGACCCGTACAAAGACACCGCCGGCCCGGCCATCAACCCGATGATTAAGATACTGAACATCGTCGCGCTTCTCATCATCGGATTCATGGTGAAATAAAAATAATAAAAATAACCGCTCCATAATACCGGGGCGGTTTTTTGTTAATCGTGTACTTTCATAAAACAAGCTTTTAGTGTTAAAATATGGCTGTATTCCATAAATTAATACAAATGAAAAACAGACTTATATTCATAATTAAACTGGTTTTATCAGCATTTCTTTCCCTGATATGGTTTTTTCTCATTCAGGGAGAATATGAAATGATTACAAAACCCGAGCTGCAAAATGATTTCCCGATCATTAAGGGTGTTTATGCGGTTTACTTTCTTGGCTTTATTTTATTCGCCATCGGCGGAATTATTGTTTATTTATTATTTTCAATCAAAAAAAATAAAATATGGAAGAAATAATTTTTCAAAAATTAAAAGACGCGGCGGAAAAAGAAATCTCAAATATGACGGACCCTTCGCACGACATGGGCCATGTCCTGCGAGTATATAATCTCGCCCTGACTATCGCGAAAAATGAAAGTGCGGTTGACTTGGACGTTTTGCAAGCCGCGGCGCTCCTGCACGATATCGGCGGATACAAAGAGCTCAACGACCCGAGCGGCAATACCGATCACGCAATAGTCAGCGCGGAAATGGCCGTACCGATTCTAAAAAACCTGAGTTTTTCCGCCGAAAAAATCAAGCATGCGCAGGACTGCATTATTTCCCATCGCTACAAAACCGAACACAAACCCCAAACCATTGAAGCCAAAATACTATTTGACGCCGACAAACTTGATGCCACCGGCGCGATCGGCATGGCGCGCGGATTTACCTGGGTTGGAAAAAATAATGCAAATATTTTTAAAAAAGTTGATATCAACGAATATATTAAAGAAAACATGGGCGGCAAAATAAACGGCCGGATTCATGACAAAACCAAACACAGTCCGCAGATTGAATTTGAAACAAAACATAAATTTTTAATTGACAAACTATTCACTCAAACCGCGAAAAATATCTGCAGTGAGAGAATAACATATATGAAAAATTTTTATGGCCGCCTGGAACGTGAAATAAACGGCGAGCTGTAGAAATATTGTTTCGCTAACAACATTTCTACCCGCGCCTCCTCCAATGGATCCGCCTCCGGCGGAAAAGCCGCGGGTTTTATTTTATTAGAAGCCCGCTTACCCTGTAATCTTGTCTCGGGGTAAGCGGGCAATATGAATAAATATGTCGGCGGAGCCCTGCCTGCCGGCAGGCAGGCGACTCTTCTTCTAAAAAACCCGCCCAGATGCCCTGCACTAAAAGCGCAGGGTCGGGTTTATGGCTTGACGCTCAATAAGAATAGTTGATATATTATTAGCATAACAAAGCTAAATTTAACCAAATATATGGCATTTTCAGAACGACTTGCCGCCATGAAATCCAAACAAGAAGCCGCCGATCAAGCCAAGGCGGAAGCCGAACAGGCTAAAAAACAGGAGGCCGAACGCGCCGCTCAAGCGGAAAAAGAATCAAAAAAGGGCGAACTCTCGGCCGATCGTGAACGCGTTGGCGCCGAACTTGCGAGTGCCGAAGTCGAAGCCCAAGGAGCTGACACCGCCGTGGCTGAAGCCGAAACATTTGCCGCCGAGCAGGGCGAGAACTTGGATGCCGAAGCCAAGGCGGAAATTGACGCCATCAAGCAAGAAGCCGCCGCGGCCAAAGAAAAATTTGAAAATCTCAAAGCCGAAGCTGCGCGGATTGACGCCGAACTTTCGACGCTTGAAAGCGGCGAACCCGTACCGGCCGAAACCGTGACCGAAACCCCAGCCGCCGAAGCATCCGTCGAGGCACCGGTCGAAGCGCCAGCCGCAGAAAAACCCTTGGAAACACCCGCTGAAGCGCAAAAAACGGAAAAATTTTTTGGTGCAGATGATATTAAAGAATACCTCGCAAAATTTTCGCTTGATGAAGTCTACGGTGTTGAATCCATGGCGCGAGGATTAGAGAATATACCCAAAAAACAAAAGGCTAAAATAACGACTGAAGGTCTTACGGAGTTGCAGAATGTACAGGCCAAAATGGCAGAGAATCCAAAATTTCAAGAACAGAGTAAACGGCTTAGCGAGGTTATCAACGGAATGGAACATTACTTGAACCTGCGGGACAATCCCAAATATTTAAAGGAAGCGGCGCAGATTGTTATTGAAAAAATGAAGACCGGGAATGTATCTATGCAGCGCGATGGTCGTAGAAATCTAAGTAGACTTATTGATGATTCTCAAGCCGTCGGACCGGTAGCAATGGCGCGTTTGACCGAAGCGCTCGAAACGCAACCTCTTGACATAGTCAAGGAAAAGAAAACAGAAAAACAAAAACAGCGCGACGAAGTGTCTAAAATACGAGGGGAAGCGCTTCCCAAGGTTGACTATTTTCAAACTGAAGGATTCCATGACATCCCAAAATTAGCCGCGGCCATTGAAACCGTGGACCCACAAAAAGCTGATAAGTATCATGAATTTTTTGTTAATGGCTTAGTGGATTCGTTAAAAGACAAAAAGCCGGCCGAGGTGCGCGTAGATTTATTCGCTCGAGGAGATAGGGATTCGGTCGTAGAAGAACTTGGCACTTTGCTTAAGCGCATGGATAAAGGGGAGGGATTTTCACCGGATCTTGAAAAAGCTATCGCGCAACTCCTACCAATATTAGAGGCTAGCGACAAGATTGAAGAGGTAAAATTTCCTCAAAGCGGAAAATGGGCAAAAGTTAAAGGCACATCCGAATTTCTAACTGATCCTTTTCTTTTTCGCTCGCTAGACCGCGGCGGTACCGAAGAAGATGAAATGAATAAACAAGCGATAGATAGGGTCCGAAAAACTCTGAACGAAATAAAAGCGAAGAATGGAACGGCATAATAACTAAAATATTAAAAAAACTTAGAAGAATTTTTCTAAGTTTTTTTAATATAGTTATGTCAGGCCGATCTGCTTCCTGATCTTTTCAATCTCCCGCTGGTCGCGGCTTGCCATACCGTCTTCCCTCACTTTTCGCGATCTTTTCTTGAGGTCGCGTAACTTTGCCTGAAGCGAGATTAACTCCGTCTCTATTCCTAGAAGTCTTTTGCGGTATTCTTCGCGTTTTTTCGCGGTCATTTTTGCCATATACGCCTAGTATATCATATTTTCCGAATTTCCGGACAGCAATTGACGGTTTTCGTATTTTCGGCTATACTCCACCCAATATGCCATACACATTTCAAAAACTTCCAAAATCATGCGCTGAATTTTCATTCACCATTCCGGTTGACGAAATCCAGCCGTTTTTAATACAGGCGGCCGAACGGCTCTCGCAAAAATCAACCATCCCCGGCTTCCGCCCGGGCAAAGCGCCCTACGACATGATCATGAAGCGCTTTGGCGAAATGGCGATCTGGGAAGAGGCGCTTGAACACATCGTGCGCAAACATTACGCCAACGCGCTCGCGGCCGAAAGCCTGGAGACCATCGGTTCGCCGGAAATCAACGTGGAAAAGCTCGCGCCCGGCAATCCGCTTGCCTTCAAAATTAAAACTTCCCTCGTCCCGGAGATTGATAAGCTCGCGGACTATTCCGTAAAAAAATTTGACCGCAAAACCCCGGAGATTGAGGACAAAAAAATTGATAAAGTGATTGAAGACGTCCGTAAAATGCAGACCAAGGAAAAATTGGTTGACCGCCCGGCCACCGCCGCCGACAAAGTCGTGATTGAAATGGAAATGACGCAGAACGGCGTCATTATGGAGGGCGGCAAGAGCCCGAATTTCCAGGTCTACCTCGCCGAGGAAAATTACATACCCGGCCTGACCCGGGAACTTGTGGGATTAAAATCCGGCGATGAAAAAAAATTCACCTTAAAATTTCCGGACCAGCATTTTCAAAAAAGCATGCAGGGAAAAAATGTTGATTTCCGCGTCAAAGCGACTGGAGTATACGAACTCGAACCCCCGGAGATTAACGACGAATTCGCAAAAACCATGGGCCAGCCCGATCTCGCGGCAATGAAAAAACTCATCCGCGAGAATCTCGTGAACGAAGCCGCGGAAGAAGAAGAGCGCCGGCTTGAACGCGCCATCTTTGACGATCTGATCTCCGCGAGCCGCTTCGGCGACATGCCCGACTTGCTGGTGAACGAGGAAATCAACAAAATGCTTCACGAGCTTGAACACAATGCCGAGCACCAGGGCATGAAGTTTGAAGACTATCTCGCGAGCATCAAAAAAACCGTCGCCGACCTCAAAATTGATTTCGCGGCCGAAGCCATGCGCCGCATCAAAGCCGCTCTCCTGCTCCGCGTTATCAGCCAAAAAGAAAAAATTGACGTCGAAGAGAAAGACGTTGACCAGGAGATTGACCGCCAGGCTGAAACCTACAAGGATAATGATGACGCGCGCAAACAAATCTTTTCTCCCGAATACCGCGATTACATTTTCGGCGCCCTGCGCAACCGCAAGGTAATCGAAATGCTGAAAAAAAACATGATCAGGTAATACAAAAGGACGGGCCGAGACCTGTCCTTTTGTGATATAATGCCGTATATGAAAACCGACGAAAAACAAATGCTGTCCATGCTCGAGGCGGCCAAAACCGCCGCCCTCTCGGCCGGCCGCGAACTTATGGGCCACTTCCGCCACGCCGGCAACGGCCGCAAATATAAAAAAGACCATGAACTGGTCACCACGGCCGACATCCGCGCCAACGCGATTATAATTAAACTGCTAAAAAAGCGCTTTCCGCATCACAATATCGTGAGCGAAGAAGGCAAATACCCAATCAATCACTCGGATTTTTGCTGGTACGTTGATCCGCTTGACGGTACGGTGAATTACGATGCCGGCCTGCCGCTTTTCGCCGTAAACATCGGCCTTGCCTACAAAAACAAACCCATTCTCGGTGTAATTTATCTTCCGGCCGCAAATGAAATGTATTCTGCCGTTGCCGGCGCAGGGGCATTTTTTGAAAATCAACGCCTTCATGTTTCCAGAACCGCGCGCCTCGCGGATTCATTCATTCAATTCTGCCACGGCTACAGCCCGGCCGAGATCCGGCGCGGCCGGCGGATTGCCAATCAAATCGCCGCGCACAGCCGCGTCTACCGCCGCCTGGGCTGCGCCGGCCTTGAACACGCGAATGTTGCCGCCGGCCGCGCCGACGCCATCGTGATCGCCGGCTCAAAATCCTGGGACAACTTAGCCGGCAGCGTACTCATCCGCGAAGCCGGCGGCCGCGTTACCGATTCGCGCGGTATCGAATGGACCGCGGCGAGCCGCGACCTTGTTGCCACGAATAAAAAAATCCACGCGCAAATTATTAACCACTTAAAATAATAAAGATTTTCACCTCGACTTACTTTTTAGCGAAAAGGGCGCGGTCGAACTTTTTTCAAAGCAAGAGGAAGAATACGAGACAATGAAAAAATATTTTCCTCCGGGCATGATCGCTGAATCTGTATTCGTTGTTCCCAATCGTCTTGAATCAACCTTTGAAAAAGCAAAACTCGATACGAAAAATATTTATCCTTATCATAAATTTTGGCTAATTCAGGCCAACCGCCGCTTGGCTGGACGCTACGGCCTAGATGAGCGCCATAAAAATCAAGAAAATAAACCCTTCAATAAAATTATTAGCCAGCTGGGCAAGGAAATTGAAAAATTTAAGGACAAAAAATTTACTGGCGCGGTTATTCAGGAACGTATTCACGGCACGACGTTTTCAAGAGTTCTTTCCAGTCCGGAACTTAAGAGCCACCCTAATTACCCCCTCCTTCAGCACTCGGTGCAAACGCTCGTTCACGGGCTACGGGAATTCCACGCGCAGGAACCGCGCGCTGCCTACACCTGGCATAGCCTGGAAAGCGACAATATCATGGCCGAAATCGATGATAATAACGAGATAACCGGCCGAGTCGTGATAATCGATACAAATTTTTCGCAGCGGCCGGATACGATCTACCAAAAATCGGTTCTGAAAAAACTAGAAGAAAAAATTCTTCAACCGCTTGAAGAAAAGTTTGAACTCGCGACACATGAGCAATAAAATAATTAAAATCCGCGTCATCCCGCGCGCCAAACGGCCGGAAATCGTTGAACTTGACGACGGTTCGCTCAAAGTCAAACTCAAATCTCCGCCGCTTGATAATCGCGCGAACCAAGAGCTGATTGAAACCCTGTCCAAATATTTCGATGTTCCGAAATCAAAAATCATTATCGCCTCCGGAAAAAAATCGCGCAACAAAATCGTGGAAATTAAAAAATAATTTCATAAAAAATAGACAACCAAACATGATGGTTGTTTTTATAATCAAACTTCCATTGATTGTCATCCTGAGCCACGACTTCCGCAAAGCGGAATGTCGGGGCGAAGGATCTCGCAGTCTCGGAATGGCTATCCATGGCGCCACATTGGTTTATCCAATATGTGAGATCCTTCGCCTCTCGCTTCGCCTGCCTTCGCTAAAGCTTCGGCAGGCAGGCTCGGGCTCAGGATGACAATAATGAGCGCGTCAAACTTAACCGAGATAAAAAATATCCGCCGCGCGGATACAACAACTTTTAATTTTACACCTGCCTGCCGGTAGGCAGGTTTTGAATTTTTAATTGTTACGGCAGGTCCAATCCGCCTTTTGAAAACGGATTGCACCTCATCACCCGCCAGAGTCCCTTGAACCCGCCCCGGATGATGCCGTATTTTTTTATTGACTCATAAGTATAGTCCGAGCAGGTCGGCTGAAACCGGCAATATCCGCCCGGAAACATGAAACGAAAAATCCCATGGTCAAAACTCAATGTTTTCTGATACCCCCGGATGGCGAAAAGCGCCGCCTGGCGCGCCATGGCCGTAAAAAAACTCATACAATCCCCTGCTTTTTAAAAAGTCCGAGCAGTTCTTTTTCCATTTCCCCGAACTTAAGCTGTAAAATCGCGGGTTTGGTCATGACCATGACGTCATAACCGGCAGCGATTGCCCCAAGGTGCTTGCGCACGATCTCCCGGAGCTGGCGCCGCACCCGGTTTCTCTTAACCGCGCTTTTTGATACCTTAAGCCCGGCCACAAAAGCAAAACGCGATACTCCAAGCTGATTTTTCGCTAATCTTACGGAAATATTTGGAGTATACGCGCTTCTTCCCCTCTTCAAAACCGCCTCAATGTCCAGCTTTTTTCGTAGTCGGTATTGGGCCGGAAGCATATGATTAATGGCTCAATTTCTTTCGGCCTCGCGCCCGTCGCCGGGCTAGCACCTTGCGGCCGCCTTTGGTTTTCATGCGGCTGCGGAAGCCTTCTTTTTTGCGGATATAGCTCTTTTTCGGCTGAAATGTTCTCTTTGGCATATATTTTATTAGTGGCCCCGATGGCTATCGGGGCATTTATGCTTAATAAGGTCGGCGGAGCCGACACTTTGTCTAAAAAACCCGCCCAGATGCCCTGCGGCATTGCCGCAGGGACGGGTTTATGGTATTTAGCAAGCCAATCATACTATACCTTGATTATTTTTTCAAGACGCATTACACTTGGAATACGAGTAATGCACACTGTCCACAGTTTATCAACAATTTATTAACTTTTTGGCTTATTTTAGCCAATTTTCAAATCCCCGGCTTTGTGATAATATTGGGTAGCAGCGCCCGGAAAAACGAATCGCCCCCCGGGCATAAAAAAAATAAAAAATAAACCTATGAACGTCCACGAAATTTGGCAAGCCGCTCTTGGCGAACTGGAGCTTAATCTTAGCAAGGTAAATTTCCGCACCTGGTTTAAAAATACTTTTATTGCCGGCATTGAAAACGACAAGGTGATTATTTGCGTGCCAAATACCTTTTCCAAGGCGTGGCTTGAAAAAAAATACAATCCCGCGATTATTCAAACCCTGCGCAATGTCACCAATCATCCGGTCAAAGAAATAATCTACAAGGTTGAAATCCGGCCCCAGAACGAAGTGGTGCAGGAATACGCCGACGAAGCGCCGGTCGCCCCGGTCGCCACCGAACCGATCCGCCCCCAGCTTCCCCAGCGCGATCACTGGTGCGAAATTGGCTTAAATTCACGCTATACCTTCAAAAATTTTGTGGTCGGCAAGGGCAATGAACTCGCCCATGCCGCGGCTCAGGCCGTGGCGGCCAAACCCGGAGAGGTGTACAACCCTCTTTTTATTTATGGCGGTGCCGGACTCGGCAAAACCCACCTCTTGCAGGCCATCGGTCACGAAACCCTGACTACCGCCCCCCATCTTCGCGTACTCTATGTTACCTGTGAACGCTTTACCAATGATTTTATACAGGCCGTGCGCTCCGGTCATGCCAAAGAATTCAAAGACACTTATCGCAACGTGGATCTTCTTTTGATTGACGATATCCAGTTCATCACCGGTAAAGAAGGCACGCAGGAAGAATTTTTTCACACCTTTAACACCCTGCACCAATTCAATAAACAAATCATCATCAGCTCCGATCGGCCGCCCAAAGCGATTCCGTCACTTGAGCACCGGCTCCTCACCCGCTTTGAGTGGGGCATGATTGCCGATATTTCCAGCCCTGATTTCGAAACCCGCATTGCCATTTTGCAAAACAAGTGCCACGAAAAAAACTACGACCTTGACCGCGAATTTTTAGAGCACATCGCCAATTTGATTCAAAGCAATGTCCGCGAGCTAGAAGGCGCCTTAAATAAAATCATTGCCTATCACCAGTTCAAAAGTCTGGCGCCCAGCATGGAAACCATTGAATCCGTGCTTGAAAGCTTTTCTCCCATCCACAGGCGCAAATCCATTTCCCCGCGCCAGCTCATTGAAGTGGTTGGAAATTATTTTGAGATAAAAACACCGGATATTTTAGGCAAAAGCCGCGAAAAAAAGCTGGCTTTCCCACGCCAAATTATCATGTTTTTGCTGCGTGAAGAAATGAAAGCCTCGTATCCGTCCATCGGCGACGAACTCGGCGGCCGCGACCACACCACTGCCATGCATGCGTACGAAAAAATTTCCAATCTTTTGAAGATAGACGAGCAGCTCAAACAGGACCTTGAATTGATCCGCGAAAAACTTTACGGTGTATAAGCAGTGCAAAAAACCCCACTCCGCCTGTGCTCTGCTTGCGCTCTGCCGGTGCAAAAAAAACTCGATTCTCTCTCCTGGCAATTTCCCTAAAAATCCTCCACCGCGTAACGCAAACCTTGTCCACCTTCTGACCCCCTAACTTTTTCGCCATTTCTTGCTGCGTTTCCCGGTTTTGCACCCTGTCCACCGCCCTACTACTATTACTATATATAAATATATAAAATAACTAATAACAATAATTATGAAACTCGTGTGCACGCAGGAAAATCTCGCGAGGGGGCTGAATATCGTAAGTCACATTACCAGCAAAAATATTAATTTGCCGATTTTAAATAACGTACTCGTTAAAATTGAGGACAAGAGTGTCCGGCTCTCCACCACCAATCTTGAGGTGGCCATTAATTGTACGCTTCGCGGCAAAATTGACGAGCCCGGAGAATTTACCCTGCCGTCGCGGCTTTTTAGCGACTATGTGAATCTCCTGCCGGCCGAAGCCGTGGAAATTGAAACCACGGACACGAACCTCGGCATAAAGTGCGGCAATTACGAAACCAAAATCAAAGGCCTGCCGGCCTCCGAGTTTCCGCTTATTCCGCAGGTAGTGAAAAAGAAAGTATACAGCTGTTCGGCTTCGGAATTTAAACGTGCGCTTTCCCAGGTAATTTTTGCGGTTTCGCCGAATGAGTCAAAGCCGGAATTCGCCGGCATCTGCATGGAAATAAACCGCGAGAATGAGTCTGGACGGCTGGTCCTCGCCGCAACCGACACCTATCGCCTGGGCGAGGCATCGCTTGCCCTGGAGAAGGGTTCAGGGGCGGAAAACGCTTCCGCAATCGTGCCGGTCCGCACTATGGCCGAAGTTCTGCGCATTCTCTCTGCGTTTAAGGACGATGCCGAAGCGCCGGAAAACCTGGAAATTGCCTTTTCCGAGAGCCAGATTGTTTTTACCCTGGGGAACGCTGAGCTTATTTCGCGCGTTATCGAGGGCCAATATCCCGACTACCGTCAGATCGTGCCCGCCGATTTTAAGGTCACGGCCAAACTCTCAAGGGACGAGCTTGCAAAAGCCATCAAAACCACGAGCCTTTTCTCTAAGACAGGGCTCTTTGATGTCACGCTTGAATTTGTACCGCCTCGGGGTATTATCATAAGGTCAATTGATTTGCAGACCGGTGAAAACAAAGTTGAACTCGCCGGCGAAGTAAGCGGCGCGGAGAATAAAATTACATTAAATTACCGCTATCTTCTGGAGGGCTTAAACGCGCTTCCGGGCAGCGAAGTGAGCTTCAGCCTGGTCGATGCCGCCAACCCCTGCCTCATCCGTTCAATTGGCAATGAAAAGGAATACTTCTACATCGTAATGCCCATAAAACAATAAAAATTAAAAAGCAGGCGCGATTGAATAAAGCACCTGTTTTTTTATAAATCCTTTCCCTATCGAAAAAACGTTTTTGTTAGTACCTGGGGTTCGGGGTGGCTGCTAAGCGCCGTTTAGAAATGCAAAGAGTCGCCTAATGAAATTGAGAGCGCACCTGCCTGCCGGCAGGCAGGTCAGCCACCCCGAAACTTTTGCATACTTTTGGTTACAAAAGTAGGTCCTGCTGAAAGCAAACAACGGAGTATCTAGAAAAATTATCGTCACCCAGGCATGCGCCCCGCGATCGCTAGAAAACAAAAAACCGGAATTTTTCAACGCCGGTTTTTTTGTTGCGCTTATTCAACTCGGACCACGATCACCTCGCTTTTTGTTCTCTGCCCGTTCAAGTCCTCGGCTTCAAGCCAGAGCCGGTAGCTGCCCGGCCGCGGCGCGATTCCCCAGGAGACAGTCATTACGTTTTCGCTCGGCGCCACCACTGAGCCGATGAGAGTGCCGTAAAATTCATTCTCACCCCAGTAGAAATCGATTTTTTTGATGTTTGAAATATCCGAAAGCTCGGCCGTGACCGGTAGCGGAAATTCATTTTGCAGAACCACATCCCCGGCTTCGGGATTTGTGAAAAGGATTTCAAGCGGAATCTTTTCGGCAAGCAGGTTGATTGTGATTTCATCAACCTCGCTGTTGTCGATGTCGTCAAATGCCCGGGCGCGCAATGCGTGAAATCCTTTGTCCACGCTGTTCGGTATGAAAAATACGGCGTCCGATCCGCTTCCCCAAGTCGTGCCGATTTTTGTTTCATCGATATAATATTCAATTCTCGCGACGCCGCGCAGCGCGCTCGCGGTTGCCGCGACATGAACGCGGCGCTCGGTTACGGTCGCGTTATTTTCCGGCGCCGTCATCTGCACAAACGGCCGGTTCGCGGGTACGTGCAGGTCGTCATATTCGGTTGGCGGCGCGGTCGCGACAAAGCCGGGGTCGTTTTTCTTTACCCATTCCTGCACCGCGGCTTCCCAGCCCGCAAATTGCGGATCAACCCCGGGATTTGTTGGCGCCGGGCCGCGTGGATTGTCGCGGTCAACGTAATATAAAATGCAGTGCGCCTCGCGGTAAGTCCGTTCTTCGGTATACGAAGCTGGCGTGTATTCGGTCGCGAGTTTGCCGGACGCGCGGTCAACATTTACTTTTAATTCTTCGGCTGATTTGCCCGCGAGCACCGGCTTAGCCGCGTCATTTGCCGGCGGCGCGGTAAATTTTTCAATTTCGGTTCCTTCCAGCGCTTCGCGCATAAATCGATTCCAGATCGGTGCGGCGCCAAGTGAGCCGCCGACGCGCGACATTTCGGAATTGTCATTATTGCCGATCCACACCCCGGCCGCGAGGCTCGGCGTGTAGCCGATTGTCCAGCCGTCGCGATAATCATTGGTCGTGCCGGTCTTGGCCGCCACCGGGCGTGCACCGAGTTGGAGATACGACCCGGTGCCAAAAACATAAGCGCGCGCTGCGTTATCGGATAATATATTGCTCGTGAGCCGCGCTGCCTCGGCCGGAATCACCTGCTCGCCCTCGGGCTGTTGCCATTCCTCAAGTGTTTTTCCCCACGGGTCTTCCACTTTGAGAATTGGGTTTATGGGATATTTTTTTCCTTCGGCCGCGAAAATCGCGTACGCTCCGGTGTGCTCCAGGAGTTTTACTTCCCCACCGCCAAGAACCAGTGAAAGTCCGAAACGCGAGCGGTCAGAAAATGTGGTGTAACCCATTTTTTCCGCTAAATCTAGCACATTATCAATGCCCGCAAGATAAATCATTTTTACGGCCGGGATATTAAGCGAACCTTGAAGCGCGGTCCGCACGGTCACTGCCCCCCGCTCCCTGAGGTCGTAATTATGCGGAATGTACGGCGTGGTCGCGGTCTTGAAAGTAGTGAGTACGTCCCAAAGAATCGTTTCCGCGGTGTAGCCTTTCATGAACCCCATAGTATAAACAACCGGTTTAAAAGATGAGCCCGGTTGGCGCGGCATGAGGGATACATTCACCTGTCCGTCGATGGTATCGTCAAAAAAATCTTTTGAGCCGACCATTGCGAGCACCTGTCCGGTTTTTGGATCGATTGCGACAAGCGAACCATTGGAAAATTTTTGGCTCTCGCCGTTTTGTTCAATGTGCTCGCGCACTGCACGATCAGCAATCTCCTGTTTTGTAATATCGAGCGTTGAAATTACCTTAAGCCCGCCCTGTTCAACCGTGCGCTCGCCGTATTTTTCCGAGAGTAGCTGCTTTACATAAAAAACAAAATGCGGCGCCTTGATGTTGTCAATCCGCGGCCGTATTTTAACTTCTTCGGCCTTGGCCGTATCGGCTTCTTCGCGCGTGATGTAGCCGAGTTCGGCCATCTGATCAAGGGCGTAGTCACGCCGGCCGCGCAAAAGTTCCTGGTCGTTCAGATATTTTGTCGGCGCCTGCGGCAGAGCGGCGAGCACCGCGGCTTCAGAGAGCGTGATGTCTTTTACGTTCTTTCCGAAATAATTCTGGCTAGCGGCTTCAATGCCGTAGTTGGTTGAGCCGTAGGGAATCTCATTAAAATAAAGCTGGAGAATCTGGTCTTTGGAAAATCTTTGTTCAAGTTCAATGGAAAGAATTAACTCCTTTAATTTTCGGGTCATTGTTTTTTCCGGACTCAAGATCGAATTCTTCACGAATTGCTGGGTGATGGTGGATCCGCCGACGCGCGTGCCTTTAATGAAATTGGATAAAACCGATCGGAGAATGCCCCGGAGATTAAAGCCATGGTGTTTGTAAAAATCGCGGTCTTCGAGCACGATGGTCGCCCAGATGGCGTATTCAGGGATGTCCTCAATTTTTATAAGCGTGCGGTTTTCTTCTCCGTGAATTTCATACAATAAAATTTCCCCGGTGCGATCATAAATTTTCGTACTCTGCGCCACGGTCCGCTCCTGCAGATTGTCCGGATTCGGCAGCTCGCGCGAATACCAGGCAAAAAGCACGGCGGTTACAATAAATAGCAAAAGAACGCCGGCGCCGGCGCCGTAAAAAATTTTTCGCAGCAACCCCTTTGTTTTTAGTTTGGGTTTTTTGTTCGGATAAAGCTTTTTCGCGAAAAATCCGTTTTTTTGTATTAATTGCGGTAGTGGCATGTTTAGAATTATTTTTTTGGAGGCCACCTGCCTACGCTCTCGCTGCGCCTGCCTGCCGGCAGGCAGGCTTGAGCTTCGGCAAGGCGGGCGGTGACACGTCGCTCGCGAGCGACGTGTCGGTGGGAATCGTCCCGATGTTCCGCTGCGCGGAAATCGGGACGATTCGCGAAACTTAGATCATCATAGATAATCAGGCCACGGCGAGAATTGCACTCGCGCATAGGAGTTTTGCAGACTCCCGCCTTACTGCTTGGCTACGTGGCCTGATTATCTACGATGTACTTTTAGCTTTTAAAGAAAAGTTTTAGTTTTGCAGATTTACCCGCCGTAGCCCCGATAGCAATCGGGACGAAGGAGGATGGCCATTCGTTAAAATTTGCTTGTATTGTAGCAAAATTACGCCATGTTTTCAAGAAAATATTCAGTCCGGCACTTTATCGGCTTGGGCATAGCTAAATTATCCGCCAAACTGTTGATTAAATGGGGAAAAAACATCTAAATTTAGCCAAAAATGCATTTGGCAAAACTTTGAAAATCAGGTAGAATATACATAAATATCTCCATGAAAGAGCAAAAAAAGAAAACCCTGCTTATTTTGGACGGCAATGCCCTGTTGCATCGCGCCTGGCACGCCTTGCCGCCCCTAACCGACCCCAAGGGCCGGATCGTTAACGCGGTTTACGGTTTTATTTCCGTGCTCTTGAAGATGATTAAGGAACAGGCGCCCGAATACATGGCCGTGACTTTCGATAAAGCCGGCCCGACTTTCCGGCATGAAGAATTTAAAGAATATAAAGCCACCCGCGTTAAACAGCCGGACGAGCTTTACGCGCAAATCCCCATGGTCAAGGATATTTTGCGTGTTTTTAATATTCCGGTATTTGAAGCCGCGGGTTATGAAGCCGACGACGTCATCGGTACGCTTTCCCGCATTCTTGATCCGCGTATGGACGTTGATTCAGTCATTGTCACCGGCGACATGGATACTCTTCAGCTCGTTGACCGGAACACCCGGGTTCTGGCTTTCGTGAAGGGTTTGAGCCAGGCCACCCTCTATGGCGAGTCTGAGGTGCGCGAGCGCTACGGCCTCCCGCCCGATCATCTCATTGATTACAAAGCAATTGCCGGCGACGCGTCCGACAATATTCCCGGCGTGCCGGGCATTGGTCCAAAGGGCGCCGGTGATTTGATTCGCGAATTTGACAGTCTGGAGAATGTGTATCACGAGGTTAAAGTCCATCCGGAAAAGTTTAAAAAAGGCACTTTGGAAAAATTACAAAAAGGTGAAAAAATGGCCAAATTAAGTCAAAAACTGTCCAAGATTATTATTGACGTGCCCATTAAGTTCGCGTTGGAAAAATGCGAGCTTGGCAAGTGGAACCGCGACGAAATGGTTGCCGCGCTTGGTGAATTTGGATTCAAGTCACTTATTGCGAAATTGCCCGGCGCGGAATCGGAAAATAAGGGAACGATGGAACAAGGGAACAATAGAACAAGCGGGCGGGTAGGCTCTATCCGGGAGATGGAAAAAGCATTGGCCGGAATTGCCAGAGAAAAACAAATCGCCGTGGCTGCGGAGATTGGGGCGGCCGGGCTTTTCGGTGCGAGCCTTGCCGGTCTGGCGGTTTATTTTCCGGAATCGGGCGCGCAGTTTTTTGATCTTGCAAGATTATCAAAAACCGATTTAAAAAAATTCGTCGATCTCGCGGCGCCGGTTCTTGAAAATGAAAATATAAAAAAAATCGGCCATGACCTGAAGCGCGAAGCCGCATTGCTCGCAGGGCAGGGCATCCGCTTGGCTGGTTTTGATTTTGATGTCATGATTGCCGCCTATCTCCTGTCATCCGGCACGCGGAGTTATGACCTTGAGTCCGTCATACTGCAGGAATTCGGCGAGGAGATGAAAATCGGAACCGCGGACTCGGCGGCAAATAAGATAAAGCGCATCTGGGATCTTCGGGACGCGCTTGAGCCGCGTCTTAGCGAGGCCGGCATGGCCAAATTGTTTCAGGAGATCGAAATGCCGCTCGTGCCCGTCCTTGCCGCCATGGAGCAGATCGGCGTGAAGATTGATTCCGGTTTTTTAAATAAAATGGCAGTAAAAGTAGATGAGAGCATTGAAAAGCTCAGCAAGAAAATTTATAAAATGGCCGGCGGTGAATTCAATATCAATTCTCCGACCCAGCTCAAGGAAGTGCTTTTCGAAAAACTTGCCATTTCCCCGGCCGGCATCCGCCGCGGCAAGACCGGGCTTTCCACCGCCGCGCCGGAACTTGAAAAAATGCGTGGTCAGCATGAGATTATTGATTTGATTTTTGAGCACCGCGAACTCGCTAAGCTCAAAAGCACCTATATTGACGCCCTGCCCCGGCTGGTTGATAACGCGTCCGGCCGCGTACATACGAGTTTCAATCAGACCGTAACTTCAACCGGCCGGCTCTCCTCTTCAAACCCCAACCTGCAAAACATTCCCATCCGCTCCGAACTTGGCCGTGAAATCCGCAAGGCTTTTATCGCCGAGCCGAAGAATCTTTTGGTTGCGGCCGATTACTCGCAGATTGAACTTCGCATTGTTTCCGCCTTGGCCGGCGATGAGCGCATGATCCAGGCGTTCCGCGAGAAACGCGACATTCATACCGCCACGGCGGCGGCCATCTGGGGCGTTCCGGAAGACAAAGTTGATAAAGATATGCGCCGATCCGCGAAAGCCATAAATTTCGGCATCATTTACGGCCAGGGGCCGCGCGGTCTCGCGCAGTCGGCGGGCATAAGTTACGCCCAAGCCGAAGAATTTATTCGCAAATATTTTGAGGTTTACTCCGGCGTGGCCGAGTACATGGAGCGTACCCGCGCTCTGGCGCGGGAGTTTGGTTATGTTGAAACAATTTTTGGCCGGCGGCGTTATCTTCCGGAAATTAATTCCCACGTGGCCCAGCTTCAGGCCGCGGCCGAACGCATGGCCATCAACATGCCGGTGCAAGGCGCGGCCGCGGATATCATGAAAATCGCCATGATTAAGATCCACGCCGGCTTGTCCAAGATTTCCCCGAAGTCAAAAATGATTCTGCAGGTGCATGACGAACTGGTGTTTGAGGTGCCGGAGACTGAGGCGAAAAAAGTTGCGGCTTTCGCGCAGGAAGAAATGGAGAGCGCGGCCAAACTCGCGGTGCCCATCGTCGTTGAAGTCGAGTCCGGTAAAAATTGGGGGAGCATGGATAAGATTATATAGAATATTTCTTTTGTAATATTTATGAAAGATACAATCAACGCTAGCGTGACAAGAAGCAGGGTCTCCATATTCTGTACCCACGCGATTGAAATGCTGTGGTTATTTTTGCTCGTGGCCCTGCCGCTGTTTTATTACCGTTCACATCAGTCGTTTAACATGCCAAAAATCCAGCTCATGTGCATTACGGTCGCGTTCATGATTGCCATCTGGATTATAAAAAGTATTGAGGGGCGCCGTTTTACTGTACGCGGCGGAGCCATGCTCTGGCTCATGACCGCTTATTTCGGCGTCATGGCCTTGTCCACGATTTTTAGTTTCTACCCTGCGGCCAGCTGGTGGGGCACTTACATCCGTTTTGAAGGCATGATTACCTATCTGTTTTATTTTTCCGCTTTTTATTTAATTTTCTGGCATCTCCGGACTTTGACGCAGGCCTATCGGTTTTTTATGGTGGCAGCGCTCGCCTCTTTGCCGGTTTCGATTTATGGCTTTTTTCAATACTATGGCTATGACTTTTTGAAATTTACAGAGGACGCGTCCGGTTTTTCGGAAATCATTTCTACTCTGGGAAATTCGCTTTATCTCTCCGATTATCTGATCATGGTACTGCCGCTCGCCTTTGCCCTGGCACTGATCGCGAAACGCTGGTATTGCCGCGCCGCTTGGCTCGCGCTTGTATTTACGGATATATATGCCCTGGTGCTCACCGGTAAGCGTTCGGGCTTTGTTGCTCTCGTCGTCATGGCGGCAATCGGCGGATTCCTTTTGCTCTGGCGTTGGCGCCGGTCAATTGCCATCGCCGTTGGCGCGGTTGGGCTTGCCGCGGTTCTGATGCTCGCTTTCAATTTCAACACCCTATCGCAATCAGGCCTGGTCCAGAATACACCCTATCTGCGGAGAGTCGCGAGCATTTTTAATTTTGAAGACATTACAATCAAAGAGCGTTTAGCGGTTTGGCAGCTTGCGGTCGGTTTTATTATGGATCGCCCGATCATCGGCCACGGCGTGGAAACTTTTGGTTATGTATTTAATGCCCAATATCCGCCGTCTTTTACCGCAATGCCGGAAACGATTTTTGACCGCGCCCACAATTTATTTCTGGATACCGCATTTAATGTTGGGCTGGTCGGCTTCGTTATATATCTTGCCATCTTTGGCTTGGCCATATTTCAGAGCTTGAAGATTTTTTTCAGAGAGAAAAATCAATGGTTCTCATATCTCAGCTGGGGAATCTGCGTGGCGCTCATAGGTTTTGTGGCTCACAACCAGTTTATGTTTGAAAACGCGGCAACGCGATACTTCCTTTTTTCATATTTTGCCGTGGCTGCGGCGATTCCGCTTGCGATCCAACGTGAACGTAAAATTGCTGCCGTGCCAGCTGAGCCGATCAGGCCGACGGAAAAAATTAAATTCTGGGCATCCCCGGAATACAAAATTATTTATTACGCCATACTGATTGCGGCCCTGGCTTATTCGGTAAAATTTCACATCTTTCCAATTTCCGGAGACTTTTTCTATAATAGGGCGTTGAGTTTCGGCAGTCTGGCGGATAAAAATATGCGGGAAGTTGAATTAGAAAAAGCCATGTACTATATTCCGGATTACCGGTCCGCTGTTTATTATCAGAGAATGGGCGCTGACTGTTTTATTTATGCACAGAATATAAAAGACGAAACACGCGATGTCAGTTTTGAAAAAAGCATTAACTGGTACAATGAGGCCGCGGAAAAAGATCCCTGGCGCTACCAAATTTTTCAGGAAGAAGCGCAGGTTTTCATGATTTGGAGCAAATTTACCACCGATGAGGCCGTGGCTCAGGAGAGGCGGGATCAGGCAAACATACTATTTGAAAAATCGGTCTCTCTAAGTCCCGGTCGTCAATCAATATATTGGGACTGGGGCCGCGCTTTAATCAACATCAAACTTTGGGATAAAGGCATTATTAAATATCAGCACGCGATCGATATGGATCCTTTGATCGGCCGGTCGTATTTTGAACTGGGCAAGGCATACCGCGATACGAGCGAGCCGGAAAAAGCGCGGGAAGCGTTCGATAAAGCAATTGAGCTTGGTTACACCGGCGATGAGAGCGATCCACTCTAAACGAGAATCTAGTAGCTAGAATCTAGAATCTAGCCGTTTAAAGCAGGTTTACCCCTCAATAAAAGACTAGATTCTAGATTCTAGATTCTAAGTTATGATAATACTAATTCACGGTCAAGACACCTTCCGCTCACGGCAGAAACTACGCGAGCTTATTTTGAGTTTTAAGCAAAAATTTGATACCAATGGTTTGAATTTGATTTCTTTTAAAGAGAGTTCTACCACCGACGAACTTTTTCAGGCCGCGGCCACGGCCCCATTTCTCGCGCCCAAAAAAATGGTCATTGCCGAGAATATAAGCCAGCGGGTAAAGGACTGGGACGTCATCGCTCCGCTCTGGAAGCGTGTTCCGGATGAGACTATTCTCGTGCTTTGGGAAGAGGCGGAAGAGAAAAGTCTGAGCAAGGCCTTTGCGGGCTTGCCGAAGAAAGATGTATTTTTTTATGAATATTCCCCACTCTCGCCGGCCGAAACGCGGCGCTGGCTCGTGGACCGCTGCCGCGAAAAAAAGATTTCCATCCGGCCGGCCGTGCTTGACCTCCTGACCGAAAAAGTCGGATTTGATCTTTGGCGGCTGGATTCCGAACTTGATAAGCTTTCGGCGCGCGCCGCAGGCAAGGAAATCACAAAACAGCACATTGACGAGTTGGTTGACACGCGGCTTGAAGATAATATATTTCTTTTTTGCGACGCGTTGGCGCAGAAAAACACCAAGTTGGCGCTGGATTTGCTTGAGCGATTAATGCGCTCCGGGGTCAATGAGTTTGAACTCTTGGGTAAGCTCATTTGGCAGTTTAGGATATTACTCAAGATGCGTTCATATTTTGATGATGATCCGTCGGCCAATTCGGCTCGCGCGGCTAAAGATTTGGGGCTTCACCCGTTCGTGGCGAATAAAAATAGCGCGATTGTCAAAAATTTTAAATCCGCCGAACTTACTGCTCTGTATAGAAAAGCTCTGGAATTGGAGATCAGCCTCAAGACTGGCCGCGTTGAACCGACTCTCGGGCTGGAGATGCTCGTGGCGGCGATATAGCAATAGAACATCAGAGCAAAAGAACAATGGAACAAAAATATGGCGGATAAGAATGCCTACAGAGAAACTTTAAAGCAAAAGATGGACGAATATGTCCATCTTGTTTATAAAGTCACTAGAAATTTTCCGGCTGAAGAAAGATTCGGTTCAGCGTCGCAGTTGCGTCGGTCGGCTTTATCGGTAATTTTGAACTATATTGAGGGATTCGCTCGCATAAGATTAAATGTAAAATTAAATTTTCTTGAAATCGCTTATGGCTCACTCAAAGAATCAAAATATTTGATATATTTCTCAATGAAGGAAGGGTATATATTCAAAGAAGATTACCAGACCCTAATCGGACTTGCCGACAATATCGGGGCCATGCTCTGGTCTGAAATAGCGCAAGGCAGTAAAAAGCGAGACAAAAATTGACTTGTTCTTTGTTCTGTTGTTCTATTGTTGAAATACCGCAAGAAAACAAAAACCAGCCTAGATTATCTTGGGCCGGTTTTTTAAATATACTCTTACTTGGCTGCGAATTTCCGATTGTACGCCTTGGTGAGCCGCGAAACATTGCGCCGGCTAGTGTTAGCCGGAATGGCATGAGACTTGGCGGCCTTGGCAGACCTCGTCTGTAATTGTAAGAGAAGTTTTTTTGCATCATCCTTTTTGTCGGAGGCAATCGCCTTAAGGAGATGCTTTTTAATTGTATCCAATTCACCGGTCAAGGCGGCATTTTTCGCGGTTCGGACCTTGCTTTTCCGGAGCTCCTTGGCCGCGGATTTTTTGATTGGCATAAATAAAATTTGATAAAAATAAATTGATTAATCGTATCTTACGATAAATCCGCCGGCTTGTCAAGTTGCTTGGGTTCAACCAAGTCCTCGCTGCCGGTTAGTTTATTCATGTCCTTGTTAATTTTGGCAAATTCCTTGTAGGCAGAATTATAAGTATTCACCACAGTGCCAAATTGATCGCCAAGTTTAATTAAATAATTATCAAAATTTAGATAGTGCTTGTTAAGTTTTTGCAGACCGGCGATAACCTCTTTAATATTTTCTTCAACCTTCAAAGCCTTTAAAGCCTGCAAAATCGTCTGCAGATAAGCGATAAACGTGGTCGGTGAAACAATGACAACCTTTTTGCTGTTGGCATATTCAATCAGGTTCTGGGAACTGACGTCAACCGCGCCGACGGTCGCAATGAGCAAACTGTAATATACGCCTTCGGCCGGAATAAACATGAGTGCGAAATCAGTGGTGTTTTCATTTGGCCGGATGTATTTGCTTGTTTCGTCAATGCGTAGTTTTAAGTCTTGTTTAAATTCGCGTTCAAGCAAATTTCGGCGCACTTTGTCATTTTCTTCCTGGATTAGATTATATTTTTCCAGAGAAAATTTTGCGTCAATGGGGATGATTTTGTCGCGGACAAATATTGCGGCATCAACAATTTCGCCGTTTTTGAAAGCGTACTGCATGGTGAAGTGATTGGGGGGCAAAACGTTGGATAAAACCGATTCAAGAAAGTATTCCCCCAAAATACCACGATGTTTGGGGTTTTTTAGAATATTTTCCAGGCTCTGCAATTGTGATGCAAAATTAACCACCTGTTTGTTTGTGGCATCAAGTTGTTCAAGTCGGGCAGTAACAGACTGGATTAAGCGGCTGGAGTCGCCGGATTGCTTTTGCAAAAAATCCAGGTTCTTCTCAAGTGAAGATTTAAGTTCGCTTTGGATTTCCTTGACCTGGGTTTGCAGATCTTTAAGCCCACGGTCCTGATTCGTGTCAGTATTGCGTTTTGAAAAAACAAAATAAGCCAGCAAAATGATCAAGGCAATAAGCAGTAATAGTAAAAACATTGATAGATAGTTTTGCATATAACAGTATTTTAGCACGATAAAGCAAGGCAGGCAAGTCACAAATGACCATATTTTGCGAATCTTATTTTAAAGTAAAATTACACAATATATTAGTATTCATATCCTCGCTTGTCGTGAAACTAGTTGATTTATCGCAGATTATGCGCGTCAGAGCCGGTTTGACTAAATATGCTACGAAATTCCGTTAAACTGTATCACAATTTGATGCAGTTCGTTGTATTTATAGAGGAAATATCGCTTATCTGCTCAGCCGATGAGTAAAAGGAGGTGAGAGTGGAGGCTATCGCAAGGAAGACGAAGTTGAGGAGCTGCGTGGAATTTAAAACAATTGATTGAAAAATCGCGAGTACATTGGCCGGTCGTGTCCGTCTCTTCAACTCGTGGAGTGGGTGCAAAGAGGAAAAAATAGTTCCTTGAAAATGGTCAAAAAACCGTCTATGGGATCGTTAACAGGGCTAACGAAGAAAAAGTTCCACATGAAACTATTTTAAAGATAAACATACTAGATGTCTAAGTAAGACTAGACAAAGACTTTTTAACCCATAAATCTGTGGATAAGTTGTCTGAAAAATCAAAAAATAGCTTAAAATCAGGTGATTTAAAAACAATGAACAATTTATTTATCCACAGATAGCTATTTTTTAGCTAATTTTAGCGAAATTTAGAATTGAAAATAGCCCTAATTCATGCTATAATATAGAGTGAAAATCTAACAAACATGACTAAAGAAGAAAAAATTTTTGGTTTCTTGATTGTTTTTTGTATTACCCTGTTATTCACCGGGTGTATTCAGGCTATGTCCTCCACAAACTACATCATCAACTGGGATTCCTTAAACATTGGCGGCACGGACTTCAGTTCTTCAACCAACTACTTCATGAGTGACACCCTTGGCGAGATGTCAACCGGCCGCAGTTCAAGTACCAACTACTGGATTTACGCCGGTTATCGTCAAGGCGTTACGGACATCCGATTTATCAGCTTTGACATTGGCGCCCAGGCAAACGCTTCGAAAATTGATTATTCGGCTTTCAGCAATGCGGGTAAGCAAGTGACGGTTTCGAGTGCGGTTGGCTATTCGGTGGGGGATTATATCGTGGCCGTGGAAAATGCCGGAGCAAGCCAGATGATTGCCATCGGTAAAATTTCCAGCATTCTGGGAAACAGCCTCACGGTTGATAAGTGGGACGGCGATAATGCGGCCATGAGCGCGGTTCCAGCAGGAGGCAACGATTGGGTGTATGAATTATCCGGGAATACCGTAGATCTCGGGACACTGCTCACTGCCACGGTGGGTGTCGGCGTGAGCTTCAACGAAGTTAGTACCAACGCGGACAATGGGTACACGGTTTCGGTAAAAGATGACGGAAATTTGCGGGACGGATTAAAAGACATTGACGACGTGATTGACGGCGCAGTCACGGCCGGCATTGAAGAATATGGCATTGAAACAGTTGGGACAAACGCGTCCGGCACCAATGATTTCGCTTTAGAATCTGCATTGGGCCAGTCGATACAAGTATCGACCGCTCCCTGGAACAGAGACCGCATCGGTGTAATTTATAAAGCCGGAATAAATTATGCGACGCAGGGCGGATCATATTCACACATTGTTTCGTATTATGTGACAGCAAATTTTTAGTAAGCAGGGGATTGATGATTGTCCATTTCGTGGACAGTGATTAGTTCCTTCAAAAGGTCGATAGTTTCATGCGATTTTAACTTGGCTTCCTACCTTCAAGAACTTGTCTTTGAAGGTTTAGAGCTAAGGTTTTACGCCTGAGACAAAATTTTAAAAACTAAAAATTACTTGAGAGGACGAAATTTATTTCGCGTTCTTATCCGACTCCTTTCCGCCTGTGCGGCGGCAAAGGGGAAGACAAGAAACGGATAAGGCTCTTCTCAGGGGAAGGAGAAATTATGAACAACTTAATTAAATTCCTGGTGTTCGTCATGGTATTCACCATGAGTCTTGGATTGTTTACGCCGGTTTACGCGGCCAATGTGGCGTTAAATCTCGGCGTGGATAGCAAGGTTGATATCTTTGACAGCACATACCCTATTGAAAACCAGTCGTCTGCCGAATTAGCGCTTTCAACGGCCGCGGATCTTTATTTTCAGTACGTAGCGGCAGGCAACTTTGCAGTAGGTCAGACGATTAGCATCGTGGCAACTACGCCATTGGTTATCGCGTCTTGCGTCGCACCAACAACCGATGCTGACCAGGACGGAACTCCGGATGGCACCGGTGCAGTTTCCGGAGACAACTATACCTACACCTTCTATGCCCCCACTACTCAAGCCGCCGCTTCAATCACCCTGTGCATCAATGTCGATAACAGTATCGCAACTGCTGGCAATTATTCGTTCATCATGGCTGACGACCTCGGTGATTTCGGCGGAGCATTCCTGTACATCGGTACACCTGGGGGAGCGGCCAACGATGTTTATGTAACCGCGACAGTTACGAGCCAGGAACTTGAGTTCTGGATCCGGAATGCGGCGGATACAGCGGACACCAACGCTTGCGCTCTGGGAACGCTTAATACCACGTCGGTATCAACGTGCAACTATGCACTAAAGGTTCGCACCACGGCCACAATTGGATATACCATTTCCTGGACCTCGGACGGCGAACTTGACCGAAGTGGTACTGCGACCATTGATGCAATCGCCATGAACACGGCGGTTGCGGTCGGTGTTGAAGGTTATGGCGTAACGTTCACCCCGGGCGCTAACACCGACGGCGGTACTTGTACGGCGCAAAATATCTGGACAGCTGCCTACGATGACCCGGTTTCCACCACGGCGCAGAGTCTGGTGGTCTGCAACAAGGCCAACTTGCCAGCCGCAACCGGCGCAACGACATATATTCACAACATGGATCACCAGGCGGCAATTGATCCGGCTACTCCAGCGGGTAGTTATGATCAGATTGTTACCTATTACGTGACCGCGCAATTCTAGGGTTATTGGTGCTCCAGGGCCTCGAAAAAATTTCGGGGCCCAACCAGCGCCATTAATCGACTAAAAATTAATCAAAGAATATGAAGAAAATGTTTATTATGGGGTGTATTGCCTTGCTCATGGCCATGACTCTCGCGTCCGGGGCGCAGGCAATCGGCATCTTGCCGTTCATTGTGGAGGATGTGAACATCGCACCCGGCGAAATGGCCACTCGGACTTTCACTGTATACAACAATACCGAGAGCGAGCAGACGTATTATTTCGTGACGCGAAATTTTACCACCCGGGGTGAGGAGGGAGAGGTCGTGATTACCGAAGAAAAATTCGGTCTTGCCACTTGGATTGAGTTTCCCTTCACTTCGATAACCATTCCATCCAGCGAAAACCGGGAGATTGAATTTACCATCATAATTCCGCCGAATGCCGACGCCGGTGGCCATTTCGCCGCAGTGTTTGCTTCCACCAATCCGCCGGATGTGGAACAAGGAGTTGGCCTCTCTGCCAATGTCGGTACTCTGGTGTTCGTGCGCGTGTCCGGCGACATCATTGATGACGTGCGTTTGTTGAGTTTCCATACCAAGGGGGACCAGGCGCTGTTTAGTCACCTGCCGGTTAATTTTGAATACCGCATAGAAAATCGCGGAACGGTTCATGCCAAGCCAACCGGAAGAATTATGATGAGCGGCTGGTTGGGTAAAACCGACATTGACGCCAATCCCAAGGAAAATCGCATTCTGCCGTCATCCATCCGTCGCATTGAAGCGACCTGGGTAAAAGATTCAGGAGCAATCCGATCCGGAGGCTTTCTGACTGAACTCAAAAACGAATGGAACAATTTCGCCATTGGAAAATATACAGCCGCGCTAGATTTGTCTTATGGCGTCGAAGGAAAAAATTTGACTACCGAGACGGCTTTCTGGGTATTTCCATGGCATGTTTGCTTAGCGGCTTTGCTAATTCTGATCGGGACAATTGTTGCCATCATTCTCTATAACAAGATGGTTATCGCAACCGCCCGCAAAAGCGGCAAACTCTAGTTTGACATCGAGTATGGGAAAATGCATTTATAAAATAATTTTCATCGCGGTTTTGGTAGGAACCATTCTAGCAAACTCTTTTACATTTGCTGCGGATATGACGCACGTCTCGGTGTCCTTGTCTGCCCAGATGATTGGCGAAGCGGCCAATACCACGATTCGTTTTCGTACGCCAACCGGCGTGGACAGTTCAACCGATACGATTGTCATTGCCTGGCCGGCGGAATTTAATGTCGCGGGTATTGTTCTTACGGATATGGATTTATCACATGGCGCGGTCTCGGGCTATGAAACCGATCTTACCCTGGCGGCCGTTGCCGGCGCCGGCATCTGGGGCGCTTCGTGGGTCGGGCATACTCTGACCTTGGCTGCGCCGACCGACGCTGCGGCCGGCGAAATCGGAGTCAACGATTACGTGGTGCTCGAGGTCGGTACGCACGCATCATTCGGCGGTGCCGGTGCCAACCAGGTGGTGAATGCGGCGACTGCCGGAAGTTATAATTACACCATTAGCGGCACGTTTGGCGATACTAAAAATCCGGCTGTCTACGTTGCGGATAACAACACGGTTGCCATCACCGGCACTGTGCTTGGCGATATTGAAACAATTTGCGACAACGGACTTGACGATGACGGTGACACATTAATTGACTGCTATGATCCGGACTGCGCCGGCAATTCTTATTGCGTGCCGCCCGGCGGCGGCGGTGATACCACCCCGCCGGCTATCACCAATGTAAACTGCATGGATATTACCCCAACCTCGTTTTCCGTGGTCTGGGAAACCAACGAAGCCGCAACCTCCTGCTCCGAATACGGGGAAACTTCGTTTTACGAACTCGGCATGCTCTGCAATATGTCGCTCGTCTGGTCGCATTCCGTGCCGTTTGTTGGTTTGGCCCAGCTTACGAATTACCATTTCCGTGTGATTTCCCGCGACGAATATTTCAACACCTCAATTAGCGATGATTATTCCTGCGCCACTTTGGGCGACACCGAAGCGCCGGTTATCAGCAATATCCGCGTGATAAATATCACGGCCACGAGCGCGGAAGTTGTTTGGGACACCAATGAGCCAGCCACGTCGCAGGTTGATTACGGTCTGACCGATGTCTATGGTACGGAAACACCGACAGATTTCGCCTATGTTACCGAGCATCACGTTATTCTCACGGGTTTGACCCCGAACACGGATTATCATTTTCTGGTTCGCAGTTATGATATCGCGGGGAATGGCGCGGTTTCCGGTGACAATATTTTTCACACGCTCACGAGCGTGGATTCGCCGATTATTACCGATGTGCAGATTGTTGACATCACGGAAACTTCGGCACGGGTTATTTGGCAGACCAACGAGATTGCCGATTCCGAAGTTGATTACGGCACGACCCTAAGCTACGAGGTCGGCACCGTGGTTGACGGCGCGTTTGTGGTTGATCATTCAATTGACCTGAACAACCTTTTACCGAACACGCTTTATCATATCCGCGTACACAGCACCGATCCGGAATCCAATGAATCGGTTACTGGCGACTACACCTTTACCACTCTGCCGGATACCACCCCGCCGGCTAATGTGACAGACTTCACGGCAACAGTAACCGGACCGCTGGAGATTACTCTGACCTGGATCAATCCGACCGACGCGGACTTCGCCGGCGTGCGCATTTGCCGCAGTACGGTCGCGTACCCGACCGATCCGTTGACCTGCGATATTATTTTTGAAGGCGCGGGCACGAGTTTTATTGACACCGACGTGGAGGCAGGCGTGACGTACTATTACACCAACTTTGCTTTTGACACATCCAATAATTTCGCTTCCGGCGCAATCGCTTCGGCCCGGGTTCCGTTGCCGGTTACTGTGACTTTTCTTGGGCATCCGGAAAAGCGCTGGCCGCGGACCGGCAACTGGAGCACGACTATTGAAATGGAGCTTCGCGAACCCGGTTCCCTGGCCTCGCTTGAAACAATTTTATTTGACACCAATTCGCTTGGCTATGGCACCTCTACCATGAATCTGTTGGAATACGGAGAAGCGTACGACTTTACGGCAAAGGGTTTTTCTCACCTGCGGAAAAAAATGAGTTCCGCGACCATCACCGAAACCAGCACTATGCTGGACTTCACTTTTGGAAACATCTTTAACCTCTATGCCGGTGACTGCCATCCGTCAAAAGACAATTTTGTAAATTCGTTAGACATTTCCACTTTAATTAATGACCTAATGGCTTCGGAACGGGTTAGCGATCTGAATAATGATAGCCAGGTGAATTCGCTTGATATTACTATTCAGATGGCCAATCTTATGAAGGACCTGGGGGATGATTAGGGGGCGGAGGCTTGGAGAGGAAGGAATTACTGCTTGGGGGCGAAGAATCTAGTATCTAGTATCTAGAATCTAGAAGATCAAAAACGAAAATACTTATATATGCAGACGAAATCATTTAGAGATTTGATTGTTTGGCAGAAGTCGCGCGATTTGGGGGTTGAGATATACAAGTTGACAAAGAGTATGCCCAAAGAGGAACTCTACGGCATGGTGAGTCAGATGAGAAGGGCGGCGATCTCCATATCGTCCAATATCGCCGAAGGATATAATCGCGCGCATCCGATAGAGAAGAGGCAGTTTATGCGCATCGCCTATGGTTCAGGATCGGAATTAGAAAGCCAGATCGAAGTCGCAAAGATTATATATCCAAAGTTAAGTTATAAGTTATCAGAAAGTTTATTACTCGAAGTACTAAAGATCCTAAATAAATTTATCAACCGATAAAAGACTAGATTCTAGATTCTAGATTCACCGTATGAAATACGCACGCACAACAATAATACTGCTTGCCATAATGGCAGGGCTCGCAATTGCCACGGCCGTCCACGCCGCGCGATTTGAATTATCGCCTGCGAGTGCGGCCCTGAATCAGGGTTGCGACTCGGTGGTGAACATCGTGCTTAGTACCGAAGGAAGCGAATCCGATGCCGCTAATGTCATTATCCAATACAATCCGGCTGAAGTGGAAATTACGGACACAAACCCGGCCATTCCGGGAATCCAGATTGGCCAGGGCAATGCCTATGATATATACGCCGATAATATTGTCGATCCGGCAATCGGCCAGATTCGGTTGACCGGATTTTCCATCGGCCATGCCTACAACAGCGGCTTATTGTACGGAGTCTTTGGTTCGATTCCATTCAAGAGCCGGCCCGGGATTGCGGCAGCCACTTTCACAATTTTTTATGAGGCTGGGAGCACGCTTGATTCAAATATTGCTGAATACATCACAAGCGACGATCTTCTCACCGGCGTGCGAAACGGATCTTATACATTCGCGGTTGGCGAGTGCGTGAGCGATGTAACACCGCCCTGGGTTACGAATCCTCAGCCCGCGCCTGGTTCAACCGGCGTGCCGCTTTCAAGCAACACTACTTTTCACATTCTGGATAACATGTCCGGAGTTGACCTCTCGTCGCTCCGCATCAATGTCCAGGGAATTGAATATAATTATGACGGCGTCAACCGTTTCAGCTATTCTGGCACGGCGCTCGATTACGCAATCACGATTGATCCGATTGCCGATTTTCCGGACGGCGTTATGGTGCGCGTCGAAGTAAACGGCCGCGATCTTGACGGCAACACCATGTCACCTTATCGCTGGTATTTTAACGAACCGCCGATTCCGCCGCCGGTCCCGCCAACCTGTACCGAGCTCGGTTGCCCGGAACCTGATGAATGTGCTCCGCCGGAAGAACTTCCGGCGTGTGAAGAACCCGAGGTTTTGCCCATCCCCGAACCCACTGTGCCGCCCGGAGAGCAGATAAGTATTGATGCCATTGAATTCTTGGCTGCGAACCGCACGGTTCGTTTGTATCCCGACGGAGTCAATGCCGTGCGCGTACTTGTGGGTACTTCGTACAGCGTGCAAATCAGCCATGAAAATCTCGCCAAAGAAGTGGGCTCAATCTGGTGGTATTCGGGTGCGTCAACATATCAACTCGCGCAAAGTGCGGCGGGTGATTTCTGGACCGACATCGGCGCCTATGCTTCAATCACCGCGGTTCCTTCACACATCATTATAAATTACGCAGATGGCACCATTGATGTGCGCGACTTTACGGTGCGGACCGTGCCGCGAGGCAATGTGTACGAACAAATCGGCGAAAATGAATCCATGGTTTCCGGCGCCAGGGTGACGATTTATCAAGCCGGCACCACGCCTGGAATCTGGAATGCCGGAACCTACAATCAGATAAATCCGGTATGGACTTCAAATGACGGCCAGTTCGGCTTTTATGTGCCGCAGGGCTATTACTACATTGAGGTGCAAAAGCCGGGATATGATCTGGCGCGGTCGCTCTCGTTCTATGCGCGCAGTTCCATTGTTAATAATCCCATGCTTCTTACGAAAATTCCCGGACCGGTTACTCCGATTGACGCGATTACACAGACCGCAGTACTGGTCGGCGAAACCGTGGCCGATATGGCCGCGCGGACACAGTCCGCGATTGTCGCCGCCATTCCGGCAACTCAGGAACAGATTGATTCAGCCGTCGGTATTATCGCGCCCGCCGCCATCGGCCTCGCATTCCTGAATCTCGGTACCGCGATTTCATTCGCTAATCTGATTCCGTTCTTGTGGGGGCTCTTTACCCAACCGCTGCTCTTGCTCGGCCGGGGCAAAAGAAAAAGATGGGGAGTGGTTTACAATTCACTCACCAAGATACCGATTGATCTCGCTATCGTCCGCCTGATTGAAGCCCGGACCGGAAAAATAATTCGCACTCGCATCACCGACCGTGAGGGCCGATATTTCTTCATGGCCAAACTGGGAATTTACCGCATTGAAGTAAAAAAGCCGGGTTTTCTGTTTCCCACGATAAATTTACGCGATGCCAAGGAGGATTTTCAGTATCTGGATGTTTATCACGGTGAGATTATTCAGGTTCGCGAAGAAAGTCGCCAAATTACGGCTAATATTCCGCTTGATCCGATCGCCGGCGCCGAGAAATCAAAATGGCTTATTGTTCGTTCATACTTAAAGAAGGCGCAACAGTACGCGGCTTCACTTTCGGTTATGGTGGCCATCGGACTCTTGGTCGTCAACCCCTCATGGTTTATGCTCGGGTATCTTATTCTGCAAATCGCTCTTCTTCTGCTTTTCCGTCGCCTGGCTCAGCCTGCCAAGCCAAAGGGCTGGGGCATAGTTTACGACAAAAAAACCCGCCGGCCGATTGCCAATGCCATTGTGCGTATCTTTGACCTTGAATTCAGCCGTCTTTTGGAAACCCAGGTCACGGACGGACAGGGCAAGTATTCATTCCTGGTCGGCAGTAATCGGTATTTCACCACCTACGAAAAGCCCGGTTTCGTGGTAAAGAAATTAGCGCCAATTGATTATTCAAAAATGAAAGAAAGAACCATGGTGGCTTATGATGTGGGGCTGGAGCGGGCCAAGGACATTGCGGCATCAGAGCAGAAAAATGCGGCCAGTGGGTCAGTGCAAGTCGGAGGCGGAGAAGAGTGGAAGAACGAGAATAGAATCTAGAATCTAGTATCTAGAATCTAGGCGTTAAAAGTTTATCAATCTATAAAAAGACTAGATTCTAGATTCTAGCTTCTAGATTCTCCGTAAAGACTAGATTCTAGATTCTAGCTCCTAGATTCTCCGAAAAGACTAGATTCTAGCTTCTAGATTCTAGATTCTATCTTTTCCGCTCTCGGACTGAAGTCAGTGCTCTTGCGCAAAATGAGCCCTAACCTGAGTCCGAAAGTATGAACTCAATCGGAGGAAGACAATTCAAGCGGACTTTAAAGAAAACCATTGTTTTGCAAATGGCAGTTTTGATGTTGCTTGTCTGGTTCGGTGCGTTCGTGACTCCGGAAAAAGCCCATGCTGCGATTAATAAATACATCAACTATCAGGGAAAACTGCTTGATTCTTCCAAAATCCCGGTGGCGGACGGAACCTATGGCATTGAATTCAAGATTTACGATGCCGTCACTGCCGGCAGTGAACTCTGGTCAGATTCCTTTGATGTTGCTGTTGATGACGGTCTATTCAGCATTTTGCTGGGTTCAAGCGGCACGCTTGACTTGAATTTTGAAGATGAAGCCGGCTACTGGCTGGGTGTTAATGTTGAGGCTGATGGCGAAATGACGCCGCGCAAAGAAATTGGCGCCGCGGCTTATGCATTCAACTCGGATTTATTGGACGGATTGCATGCCACGACTACCGGCGCAATTTCTTCGGCCGTGGTCGCGCTGACTGCCAACGGCAATCTCACCATTACCGGCGATCCCCAAGGCGGCGCGGTTACACAGGGTTCCCTATATATTAATCCAGCCGCTCCGGCAGCCGATGAAACGCTTTTGGGTATCGCAAATAACGGCTCGCAGCGGCTGCTTTTGGATGCGGAAGGCGATCTGACGGTCGCCGGATATGTCTCAACCACACAATTATTTATTGATAGTATTGATGTTCAAACCAGCGCTTCCCGGACAACCTCAGGCGCGTATATCATTGGTGTTGCCGACAACTTCTCGTGGTCGGCCTCAACCAATGTCCAGTTCGTGCTTGAGGATTTGGATCTCGCAATCACTAACGCCTCATCTTCAGCCAACCTTTGGACCGATGCAGGTACATATATATATAACACCCCGGCCGGTGACATTAACCGATTCTATGACAACGGCGATATTAAGTTTGACCAAGTGAGTGATACATTATTTATTGATCAAAGCGCGCACAGTATTGGTATCTTTACAACTTCTCCTACGGCCGCGGCACTTGAGGTTGATGCAAATTCACTTGGAACAACTACGGCAAACAAAATAATTTTAGCAAACACAACCGCCGCCGGCGCTGGTGCACAACAGGTTTCGCCTGCATTAAATTTTAGAAGTCAAGGTTGGTCACTTGCAGAAAGTGCATCTCAAGAAGTGGATTGGCAAGTGTATGTCCTACCTCATCAATACGCTGGTCGACAGGCGACCTCAGATTTATATTTTCAGTATAAATTGGGCGGTGAATCAAGTTATAGAACTGGTATTATTTTTACCGCTCCTTTTGATAGCGGATATGCATCTTTAGCGGCATATAATGGCACTTTTTATAATAGCGTAAGTGTAAGCGCAGTTCTAAGTGTTAGCACCAATGCTTATCTGGCATATACATCTACTGCCTACAGGGTCGGCATCGGCACCAACAGCCCCGGCTACAAGCTGCATGTTGTTGGCACGAGCGGTTTTGATGGCAGCCTTGCTGTTTCATCAACCAATCTCATTTTTGACGCCGCCGGTACAGCCTTCGCAAGTTCAACCGACCGAACTCACTCCGGCGCTTACTACTTGGGTGTTGCCGACAATTTCTCCTGGTCGGCTTCAACCAATGTCCAGTTCGTGCTGGAAGATTTGGACCTTGCGATCACCAACGCCTCATCATCGGCCAATCTTTGGAAAGCAAACGCTTCATATATATATCCGGCCTCAACCACGGCCAATGTTTTCCCTTCATCAAACAATGCGCAAAGCCTAGGAGCGTTTGGTAGTGCCTGGAAAGATATTTATGCTTCGGGCACGTCATATTTAACCAACGTAACGGCGGCAAATTATGTTAATGTTTCCGACGCGACAGTCGGCTATAAAATCGGCGGGAACATAATTTTAAGAAATCCCTATACCCGCAATATACTTCTTGGTCAAAGCGCGGGAGCGGCTCTTAATTCAGATGGCACGGACAATATGTTTCTCGGTTATTTGGCCGGAGCTGCAGCCACTTCTTCAGATTACAATACTTTCATCGGCTCTTACGCCGGCTATGCCAACACTGCCGGTACTGCCAATGCCTTCATTGGCTATGTCGCCGGCTATGCCAACACCACCGGCGCTAATAATATTTTCATCGGCTCTTACGCCGGCTATACCAACACCATCGGCGCAAATAACTCCTTCATCGGTTATGCCGCTGGCCGCTACAGCACTACCGGCTCCTACAACTCCTTTATTGGTAATGCCGCCGGCTATTCAAACACCACCGGTGCTGCCAATGCTTTCATCGGCTATGGTGCTGGCTACTATAACACCACCGGCGCGAATAACACCGCGATCGGTTCTTATGTTTTATACGCCAACACCACAGGCGCGAATAATAGCGCGATCGGTTTTTACGCCTTAAGCGCCAACACCACTGGCGCGAATAACAGCGTGATTGGTTATTTTGCTTCATTTTACAACTCATCGGCCACGAGCACAGTGGCAATCGGTTATCAGGCGGCTCGAGGAACCGCGGCATACAGCAACCAAAACGGCGTGTACATTGGTTACAATGCCGGGTATGCGGCTCAAACAGGGTCGGATAACAATATAATGATTGGTTATCAAGCCGGAGACAGTATAACAACGGGATCTGGCAATTTGCTTATTGGCTATGATGTTGATAATGCCACAAGCACGGCTTCAACCAATTACATAAATATCGGAAATACCATCCAGGGCTGGATCGGTGGAAAAATCTATCCATACAATCATGGAACACAGGATTTGGGCGCATACGGTTATGCCTGGAAAGACATCTGGGCTTCAGGCACGGCCTTCCTCGCGAACGCGAATCTCTCCGGCAATGCTACTGTCCTGGGCTATGTCTCAACCACCCAAGTTTATATAGATAGTATAGATATAGAAGGCCAGGGTACGGGCAATACCACGGCCGGCGCCTACAAAATCGGCACTTATGACGAATTTGACTGGTCCGCAAGCACCAATGTGCAGGATGTGCTTGATGACCTGGACGCCACTCTGACCACGGTTTCTACCTCGGCCATGCTTTGGACCGACGCGGGTACATATATATATAATACCCCGGCCGGAGACATTAACCGGTTTTATGATACCGGCAGTGTCAACTTTGATGCCACCAACACCACGCTTTATGTTGACGCCATGAACAATCGCGTTGGTGTCGGCACGAATAACGCTTTAAGCGTTTTCCATATTCTTGGCAGCTACCCGCAGTTATTAATTAATGACAGTTCGGTTCCGAGCTTCCTGTCTTTGAGGGGTGATGCCAATATCTTCTTCAACAATGCCTCCAACTACAGGATCGCTAGCCAGGCTTATGCAAACCGCGGCACGGCCACGGGCGATACAGTGAGATTTACCATTCAGGGCTCCAATGGATATGTGGGTATTGCCACTTCAACTCCGCAAGTGATGCTCCATGTGTACGACGGGAGTTTCCGTCAGCAAGATACAACCGGCGGCAAGACCGGGCAATTGACCATCTCCACCCTCTCTTCTGGTACGCTAATTCAGGAAACCAATAACGGTCGTATTACGTATAAGGCATATGCTCATACTTGGCAGACTCATGCGGGAACAGAAATTTTCCGAACCAGTGACGGGTTGACCGCAGTTATATTTAATGGAAATATTTTTTCTTACGGTAATCTTTACACCTCATCTTCAAAATTATTTGTTGGAAGTGACACAACTCTCGCCGAATCAACCGACCGCCTTGATTCCGGCGCCTACAATGTGGGCGTGGCCGACAACTTCTCGTGGTCGGCTTCAACCAATGTCCAGTTTGTGCTGGAAGATTTGGACCTCGCCATCACCAACGCCTCATCATCGGCCAATATCTGGAAAGCAAACGCTTCATATATATATCCGGCCTCAACCACGGCCAATGTTTTCCCCTCATCAAACAATGCGCAAAGCCTGGGTGCGTTTGGCAGCGCCTGGAAAGATATTTACGCTTCAGGCACAGCGTATTTAACCAACGTAACGGCGGCAAATTATGTTAATGTTTCCGACGCGACCGTCGGATATAAAATCGGCGGGAACATTATTTTAAGAAATCCCTATACTCACAATACACTTATCGGGCAAAACGCAGGGGCAAACATCAATTCAGATGGCACGGATAATACTTTTATTGGTTATTTCGCTGGGTACACAGCCACTTCAACAGATTATAACGTTTTTATCGGTCCTTACGCCGGCCAGAACAATGCTGCCGGCGCTAATAATTCCTTTATCGGCTATGCCGCTGGCAAAGACAACACTACTGGCAGTGGCAACTCCTTCATCGGTTATGTCGCCGGCTATGCCAATACCATTGGCAATTATAACTCCTCCATCGGCTATGCCGCCGGCTATGCCAACACCACCGGCTCTTACAACTCCTTTATCGGCAATGCCGCCGGCCAAACCAACACCACCGGCGCGAATAACACCGGGGTTGGTTATTCCGCTTTATACTCCAACACCACCGGCGTGAATAACACCGCGGTTGGTTATTCCGCTCTATTCTATAACTCATCGGCCACAAGCACGGTGACAATTGGTTATCAGGCGGCGCGAGGAACCGCGGCATATAGCAACCAAAATGGCGTGTATATTGGTTACAGAGCGGGGTATGTTGTTCAAACAGGGTCGGATAACAATATAATGATCGGTTTTCAAGCCGGAAACAGTATCACAACCGGCGCTAATAATATATTGATTGGTTATGATGTTGATACACCGCTCGCAACCACATCTAACTACTTAAACATTGGCAATCGGATTTATGGAAGTCTAACGGATGGAATTTTAAATATCCAGCCAAACGGTGATTCCAACAATTATTCCCGATTTGCGACGGTTGATGCACAACCCATACTATATTTCGTTTCATCAACCATGACTAACTATTCCGGCTTCCGCTTGAATTCCTCTACCGGCGAAATGGAGTATCGCGATGAGGATTCAGCGACGTATACACCATTTGACACAATCGCGGCCGGAGCGGGTATCTGGTCAACCGGCGCTTCATATATATATCCGGCCTCCACCACGGCCAATGCTTTCCCCTCATCAAACAATGCGCAAAGCCTGGGTGCGTTTAGCAGCGCCTGGAAAGATTTTTATGCCTCCGGAACTTCATATCTCACCGGCGTATTGAATTCTGACGGAGCTCTTGGCGCGCCAAGCTACTCTTTCGCCGCAGATTCTGATACAGGTATGTTTTGGGCGGGTACGGGCAATGTTCGTTTCTCTTCAAACGGAGCGAGCATAGTGACCATGGGCAATTCTGAAGTGGATGTCGGCGGTTCAATTCTGCCAACCGCCAATAATACCCGAGATTTAGGCGCTTTCTCTTATGCCTGGCGCAATATCTATGCCTCCGGCACGGCATTCTTAACCGGTATTCAAAATTCAGTCGGAGCCGTCGGCACGCCAAGCTACAGTTTTGCCGGAGATACAAACACAGGAATCTACAGTCCATTATCCGATGCGGTTGCGATCGCTGTAAATGGTGCTCAACGATTCCAGGTAACCGCAACTGGCGCACAAGTAACCGGAACTGTCTATTCGGACGCAAATAATTCACGGGACATCGGCTACTTTGGAAATGCCTGGAATGATATCTTCGCGTCCGGTACAGCCTTCCTCGCGGATGCAAATCTCTCCGGCAATGCCACGGTCCTGGGTTATGTCTCTACCACGCAGTTATTTATTGATAGTATTGATGTTCAAACCAGCGCTTCCCGGACAACCTCGGGCGCTTATGTCATTGGTGTGGCCGACAATTTCTCCTGGTCCGCCTCAACCAATGTCCAGTTCGTGCTGGAAGATTTGGACCTTGCGATCACCAACGCCTCCTCATCCGCCAATATCTGGAAACTCGGGGCTTCATATATATATCCGGCATCCACCACGGCCGATATCCTGGCCGGCGCCGCAACTCCGGACGGTGTCTCGCCGTTCTATGTTGATATTGCCGGCGGCGACAGATTACTTCAGCTGTATAAAGTATATGGCGGCACGCTCGCCGCCGGCGCAGCCAACTATGGTCTGCACGCCCAGGTTTCAAGCACGGTTGATGTGGCGGATCAAATTTATCAAATGTATGGCGCCTATAGCCAAGCCGAATTCGCCGGCACTTATGATTCCGGCTCAGGCGGCTCGATTACGGTTACTGGTTCATACTCTGAAGGCCGGTCCGCGACTAATACCATGTATATTTACGGCGCGTATAATTATGGTCTTCAGGAAGCCGGCGCGACCGCGGATACGGTTTACGGCGCATATAATCGGGCAATTTCCGCTGGGTCAACAAATACCGGCGTTTATGGCACATTTTCCGATGCTCAAGGCGACGGCATAAGCCGCGCTTATGGCGTATATTCAACAGTAACCGGCGGCACATCCAATTATGGTTTCAGTGCCTCGGTAACCGACGGCGCGGCCGGATCAAACTACGGCGTCAATCTTATGGTCTCGGACGGCCTGGGTTCTAACTACGGTATTTCCGCCAGTGTTTCGGGTTCAGCCGGTGGCACAGTGCAATACGGCGGCCAATTCACTGTCGGGGGCGCGGCAGGTGATACAAATTACGGCATTGATGCCGAAGTAACCGGATTCGGTGTTGGTGATACGAACTATGGTGTTTATGCTAATGTGACCGGCGCGGCGGCTAACTGGGCCGGCTGGTTTGCGGGAGGCGACGTTTATGTGGAAAATAAATTATTTGTTTCAAGCTCGGAGCTTTTTATCGGCACTGATACCGCTCTCTCCGAATCAACCGGCCGCCTTGATTCCGGCGCCTACAATGTGGGTGTTGCCGACAATTTTGCCTGGTCGGCCTCAACCAATGTCCAGTTCGTGCTTGAAGATTTGGACGCGGCAATTACCGCCGCTGGAGGCATCTGGACCGACGCAGAAGGTTATATTTATCCGACCGCGGCCGGCGATTATTACGACACCGGCGCGCGCATATACGACAACGGCGAAATCAACACCGATTCAAATCTCGTGGTTGATGGCTATGCCGCTTTCGGCACGGCAACTGACACCTCAAAAATCGTGAATATTGAAAACACCGCCACGGATAAATACGGTTTGTATTCTCATACCACATCCACTTCTCTTATTCCGGGCGACTGGTATCAAGTACCTTCGGGCGCGGCCGGATATTTCCTGGCCGATGGCAGCTACGGTGGCGTTCGTACAAATACCGGAATTATGAGCCGGGCGGTGGGCGTTGCATTATTTAATTCCGGCAATGTTAGCCATGCGTATAATGCGACAAATTATAATTTCGCGTATTTTGGCACCGCGAGCGGCACAAATTCCTATGTTGTTTATGGCTTGAATCCGAGCTATGGCACGACCGTTGATGCCTGGGGTGGATATCTTGAAGTGAATACAACGGCAAATGGTGGTACGTCTGATCACGTCGGCATGGAAACCAAGGTTGGCGGCGCGGATGCTAACTGGGGTTATAAAACAACCACCTCGGCTCCGTCGGGTGAAAAAGCCTATGGTTTTTGGGCCAATGTTGATGTGCAAGCCGCTTCGGAGTCCTACGGTATATATTTGACACTGGATGATTTAACCGGAGTCAGTACCAACCTTTATGGCTCAAGTATGAGTGTGAAGGGCAACGCAGCAGGCTATGCCGGTACTATTTACGGCAATAAGATCGTTGCCCAATATGGCGGTACTATTTACGGCCTTGATATTGATATTGATAACATTCATAACTATGGCTATGGCGTCAATGTATCAGTTGACGGCGCCAGCTATAGCCCCGTGGTCTACTTGGCGGGAAAAAGTTTAAAAAATTTCGGTGTGCGCGGCATGGCGGCTTCTGACACCGCGGATGTGGTTGGAGTTTACGGTTTGGGTACGGGCAACGGTGGCGACAATAGTATTTTTGGCATGGTCGGTAAAGCCACGGGCGGCATCTCTCAATATGGCGCTTATCTTGAAGCGGTTGGTGACACTTCGGATGCTACCTATGGCCTTTATTCAAGAACCAATACCGGAGATTCGGCCACAAGTTACGGCGTGTATTCATATGCGGTCGGCGGCGCCGATTCTACTAACTACGGTGTCTATGCCGTGGCCACGGACGGTGCTTCAACTCCGGTCGTGAACTATGGCATCTTCGCGTCGTCATCCGCCGCTACAACAAACTGGGCCGGCTGGTTTGGCGCCGGGGATGTTTATGTGGAAAATAAATTATTTGTTTCAAGCTCAGAGCTTTTTATCGGTACGGATACCGCTCTCTCCGAATCAACCGACCGCCTTGATTCCGGCGCCTACAACGTCGGCGTGGCCGACAATTTCTCCTGGTCCGCCTCAACCAATGTCCAGTTCGTGCTGGAAGATTTGGATGCCACTCTGACCACGGTTTCCACCTCGGCCATGCTTTGGACCGATGCGGGTACATATATATACAACACTCCGGCCGGGGACAAGAACCGCTTCTATGATAACGGCGCCGTGCTCTTCGGCCAGTCATGGAATACTTTCTTTGTCAGCGGCACCTCGAACTACGTGGGCATTGGCACGGCCACGCCTTCAACCACTCTGCACATCGTTGGAACGTCATATCCTTTTGTACTGGTCGAAGGCAGTTCCATCTCAAAATTTACCGCACTCCGTGCCGACAGCAAGATTTTCTTTACGAGCACGGAAAATTTTAATATCAGCAGCCAGCCATATGCCAACCGCGGAACCGCCGCGGGTGAGACATTAAGATTTACCATCCTGGGCTCTAATGGCTATGTGGGTATCAATACCGCGTCGCCGACTTCCACTCTTCAGGTCACGGGCGGAGATGTGCATTTCCAGGCAACCGGCGGAGCCCCGGGTACATATTGGGACTACGATACCGGTTATCTGGGCATCGGGACGACCGGGCCAGTGGCGAAATTGAATATTAGTGTTTCTGGTGACGGGACTGAAGCTTTGAGATTTTCCACGGAAAGAGCATGGACATTCCGCCAGAGTGGCGTGGGGGGAGCGGCGAAACTGCAACTTAAAGACCTCAGCGGGCAGAAATATTTTGAAATTACCGGATTTGATGATTCTGTTACGGCCTCTTTTTACAATGACTTTGCAACACCTGCGGGTAGCAGGGTTTTGTTGTTACCAGGCGGCGGCAACGTCGGCATTGGCACAACCGCGCCAAATTATCTCCTGCATGTCTCCGGCACGAGCGCGTTCATGGATAATATGTACGTCTCGTCATCTGAATTATTTATCAATACCAGCACTTATCTTTCCGAATCAACGGCAAGAGACGATTCCGGCGCCTACAACGTCGGCGTGGCCGACAATTTCTCCTGGTCGGCTTCAACCAATGTCCAGTTTGTGCTGGAAGATTTGGACCTTGCCATCACCAACGCCTCATCGTCGGCCAATATCTGGAAAGCAAACGCTTCTTATATATATCCGGCCTCAACCACGGCCAATGTTTTCCCTTCATCAAACAATGCGCAAAGCCTAGGAGCGTTTGGTAGTGCCTGGAAAGATATTTACGCTTCAGGCACAGCGTATTTAACCAACGTAACGGCGGCAAATTATGTTAATGTTTCCGACGCGACCGTCGGATATAAAATCGGCGGGAACATAATTTTAAGAAATCCCTACACCCGCAATACACTTCTTGGGCAAGGCGCGGGAGCAGCGCTTAATTCAGACGGCACGGACAATACTTTTATCGGTCATGGCGCCGGAAATGTTGCCACTTCAACGGATTATAATGCCTTCGTTGGTGCTTACGCCGGCTATGCCAATACTATTGGTAATTATAACTCCTTTATTGGCTATGCCGCTGGTTTTTCCAATACCATTGGTGCGAATAATACCTTTATCGGTAATGCCGCCGGCCAATCCAACACCACCGGCGCGGGTAACATCGCAATCGGTTCGGCTGCTTTATATACCAATTCCACTAGCGCGAATAATACCGCGATTGGTAATGCTGCTTTACGCTACACCACCGGCGCGAATAATACCGGGGTTGGTTATGCCGCTTTATACACCAATACCACTGGTGCGGGTAACACCGGGGTTGGTTCTTATACTCTATACGCCAACACCACCGGTACGAATAACACCGCCATCGGTTTATATGCCTTAAGCGCTAACACCACCGGCTCATATAACACCGCGATCGGTTATTATTCTTCACTCTATAACTCATCGGCCACAAGTACGGTGGCAATTGGTTATCAAGCGGCACGAGGAACCGCGGCATACAGCAACCAAAACGGCGTGTACATTGGTTACAATGCCGGGTATGCGGCTCAGACAGGGTCAAATAACAATATAATGATTGGTTATCAAGCCGGAGATAGTATAACAACGGGATCTGGCAATTTGCTTATTGGCTATGACGTTGATAATGCCACAAGCACGGCTTCAACCAATTACATAAATATCGGAAATACCCTTCAGGGCTGGATCGGTGGAAAAATTTATCCATACAACCAGGGAACACAGGATTTGGGCGCATACGGCTATGCCTGGAAAGATATCTTCGCCTCCGGCACGGCCTTCCTCGCGAACGCGAATCTCTCGGGCAATGCCACGGTCCTGGGTTATGTCTCTACCACGCAGTTATTTATTGATAGTATTGATGTTCAAACCAGCGCTTCCCGGACAACCTCGGGCGCTTATGTCATTGGTGTTGCCGACAACTTCTCCTGGTCCGCCTCAACCAATGTCCAGTTCGTGCTGGAGGATTTGGATCTCGCGATCACCAACGCCTCATCTTCAGCCAACCTTTGGAAAGCAAATGCTTCATATATATATCCGGCCTCAACCACGACTAAAATTTATGTTCCAAAGCAAGCGTATCCAATTCCATCCCTGACTTTTTCCGATGATCCGGACACGGGTTTCGGGTCCATAACCGCGAATCAACTAACTTTTTACGCCGGAGGAACCGAATCCTTCACCGCGAAGGCTTCGGGTATATTAAATTATATAAACTGGAAAGCTCCGGCAACGAATAGCCAATTAAATGTTTTGGGAGCAATCACTACGGGAAGCGGAAATACGGCCTTTAGAATTGGTAATGAGAATGCTCTTTATGGAACCGACAGAGTTCTGGCAGTTTATTCCGGAAATCTTAACGGCGAACTGCTGACTGTCTTAGCAAACGGCAGTGTCGGCATGGGTGACACTACGCCGGATTTTGGCTTAGAGGTCGCCACTTCAACCGCGAGCGGTTTTCTGGCGGTTTCTTCAGTTTCGGGTAATAACGGCGACCTGTTCATGGTGGATGAAGCCGGTCGGGTCGGCATCAACACCACCGATCCCGGTTACAAGCTGCATGTTGTTGGCACGAGCGGCTTTGACGGCAGTCTTGCTGTTTCATCAACCAATCTTATCTTTGACGCATCGGGTACGGCTATCGCAAGCTCAACCGACCGTCTGCATTCTGGCGCATATTTCGTCGGCGTTGATTCAGCCAATATTACTCAATCGGCTTCAACCAATGTCCAGTTTGTGCTTGAGGATTTTGACCTTGCCATCGTTTCGGCCGGTTCAAAATGGACCGATGCCGCGGGTTATATTTATCCGACCGTGGCCGGCGATTACGGCGGAACCGGCATGAAAATAGCTGACGACGGTGAAATTAGCACCGATGGCAATCTCACGGTTGACGGTAAGGTTGCAATTGGCACAACTATATTGGGTACGCGGATGTTGAACATTATTCAAGCCGGCACGGGAGTTAGTAACTATGGCATCAATGTGACAGCATCGGGCGCGGGCACGAACAATTATGCCATTTACGCAACCGCTACAGGAGGAGCCGCGGCGAATTGGGCCGCCTATTTCGGTGCCGGTAATGTCGCGGTCCTTAATGGCAATATGTATGTTGGCGCAACCACGGAGACGATTACGGATACGACTTTTAGTATGGCCGGTGATGATTTCTATGATTCAGGCATGATTGGCGCGGCGGTGGCTTTATATACAAATGGATATATTTGCGTCGGCGGTGATGGATGCGGAACCGACGCGGGTACAGTATATGTTATTCAAGCTGGCACGGGAGTTAGTAACTACGGTGTCCATGTAACGGCATCAGGCGCGGGCACGACCAACTATGGCGTTTATGCGACCGTTTCAGGAAGCGCGACAAATTATGCATTTTATTCGCCAGACGCCGGCGGCTACTCCTACTTCGGCGACCACGTGGCAATTGAGGATGCGGCGGTTTCGGATAATTACGCGCTTGGTATTTTGGAAACATTCTCCGGCGCCGGCATCACTGGCTTGCAGACCGGCGTGAGCACCACAGTTGCATTTACCGGCAGCGTTGGCGCCGGAAATTACTATTTTGGCGCGCAAAGCGATGTGGCGACATGGAGCGGAACCGCCGGCGACGCGAACGATATGCTAATTGGCAATGCGGCGCAAATTTATGTAACAACAACCGGCGGTAAAACTTTGGAAGATGCCAGAGCATTCTATGGATATTCCCGGGTTTCGGATGGCTATGTGAGTAGTACCTATGGCGTTTATGGTACGAGCAACAACAGTGGTGGTCTGGTGGATTATGCATACGGCGGCTACTTTAGCGCCGAGGGCACAGCTACGGATAATTATGGTATATATGCCTCTGCGGAAGACGGCCAGCATCAGATCGGTGGCAATTTTGTAGCAACTGGATCAACGGGCGATTCGACCTATGGAGTAAAAATCGATGTAGCGGGTGGTGATAAAAATTATGGGGTGTACACAGTGGTTGGTAGTGCCGACTCGGAATCATATGCAGTATATGGCAGAACGACCGGAGGTATTTATTCAGTAGGCTCAACTTCTTATGGGGGTTACTTTACGGGCCTAGCAGTCGCTTCGACCACGTATGGCGTGTATGCAAATGCGAGTAACGGCACAACCGCAAGTTATGGCGTATTTGCAAAAGGCACGACCGCCGGGGTTTATGCGGAAAATCCCGCCGATGCCAATGATTATACTCAGCTCTTAAATGTTAGCGGCGGCACGGTGAATGGGGTAAATACACAAATAATTCATAATGACGCAGCCACTGCTTACGGCAGTAAAATTACAGTAACGGGTTCTGCGGGCAACGCTGGAGATTTGCAGGGAGTAAGCGCTACCTTGACCGGAGTCGCCTATGATCCGAGTTCATACGCCTATGGCGGGTATTTCAGCGCGGCAGTAACAGCATCTAGCACCTATGGCATTTATGCTAATGCATCCGGAGGGACGCAGCAAAGCGTTGGCGTCTTCGCAAAGGGTACAAGCGCCGGCGTATTTGCGGAAAACCCGGCCGATGCGAGCGACTATACCAAGCTCATGTATGTGGACGGCGGCACAATTCATGGAGTTAGGGTTGACATTCAGCACAATAATGCGGCCGAAGCGCATGGCCTCGACATCGGCGTCACCGGCACCGGAGCAAATCCAGGTGATTTATACGGTGCGAAGGTGCAAACATTGGGCACAGTTTATGATGCGGATTCACTTGCCTATGGCGGATATTTTTACAACACGGTCACCGCTTCAACTACCTATGGCGTTTATGGAAAGGCAGCAAACACATCCGAGGGAAGCACCAGTTATGGACTTTACGGTGAAGCAATCGATGGACCCGGTGTTGGATTGCAAGTTGGCGTAATGGGTGTTGCCGGTGATGCTCTTTACAGTATGGGCGTGAGAGCGCAATCGCCAAAGATTGCCCTTGCTGCTGAAGATAGTAATGATATAAATAATCACTCGGTTTATCTTGCTCATTGGGCAGCCAGTAATGAAGCCGTGGGTGTGACAATAAATAATCTTGCCTCATTAAATATGTCAGATGTTTCAAGGGAAGGTCTGATAGTAAGTGTCAGCGGTTATCCCGGAAACACACGGAAAGTTACTGGTATTGATGTAGCTGCCAATAAGCTGGGTGGAGTCGGTGATATTTTTGGCATAGATGTGGATACAAATTCAAATTCAACTAGTTCAGTTAATGTGTATGGCATCAGATCTATTACAACCGGAGACAACAATAGCGCTGACGGTGAAATATATGCCGGATATTTTGACATAACAAGCAGCGATGCATCATCGTCAATTGGCGTTTATGCGAACGCCGCGAGCGGCGACACTAACTGGGCATTCTACGGCGGAGGAGTAACTGATTCGGCCTTTGGCGGCGATATCTATGTCGGATATGGAAATGCCGGGGATGATGATTATGTGTATTTTGACGGTGGCTCAACCGAGTATCTTGTATGGGATAATGCAAACGCCCGATTTAGATTTAGCGACGATTTGGTCGCGGATGGCAATGTGTATGTCGGCAATAGCAGCCAGGTTGACGATGATTATGTTTATTTTGATCAAGCCGCAGAATGGATTGTTTATGATGAGTCAGTAGACGATAGGTTTGAGATTACCGGCCAAGTATATATTATTACTGACACACAGTCCACGAATGGTATTTGCGGATCCAATGCCGCAGTGGGTAGTACAGAGCTATATGATTGCAGCGGCACGCCGGGAGATATTGCCGAGTGGTATCCGATCGTTGAAGATGCGGTTGCCGGTGACATAGTCTATGCGGCAAGCAGTACGATTACATACTCGGAAGTATTATTTGATCCAGTATCAGGCCTCTCAACCAGCAGTACGGGAACGTATAATACATCCGTGGTTGACCGCGCTTCTAAACCCTACGACTCAAGAATAATTGGCATCGTTTCAACGAGCCCGGTTCAGAGATTTGGAGAGAATGTCCGTGAAGTGTCATCAAGCACCGCAGTGATTGCACTCATCGGCCGCGTGCCGACAAGGGTTTCGGATGCCAATGGTCCCATTAAAGCCGGTGATCAAATAACTTCCTCTGATATTAGGGGCGTTGGAATGAAATCCACCAAGCCGGGCATGGTCGTGGGCACGGCGCTCGAAGATTGGAGCGGGTCCGGAGAAACAACCATCATGGTATTTGTTAACCCGATGTGGTATTCGGGTGGAGCGATACAAAATAATGGGGACAAATCAACATTTGTTGACAATTTCTCTTTTGAGCCAGCCTTGTTTGCAACTTCCTCAACTCCGGCCATTGATTCATTCGGCCTCTCGTTCCGCGGTTCGGGTTGGGATACGGTTTCCAGTACCGAAAGAATTTTGAGCATGACAATTTTGAATGAAGTTTCATCCACTGATGAATTCGGTTTAGCTATTAATAATAGTGATGACGAAAAAGTCGCCTATGTTTCAAATAATGGTGACTTGATGATTTCCGGCCGGCTGTATCCGTCCGACCGCGGCGTCATGCAGAGCGACAAATATATTTTCTTGGATACAAGCGGCGGATTGGGCGACTACATGCGCACCAATGCCGACGGCTGGGCAACCGGTAGCTATGATTATGCCGAAATGTTCTATTCCGATGACGGCCTCACGGCTGGTGAAATCGTGACCGTTGGCACGGCTGACGAAACCGTGGCGCGCAGCGCGAGCGCTTACCAAAATCCGCTGCTCGGCATCGTCTCAACCAAGCCGGGATTCATTGCCGGTGAATTTGCCACTTCAACTCATCCAGTGGCGCTCTCCGGCCGCGTTCCGACCCGTGTGACGAACGTGAATGGCGCTATCGCCATCGGCGATCCGATTACGAGTTCTGACATTCCGGGCGTGGGCATGAAAGCCACGGCAAACGGACCGATCGTGGGCTATGCGCTTGAAGCATCAGATTCGGCGGCTGATGAAATTATTCTATATGTTAATCCGGGTTGGTGGAACGGCGGTACAACGAGCGCCATTCCGGGCGCCGAAGGGGGCGCTTCCGGATTCCCGGCGGTTCCGGGCGAGGTTACATATATTAACGGCGATCTGGATATCACCGGCCATGATCTCTATGGCGTGAAAAAGATTTACGGCAATGGTTACAAATGGGAGATTGACGAAAATGGCGTGGTTATTTCGCGCGTGGAAACCGGCGGCGGACAAAAAGAAGTCTTTGGCGTCACCGCCACCCAGGCCGAAATTATTGTGAGCGGTTCGGGCATTACGGAAAATGGCGCCGCAACGGTTGAATTCAGCGCCGAAGTTGTTGCCCTGCTCTCATCCTCCAATTTAAATGTTAAAGTAATCGTTACGCCGACCTCGGCAAATACGGCCGGTCTTGCAGTAACGGCCAAATCATCGGCCGGATTCACGGTGACCGAACTCAATTCCGGTACTAACGCGGTGACGTTTGATTGGATGCTCATGGCTCCGCGCGCCGGATACGAAAGAACGCTTGAAGATTACATTGTAAATCCGGCAAGCGCGGCGCCACTGGAAGAATCTTCTTCAACCGAACCAGTCGTGCCTCCGGAAGAGTCGGGTTCATCAACCGAACCGATTATACCTCCGGAAGAATCTGGTTCTTCAACTGAACCAATAATTCCGTAATAATCAAAACAAAAAATCCCCTGAACGAAGTCGAAGGGGGATTTTTTAACTGCTTAATTATCTCAATTTTTTTTGGGGTAATTAAGAAGGAATGGGAGCGCTTTAGTAAGTTGGCGGCTCCCAGAAGCCAGAGAAGTGGAGTTACTCCTGGTAAATGGCGTCGTAGGTTGCTTCGAAGTGTTCCGAGCTATCAAGACCGCTTAGCGCGACTACGCCGGACACGTCGTGTCCAACCGCCGCATTCACGATCCCGATGAACTCGGGTCCGTAGCAAACCGCTTCGCCATCGGTTAGGAACCAGGAATCGTACACATCGGCGAGGATTTGGCGCACGCACTCTTGGCCGCAGCCGTGGTAGGCCCACAGCGTGCCAAAAAGCGCGTACCCGATCTGCCGGTCGGGTTGCGAACTCGGCGTGGCGACTTCGGTGAGTTCAGCGCCGCTGTTGACCGCTTCAACCGCCGTCTTGTAGATGGCGATGTAGATGCGGTCAAAAACGATGATGTCCTCAAGGAATTCAACCAGTCCGTGATTCCAGATTCCGCCGCAGAAGGGTGACCAGAGGAAGGCATGGGCGAGCTCGTGCGTGGCCGCGGCTTCGAAAGTTCGCGGAACGCCCTCGTCGTCGAGGTAAGAGACCGTGGGCTCGTTCACGAAACTGTCCTCGTTTACCAGCGCGCCGGACCAGTCGGCATGAACCGTCTGTCCCGAACCCATGGCAAACAGAGCGAGGTTGAGCGTGCGGTAGCCGGAGTCGTAGTAGCGGTCCACTGCCGTGGGAGGCCGGTATCCGGTCCAGCTGACGAGTTCCGCGTAATAGGGCAGAATCTCGGTCTGAACCTGGGCAAGTACCTCGTCGCTGACCGTACAGCCGGCGCAGGCCGCGCGAAGTTCCGTACCGGTGGTGCAGGAAGAAATCGGCGTCTCGTCAATCTCGGCCGGGCAGGTGCCGCCATCCGAATAGACATTGTCGCCGCACCAGTTGTACTTGGTGAGGTTGCTGCATGTCCGGTTGATGAGGCAGAGGTCGTTCGTGCAGATGGAGCCGTCGTTGCAGTCGTCGTGCGAGCCGCAGAATGGCGGGTTGAACTCCGCCGAAACCGGCGGGTTGGCGAGCGCGACCGGATTGATTCCGGCCGGCTCTTGGTAGCAGGCGGGAATCATGATCGCCACGAGGACGATCGCGGCCGTTCGCTTCATGTGGGTTTCCTCTCAATATTGTAAGGAGCTTGTTTGTTCAGTCATGAAAGACGGAATTGTCCTTCAATTACATTTTAACATTAAATTATAGCAGATATTAAGAGTTTTGTCAAGGGTAATAAGGTGATTTTTTATCTAAAATAAGCAAAATAATATAATATTAGCCAAAATTTGATAAGAAAAAAGGGAGCGCTTTGTGGAGGCGGCTCCCAGAAACCTAGGAAGGTGTGTTAGTGGCAGTTGAGATTCTTAAATGACAGGCCGGCATTGGTCAGCCAGAGCGCATAGACGTCGTCGCCCACGCGGATGAGTTCGGTGTCGGCGCATCCGGTGAGATCGAGATCAACCCAGAGTTCGGTTTCCGCGAGGTCGGTCGTGAGCCGGATGACGTGGATGCTGGAAATGCCGGTTTCTAGATCCACACCGCACCAACTGGCGCGTGCCGGATCATCATCTGACGAATCAATGCCGGCTACGCCCGCGATGTCCCGGTCCAGATCCAGCGCCATGACCGTATCGTCAGGAAGGACCCAGCCCGCAGAAAGCTGGTTTATGTCGTCCGCCATGTACCGTTCGTAGAGCACCATCGCCGTACCGCCGGCATTGACCATGGCTCGCGTGGCGAACATGGTCGGCTCAAGTACGATGGTGGTTACTTCGCCGAATGCGTCAGGCGCCACGAACTCGGTGAGATAAACCGAGTTGTTGGATTCTCCGCGTACCGTGTAGGCGAGAGACCAGCCGGTTTCGGTTGGTGAAAGTACCGGGCTGCGGCTGTCGGCGCTGATGAGCCGGTGATAGTCGTTGAAACCCGTGCTTGCGGACCAGCGGCCGAACCAGGCGGTGGCGATTTCCGGATCACGAACTTCAAGGGCCAGACCGTATTCACCATCCAGGCCGAGCTTAACATCGTTGAGCGTGGTCGTGGCTGGTGATGGGGAGTCCCAGATTTCGCCGCGGTTTATCACTGCGCTCTCGGAGATGCCGTATTCGCCGGTCAACATGATGGCGCTGTCGCTGGAAGTTGCAGTCCAGAACAGGCGGGGATTCTCGCCGGCGAACCAGAACACGAACGGCTTGCGCAGTTCATTGCCCGGCTCCTCGATTGGAGTAGCCGTGAGTTCCTCGGGCGGTTCGAGCGGATTGAAGAGAGAGATATTTCCTCGCTCTCCGCTATCGCAGCCGATCCATGCGAGGATGATTCTCTCGTCGTCGCTTGCGGCATCCAGGCCGCAGCCCAGGGTCGGCAGGTTGATGGTTCTGATCTCGGGATCGCACATCGGTTCCACGCACTCGTCGATCACGTGGCAGAGGTTGTCGGCTCCGCAGTAGTCCAGCGTGCACTCCACGCCGTCCTCGCACTCGTTGTCCGAGTTGCATTCAGTCTGGCCGTCGAGGTCAACGCGGTAGCAGCTCACGAAACACATGGCGCAAAGCGCCAGAATCAGCTTCTTCATTTCAAAACCCTCCTTGGTTTTTTCAAAGTCCGATTTCTACTTTATTGCCCCATACCAATGAGGCAATCAAGATGAAATGGGAGCGCTTTAGTAAGTTGGCGGCTCCCGGAAGCCTTTAGTGAAAGATCAATTGCAGATCTTGCGGTAGGAGAGGTTCTTGCTCGTGGAATCGAGCCAGAAGATCCAGTCGTTGGTTTCCGTGCCAAGCAGGTGAGTCATCTGGCATCCGCCCGGAAGGCTGATGTCTAGGATGCTTCGTCTTGGAGCCGGACCAACCAGCTGGACGTGAAGCGAGTCGGCGTCATCTTCGGAACCGCACCAGCTCAATAGCGCCCGGTCATCCCAGAGTGCGCCCAAGCCATGGCTTCCGCTCGCGTTGCTATCCAGCAGTTCAAGACCGTCGCTTCCGGAGGCGGCGAAGTAGAGTTCACTGTAATCACCGCGGTCCCGGTTAACGAGCAGGAAGTCGTCGGCCAGAGTCGGCGCGATCGCCGCCGATGAGTATCGTCCGCTTTCCGGGCTGATGAGGACGGCTTCGCCCAGCCCATGAACTAGTGAATAGTCCACGGTCCAGACATCGCCGTAAGCCGGATCAAGCTCCGGATGAACGGTGTAGGCGAGCGAGTAACCATCCGCTACCGTGTCAACAACTCCATGAGTCGTGAACGGCGCGTCGCCGAGTTCCTGGATCGTCTTGAGCTCGCCATCGAGCGAGAACCGAGCGAACATTGCCTGCTGGTAACCTACGACTTCATCGTGGTATGCCCAGACCAAGCCGTATTCGCCCGACGGGTGGAAAACCGCCTCGCCCAGGCTCGAGTAGTAGCCCTGGTCAAAGAGAATCTTTGGCTCGCCCAAGCTTCCCGTTTCTAGGTCGTACTCGGCCATGACGAGAGTGCCGCGCGAGTCCGAGGCGTGATAGCGGGTCCAGAAGATCTGCGGATTGCCATCGTGCCAGAGAACTCGCGGATTCCACACCGCGAGATCCTCATCGGTCTCGAGGGGAATGGGAGTGAGTTCGGCGGGAGGGTTCTCGAGTTCGAATACCGCGATGTGACCCTTGCCCATGTCGCAGCCACGATCGCGCCAGACAAGCGTGGCCAGGCCGTTGCGGCTCGCCACGTCATAGTCTTCCACGCCTTCTGCGAACGAGAAGGCATGGGTCACGGGTATGCACATTGGCTCACAGCCGCCGTCCGGGCAGTCGGATTCGGCATATCGCGCTTCGCTCATATAGCAGCCGGTCGCAAAAAGCGCCGTTGCGATTATCAGGTTTCTCATCGGTCCTCTCCTTGTGTTTTATGGTTGGATTTCAATGTCCCATGCTACCATTGTAGCCTGAAATTATAGCATATTTAAGCGGTTTTGTCAAGGCTCTGTACAGTTAATCTCTAAGGGTGACTAAGGTTAACTATACCGAGGCGCATACAAAAAACCGCCCAAAGGCGGTTTTGATAATTTTTATGATTAATATATCTATTCTGCCGGTTTGGGAAAAATCTTAATCTGCCCCAGGCGCTCCAGATCGGCTTGGTCAATTAGCCCGTGGCTTGCCATTATGCTAGTTTGTGTGTCTATTTTTTCTTCTAATTTTTTGTCCCGGACCACGGTTTCGCCAGATAAATCAGCGATTTTATCGGCCAAATAATCTCGGGTATCCATAATATCCTTTTTAGTTGCCATGGTTGAACGTATTTCTTTGATTTCTCCCTTAATACCGCCAATCTCTTCTCGCAATTCATCAAACTGCGGAGCAATGGTTTGCTCGTAAAAATTGCCAAATTCTGTCCCGATTTTCTTTAAATCTTGGTCATCTAACATATAAAACAATTATAAACGCAATATTCCATGTCGTCAAATTATGTGTTATAATTGCCTTATCAAGGGGAAAGGTTATCCCCAACGTCCGAGAAGCTCCAAATTCCAAACACCAAGCTCCAAATAAATTTCAATGGGCGAAATCCCAAAATCCAAACCCTATAATCTGGAAGAAAGAACCTTTGAATTTTCAAAGCAAGTAGCTGTTTTTTGCAAGAATTTACCCAAAACTCAAAGCAATTATGAGTATACCAGACAGGTTATTCGATCTTCCGGATCGGTTGGTGCGAATTACATTGAAGCCAACGAAGCGTTAAGCAGCAAAGATTTCTTGATGAGAATTAAGATTTGCCGCAAGGAGGCAAAGGAAACCGCATATTGGATTGGCCTAATTATTGCGACAAACGACGCAGACCTCGAAAACGCCAAGCGACTATATGAAGAAGCCATTGAATTAAAAAAGATATTTTCATCAATCGCAGAGAAAACAAAAAAAGTTTGAAATTTGGATTTTGGCATTTATTTGTAATTTGGTGCTTGTTATTTGGAGTTTAGAAAGTCAGTTCTTTAAAATAATAAAAAAAGCTCTATTAACAGAGCTTGCTAATTCATAAGAGAAATAATATGGCATTCCCATATACCCCGGCGGTTCAGGATCCATCCTCTGCCGCTCCGGACAAGCCATTTTCGGCTCAGGCGCATGCCTCTGTCGGAATCGGCAAAGTCAAGCCAGCGGGGCAAAAGCGCACGTTAGGAGAAGCTTCAAGGCTTATCCGATTTTGCGATTTTGTCATCCGCTGGTCAATCTACCTGGCGGTTTTTTTAATTCCGCTCTGGTTTTTACCGTTCACTCAGGATGCCCTTGAGATAAACAAGCAGACCCTGCTTGTAATTCTCTCGGTTATCGCGCTTCTTGCCTGGTTCGGCCGCATGATGGCCTTGCGCCAGGTTGAGTTTAAGCGGACCGTCCTGAATCTCATCGTTGCTCTTTATGTTTTGGGTTACGGCATTGTCGCCTGGTTTTCCAGCGACCGGTATTTAAGTTTTGTTGGCACCGGTACCCTTGAGCAGTTCAGTTTCTTGTCGGTTCTTGCCTTTGCCGTCATGTACTTTGTTATTTCAAACAACGTACGCGACCTTAAGTTCGTGCGCAATATTCTGTACACACTGGCTGGTGCGTTAACCCTAACCTCGTTCTTCGGCATTCTGCAGATGCTCGGCGCGTATATTTTGCCCTGGGATTTCGCGCGCGTCGTTACATTCAATACAATCGGCACGATCTATGCCCTGGGCATTTTCCAAGTTATTGGACTCCTCGTGATCAATGCCCTGATTCTCGTAATGTCCGGCGGCGGCGCGGTCTTTTGTCCGGCTGGGCGCTGCGGCATCGCGAGCAAAGTGCTTTTAATTATTGCCGCGGTCTTAAATCTCATTGGTTTAATACTGCTTGATTTCTGGATTGTTTGGGTTCTTCTGATTGTGGGATCAATAATCGTACTCGCGTTTGCAATTGTCCGCGCCGGCGAATTCCGGCCCGGCGCGCCGTTCATGCTGCCCATGCTGACGCTTGTGATCGCAGTCTTGCTTCTAATCGTTAATCTTCCGCTCGGCATCAATCTTCCTGCTGAAATCAGCCCATCAACCGGCGCGAGTTTTGAAATTGCCAAATCCGCGCTTCAGGAATCGCCGCTCGTTGGTTCGGGCCCCGGCACGTTTGGTTATGACTATACCAAATTTCACTCGTCGGCCGTTAATGCCACGATTTTTTGGAATGTGATTTTTGACCGTGCCAACTCCCATGCGCTTACACTCCTTGCGACCACCGGTCTCATTGGTCTGATGCTCTGGCTCGTTTTGATTGCCGTGGCGGCGGTGCGCGCAATTATCAATTTGTTCCGCGACAACCGTGCGGAAATCTGGCGATATATTTTAGTTATCGGTTCAGTATTTATCACGGTGATTGTGTCGCGCTTCCTTTATTCTTCAAACTTCGTCGGTGAATTCATATTTTGGCTGTTCCTCGGCCTCGTCGGCGCCCTGATTTCGCGCGAGTGGTTTCGCGCCGATTTCAAGATTTCGCCGCGCGCCGCGCTCACCATGAGCTTTGTGTTTATTATTCTCATTGTGGGGTCGGTCTCGTTGATATACCTCGCTTGTCAGCGCTACGCCGCCGAAGTTATATTTGTTCAGGCAATTAAACTTGATCAAAACCGCGGTTCGATTGATGATGTAATCACAAAACTGAATTCCGCCGTGCGTCTCAACCGCTACGAGGACACGTATCTCCGGAATCTGTCCAGCGCGGTTACGGCAAAATTTGCAAACGAAGTGAGCGGGCAGGTACCGCAGGAAAAAGCCACCTACGTGCAATCCCTCATTAATGATATGGTAAGTATCGCCAAGGCCGCGGCCGATTTGAATCCCGCGAACAGCGCCAACTGGGCGAATCTCGGCGCAACTTACCGTAGTCTCGTGCCGTATGTTCAGGGCTCGGGCGACGCGGCCAAGGTTGCCGAAGAAAAAGTAGTTGAACTCGCGCCGACCAACCCGGTGTCTTACATTGATCTTGCCATGACGCATATCGCGGTCGCGGATTTGAATTTGGCCCTCACCCAGTCCGAGGATGAAAAGATTGCGGCTGAAGCAAAAACCATTGTTACCGAAAATCTCGCCAGGGCCGAAGAACTCCTGAATAAAGCGATTGAACTGAAACAGGATTACGCACCGGCTCATTATCAACTCGCGCTTGTCTATGACCGTCAGGGAAAACTCGCTGAGGCGATTGTAAAAATGGAGCAAGTTGCGGCCGCTAATACCGATGACGTTGGCGTGGCTTTCCAGCTTGGCATGCTTTATCTCCGCAATAACGATAACGACAAGGCGCGGAACGCCCTTGAATACGCGGTCAAGCTTGTGCCGAGTTATTCCAATGCCCGCTGGTTCCTGGCCACGGTTTACGAAAATCTGAAGGATATACCCAAGGCCATTGAGCAGGTGGAAAAAGTGCTTGAGCTCAATCCGGATAACGCCACCATCAAACAGCGTCTGGATAACCTGAAGCAATACGGTACTTCTCAACCGCCGTCCATTCCCGAACCCGTGAAAGAAGGCACGGCCGCGCCGCAGCGATAAAAATAAAAAAAGAGAGGCTTTACCAAATATTGCCTCTCTTTTTGTATTGACAATCAAGGCGCTTTACCCTAAAATACCATACATCACGGGCCGTTAGCTTCCGCCTTCGCTCTCGTTTTACTCGAGCTACGGCGGACAGGCAGCTGGTGTTCGTCTTGAAGCATATGCTATTAATTATAGTTTAATCAGTGGGCTCGTAGCTCAGTTGGTAGAGCGCCTCCATGGCATGGAGGAGGTCAGGAGTTCGAGACTCCTCGGGTCCACTGATTAAATTATTTTTTATTCAATATTCGCTGAAGTAGGCATGCCTGTCCGCCGAAGTACCGATAGCAATCGGGACGTAGGCGGAGAAGAGGTCACCCCGACATAACGTCGGGGTCGGGACCAAAATAATACTATGCCCATTCCATCGCGCGAACTCGGCCGCCGTTCCATCCGGTTAAAAGGATATGATTATTCCCGACCCGGATTTTATTTTGTGACGCTTTGCACGTTTCAGAGAGTGTGTTTGTTTGGCGAAATAGTGGATGATCAGATGATTTTGAACAGGCTTGGTAAAATCATAATTGATGAATGGCGCAATATTCATAAGCGATACAGCGAAGTCGCTTTGGATAAATATATTATAATGCCAAATCATATTCATGGAATTATTCAAATTAATGTAGGGGCGACCCTTGCGGTCGCCCCGAATAGGGCGGACCGTTCAGGCGCATGGGTCAGGGCAGGCGCAAGGCCTGCCCCTACAGCGCACGATATAAGTTTGGGAGATATTATAGGGTCATTCAAATCATTGTGCGTCAATGAATGGATAAAGAATAATGCGAATGACCCGATTCGCCAGGCCGCAAATATTTGGCAGCGCAATTATTACGAACGCATTATCCGTACGTTAGCCGAATTATCAGAAACACGCAAATATATTCAAGAAAATCCTATAAAATGGCAGGCGGATGACAATCATCCGGACAATTTTAAAAAATAACCGTAGGGGCGACCCTTGCGGTCGCCCCGTATAGCGCGGTCGCCCAGATAAAAACATTGCGTCAATTTATTTATAATCACCCCATAATATGTCTCTCAAGGTCGGCATCGTCGGATTGCCAAATGTCGGAAAATCAACCCTTTTCAAAGCGCTCACGCGCAAGAGCGTTGATATTGCGAATTATCCGTTCTGCACCATTGAACCCAATGTCGGGGTGGTTGAGGTGCCGGACGAGCGGCTCGCTCGCCTTGCCGCGGTTTCCAAGCCGGCGCGCATCGTGCCGGCCGTGATTGAATTCGTTGATATTGCCGGGCTCGTGGCCGGCGCGAGCCGGGGCGAAGGCCTGGGCAATAAATTTCTTTCGCATATCCGCGAGGTTGACGCCGTCTGCCAGGTGGTGCGCGTTTTCCGCGATCCCAACGTCACGCACGTGCATGATAAAATCGATCCCAAGAACGACATTGAAATCATCAATACCGAGCTAATCATGGCGGATCTGGAGACAATAAAGCGCCGCGACGAAACCTTGGCCGCAAAAGCCAAAGCCGGCTTGAATCCGGCGCTGGAAAAAAGTATCGGTACTATTAAAAAAATAATCTCCGCGCTTGAACGCGGCGAGCTTGCGAATTCACTGGAGCTTGACGAAGAAGAGCGCGAATCCGTCTACGACCTGCACCTTCTCACCGCCAAGCCGTTTGTCTATGCCGTAAATTGCGACGAGGAGCAGATTAAAAATAAAAACTGGCAGCATGGACTGCCAGCGGGGCTTGAATACGTTCCATTTTGCGCCAAGCTTGAGGCCGAAATCGCCGATCTTCCGCCCGCCGAAGCCGGGGATTTCGTCACTGCCCTGGGGTGGGAACACGGCTGCCTGGATTCATTGATTGTTTCCTGCTACAAAATTTTGGATCTCATTACATTTCTTACCACCGGGCCGGATGAAACCCGCGCCTGGACGGTCCGCGCAGGGGCCAAGGCACCGGAAGCCGCCGGAGTGATTCACACGGATTTTGAAAAAGGATTCATCCGCGCCGAAGTCTGCGATTGGAAAAAATATGTTGAAGCCGGGAGCGAGGCCGCAGCCAAAGCCTCGGGCTGGGTGCGCACCGAAGGCAGAGACTATATCATCCAGGACGGCGACGTGTGTTATTTTCTCTGCAACAAATAAATTAAATTTTTTTGAGTATCAGTATCTCCCGCCCCACGATTTGTCCGGGGCGAGAGTACAGAATAGTGTGGCGGATGGTCTGTTCCGGAAAAATTTGTCCATTTTCCACGATCGGGTTCACGATTTCAAAGCCCGATTTTTTTATTTCCCACAGAATATTAATAAAAATATTGGTTTTTAGCATAAAGACCGGCGCAACTATGACCGCGCGCCCGGATTTTTTTAATATTTTGGCAAAAACCGAGAACATTTTGGCATAAAGCTTTTCAAGTTCGTTTTTTATTTTGCGGGCGTCGTTTTCCCGCACGCTCCGGCGAAGCGGGGGGCCGAGATAAGGCTCGGTTACAATAGCGCTGACGGAATTTGGCGCGATTTGTTTTTCAAGAAGCCGCGCGTCGCACGAAAAAAGCTGGATCTTCGCGTCGCGGGCGAGCATATCCTGGTCTTTGAGCCAGTTAAAATTTTTGCGCGTGTCTTCTATGGCTTTTTCGCTCACGTCCGAACCGATTACATTAAACCCCATGAGCGCGGCTTCCATGAGAATCGTGCCGGATCCGCAGAATGGATCAAGCAGTACGCCGGACTTGTCCGCGGCTGCGAGATTAATCATGATTTTCGCAAGCTTTGGCGGCATCATGCCCGCGAGCTCGTCTTTTGCCGGCCGGTCCCAGTCGCGCCGGGATAATTCTTCAAACGGCTGGCAGGTCACGGTTTTGCCGACGAGGATTGAATCATCAAATTTAAAACAATTCAATTCAACGCCACTCTTGTTCAAGATTTCTTTTTGGGCGATGACGCTTGAAAGCGCGGGTTCGCGCGAGGCAACGAGTCGCGCGCTCACGCCCGCGGACCGGAGCGCTTTTTTGACAGCTAGCGCGTCAAATTTAAAGCCGTAATTATTGACGCCAAAATTTAATTTTTTGATGCCCGACGAATCGGAGAGTAACCGCGTGAGATCCTGCGGCAGTGAGGCCGGATTTGATTCCAAAACAACTTGGCCGATTTTTACCGTACCGCCAAGCTGCTTCTGCAGGCCGGCCGGGTCAAGCGGGGATTGGGTTTCAACAATAAAAAATCCCGGGCCGTGCCGCCGTCCGGTAATCCGGCCGGCAAGTACGGATTCGATTTCCGCGGTGGATAAGGCCGCGTTCCGTCCGAGCATAAAGAAATATGCATTGGTCGTTTTCATACTGTTATAAAAATTCTACATCAAATCCGAGTGTTTTGCGAGTTTTTTGCCAAAATGCGTCAAAAATCCGTGGGTCCGGGTGTCGGGAATAGTCTTCAACATTTGAAATTTGACGCTTATTTTAGCTAAATTTATAATATAATTAGGAATTGGCCAATTCCGAACAAGCGTTCTTTGACAAGAATTTCACGAGCTTTTGTCCGGCCGGCTCTTGACGGCCGGACATTTCCCCGCTAAAATAAGGTTACTTTATTAATTCTTAAGTCCATAGGGTCCAAAAGACTCTTTTCGCGGTTCTCCCGATTGCGATCGGGATCGGGATACGCGGAACAAACACTATGAACTACGAACTACTTTATATTATATCTGCGCAGTATACGGACGACGAAGTGGCCGGTCTCAAAGACAAGGTCACCGCGGCGCTCCAGAAATCGCCGATTAATATATTAACCAACGAGAACCTGGGGAAGCTCAAGCTTGCATATCCAATCAAGCACGCGCGCCACGGGTTTTATATTTTAGTTGAGTTTGAAACCGAACCCGCCGCGGTCCGCGGCCTTGAGCGCGAAATCCGCCTGATGCCCGAAGTGCTCCGCCATCAGCTTATTAGTCTCGGCGCAAAGCGTCCGAGCGATGAGGCGAGAAAGGCCATTAGAATGATTTCCTACGAAGAGCCGGAGCCGGATGCCGTGCGTGAGCCGGCGCCCCGATCCCGATCGCAATCGGGAGGGCCGAGAACCGCTCCGCGCCCCGCTCCGAAGAAAGTAAATCTCGAGGAGTTGGACAAAAAGCTTGATGAAATTCTTGAGAGCGACGTGAAAATCTAAGAAATCAACCCAAATATATGAATTTAAATAAAGCAATGATTATCGGGAATCTTACCCGCGATCCCGAACTTCGCACCACTCCGAGCGGCGCTTCGGTCACTTCCTTCGGCGTCGCCACCAACCATACCTGGACTGACCAGCAGGGCAACCGCCAGGAAAAGGCTGAATACCACAACATTGTCGCCTGGGGCAAGCTCGCCGAAATCTGCTCGCAGTATCTTGCCAAGGGGCGCAAGGTTTATATCGAGGGGCGCCTGCAGACCCGCGACTGGGAAGGCCAGGACGGCGTCAAACGCTACCGCACCGAAATCGTGGCCGAGAACATGATTATGCTTGACCGCGGCCAGGGTCCGCGCGCGCCGGGCGAAGTTCAGAGTGAAGCGCCGGCCATGCCCGAAGAAGAGGTTAAAAAAGAAGACATTCCGTTTTAAAACAATATGGCAATCTCACAAAAACCAAAAGAAGACCGGCGCTGCTATTTCTGCGCCAACAATTTTCCGGAAATTGATTATAAGGATACGCAGCTCCTGCGCCGTTTTATTTCGTCATATGGCAAGATTGTGCCGCGCCGCAAGAGTGGAGCTTGCTCCAAGCACCAGCGCCAGCTGGCCACGGCGATTAAACGGGCGAGGATAATGGCGCTCTTGCCTTTTGTCCCTAAGTAATTTTTTCCCAAAACCCCGCTTCTAACGAGGCGGGGTTTTGCTGTTATCTATGGCAAACTCAAATTCCATGAAAAATGAATCAGTCCGCGCGAAATTCGAGTGCCGCGCCGAGATCATTGACGCAATCCGCGCCTTTTTTAAAGGTCGCGGCTATCTTGAGGTGGAAACACCCAAGGTCGTTGCGTTCCCCGGCCAGGAGCCAAATCTTGTTTCGTTTGAAACCGCGGTTCTGGACGAACGTGGAAAAAGTTTCTCTGGATATCTTATCACCTCACCCGAGTTTTCCATAAAGAAAATGCTTTCGGCAGGTTTTACCAAGGTTTTTGAAATGGGAAAATGCTTCCGCAACGGCGAGCCCTGGGGTGGTGATCACAATCCGGAATTTACCATGCTCGAGTGGTACGCGTGCGGTATGGATTACCGGGGACTCATGGATGAAACCGAAGAGCTGGTTTGCGCCGTTAATCAGAAAATCAATAATTCCGAGAAAATTCAATATCAGGGACGGACCGTGAATCTCGCGCGGCCCTGGACCCGGATGAGCGTGGCCGAAGCGTTTAAGAAATGGACCAGTATTGATCTTGCGGCGAATCTTGAAGCCAATCGGCTCGCCGAGCGCGCCCGCGAAATCGGAATTGAGGTAACCGAGAGCGACAGCCTTAGTGACATTTTTTTCAAAATATTCTTATCGCGCATTGAAACCGAGTTTCCCAAGGACGCGCCATTGATTCTGTATGATTATCCCACGGCCTTGGGTGCTCTGGCGCGTCGGCGCAGTGATGACCCGCGTTTTGCCGAGCGGTTTGAAGTGTACATCGCCGGCATGGAGCTTGCGAACGCCTTTTCCGAGCTCACCGATCCGGTTGAACAGAGGCAGAGATTCTTGGCGGAACAGGAAGAGCGTGGGCGCAACAATCTCCCGGTTTATCCGATTGACGAAGACTTCCTTTCCGCGCTTGCAACCCTTCCGCCGTCCGCCGGCATCGCTCTCGGCGTCGACCGGCTGGTTATGCTGCTTCTTGACGCCGCGGATATCAATGACGTGATCGCTTTCGGGGCCGGAGACATATTTAGTCAAAAGTCTAAAGTTAAAAGTCAAGTCCAAAGTCATCGAGTTCAATCTTAAATCCAATATGGCAAGCAATAAGGAATTTAGCGACCAGTTCAAAAGAAGAATATATAAGTTTATTCTGGACTTAATAAAATATACCGATACCCTAGCGCAAGATAATTCACTCTGCCGCGTCGCGACCAACCAGCTACTGCGATGCGGAACAAGCGTCGGCGCTAACTATATAGAAGCCATCGCGAGCGCCTCAAGAAAAGAATTCACCAACTTTTTATCAATTTCGCTGAAATCAGCAAACGAAACAAAATTTTGGCTTGCTCTCTTACGGGATTCCAATCGGGGAAGCACCGATGAAATAAACAAGCTCTTAAAAGAAATCATGGAAATATCAAACATGCTCGGTTCCAGTATCCGGACATTGAGAGTAAAGTGATTGGACTAATAAACTTTAAACTTGACTTAAGATTTTTAACTTTTGACTTTAGACTAAACGGGTCGGCTTGACTTTGCACATGATTGATTGTATAACTTTCTTAAATTAATAATATTTCTATATTTTTATCGTATGGCTTCAACCTCGGAAATAAAAAAAGGCGCGGTTCTCAAATTCAAAGACGACCTTTGGCTTGTTACCGAATTCCAGCATATCAATCCGGGCAAGGGAAGCGCGTTTGTGCGCACGCGGCTCAAAAATATTAAAACCGGAAAAAGCCTGGAGAATACTTTTAAAGTCTCCGAATCGGTCGATATCGAGGAGCTCACGCGAAAAAACATGAATTATCTTTATGCCGATGCCGGACAATATAATTTCATGGACCCGGTATCCTATGAACAGATTTCTTTGGGCGCCGATGTACTCGGGGATACGGCGCGCTTTCTCAAGGAAAATCTCGAGGTCATGATTCTCTACCATAACGACGCTCCGGTCACGGTTGAGATTCCCAAAAAAATTACCTATAAGATAGTTGAGGCCATGCCGGCCGTGAAGGGCGATACCGCTTCGGGAAATGTTACCAAGGAAGTTGTTTTGGAAAACGGGCTCAATGTCCAGGCGCCGCTTTTCATCAATCAGGGAGAAAGCATTGTGATAAATACCGACACCGGTGAATACGTTGAACGGGCTAAGTCGTAATTCAATATAACAAAAACACCCTGGCCTGCCTGCCGGTAGGCAGGTTACCCGGGGTGTTTTTTATTTTATTGTCACTAGTCCTTTTCCGGTGCCTTTGCTTTCACCTGCTCCCAAATATCTTTTCCAATTTTATCCATAAGTTTCGGGTCGCCCTTGAGAAACAGTTTGGCCGTTTCGCGGCCAACGCCAAGCTTGATTTCGCCGTAGGCGTAGGAGTTGCCGGATTTTTGAATAATGCCGTAGGCAATGCCTGTGTCCAAGAGATCTCCGGGAATTGAAATACCTTCGTTGTACATGATATCAAATTCCGTGGCGCGAAACGGCGGCGCGACTTTGTTCTTGACGATTTTTGCTTTGACGCGGTTGCCGATGATTGTTTCGCCCTGCTTGATCTGCGCGGCGCGCCGCACTTCAATGCGCACCGAGCTGTAAAACTTAAGCGCGTTGCCGCCGGTCGTGGTTTCCGGATTGCCGAACATGACGCCGATTTTGTGGCGGATCTGGTTTATAAAAATTACGATTGTCCGGCTCTTTGAAACAATGCCGGCAAGCTTCCGGAGGGCCTGGCTCATGAGGCGGGCCTGCAGTCCGATGTGTTGATCGCCCATGTCTCCTTCTATTTCCGCTCGCGGAGTGAGCGCCGCCACGGAATCAATCACTATTACATCAACCGCGTTTGAACGCACGAGCGTCTCAACAATCTCAAGCGCCTGTTCGCCGGTGTCGGGCTGTGAAATCAAAAGATCATTAATTTTTACGCCGATGCGTTTTGCATAATCCGGATCCAGCGCGTGCTCGGCATCCACGAACGCGGCAATTCCGCCGCGCTTCTGCACTTCGGCGACAATGTGCTGCGCGAGTGTGGTTTTACCCGATGCCTCGGGTCCAAAGATCTCGATAATGCGGCCATGCGGCACGCCGCCGACACCGAGCGCGATATCGAGCGAAATGCTGCCCGTGGGCACGGTTTCCACCTGCATGCTCTTGGCCTCACCAAGCTTCATGATCGAGCCTTCGCCGAAACGGCTCTTGATCTGGCTTACCGCCTCCGAAGCGGCGTTTTGTTTTTCATCCTGCCCCTCCCGTTCCTTGTCTTTAGCCATACTAATTTATAATTAATTAATCTTCGTTTGATTCCATTATTATTTTTTTGTATACGGTTACGGCGCGGCTATGCCGTTTCCAGGCTTCAATGGTAACAATATTGAGGCCCCTTTGCAAATCCAGGGTATGGTTGAAGCGGCCTTCGCTGTCCGTGACCACCGCCTGGTCGTTGATTTTTACCAATGCCTCGGCGTCGGTTTTGCCCTGAATTTCCGCCTGCGCGCGAACCGTGACAAAATCATCCGGCGGAGCGGTAACGATAAGGGAAGGCGGGCGGAGAAGCGCGTTGATCTGCCAGCCGAGATATCCGATAATCGCGAGGCCGGCGATGCTTACCAAAAATATTTTTATGAGTCGCGGCGCCACAATCAGATGGCTCGGCCGCAGCGTGCCAGATGCCGGCCGATGCCCCGTTTTTCCCTGCACCTTTGCCGCGAGATTCCACTCGTGTTCAAATAATGGTATGAATTTTGCTTCCTTAAGGCCGAGAGCGCGGAGATAGGCGCGCAAATAATTTTTTGAATAAAGTATTTCCGGAAGTTCGGAAAAATCATTTTTTTCAAACGCGACAATAAATTTTTCCTGAAGGCCGGCGCGTTCGGCGGCTTCGGCCGTCGAGAGTCCGCGCCGTTCACGCCATGACGCGAGCTCCTGGCCGAGCGTCGGCATAACGTCAATAGTTTTGATGCGAAAAGCCGGCATGGGCAAAAAAATAAAAAATCAAATCTCAAATCTCAAAAATATTTAATCCTGATCGTTTTTTCGTCCCCAGCCCGTCTCGTCATCTGATGGCACATAGGCGCTCGGTTCTTCTTTAGCCTCATCCTCCTCAGCATCCTCCTCGGATTCTCCCGGCTCATTCTCGGCTTCTTCTTCCACTTCTTTTTCCTCACTTTCCTCTTCCTCCACCTCTTCTTCTTCCGCCTCTTCTTCTTCGGCTTGTTCCGTTGTTCCATTGTTCTGTTGTTCGGTTGCTATATTGTTCTCTTGTTCTTTCGTTGGCTCATCTTCCGCCGTCTCCTCGGAAACTTCTTCCGAATCCAGCGGCGCGCCGCCTAAGTCTTCAAGATCGTCTAGGGAGTTAATCAAAAGTTCGCGCGGTTTTGCGCCGTCGCCCGGGCCGATAATGCCCTGCTCTTCCATGAGATCCAAAAGTCTTGCCGCGCGTGCGTAACCGACTTTGAGCCGGCGCTGCAGGAGCGAGGCCGAAGCCTTCTTGGCCTGGAAAATCGCTTCAACCGCTTCTGGCATAAGCGGATCACCGTCGCCGTCGCTTGAAAAAATCGTGCCGCCGGCGGTGCCTTTTTCGGTTACGGTTTCATCATAAGACGCGGGCGCATATTTTTCTTTGATAAACGACACTACGTTCCTGATTTCCTGGTCCGTAACAAACGCGCCCTGGAGCCGACGCGGCTTTGATATTTCTGCGGATGTAAAAAGCATGTCGCCGCGGCCGAGAAGTTTTTCCGCGCCCGAGGTGTCCAGAATGGTGCGTGAATCCATGAGCGATGCTACGGCAAACGCGATGCGCGCCGGAAAGTTGGCCTTGATGAGGCCGGTGATAACATCAACCGACGGACGCTGGGTCGCGAGAATGAGGTGGATGCCGACCGCGCGCGCCATCTGGGCCAAGCGGATGATGCTCGCCTCAACCTCCGAGGCTGCCGCGGTCATAAGATCCGCGAGTTCGTCAATGACGATTATAATATACGGCAGTTTTTCCTGATGCCCGGAATTATAAGTTCCGATGTCGCGCGCGCCGCACTTGGAAAGAATATCAAAGCGTTTTTCCATTTCGCGGATCGCCCATTTGAATGCATTCACGGTTTTATGGACATCGGTGACAACCGGCGTCAAGAGGTGCGGCAATCCGTTATAAACCGGAAGCTCAACGCGCTTTGGGTCGATCAAAATGAATTTTAATTCATCCGGGCTGTTCTGAAAGAGGAGGCTCATGATGATGGCGTTAAGGCAGACGGTTTTGCCCGAACCGGTTGAGCCGGCGACTAGAAGATGGGGCATGCGCGCGATGTCGGCCAGGTGCGGCGCGCCGGAAACGTCCTTGCCGAGGGCGATATAGGTGTTGCTTTTTCGTCCGCGAAATTCGCGTGTATCAAGAATCTGCCGGAGCCGCACGGTGGCGATGCTTTGGTTCGGAACTTCAATGCCGACAAGTGATTTGCCCGGAATCGGCGCCTCGATGCGGATTGGGTGCGCCGCTAAGGCGAGCGCGAGATCATTAGTGAGCGCGGTAATTCGGGTGAGCTTTACACCCTCCGTCGGTTTCAGCGTATATTGTGTCACCGTCGGTCCGATCGCGATGTCGCCCATTTCAACCTGCACGCCAAAGTCGGCGAGCGTTTTGCGGATAATTTCCTGCCGTGCCTTGATGTCCCCGGCCGTGGGTTTGCCGGCTTCGGCCGAAAGAAGATCGAACGGAATATCGATCTTGGCGCGCACGCGCGTCGGCGCGGCCGAAGGCAAGTGCTCTTCCGGGGGCTTTATTATTCTTTCAATTCTATTTTTAATAATTTTTTTCGCGAATCCGGGATCGTATTCGCCCTGGTCATTGATGACTTCGGGCGCGCCGATTTCCGATTCGGTTTCATCCGAAAATTTAGCCGTGCGTTCGGAGCGTTTGAAAAGAAAACCGATTGGTTTGAAGATTGAGAAAATTGCGGTGAACATCCGGCCCACGATTGTGCCTGCGGCCATGAGATGCTGGATGTAGGTATTCAAAAGGAAAAGAATTGAAACCCCGGTCAAGGCGACGGTTAGTACGAGCGCGCCCCAAAAGCCGGTGAGTCCGAGAAACGGGCTCGCAACTAAAAGTCCGATCATGCCGCCGGCCGTGGCGAGTTCCTCGGCCGTAAAATCTTCGTTTCCAAAAACCAGCACATGCACAAGTGCGTTGAAAAATAGGAAAAATAAAACAACGCCCACCCAGTTGGTGGCGTTGACGCGGAGTTTTCCGGGCGCAAATATCACATAGGCGATCACGGCCATGATCACGGGTATTAAAATCCGATCCCAGCCAAAGGCGTCACGCAGAAAATCATTGATTTTTACCCCAAAAGAGCCCGCTAAGTTGAAGATGCTCAGGGCGATAATCAGAGTGGTTGCAAGGAGCGCGATAATCGCGATGCCGCGTCGGGTCTCCGGCGTCAGATGCCAATGAAATTTTTGGTGCTTTTCGCCCCGGTTTCCGTTGATTTTTTTTCTTTTTTTCATGTTATTTTTCGCCTAATTTACCCATAAATTATACCATTTTTTCAACCCTCGGTCAACGATAAACAAAAAACCAGATAATCTATCTGGTTTTTTGCGGTTCTGCATTTGAAGCTGCGTCACGGGGCCAAGCAAGTTTTGTCGAGTCAAAGGTTGGAAAGCGTAGAGGAGAGAGATTTATCCCGACAAAGTCAGGATAACGCTTCTAACACTCCGATCTGACAGAAGCTTACCCCGCTTCGCAGCTTTAAAGGCAGAACTCGGACTGCGGTTAGTAATATTAATTTAATACAGATTTTGGTCTCTGTCAACCGCGGAATATTCTCACGACAAGCTATATTCAGGATTCAAGATTTTTGAATGCTGGATATAGCCGGCCTGATGAATTTTTTAGGTTCAACAGGCCGAGAAAGGGTGCGGCCCGGGAGCGGACGGCTCAAGGTCACAATGGCCGAACCGTCCGCTCAACCAGGCCAGCGAGGCTCAAAGTCGGCAGAGTTCGCCAACGAGCCTTGCTCTCACTCCGGGCTTGCGAGATCTGAATCGCTAATCGCCAGCCGCGGTTTTGGCCGATATCCGCGGGAAAGATCCCGGTGCTTGATGGCCATCTCCAGGTCCATCAGCCCCTTGTCCCTCTCCACGTTCTCGCAGAGCTCGCAGACCGGTCGCAAGGACAGTTTCTTTCCGTTGTAGCGAACTAGGTAGGCCTTGCGAATCACCGGCTCGGAGAAGTCCGGGTTTTTCTTCCGTTCATCCTCAACCGCGAGATCGTGCGTCTCGCAGGTGCAATATATGAGTTCGTCGCACATGGCTAGTACCTCCTACTTCTATATGCCAAATGTCAGATGTTAGATGTCAAATCTTATGTTAAATGTCAAAGCTTAAATTGTAGATTTAAGATTCATCTTTGACATATAACATTTGACATTTGACCTTGAAAAGTTCACATCAGCCGCCGATTTTCATCAGCGTCTAATGATCGGGCACAACTGATTCAGGGGATGAATCATTATGTTGTGCCAAGTTGAAGTGGAAGAACTGTGAACGGTGGGAAGAACCGGATCAGGCCGCCGAGCTGGCGGTTTCGGGCTCCTCGATCTCCCCCTGGGCGCCTGCGGCCGCCTTGCGGGCCTTCTTTCCGTTCGGTCGCGGCTGGCGCGGGTTCCCTCCGGAGGTCCTGTCGAGCTCGGCCTTGGCGAGCGCCTTGGCTACGCGTTCCGCCTTTGCCGCCTTTTTTGCCGCCTTGGTTGCATCGCGGTTGGCTCTATTCTTTGCCATGTCCGCTTCCACCTGGGGGCGGAGCTCGGCCACCTTTTCGGGCGGCAGAAGGGGCTCGCGCGGCGCGGCCTTGGGAGCCTCGGGGGCGGGCATGGCCTCGGCCGGCGCGGCCTTGGGGGCCTTGGCAGCCTCCGCGTCGACTCGCGCCATCTCATCCTCGAACGATCCTCTCGAGATGACGCCGCCCTCGTAAAGGCCTCTGAGGACCGCCCTCTTCTCGTCCGGGGTGTTGGGGCACTTCTTGGTAGCGGGGGCTTCGGTCTTGGGAACCCTGCCCCGGACTTCGGCCATGGTTACCAGGGCGTTGAACCCCAGCTTCACCGACTTGTCGCGGAGGGCTAGCAGCAGGTCGCGAAGCTCCATGGCCCGCTTGAGCACGTCGTCCGAGAGATAAAAAGTTATCTCCGGAGCGAGTGGCGTTCCGCTTTCATCGGGCGGGGCGTAGTGAGTCACTCTGGTTTCCTCGTCGGCTTCCTTGTAGAGAACCTCGATCTTGCCGCCGTCCTTGGTGTTCACCGCGATCTTCTCCTTACCGCGGTAGGCGGCAAGGAGCAGGGCGAACGAGATGAATACCGAGCGCGCCCGTATCTTCTCTCCCTCGGTCATGGGGTCCAGATTAACCTGGATCTGGAGCGCCTCGAGCACGGGCTCGAGGAGCGAGCGAAGCGCGAGCACGACCGTGTACCAGCAGCCGTCCGAAGCCTTGACCTCGCCGATCCTCATCTTTACTATGGTCCTTATGCTCTTTCCCTTCATGACTGAACTCCTTATTGCCTCCCGCACTGCGGGGGGACTTGGCTTGGGTTTAAGGAACTAAGTTTCGCATCAGCCGCCAATTGTGATTCGCGGCTAGTGTGATGGCACGAAAGTTCGTGCCGTGTGGTGTGAGAAAAGCGGATTGGAACTGTGAAAGGTGAGTGGCTACAGGATGCAGCCGTGCTTGCGAAGCAGTGCCTCGGCGGCGCGCTGGCGCTCCGAAGCGCGCTTCGCGGTCTCGATCGCGGCGAGGATCTCGGAGGCTGAACGGGCGCGGACCACAGCGATCGACGCCTTGGCGTAATCCGCCTTGGCCGCGGGAATCTGCTCGAAGGTCCGGATGACCTCGGACGCTGCGCCCATCCGGCGGATGGCGGCGGAGACGGCCTGGGGTGTCGCGGCCTGGAGCAGGTCGCACTTGGCGGCGCGGCGGAGCACGATGCTCTGTCGGATGACCGCTACGCCCTCGCGGGTGATCGGCGTGCCGGCGGGCTCGGGCGCGGGGAGAACCGGAACGATCTGGATCAGACCGGGGGCCATGATGATGCTCGACATGCAGAGCTCCTTCTATATACCTCGACACTCGGTCGAGGATTTGCTTGGGGTTATATCACCGCTTCCCAGCTGGAGGAGAACCGTGGCACTAATTGGCGAGCTAAAATGCTCTTAATTATTTGAATGCCTGGTTAAACCCCCTCCATGTGGCAGGCGGTAATTTTTCCGGGAAAGAACTGGAGGCGTGTCTATTTGCGGGTTGCGCACGAGGCGCGCCGCAAATATAGGTTCTGCGAATGTACATGTTTTAGTAAACTCCTTGCGGAGACCAAAACGGACATCCTTGGAACCGCCTCCGACTTGCTTTGTCCCAAAGGGACTGGGCTCGCCGTTGGTTGACCCCTCCATTTCTTTCTTGGAAAAAATCGCGGACGCGGAATTGGAGGCAGCGCCCGGGCATGGCCAATAAATTGGTCTTCCCGAGCAAATGGCATCCCTGTGACAAGGATTCACGAAGATTGCTCCTCGATTGATCCTTGAAGATGCCGCAGTTCGCATTGCCCGCTCCTCAACGGGCGGCGCGAAACAGTTGCTGTATATCCCGATCTGCCTGCCGGTAGGCAGGTGTTATCGGGACCTCCTCCAAATCTGCGTCCGCGATTGAATTGTGATGAACAAAAAAGAGATTATTTAGTCGCGGAGAGTATAATCTCAAAACAAATAATCTCTTTCTTGATCCCGAATAACAAAATGGTAATCGGGACCCTATTTTCTCTCTCCTCGTATTAAATTGTATGGTTCAAATACTTATTGATTTTTGATTTTTAACAAGTAACTATACCATAGGCTAAGGGATTTGTCAAGACCTGCTGACAGATATTTTAGCTAAATTAAGCCTTTTATGCATAGATTAGCCAAAATATGTCAAAAACTAAAATATAAGGGCAAACAAGCGAATTTTAATGTGACTGTGGATAATCTTGGGGATAATTTTTTAAATATCCGGCTTGACGAAGCAAAAAATATTAAAAAATGGCTTATTTTAGCCATATTATCGCATCTCTTGACAAGCTCAAAGTTATACCCACAAAACTTGACAGTTTTGAGAAGTCTTGTTAAAATTAGGGCACGCTGTTTGATTTTTGGCTTATTTTCCGCTATAAAGTCATACTTTCTAAGAGTGGAACAAGTCTCAAACATGACACATCAGTAGCAAAATTTTTTTTGGCTGCCCTAGCCATTTATTGGCGCGGGGATTTTTTATTTTTAGACCCTAAAAATTTATCAAAATTTCTTAATAAAATAATTTCCGCAAGATATTTATTAACACCCTATGATATTTAAAAGAATGGCGCCGACCGAGCCGGGCAGAAAATATTTTACCCGCTTGCGCGAGGCGATTCCGCTCCCGAACCTAATTCAGGTCCAGCTGGACTCATATCGCTGGTTTCTTGAAAACGGTATTCGCGAGCTTTTTAACGAGATTTCGCCGATTAAGGATTTTATCGGCCGTGATCTTGAGTTATATTTTGAAGATTATTATTTCGACGAGCCCAAGTTTGACGAGCCGACATCGCGCGAAAAAAATATTACTTACGAAGCGCCGCTCCGTGTGCGCGCCAAGCTCATGAACCGCCGCACCGAAGAAGAGCGCGAGCAGGATATTTATCTCGGCGACTTGCCGGTAATGACTGACCGCGGCACTTTTATCATCAATGGTATCGAGCGCGCGGTTGTCACCCAGCTCGTGCGTTCGGCCGGCGCTTTTTTTACTTCCGAATTCAACCGCGGACGCAAGTATTACGGAGCGAAACTGATTCCCAACCGCGGCGCCTGGCTTGAATTTGAAACCGACGCGAGCAATGTCATCTGGGTGAAGATTGATCGTAAAAGAAAAGTCGTGGTTACGGCGCTCATGCGTTCGTTCGGATATTCCACGGATGAGGAAATTATCAAAGAGTTTAAGGACGTGGATATTCACCCGACCAATCGTTACATTGAATCAACCATCGCGAAAGATGTTTCGCATGATCAGGACGGCGGCTTGATCGAGGTGTACAAAAGAATTCGTCCTGGCGATCTTGCAACTCCAGATAATGCCAAAAGCTTGATACACGCCATGTTTTTTAATTACGATCGTTATGATTTGGGTAAAGTCGGTCGTTATAAATTCAATCTGCGTTTCGGACTGGATACGGCAAAAAAACACGTTGAAGATGAAAAGAATCGCATTCTCCGACCCGAAGACATTGTCATGATTGTCCGTGAAATTATCCGGCTGAATATTAGCCAGGGAGACGCCGATGATGTCGATCATCTCGGCAACCGCCGCGTTCGCGCGGTCGGAGAACTGGTGCAGGCGCGTTTCCGCGTCGGCCTCGCGCGCATGGAGCGCATTGTCAAAGACCGCATGAGCACCATTGATGTTTCGGCCCTGACTTCCGGAAAATTGGTCAACGCCCGCCCGGTTATCGGCGCGGTGCGCGAATTTTTTATGTCATCCCAGCTTTCGCAGTTCATGGATCAGACCAATCCTCTGGCCGAACTTGAGCACAAGCGCCGGCTCTCGGCCATGGGCCCGGGCGGCTTATCGCGCGAACGCGCCGGATTTGAAGTCCGTGACGTCCACCCGACTCACTACGGCCGCATCTGCCCGATTGCCACTCCCGAAGGACCGAACATCGGCTTGGTGGGCCATCTTTCCTGCTACGCGCTTGTTAATGAATACGGTTTTATTGAATCTCCTTACCGTCGCGTGGTGCATGATGTGCCGAACGACGGCAAGTCCGCGGTCGGGGAATATGCCCGCCATGATTTGAAAGACGCTGAAGGCAAAATTGTTGTTTCCGCCGAAGAAAAGATTACCAAAGAAATCGCTGCGAAACTTATAGGCAACGGAACGGAAACCATTCCGCTCAAGCCGCGCGTCACCAATGATATTGAATATTTGAACGCGTTTCACGAAGAAAAATCAATCTGCGCTTCGGCCACCACTGCAATCGACGAAAAAGGATTCTTTCTGGAAACGCAGGTCGGCGTCCGCAAACGCGGCGAGCCGAGCGTTGAAGACGTTCACTCCATTGATTACATGGACGTTGCTTCAAAGCAGATTGTGAGTATCGCCACTGCCTTGATCCCGTTCCTGGAACATGATGACACTGTCCGCGCCTTGATGGGCACGAACATGCAGCGCCAGGCAGTGCCGTGTGTTAAAGCCGATGCTCCGATTGTTGGCACCGGCGTGGAGGAGCGCGCGGCGCGCGATTCCGGGCATATGATATCGGCCGAAGAAGACGGTGTGGTGAAATATATTGACGCCGCCCGCATTATTATTGAGAAGAAAGACGGCGACGCGCATGAATATGTGATGAAAAAATTTCTGCGCTCCAATGCTTCCACCTGCATCAACCAGACTCCGGTTGTTTCACCCGGCCAAAAAATTAAGATTGGAGATGTTCTCGCCGACGGTTCGGGCATCGATCAGGGCGAACTTGCCCTGGGCCAGAATGTTTTCGTGGCTTTCATGGCCTGGGAAGGGTACAACTACGAGGACGCGGTTATTATTTCCGAGCGCCTTGTGCAGGACGACCGTTATACATCAGTGAATATTGAACACTGCGTGGTTGATGTGCGCGATACCAAACTCGGGCCGGAAGTGGTTACTTCGGATATTCCGAATATCGGCGAAGAAAAACTCCGCAATTTAGATGAGAACGGCATTGTACGCGTCGGCGCCGAAGTCACATCCGGCGATATTTTGGTCGGCAAAATTACTCCCAAGGGCGAAACCGAACTTTCGGCCGAAGAAAAACTCCTGCGTGCCATTTTCGGCGAGAAGGCCCGCGACGTGCGCGACAGTTCGCTTTATCTTGAGCACGGTGAACATGGCAAGGTAGTGGATATTAAAATTTTTTCACGCGAGGACGGCGACAAACTGCCGCCCGGCGTTATTAAATCAATTCAGGTTTCCGTGGCCGATCTCCGCAAGGTGCAGGTTGGCGACAAGCTCGCCGGCCGTCACGGCAACAAAGGCGTTATTTCCAAGGTGGTTCCGATTGAAGACATGCCGTTTCTCGAAGACGGCACGCCGGTTGACATGATTCTTTCGCCGCTCGGCGTTGTCTCCCGCATGAACCTCGGCCAGATTCTGGAAACTCATCTTGGCCTTGCGGCCAACGCCCTTGGCTATCAGGTTGCGACTCCGGTTTTGGATGGCGTCTCGGAAGAAACTATTCACAGCGAACTCAAGCGCGCCGGTTTTCCGTCCGACGGAAAAATCAAGGTATTTGACGGCCGCACCGGCGACGCATTTGAAAACAAACCGACAGTTGGCTACATATATATGATGAAGCTCAACCATATGGTTGAAGATAAAATTCATCAGCGCTCCATTGGGCCATACTCGCTCATCACTCAGCAGCCCCTTGGGGGCAAAGCCCAGTTCGGCGGCCAGAGGTTCGGTGAAATGGAAGTCTGGGCGCTCGAGGCTTACGGCGCGGCGCATACCCTGCAGGAAATACTCACCATCAAATCCGACGACGTGCCCGGCCGCAGCAAGGCATATGAATCAATTATCAAGGGTGAGGAAATCAAAAAACTCAATATTCCGGAATCATTCAATGTATTGGTGCGCGAGCTCAAGGGCCTTTGTCTGGATGTGGAACTCCTGAAAGACGGTGAGCGGGTTGACAGCATCATTGATTCTGGAGAAGTGACGAAACGGCCTGACTCATTTCAAAAATAATATTGAAACATATGCCAGAACCAATCACGAAAATTGCCGACTTTGACGCCATGCGGCTTCGGCTCGCTTCTCCGGAAGCGATCCGCTCCTGGTCTTACGGCGAAGTTACAAAACCCGAGACCATTAATTACCGCACCCAGAAACCGGAAAAGAGCGGCCTTTTCGCCGAAGAAATTTTTGGGCCGTCCAAAGACTGGGAATGCTATTGCGGTAAGTATAAAAAAATCCGTTATAAAGGAATTGTCTGCGATAAATGCGGCGTTGAGGTCACGCATTCCATCGTGCGCCGCGAACGCATGGGCCACATTGAACTTGCTGCGCCGGTATCGCACATTTGGTTTTTACGCGGCGTGCCGTCCAAAATCGGCACCGTGCTTGATATGTCGGCGCAGGCGCTTGAAAAAGTAATTTATTTTGGATCATTTATCATAACCGGGGTTGATGAAGGAGCAAAGCGCGCCACTCTGGAACAGCTCAAATCCGAATACAAGAGCAAGCGCAAGATGATTGAAAACGAGCATAAGCGCGATTATGAACGCGCTCAGAAAAACGCCACCGAGAAAAATATCGGCGAAAAAGAACTGCAAACCGAATTGGAAAAACTTTACAGCATTAAAGAAAATAAACTCAAGGAACTTGATAAGGATTACAGCTCTACGGATAAGGAGCTCAAGGAGCTCAAGGTTTTAAAAATTATTTCCGAAGCCGAGTACCAGGATTATTCCCTAAAATTCGGCCACATCTTTAAGGCCGGCATCGGCGCCGAGGCGGTTCACTATCTCCTGTCCAAAATCGATCTTCCGGCGACCATCAAGGCGCTCGAAGAAGAGCTCGCGAATTCCAAGGCCGCAAAGCAGGACCGCATTGTCCGCCGCATCAAGCTCATGAAGAGTCTTGAAAAAAATGGGATCAAGCCCGACTGGATGATTCTCACGGTTGTTCCGGTCATTCCGCCGGATTTGCGCCCCATGGTCGCCCTGGACGGCGGTCGGTTCGCTACCTCGGACTTGAATGATTTATATCGCCGTGTCATCAACCGCAATAACCGCCTCAAAAGGCTCAAGGAGCTGAACGCGCCGGAGGTTATCACGCGCAACGAGAAAAGAATGCTGCAGGAAGCCGCCGACGCCCTGATCGACAACAGCGCGCGCCATTCCAAAACCGTAATTGCCGCGACCGGCAAAAAGCGCCAGCTCAAGTCGCTCGCCGACACACTCAAGGGAAAGCAGGGACGCTTCCGCCAGAACCTGCTGGGTAAAAGAATCGATTACTCCGGCCGTTCGGTCATCGTAGTCGGCCCGTCGCTCAAGATCCACCAGTGCGGACTTCCGAAGAAAATGGCGCTTGAGCTCTTCAAGCCGTTTGTGATTTCCAAACTCATTGAGCGTGAATACGTTCATAATATAAGAAGCGCGAACCGTTTTATTGAATCCGATCGTCCCGAAGTCTGGGATATTCTTGAAGAAATTATCAAAGACGCCGTGGTTCTCCTAAACCGCGCGCCGACCCTGCACCGCCTCGGCATTCAGGCATTCTGCCCGATTTTGATTGAAGGAAAAGCGATTCAGGTTCATCCCATGGTCTGCTCGGCCTTTAATGCCGACTTTGACGGCGACCAAATGGCTGTGCACGTGCCGCTCACCGTTGAATCAAAGCGTGAAGCCCGCGAAATTATGCTTTCGTCAGTCAACCTCCTGAAGCCGGCCACCGGACATCCGGTCGCGACCGCGAATAAGGATGTTGCCTGGGGCTGTTATTATATGAGTACGCTGGTTGCTCCCGAGGGACGCGAGCCCAGGGCTTTGTATGGCATTGAAGAAGCGCTGTTCGCTTACAATTCCAAAAAAATCAGCATTCGTGAAAAAATCCGCGTTCCGTTAAGGCAAGGCGGTGAGCTTATTGAAACTAATGTCGGGCGGCTTCTCATTAATCGCTGCTTCCCGGAAAAGATCCCCTACATCAATGAGACAATGGGCGTAAAAAAACTTGGCGAAGTCGTTCGCCTGTGCCTTGAATATTACGGCAACGAGCGCACTGCCCAGCTTTTAGATGATTTGAAGGAACTCGGCTTTAAGCACATCACACTTTCCGGATATTCCTGGGGCATGAGCGATCTGCCGATTTTGGAAAAAAAGAAAGAACTTATTACCGAAGGAAACAATCAGGTTAATCTTATTCAGGGACAATATGATCAGGGCTTACTCACGCAGGCGGAACGCCACAGCCAGATTATCAAAGTCTGGACGGATATTAAGGAACGGGTTACCAAGCTCTCTCGCGAATCGTTGCCTAAAGACGGCTCGGTATTTTCCATGATTGAATCCGGCGCCCGCGGTTCCTGGGGCCAGCTCACCCAGATGGTCGGCATGAAAGGCCTGGTGTCCAATCCGGTTGGCGACATTATTGAGCTGCCGGTCAAGGCGAATTTTCGCGAAGGTTTTGACGTGCTTGAATTTTTTATCTCCACCCATGGCGCGAGAAAAGGTCTTTCCGATACCGCTCTTCGTACCGCGAGTGCGGGTTATCTTACTCGTCGCCTGGTTGATGTGGCGCAGGATATCGTTGTCACTCAAGAAGATTGCGGTGAATCGGAGGGCATTCTGATTACCAAAAAAGAACAGGAAGAAATTGGTGAAGCCGTCAATACCCGTATCCTCGGCCGATTTACTCTTTCGGATATTAAGAATCCAAAAACCGGCAAGGTTGTCATTAAACGCGATACCTTGATTACCGAAGAGCACCTTCGTAAACTCGAGGGCATTGAGATTGAAGAAGTGCGCGTCCGGAGCGTCGCGACCTGCAAATTGCACCGAGGTATCTGCCAGAAGTGCTATGGTTACGATCTCGCTTATAATAAACTGGTGGAATTCGGCACCGCGGTCGGCATTATGGCTGCGCAGTCAATCGGCGAGCCGGGTACCCAGCTTACTATGAGAACATTTCACACCGGCGGTGTGGCTGGTCAGGATATCACCCAGGGTTTGCCGCGCGTTGAAGAGCTCTTTGAGGCGCGTCCGCCCAAGCGCCGCGCTATCATCGCGGATTTCACCGGCAAGATTCGGATTGAAACCATTGAGCGCAAAATTATTGAATCTCCGACCGGCCAGAAATATCTTGACCTGAATCAGCCCGGCCAGCGCATTATCAAAATTGAATACGAAGGCGTGGACGAAGAAAAATTCCGCGCCGACGAAGGCGATGAAATCAAGGTGAAGGATGGCACCAAGGTTTTTGAAGGCGATGAACTTATTGTGCGTAAAGACGGCGCCGCGATTCCGGCGCGCCGTGAAGGCACGGTAAAGGTGGAAAAAAATATTGTTCGGGTTGTCTTTTCAACAAAGAGCACTCACGAATACGTAATACCGCCTGGCGTTGTCATCTGGGTAAAGGATGGCGACGAAGTGCAGGCCGGCGACCAGCTCACCGAAGGCGACCTGGATCTCCAGCAGCTTTATACCCTCCGCGGCGGCGAATCGGTCAAGAAATATCTGCTCAAAGAAATTCTCTTTATTTACGCTTCGCAGGGACAGAAGCTCAATTCCAAACACATTGAGCTCATCATTCGCCAAATGTTCTCGCGCGTTTATGTCAAAGATGCCGGCGACACCGATCTCTTGCCCGGCGATATAGTGGAAAAAGCAAAATGGCTTGATGAAAACGAGAAGGCCGAAAAAACCAAGGGACGTCCGGCCGAAGCCCATGAGCTTTTTCTCGGCGTGAGTAAGGTTTCGCTTTCCACCGAATCATTCCTCTCGGCCGCCTCCTTCCAAGAGACCGCCCGCGTCTTAATTAACGCCGCGGTCACCGGAAAGATTGATAAGCTTGAAGGCCTCAAGGAAAATGTTATCATCGGCCGCCTCATTCCGGCCGGCACCGGATTCCACAAGCAATAGAAAATCATAAAAATCGTCCCGACGTTCACTTCGTTCAGTCGGGACGATTTTTTGTTGAAAATTACCTGGATTTTTGATACTATTAAGTCAATCCTAAACAATACTCTATGTCCGGACACTCCAAGTGGGCAAACATAAAAAACCGAAAACAATCCGAGGACGCCAAAAAGGCCAAGGTTTTCACTAAAATCGCGCGCACCATCACGGTCGCGGCGCGCGGCGGCGCCGATACGGCATCGAATTTTCAATTGCGCCTCGCGATTTCGCAGGCGCGCGCGGCCAACATGCCCCGCGAAAACGTTGACCGCGCCATTGCCCGCGCCACGGGTGAAGGCAAAGAACAGCTCGAAGAAGTGCTCTATGAGGCTTACGGCCCGTTCGGTATCGCGATTTTGATTCAGGCATTGACCGATAACCGCAACCGCACGGTTTCCAATCTCAAACATATTTTTTCAAACTACGGCGGTTCGCTCGCCGGCGCCGGATCGGTAAAATACTTATTTGACCGCAAGGGCGTGGCGCGTGTCGCCTCGCTCGGTTCGGACCGCGAAGCCACGGAGCTCAAGCTCATTGATGGTGGGGCCGAAGACATTGCCGAGGAAGACGGGCTTTTCGTGATATATTCCGCGCCGGACAAACTCAAAAACATTCTCGCCGCGCTCGGCGATCTCGCGGTTGAATATTCGGGCCTGGAATGGATTGCCAAAGAGCGTATCGCGGTGAGCGACCCGGCGGTCAAGCAAAAACTTGAAGAATTGTATAATTCGCTCGATGAAGACGATGATGTCAACGAATGGTACTCCAATGAAGCGTAATTCAAAAATAATCCTGGGCATCGATCCGGGTTTTGCTCGCCTTGGCTGGGCCGTGATTGAGGACAGTGGTAAACTTGCGGCAATTGATTACGGCTGCATCGAAACATCCTCTCGGGACGAGCATGCCGGCCGGCTTCTAGAAATATCTCAAAGGCTCGATAAAATTATAAAAAAATATAAGCCCGATATCGCGGGAATGGAAAAATTATTTTTTTCAAAAAACGTAAAAACCGCAATTCAGGTCGGCGAAGCGCGCGGCGCGATTTTGCTCACCCTCGCGAGCGCCGGAATTACACCGCTTGAATTCACGCCCGCGCAGATTAAACAGGCCGCCGCCGGATGGGGGAGCGCCGATAAGATTCAGATTCAGCGCATGGTGAAAACCATTCTGAATCTCACCGAGATTCCGCGGCCCGATGATGCGGCCGACGCTCTGGCGATCGCGATTTGCGCCGCTACGACCAAGAAATTCAATTAAAAAATATGAAACCAGAAATCCGCAAAGATTACATCCAGGAAAAATACGTGATTATCGCGCCGCGCCGCGGCAAGCGGCCGCACGAAATCGCGCCGCCCGAGTGTCTTTCCAGCCAGAAGAAAAAAACATGCGCTTTTTGTTCGCCGCGGATAGAGAAAGAAAAAGCTTTTCAGACGGTTGGCGGCCGGAAATGGAGGATTAAAGTTCTGGAAAATAAATTTCCCGCGGTAACGCTCACGAATCCCCGCGCCTACGGCAAACAGGAGATTATCGTCGAAACGCCGGACCACGGACTTGAGCTTGAGGACTTGAGCGAACGCCAGATTGCCGATATTTTCCGGGTCTATTCCGACCGCACCGAGGCGATTTCCAAGAATAAAAAAATTGAATACATCCTGATTTTTAAAAATAACGGCGGTATAGCCGGCGCGTCGCTCGCGCACTCCCATTCGCAGATTTTTGCCACGCAATTTTTGCCGCCGCACCTCGGAGACAAATGCCAAAAGGTCCAGGACTACAAGCTTCGCCATGGCCGGTGCGTCTTCTGTGACGTGATCCGCAAAGAATCGCGCGGACCGCGCCGCGTCTTCCATGGCCGGCACGTTGTCGCTTTTGCGCCGTACGCTTCAATGCACAATTACGAAGTCTGGATACTGCCCCGCCGCCACATTGATAACATTTCCGATCTAAACGACAAGGAGCGCCTTGAATGGGCGCGCGTCCTCAAGAAAATATTGCGCCAGATTTCCAAACTCGGCTTACCATATAATTTTTATTTTCATCAGGTTGTCTACGACGAGGACCAGCATCTTTACATGAAGATTACGCCGCGGGGGAGCGTCTGGGCCGGCGTGGAAATCGGCTCCGGGCTCATCATCAATCCGGTCGCGCCTGAAGAAGCGGCTAAATTCTACCGAAAAGCATTCTAAAATCAATTGAAAAATCCTCCCGTTCGCGGGGGGATTTTTTGATATAGCGTAAACTGGATCGCCTCTGATTAGGGTTTATTTTATAAGCAGTTTCGCGTACCTTCTCACTTCTCGCTTCCATGAATTCGAATCCGTGGTATCAATTTCAGCAAAAATCGGGAATGGAAACTTTTTAATAATCCACTTACCGCCCTCTTGATTAACCCAACGATAATGATGGGGAGTGCGGCGCCACATCTCGCGAATCTTCACGGCAGCGCCCTTCGATTGTTCGCTTCCTTGCCACCTGGACTTCGCGCCGCCAAAGAAGTCGTCAGCACTATCGTGGTAGGTTGCGGTAATTACGCGTCCAACTATGACATCAATGTCGCAATGAGTACGAACGAAAACAAGGCGAACGCCTGCTTTTTGCGCTTTTTCGCGAGCACTGGCGCGATTCTTCGCATCCACGAAGTCCGAATCGAGGATAACATTACCGCCTCGTTTTAAAACTTCAAGCGCGGCATTTTCACCGATAGCACGGACTCGCTCATAGCATTCGTTTTGTTTGCGAAGTTCAATACGAATGTCGTCGCCCTTGATAATCGTCGCACCGATGTGCTTGGCAAGTTCTTGCGCCACCGTGCTCTTGCCAGAACCGACGAGGCCGATAATGGCCACGATGGTCGGCTTTTTAGACTTGCGTTTCTTGACGCTAAGCATTGACAAGAAAGATTCTTGGGCGCGTTGCTCTCTTTGTGTAAATTTTTTGTGTTCGTGAACCATACTGTAAATCTTAAGTAAAATATTTGAGTTGTCGATTTTAATTTGGAGCCCGCCAAAGGCGGACAAAAGCGGGCGACCGGAATCCCTGCCTTCGCCCCTCGATAAGCTCGGGGCTACGGCAGGCAGGAAACCGGCATTCTATTTCGAGGATCCCGATCGGGTTGTTTAAAAAATTATCAGCGGGCGACCGGAATCGAACCGGCATCTTCAGCTTGGAAGGCTAACATAATAGCCATTATACGACGCCCGCTGATAATTTTTTAAGGACTCTTACGGGCGGGATCCTCGAAAATTCAACCTCGCTTCGCTTCGGGAATTTTCGGGAGAAGGCTAACGTAATAGCCATTATACCTGCCTGCCGGCAGGCAGGCGACACTCGCGATTAAAATGCTGATCCAATAATGCGATTAAGGATTTGCTTATATGATAATCCCTCATTGATTAACAGTCGTGGGAACATCGAAATGTCTGTAAAACCTGGAAGCGTGTTAATTTCATTTATATAAACACGATTGTTATTTATAAAAAAATCGATTCGCGCAAAGCCGCGGCAGTCGCAAAGCCGATAAGCGCGTGAGGCGTAATTTAGAATTATGGAGGCTTGAGAGGTAGTCAATTTTGCTGGAATATTAATTTGCGTTTTATTGAGTTTATATTTGTCATCAAAATCGTAAAATTCATTTACCGGCACTATTTCGCCGGGTTTAGAAATCAGCGGGTCATGATTGCCTATAACCGCTACTTCAATTTCTTGCGGATTTTTAAGCCCCTGCTCAATCAATATTTTCTGATCATGCCGTCGGGCTTTGTTTATCGCCGCTGGCAGTTGAGAAAAACTATTAACTCTCGAAATTCCGATTGAAGATCCGGAGTTTGAAGGTTTTACAAAAATTGGCAAGTTAAAGGTTTTTTTAATTTTTTTTAATTTAATATCAATTTCTTTTTTTGAAAGAGTAGAATAATCAATTGATGCGAATCTGACTTGAGGGATACGATTATATTTAATAAAATTTTTAAAAAAAGATTTATCCATGCAAAGAGCCGAAGACAGAACGCGGCAGCCGCAATATTTGATGCCGCAATTTTCGAGCATGGCCTGCAATATCCCATCCTCGCCAAAACGGCCATGCGTTATGGGAAATGCAATATCAATAATTTTTTTAAAATCTTTTAATTCAATTTTTTTCAAACCAAGACGTGAAAGGTTATTGAAATTTTTTACAATATTGAATTCTCCATTTTTCCGCCAATACATTAACACCAGTGAGTATTTTTTAAAATCAAAGTTCTCGGCAATATTCTTCGCGGAAATTATGGATATATCCGATTCATTCCCCGGACCGCCAAGGATTAAACCTATTCTTTTTTTCATATAAACTTTGGTCGGGGATGAGAGACTCGAACTCTCGACCTTCCCGACCCAACGTCGGGACGCGCTACGAATTATTTATTACAGATGGTCGGGGCGGTGAGATTTGAACTCACGATCTCATGCTCCCCCGCCTGCCGTCGCCTTGGTCGGGGATGAGAGACTCGAACTCTCGACCTCCTGCTCCCAAAGCAGGCGCGCTACCAACTGCGCTAATCCCCGGCTCAGGCCATGGCGGGCAGGCAAAGCATGCGCCTTAGCCGCTAGGCCACGCCCCGGATAAATTTATTCTAATAATAGCAGAAATCACTAAATAAATCAAGATGCCCGGCTGGATTTTTTTGCTAAGATAAGCCATTTTAAAACCGTTCCGACAATTTGCCGGAACGGTTTTTTGAAAATCCGTAAATGCCTGGGGACAGAATTGAACTGTCGACACGTGGATTTTCAGTCCACTGCTCTACCACTGAGCTACCCAGGCCCAGGGCTTTATAAAATTGATGGTGGGCGCACGTGGACTCGAACCACGGACCTCGTCATTATCAGTGACGCGCTCTAACCAGCTGAGCTATGCGCCCAATATGTCATGGCTGATTCTTGCTTGTAAAAAGCGCCTCCCAAATCCGGTCTTAAAATATTTTTCTCGCTTAAGGGCAAGTTCTTTGCTCAGGCAGGCTTCATAATATACCAGTTTCAATGGACGGCGTATTCGCGTTGAGTCCACTTTGCCCAACGCATGCTCTTGGCAGCGTTTTTTTAAATCATCCGTAAAACCGATATAAAATTTCTTATCTTTTAAACTTAATAAAACGTAGGTAAAAAACATTATTCGCGAGTCCTCCTATGCACCCTTGGTTTCCAGGGTGACATTGATATTGGATGGATTGAATTTGTCCTGTATGTATTCTTTGATTTTATTCGGAGTATCCGAGCTGCCGCAGGTCAGAATGTCGATTGAGCAGTAGCCGTATTCTGGCCAGGTATAAATCGCGGCGTGGGATTCTTCCAGTATCGCGACTGCCGAGACCCCCTGGTGTTTAGTCAGCTCGCCGTTGAAAATTTTGTGATGGTAGTCAACAAAATTTACCAAATGTAAGCCGGCTTTGCTTATGGCAGATGTCAGAGTTTCTTTGATTAGATTTCGGTCATTGAGCAATTGTTCGTTGACCCCATAGAACTCGGCGTAAAGATGATAGAGCCGAGGCGTATAGAGTTGTTCCATTTCTTTATCCTCAATATTGGCGCGGCGGAAAGGCCCGTCAATATAAAAAAGACTATAAATTATGTAGCTACAGTATATTAATTTTCTGTAAGGATCGCAAGAGACTTTGTCCCTGTGGATACATAATTTAAAGCCTTCTCAACTTAGAAAGTGATAGGATTTCCTTCTTTGGGATATTTACTCCCTAGAAAGGAGGTGATCCATCCACAGCTTCCGCTACGGATGCCTTGTTACGACTTCGTCCCTATCATCGGTCCTACCTTCGAACGACCTACATCGAACTTCGGGTATTACCGACTCTCTTGACGTGACGGGCGGTGAGTACAAGACCCGAGAACGTATTCAACGCGCCGTGGCTGATGCGCGTTTACTAGCGATTCCGACTTCACGAGGGCGAGTTGCAGCCCTCGATCCGAACTGAGACCAGTTTTAAGGGATTAGCTCCACCTTGCGGTTTGGCAACCCGTTGTACTGGCCATTGTAGCACGTGTGTCGCCCAGGACGTAAGAGCCATGCTGATTTGACGTCATCCCCACCTTCCTCCTCGTTAACCGAGGCGGTCTTCTGTGAAAATATAACACAGAATGGGGGTTGCGCTCGTTACCCGACTTAACGGTACACCTCACGGCACGAGCTGACGGCAACCATGCAGCACCTATGACGCACCCTCGAAGGCTTCTCCGATTTCTCGGAGCGTGCAGCGCCATTTCAAGCCCTGGTAAGGTTCCTCGCTTACCATCGAATTAAACCACATGCTCCACCGCTTGTGCGGGTCCCCGTCTATTCCTTTGAGTTTTAGCCTTGCGGCCGTACTCCCCAGGCGGGACACTTAACGCGTTAGCTTGATTCGTCGGCACTGGAAGGGTCGATACTTCCAATACCTAGTGTCCAAAGTTTAGGGCGTGGACTACAGGGGTATCTAATCCCTTTCGCTACCCACGCTTTCGTCCAATGAGTGTCAGGAACGTTCCAGTAAGCTGCCTTCGCATTTGGTGTTCTTGCCGATATTAACGCATTTTACCGCTACACCGGCAATTCCGCTTACCTTTCCCGTCCTCTAGCTTAAAAGTTTCGCCGGCAGTTCCGATGTTGAGCATCGGGATTTGACCGGCGACTTTTCAAGCCACCTGCGGACGCTTTACGCCCAATAAATCCGGATAACGTTTGAGGTCTCTGTATTACCGCTGCTGCTGGCACAGAGTTAGCAACCTCTTATTCGCAGGGTACCGTCACAAATTCGTCCCCTGCAAAAGATCTTTACACCCCGAAGGGCTTCTTCAATCACGCGGCGTCGCTCCCTCACCCTTTCGGGCATTGGGGAATATTCTTGACTGCAGCCTCCCGTAGGAGTCTGGGCAGTGTCTCAGTCCCAGTGAGGCGGGTCGTGCTCTCACACCCGCTACCCGTTATAGCCTTGGTGGGCCGTTACCTCACCAACTAGCTGATAGGCCGCCGGTTCCTCTCGAAGCGATAAATCTTTAAATGGGAATGACTTATGTCCCCCCATTACCATCGGGGATTAGTCCCGCTTTCGCGGAGTTATACCCGTCTTCGAGGCAGATTACCGACGTGTTACGCACCCGTTTGCCACTATTCTCACTTATTGCTAAACAAGAATCGTTCGACTTGCATGCCTTAGACACGCCGCCAACGTTCATCCTGAGCTAGGATCAAACTCTCATGATAATGTTGTTACTTTGAGCTTACGGGGAAATTCTCGTTGGGCTCAAAGTGATGATATTTTGTTGTGATGTGAATCTGCCGTCAGGCAGATTCGAGGAATCCTATCACTTTCTAAATTGGAAAAGAGCTAAACTTAGCTTTTTTTAATTGCTCCAATATGATATACCAAGCGCAATTGTATGTCAAGAGCTTAAAATGGTCAAGTCCAAGGCGTATTTTAGCCAAAAAATGGTATGGGTCGCATATATGCGAGCCATGCAAAAAAAGTCCTCCGCGGGGCGGAGGACAGGGGGAGGGCGGAAGGTCAGATGAAGCGCGCTCCGAGTCCCGAGATGAGCCGAGTGCAGAACACCCTGAGTTCCGAGGGCGACTTGCGTTTCGCGCAGTCAATCTCGTAGGCTGAGAGGGCGCTGGCGTAGGCAGTTGGACTGACGCGGTGGCTCGTGACGAGCTTCGCCGCCTGCGATGGCAGTCCGCCGTCAATCGCTGAAGCGATGGCGCGTTCGGCCCACTGATCCACGATCGATCCGAACTGCCAGCGATCGCCGAGCGCAACGAGGCGTCCCCAGTCTCCCGTTTTCTCGAGAACCCGGATATTCATTAGCAGAATATTGGTGAGTCCCAGAATATTCCACCAGGTCATTTCATAGCGGTTGCGGTCGATGCCGAGGTGAAAGAGAAAGCGCTTGAACTCGAACCCGTTCGTCGGATGGCGCGTCCGCCACTTGATCGCCTCTTGCTTGAAACCCTCGGTGTTTATTTCGCCTGTGAATTCTTCGCTCATCACTCCTCCTTGCGAAATGTTTCCCCCCGAAAAGAACCAAGATGCCGAATAGTATAATATAATATTTTATTATTGTCAATGGAAAAATAAAACAGCCGCATTTGGCTGTTTTTCCGCATGAGCCGTGAATCATCTGTACCATCGGAATTACTTGTTCATCCAATACCGATAATTATTAATTCGCGTCTCATGTGGAGGCACGATCAAGCGATCATGCCAGTGGGAAGGAGCTTGGGGTTGAGGTGGCGGGGAATGTCCTAGATATCGGAGACATCGACGAGCATGTCTTCGGACATGTCTTTGATGTGCATCTCTTTTTGCCAGTCCCTGTATGTGTCCTCCAGAATGGACGTGTCACGGCCAGCAGAACGCAGGTACTCTTCGTATGCCAGGCACTCTTCGATCTTGTCCTTGTCCTCGTGGGGCTCCATGCTCTCGCACCACTCGTAGAAATCCTCATCCCCCTCGTCGCTCATCTGTTCCAGGGCCACGCGGCCAGTCATCTTGAGTTCCACGCGCGCGGACTGACGGTCGGCGCGGAAGTAGCGGTTTCGAATCGCGTGTAACTTTTTCCGCCCGGCGTTGCTCTTCTCTTCAGTGAAGAGATAGTTTCTCCGCTTCCACTCAGCGAAGAGATGGTCTATCTGCTTCCGCCGATTGCTGAGACGGTGTGGGCATCTTCTGACTTCGATATCCATGTTGTCCTCCTCGATACTTGCATTGGAGCGCAATCAAGCAATCCTAGCACGAATTGCCAAATTGCACAAGGGCGCCGGGTTCGGTCAGGCTTCGGGCCTTGGCCGGCTCGCCAGGGCGATGCCGATGGAAATCGGCCAGAGCAGGGTGAACAGCATGGCCGCGCCCAGGCTCTTGAAGAACAGGTTGTCCTTCTTCGGCCGGTTCGGGAGATCGCGCAGCCGGATGCCGCCGACCTTGAGCTCCAGGCCGATGATGACCATGGCGCCGATCGTGTACCAGACCGAAAAGATCAGGATGGCAACGTAGATTACGAGCTCCATGAAATCCTCCTTGTTATTATGTCCGCATCAGCCGCCGATTTGCATCAGCGTCTCATGTGGAGGCATGACGTAAGAATGTCATGCCAGTTAGGTGGGTAGGAAAGAGCGGATTGTCAGAACGACAGGATGCCCGTGGAGGTTCTCGTGACGCCGGTGAATGTCCAGCCGGAGTCATAGAGGTTGATCCACGCGCGATGCCGCGGTGTGCCGCGTGTGCCAATGGCGAAGACCAGGAACTCGTCATTCCAGTCCGGAATCCGGATGAAGTATGACGAGCTGTCGTTCGCATAGCTCGTGCACACTGGGAACGCGGGGTCGGTGTGGTAGGTGTCCGGATCCCAGACCTGGTCGTCCCAGTCTTCGGACCCGTAGGTCACGCAGAGCGCGCCGATTTCCTCTGTCCCTTCCAGGGCAAAGGGGTTGTCGCTGAACGCGGCCGCGTGATGAGCCTCGAGCGTGCCGCGGATCTCAATCTCGCGGTAGCCCGACATGGTCCGGCCGGTGATGCTGTACGTGCCCGAGGTCGTTGAGCTTGAACAGCCCTCGTCCACGGTACCGTCGCAGTCATCATCTGCCGAGTTGCAGGACTCGCCCGGCGGAACGCAGGTCCCCCAGCTGCACGAAGTATCGCAGGTCTGGGTGCCGGTCGTTGAGCACGAACTCGTGCAGGTGCGGGTTGAGTAGCGGACGCAGGTGAACGTCTCGTCCGTGAGCCCGTCGGAATCGTTGTCGCTGCCGTCGCAGATTTCGGTTCCGGATATTGGAGGCGTTGCACCTCCGCAGGAGCCGAGTCCCCACGCCGTAAGCGCGGTGTTTGACGCGGTGCGGCAGAGATCGCCGGCGAGCACGAGCTGTGTCACATCCATCTTGAGGATTGCTCCCCAGGAGGTGATGACCGCGGGTTTCACCTGCGTGAACCCGCAGAGCGTGAAGCCCATGGGCTCGCCGTCGCCCGGGTAGTCGAGCGAGAAGCACGCGCTGTCCAGGCAGCCCGTTGTGGCGTCATGGTAGGCCGTGACCCGGTCGATGTACTCGCCCGGATTCAAGGGCCGCACCAGCCCGTAGCCGTCGCGCGAGTCCAAGTAGAACGTGCCGGAGAAGTTGACGCATGACCCGATTGCGACCCCGGAGAGCCGGCTTATCTGGTCCGGCGTGGCCGGCGGCTCCCAGAACGTATCGCAGTCCGGGTCGTCGTCGTCCGTCACTCCGTCGTGATCGTTATCCGCACCGTCGGTGCAGACATCCATCTCCGGGAGGGCCGGGCAGCGCAGTGCGAGCCGGGTCGTGCCGCCATCCGAGGCGGCCGCACGGTAGCAGGGCTCCGTGCTCACGAAGTCGAACTTGGAAAGATCGAGCTCGTACGTCGCCGAACCGAGCTGGAAGAACCAGCCCGTGTCGCCGCCCCGGGTGTACCAGAGGCTGCCCGGTGTGGCCGTTTCCGACCACGTCTTGCAGATCCGACCGGTCGTGGTTGACCAGCTGTTCCAGCTGCCGAAGGCGCAGAGCGCGCTCGGCCGGCCGGGGAGTGTGGCGAACGTTCCGGAGAGCATGTCTCCGTAGATTCGCGACTCCACCGCGTCGCCGGGGTTTGAAACCCAGTCGCGGAACTCGGCATAGATCGTGCCGATTGGGGCAGGCGGGCCGGGGATTTCCCCGCCATGCGGGGAATCATCGGTCGCGGTGTCCACGGCCGTGTCCGGAGTTGTGTCCGGAACCGTGTCCGTGGTCGTATCGGTTGCCGTGTCAGTCGCCGTGTCGCAGGTCGTATCCGGCTCGGTGGCCGCATCGTCGGTCCCTGTGTCGGTCGTCGTGTCCGCGGCCGTGTCAGAATCAGTTGCCGCGTCCGTACCGCCGATGCAGTCCTCCTCGTCCACGAACCCGTCGATGTCGTCGTCCCAGCCGTTGCCGCAGATCTCGGGGGCGGGTGCGTCGGAATCGGTTCCGGCATCGCAGATCTCGTCCACGAGTCCGTTGCCGTCGTTGTCCACGCCGTCGCAGATCTCCGGGGGCCAGCCCATTGGCTCGTTGGTGCAGCCAGTGAGCATCCAGATCGTCGCGATCGTCCAAAGCGTCTTCTTCATGATCTTCTTTCTCCTATGTTGCTATCTTGCTGTTTCAATGTACTCTTCATGAACCCACCATCCCAATGATGGCGGACTCATGTGAGTGCGCGACTGATTCAGGGGATGAATCATTATGTCGCGCAAGTTGGTGTGAAAGAGCAATCTATTTATTCTGTGCTGCCTTTTTCTTAGCACGGCGTTCACGCGCGTAGCAGGTGCCGCAGACAGGTCCTTGGTCATTCCGTATTTTCACCGGCCTTACCTTGTGGCAGCAAATGCATTCTTCCTCAGACCGCTTGTAGCAGTTTACGCAGACAGGTCCTTGGTCAGTCCGCTGATTAACCGGCCTTACCTTGTGGCAGCAAATGCATTCTTCCTCAGGCCGCTTGTAGCAGTTTACGCAGACAGGTCCTTGGTCAGTCCGCTGATTCACCGGCCTTACCTTGTGGCAGCAAATGCATTCTTCCTCAGGTGGTTGGTAGGCCTTATAATAGCAACTTGCGCATATGGGGCCGTCATCAGTACGTTTATGAACAGGCTGCTCTTTATGGCAACGAACGCATTCTTCTTCAGGCGCTCGGTAGCATCTATCACAGACAGGGCCGTCATCTAAGCGCTTCCTAACTGTTCTTACCCGATGGCAGAGTATGCACTTTTCTTTAGGGCGTAGGTGAGTCTTTCTGTAGCAGGCATCACAGATTGGACCCTCGTCCGTGCGCTGAACCACGGGCCTTACCCTATGGCAACAAATGCATTCTTCTTCCGGGCATTTATAGCAACAGTCACAGATTGGACCCTCGTCCGTGCGCTGAACCACGGGCCTTACCCTATGGCAACAAATGCATTCTTCTTCCGGGCGTTGGTAGGTTTTATTGTAGCAGCTTGCGCAAATGGGGCCATCGCTCGTGCGCTGCAAAACCGGCCTTACACTGTGACAGCGAACGCATTCTTCAAGGGCCGTATGGTAACACTTGCCGCAGACTAGGCCGCCGTCCATGCGTTGAAAATTAATTTCGCTCCTTTCGTTGCAGACGCAGCAAATATCAATTTTCCTGTGGGACTCCAGGCCGGCGCATTGCCGACAGACGAGCGCGCCGGTTTGATTGAAATATTTTAGCGCTCGCAGATTATTGCAGTCCGGACATTTGCTCCGGGGCTTTGGCTGGCCTTGGCCCTCGCGTCGTGTTGGCTCGTGCATGCGCACGCAGTCTTCGTCTCCACAAACCGGGCAAATATGCCCGTGCGTTTCAGTGTGATTCTCGCACACGGCATACCTACCTTTCTGTGGTTAGATTTTGTTGTCGAATGTACTCTTCATGAACCCACCATCCCAATGATGGCGGACTCGTGTGAGTGCGCGACTGATTCAGGGGATGAATCATTATGTCGCGCAAGTTGGTGTGAAAGAACTAGTCGTCTCCGCGGCGGAGACGGTCGTAGCGAATCCGGTTGTATGCCCACTGGACGTGCCGCTCGTCGTAGCTCTCGCCCGGGTTGGGCAATGGCCGACCGCCGGGGAAAAGGCCGGTCTCGGGGTCGAACTTCTTCGGCCTGGGAAGCTTGGGCCGGCGGGACTGTTTTACAATCCGGTTGTAGGCCATGACCGGCAATACGGCCGGGGCGAGGAACACGAGGAATATCCGGTCGAGGATGTCGGTCGTCTCGCGTCCCATGCAGAACGCGCCGATGGTCCAGCAGATGATGTTCCATGGTGGGGTGACGAGGGCGGCGATGGTGAGAATTCTATAGAAAGCGCGCATGCTCTTCCTTTCCTAGAGGCAATGCCTCCCTCTTTGGCAAATGGCTTGTAAAGAACGACTCTGGGAGAGAGTATTTTTTATTGCCATCGGCCAAAGGGGGAGACCCGCCTCAAACAAAAAGGCGAAGTCAGCTTGGGAAGAGTATTTCCAGTCTAACTTCGCCCATATAGCCAAATCCGGCTATATTTTGCGATTATTTATGATATTTCTCTCTCCCCGATATTTGATTGTTAACGGGGTATAATATCATATTTTTGCGATTTTGTCAAGAGTGGCCGCCGGCCGAGCCGGCGGCAATTTTAAGTTGTAAATTTTAAATTTTAACTCAAATCCCAATTTTAAATGATAAATTACTTAATGTCGGGTCGCTTCGCCATTAAAGCATTCAAAATTTTTCATTTAAAATTGAATTAAAATTTAAAACTTAAAATTTAAAATTAAAATCACGCTGATTTTTCCCGCCATTTCTTGATTTTTGCGTGATCGCCGGAAAGCAGGATTTTGGGCACTTTTTTGCCCTTATAATTTTCCGGCCGGGTATATTGGGGAAACTCTTTATATCCTTTCTTGGAATAGGTTTCTCCTTCAAGCGATATCTCGCATCCGATTGTCCCGGGAATGTGCCGGCCGACCGCATCGGCAATAATCATGGCAGCCAGCTCTCCGCCGGTAATAATATATTCGCCGACGCTAAGCTCTTCATCCGCCACGAGTTCGCTGACCCGTTCATCGACCGATGAATAACGCCCGCACAAAAATATCAGCTGATCATAATTTATGAGCCGCGGCACATCTTTTTGCGAAAAAATATTACCCCGGGGAGAGAGCAATATTACGCGGGTTTTTTTACCGCGTTTTTTTACTGCTTTAACCGCCCGGTCAAACGGTTCAACCATCATTACCATGCCGGCGCCGCCGCCGTAAGGCTGATCGTCAACCGACCGGTGCCTGTCACTGGTCCATTTTCTAAGATTGTGCACCTTGATTGTAATCAATTTATTCTTAACCGCCTTGCCCAAAACACCAACCTCGAAATAAGGCTCAAACACTTCGGGAAAAATCGATATAAAATCAAATTGTATTGTTTTTTTCTTCATATTTTTAACAAAAAACGCGGTATCTACATGATACCACGTTTTTGCCCCAATACTAAGGGGAAATGTTTGAAATTATATGCTGAGGTCGTCAACAGCCGAAGTGTCGATGTCGGCGTTTTCTGGCCTTGGTCTGGGTCCGCGGCCGCCTTCCGGCTCGTTGATCTTGAGGTTAACGCGAGCGTTGTTTTTCGCGCCAACGATCTTGAGGAGCGTGCGGATTGAGCGGGCGGTCTGGCCCTGCTTGCCAATAACATAGCCCATGTCGGCCGGATTCAGGAAAAGGGTGATTAAGACGCCGCGCTCGTCGACCGTGCGCTCGGTCTTAACATCCTTGGGGTTATTGACGATGCATCTTACAATTGTTTCAACAAATTCTTGATCGTCGTATTTCGCCATATCATTAATTTATGTGTAAGCATTTTAAGGTTCGAGACTTTCGACCGGTTTTTCCGCTATTTTGAGCGGAATCAAGCCCCGTTATAAAAAATATATCAAAAACCGGCCGCTGTGTCAATTGGCCGGTTTTGGTTTGTAATGTTACGCCTTTGGCTCCTCGGCGGGTGCTTCTGCCGGGGCCGGAGTTTCTGCCGGAGCGGGCGTTTCTGCAGCCGGAGTCGGAGTTTCCGGTACTGGTGCCGGGGTCTCTGCCGGAGCGGGCGGTTCGGGTTCCGGAGTCCCGACCGCTGTCGGGACTGCCGCGGCGGCGGCGGCTTCAGCCTTGGCTTTATCGGCTTCAGCCTTGGTTTTGGCTTCGGCAATTCGGGCGCGGCGCCGGTCCGATACTTTAACGCTCTTGCGTTTTTTGCCGGAAATAATTCCCTGGCTCACGAGCAAATTGTGCACCGTGTTTGAAGTCTGGGCGCCCCGCTCAATGTAATATTTGATGCGTTCAATATTGAAATTAATGACTTTTTCTTTGGCGCGGGGATTATAGTTTCCCAGATTTTCAAGAACCCGGCCCCAGGGATCGCGGCTTTTTTCCGAAATAACCAGGCGGTAGGTCGGCTGTTTTACCTTGCCAACTCGCGCAAGTCGGATATGAAGCATAATTTAAGATGAAAATTTATTGATTATTTTGAGCACTTATGCAGCAGGGCTATTATAGATAAAACCCGGTTTTTCGTCAAGCCTTGGCCGCGGCTTCCTCGAGCTTCACGGAAAGCATTTTTGAAACCCCGTCATCGCCCATGGTGACGCCGTAAAGAACGCGCGCCACGTCCATGGTCGCGCGGTTATGCGAGATCACGATGAACTGGGTCTTCTTTGAAAGCTCATCAATGATTTTTGAGAATTTTATTGAGTTGGACTCATCCAGCGCGGCGTCAACCTCGTCTAAGACGATAAACGGCGACGGATTGTTGGTCATTATCGCGCAAATCAGGGCAATCGAAGTAAGCGCGCGCTCGCCGCCGGAGAGCGCGTTGATGGATTTCAGGCGCTTGCCCGGGGGAGTGGCCTGAATCTCCACGCCGGTGATGATTTTTTTCTTGGCCGCGGGCTTTTCCTCAAACGGCATTTCTTCGGGCGCCTCTTCCCCGACGTTCCGCTCCGCGGAAGTCGGGGCCTCGGCCTCTTCCGGCTCCTCGTCGGTTATTTCTTCATTCACCTGGATAAGTCGCGCTTCGCCGCCGCCGAATAGGAGTTTAAAATATTTTTCAAATTCGCGGTTCAGGTTGCGGAACGCGCTTTCGCTCTGGGCTTTTATTTTTTGGTCAAGCTCGCCGATGATTTGCTCGAGCGAATCAATCGCTCCGGAGAGATCCTTGGTTTGGCCTTCGAGATATGTAAATCGTTCCTGCGTCTCGTTGTATTCGGCGAGTGTCTCGGGATCAATCGCGCCGATGAGGTCAAGCTGATGTTTGAGCCGCGCCATCTCCGGATAGATCGCTTCGGGTGAAACCGATTCGGTCGGCACGTAAGATTTCATTTCTTCGGCGCGCTCGGCCAGATCCTGCCGCATTTCCTGTTCAAGCGATTCTCGTTTTGTCTCAAAGCGGGCTTGTTCTATCTTCACGTCGTTCAGCCGCGACTCCAGATCGTGCACGCGTACGCCTTTTTCCTGCAGTTCGCGCTGAATGGAAAAAAATCGGCCGCGTTTTGCCTCTTCGTCTTTATTGAAATTGGTAATTTTTTGCTGGACCGCGGAAATTTTGTTGTCAATCGCAATGAGTCCCTTGGCAATCTCTTTTAGATCTTTTTCCATGCCCGGGTCGAGCGCCATCGCCTGGTCAGGCTGTTTTAGTTTGGCGAGCAGGTCTTTGATTTTTTTTGCCAGGGTCCGGATTTTTTCCGGCGCATCTCCGCCTGCTTCAATCGCGCGCATCGCCTCTTCGCCCAGGGCGTCAATCTCTTCAAGTTCGGACAGGATCATGGCCACGGGCACGGGCGGCGCCTTTTTTTCCTTGAGGCTCGCGAGTTCGATTTTTCTCTGCAGATCAAACTGCTTTTCGCGCAGAGCGGATTTCTCGTTCATGAGCTGCTGGTAGTCGTTCTGCAGGCCGGAGAACACGTCGCCCCGCGGCTCTTCGCGCTCCATTTTGGAAAATTCGGACTGCAGGGTCTCAAGCCGGCTTTTGGCGTCAATGAGTTCCTCGTCAATCACTTTGTAATTCCGTTCCTGGATTACGATTTTTTCGGAAATATCTTTCCATAATGTGCCGTAATATTTTTTCTGGAGTTCGCCGAGCTCGGCCTCGGTTTCTTCGCGCCGTTCCAGCCTTTTCGCGAGCCGGGTGAGCGAGCGGAGCCGCGGCTCGATTTCCTGCATCACAAGCAATGCCTGGTTCAGATTTTCGCGGCTTGCTTCAAGTTTATTAACCGACGACTGTCTTTTTATTTGATATTGTTTGACCCCGGCCGCTTCATCAAAAAATTCTTTGCGCTCCTGCGGGGTAGCGACCAGGATATGATCAACCATGCCCTGGCCGATGACCGCGTAGCTCCGCTGGCCGAAGTTTGCCTGCGCGAGCAAGAGCTGGATGTCCTGGAGACGCGCCTTGTTGTTGTTGAGGTAGTATTCGGTCACGCCGTCGCGGTAGAGCCGCCGCGTGATCACGAGTTCGGAATAATCAATATCCGCGGCGCGGTCTTCGTTATTGAGATACAGCGAAACCTCGGCAAAGCCGGCGCGGCTGCGCTTCGGCGTGCCCGAAAAAATCACGTCTTCGCTTTTCTTGCCGCGAAGAAGCTTGAGGCTCTGCTCGCCCATTGCCCAGCGCACCGCGTCCGCGATGTTGGATTTGCCCGAGCCGTTCGGCCCGACAATCGCGGTGGTGCCCTTTTTGTCGCCGGCGGGCGCTAGGAATTCCAGGGTGGTTTTGAGCGCAAAGGTTTTAAAGCCTTGGAGCTCCAGTCTCTCTAAAAACATATTGATAGATTATAGCGAAAATCCGCTCTATTGACAAGGAAAATATCCAGCGTTATAATGCCGGATTGAATATTCAGCCATATGACGCAAGAAATCACAAGCCAGCGCATTTTTAGCCGCATTATGGGGGCCAAAAGCCCGCTTTTTGTGATTCACAAAAAACCGGACGGCGATGCCATCGGTTCGGCGCTCGCGCTCGCGCACTGGCTGGAGGAATCGGGCCGGCCGGCGCCCGTGTTTTGCCGCGATCCTGCCCCCGGACATTATGATTTTTTGCCGCGTTTCGGAAATATTACCGCGGATGAGGAAATTTTTTTCCAGCCCGGCGTTGATCTCATTGTGGTCCTGGATTCCGGAGACGCCATGTACGCCGGCGTGCAGGAAATTTTCGCGCGCCTCTCGCCGGAGATTACGGTTATAAACATTGATCACCACCCGACCAATCAGCATTACGGCGAGCTCAATCTGGTTGATGCCGGCGCTTCGTCAACCGCCGAAGTGATTTATAATTTTTTTGTGCATAACGGCGTGCGCGTTGATAAGTACATGGCGACCGCCCTGCTTTCCGGCATTCTGACCGATACCACGAATTTCACCAATCCCGCCACCACGGTAAGTTCAATGAGCGCGGCTTCGGATCTTGTGGGTTTGGGCGCGCGTGCAAACGATATTTCAAAATATCTGCTTAAGAACAAATCAATTGATGCGCTCCGCCTCTGGGGACGGGCGCTCGCGCGGCTTGAAGAAAACAAGCGGTTCAACATGGCGATTGCGGTCATCAAGCGCGAAGACCTTGCCGGCATTGAGGCCGAAGCCGAAGCGGTTGAAGGCGTGGCGAATTTTTTGAACGCGCTTTTGAATGTCAAACTCGTCATGGTTCTCCGCGAAACCGAGGACGGATATGTCAAAGGCAGCATGCGCTCCACCGATGCCGATGTTTCGCTCCTTGCCAAAGCCATGGGCGGCGGCGGTCACAAAAAAGCCGCCGGTTTTTCGGTCCGCGGCCGGCTTGATAAAATTAATGGGCAATGGACAGTCGTATAAAAAAATGCTACATTCTATATATAAAATATTAATAAATTTAGTATGACAAAAAATAACCGTGAACCCGAATCCCAGATTCTGATACCGACCGTCATCGAAAAAACAACCTATGGCGAGCGCGCCTATGATATTTATTCGCGCCTCCTCAAAGACCGGATTATCTTTTTAGGCATGCCGGTTGACGACAATGTCGCGAACATTATTATCGCCCAGCTTCTGTTTTTGGAATCACAGGATCCGAAAAAAGACATCAAGCTCTATATTAATTCTCCGGGCGGTTCGGTGACCGCCGGGCTTGCGGTCTACGACACCATGCAGCTTGTAAAACCCGATGTTTCCACCATCTGCGTCGGCATGGCCGCTTCAATGGCCGCGGTCTTGATGGCCGCCGGCGCCAAGGGCAAGCGCTTCGTATTGCCGAACTCGGAGATTATGATCCATCAGGTCATGGGCGGCATGGAAGGCCAGGCCGCGGACATCAAAATCCGCGCCGAACGGATTCTGCGCATCAAAGACCGCCTGAATGAAATCCTTGCCGAGCACACCGGCCAGCCTATAGCCAAAGTTGAAAAAGACACGGACCGCGATTATTTTATGACCCCGGAAGAGTCGGTAAAATATGGCATCGCGGATAAGGTGATTAAGAAATAATATATATTTATGGAAAGTGAATCGCGCGGAGAATTACCAGTTGTTGAAAAAGAGGCTTCATCCGACGATGCCCGCGCACTTGAATTAATCACCAAATGGCAAACTGCGACAAATGAGGCGAAGGGCTATGGAGATCTCGGTCGGAGAAATTTTCGAAAATTGGGAGGGCAGCTCGAGGCGTTTGCGGATAGTAAAGACCGTACAACCTGGAATGAGGATGAAACGGAGCGAGCGCTCAGCGGTTTAGTTGCGTGGGAAAACGGGGATGAACCAAAAGATCTTTTGTCCGCGATAAAGGAAACAATGCAGTTCGCAATGCAGCATAATATGTTCAAAAGGGCGCGGGAGGTTGCGCAGCTGCTAGAGATGTGGGATGAGGAAGGAAAGATTAACCGCGCACATTTTGATAGTCTGGTAAGCAGGCTGGATAAAGAGGTAAAGAATAATAACATTCTTGAAATATATGAAATAATCAAAGCTTATCTTGAGAAATCTGGTCAGCCAGATCTGGGAAAAGACTATGAAGGAAAAATTAAGGATTTCAATGATCAATTATTCGAAATTCTGATCAAGGAATTCGCGAGCGAAAAAAGTGTCGAAATGAAAGGATATATTGTCCGCCCTTACGCCACTGAATTGGCGAAGATAAGCGGAGATGATGCCAAGATGCAAAAAGTAGAGGAGCTCAAACACGATCTTTTGCTTTATGAATTGCGAAATTGTTTCATTGGTCGAGTTAAGAAATCAAAAATCGAAGAGGCTTTTTATAGTGCCATGAACATCTTGTCCGAGCATCCGATTGATTTAAAAACAGCCGATGCTGAACTTTGGGCTAGCATGCACGAAGGTGCAAGAGTGCGTATTAAAAAAATGATCGATGAAGCAAAAGAGCGATCGGGAACCATCCACGGTACCCTCCACCGTTATGTATGGTCGAAATTGAATCAAACCCTAGAAAGCTATTTAGCCTTGGGGATAATGGATTTCGAAGAAGATGCTGACTTGATTGATGAAGTGACGGGATAATTATGCCAGGCATCGCTAAACATAGCACGATTATTAAAAAATAATATGGAAAAAGAAACCTGGCGCGAGCCTCCCGAAGAAAAAGAAGAAGACGCCGAAGATGTCAGCCTTAGTCCGGAGTTGGAAAAGGCTTTACAGCAGCATCTGAATGACAACAAGTACGACTATATAATTGAAAAATTTGGAATCACCTTGCTGCAAAAGGCCGGTCTGACTAAGGAAGTTTTCAATGAATTGAACCAAGAAGATCCGGATCGGCTTGATGAATATCTTAGAGAAATCGGTGCGGCGCCGGATAGCAAGAGCGTCAAGAAAATAATCAATGAATTGCTGGCTAAGGAATAGCCGGTTATCGATTAAATTTAAAAAACAGGTGATACTTTTGATGGTCGCCTGTTTTTTCTTGCCGTTATCCTTAGCTTGACACGCCTTTGGCCCGGGTGTATAAAGGAGAGTCCGGAAGAGGGGTGGAAAAATGAATTTGTCAGCCCCTTGACAAGAGTTACAGACTCTGTTATTATATAGAGTTAATGAAGGAGGGAAAATGCTTTTTCCTCTTGTTTTATACAAAAAAACGCCCATTTGGGTAATCCGCTCTCACGACAAGCATGGGGATCTTTCCAAGGCAGCTTCTGGCGCAAGCTCGAACTCGCCTTAATAAGATCTTCTTGAGCGCGGATTACTTTTGCGGGTGTTTTTTATTTTGTATTTCAGCCAATTGATGTTCCCCCTCCTTTGTAAAGGAGGGGGACAGAGCCCGCCCGCCACGCCTGAGGCGTAGCCGATAGCGGGCGGGGGTGTCTTTTTTTTACTATTTATTCTTTGGTTCTTGTTTAAATTCGATTGGAAGAAACGCGGATACATCGCTCGGCGAGTAACCTTGTTCCTTGAAGAAATCAAGAATTTTGGTCGTCGCCGCTTCGCTCGCCTTCGCGTCTCGAAAAGCAAGAACATCATCCATGATCTGCGCACTGAAGTTATCCCATAGCTCTTCCTCGAAATGTAGTTCGCCCATCCCTTCTTTTTTTTCGACGGCGTCGATAGCGTTAAAAAGATCGGCGAATGTCGTGTCCTTAGAAATGGACACTCTCAAATTCCGTTCCTTTTTTTCTGTCTCTTTTGCCCCCGGAAAGCCGGGGAATCCCCCCATTCGTTCAGGTGATTTCATAATATAAATTATTAATTAATTATAATTTTTTATTCAAAAAATTCTTTTATCTCCCCTCCGAGTGTAATAATCAGTGAAAGCAATAATTTTACCGAAAATACTTTTCTATCAAACGAAGACATCACAGACATTATAACTGGATCGGTTGGATTAACTAAGTAATTAACATCTGTACAGCCAACACCAATGCCACGAATGACATCGTCATTTTCTTTCCAAAGCTTATTAAAATTTTTTAGGGTTGCCCGAACATGAAAACTCCTAACTTTAATACTTGACAAAGAAGTATTCCTCATGTATTCACTATTCTCCGCCCATTCGTAAAAACTATTGATTTCAAAATGTTCCGGTTCCAGACTTACCGCAGCGATGCCGGCACCTAAAGGGTCATCGGGAGGCTCGGAATAAACCCGGATGCTTTCTTTATGTCTGTAGTCATGTTCCCGATCAGGAATAATGAATTCATAATCCTTGGTCATTGACACGAATCGTTCAACTGGCATATCGTCCTTAAGAAAGATATGCCCATTTTCAACTAAATCTGGGTTACTCCCGGATATTCTTTCAAGGTTGGCTCGCATCAAGGCGATGTTTTCCTCAGTTGTGTTTTTATTATGGGGCCACGGGCAGGTTTGGTTATTCGGGTATTTCAATGACGCCAATATGCCTAAAATCACTATGAGCAAAACAAATGGCATTATAATCATTAACGGCTTTTTCATAAAATAACAAATTAGTTACTCATTCCGGAATGACTGGTTCGGCCGGATTGTCGCCCGGCGTGCTCGCTTCATCAACCGGCGGGGTGGAGAGCTCGGCCACGCCGATAAGGCACACCGCGCCCCAGGGGCGGTAATGGGAGGTAAACGTGGTTTCTTTCACTTTGCCGTCCGGATAGGTTACTTTGTAATCAAATTCCGCATCGGCTCCGGCATGGGCGCTTTCGGTGCACTTTTTTTCGCCCGGCGCGAGATCTAAAGTTTCCACCTCTTTAAGTGCCGGAGGAGAAGTGATATTAGTGATGCGCGAATCGGACTGATAAATCTCGCGGTTGTCGGGTGTGCCCCAAAATTCAAAAACCAATTCATCGCCCTCAATGCGCGTCTGGATTAAAATATAATTTTCCGTATCGTTTAAAAATCTCAAGTCCGGATGCATTTCATAGACTGCCGCGTCTTTTCCCGCGGGTTCGTAATAAACCACGCGGTATGAATGTGGATTGCGTTCGGTAATTGGCAGGCCGGCCGAAATTGCGACGCGGAACATGGTCGTGCCGATCTGACAAAGGCCGCCGCCGTATTCGGGTAGGGTTTTATTTTCTTTAATTACAAGTTCAGGCAAATAGCCGTTTTCCGCGTTGACCGGGGCGAGATTCGTGATGGTTGAGAATTCCTCATCCGCCGGTACCAAGAGTCCGTTCAGTTTTTCGCTGCCCACGCGGATATTGTGGCGCCGGTTGACCGGCGAGCCCTTGAAATTGGAACGGCCGACGCCGATGAGCTCTTTGATGCCCAAATCATTTAAGTCCGCGATTTTAATTTCCGGTTCGGTAATTTTTACAATGATTGCGGCGTCCTTTTGTTTGTCGGTGAGCAGTAATTGCTCAAAATTTGCGATTGTCGCCGGCCAATCGATGGTGATTCCGTCGTTACTGCCGGCAAATTCAATAACGCGGTTGTTTTCCATTTTAAATTTTGCATTCTGCGGTTCAACCTCAATCAAATTCGCGGCCTCGGCGAGGGTTGTTTTAACCCCTTCTTCCAAAAAGCCGATCAGGATATTTCCGTCAGCCGCTTTTTTGAGAGTGAGCCACGCGGCAAAATCCTCGGACGCGATGTTCCAGCTGAAATTTTCAAAATCAGTCGAGTATTTTATTTTGACCGGCGCGAGCGCCATGGCCTGGCTTATCGCAGGGAGCATCTCTTCGGCTTCCGCGGCACTAATCTCCGGCTCATCGGCCACGGATTCAAGTTCAATCGGCGCGGACTCAATAAGCAAGAGCTGTTTTTCAATTTCCGAAAGCGCGGCTGCATAATCAAGGGTCTGGCCCGAATGTTCGGGTTCAACCGTGAGAATCGGATTCGTGGAATTATCAGCCATGGTGATCATAATGCGCGCGTTCGCGGCCGGGGAATCGTATTCCTTGAAGATGTTTTTCATAAATGCGACAACCGAATTTTCTTCAATGCCGAATTCTGCCGCAAGCTCAACGCCAAGCGTTCGGGCGCGTGCCTGGCTGCTTATTCTACTGAGCCAGGATGCTTCACGGCCCAGATTCCAGGCCGCGGAAATCATGCTGTCAATATTATAATTTACCAGTTCGCGGCTTGCTTCCGGATTCTGCTCATTAATCTCGTTTGTCATAAGCGCGACCTGTTTGTCCGCGTGCTTGAGAGTGAAGCCATTGTCCAGAAAATCTTGGATCGCCTGCGACAGTTTTTCGGACGCCTGATCGCGGGTTAAACCGCCGATATCAACTGATCCGATTTTTACGCCCGGAAAAATTTTATTTTCATAATTTTTGGCGTATGCCCAGGACGTGCCGTAGATAATTCCGCAAATCAAAACCGCGGCCAGCGCGCCGAGCACGGCCCAATGCGAAAAAATCCTTGCTAAAGCCGGGGGCAGCAAGGATTTATTGCGCTTTATTTCCGGTTTGTTTTTCTTATTCGTTTTCCCCATCTTTTAAAATTTCATTGAGAATTGTTTTGGCGAGTTTCTCGCGCTCGGCTTCGTCGGTTTCGCTCGTGTAGAGCACGAGCCGCACGGCCGCGCCTTCGGCTAAGCCCTCCGGCAGGTCGGAAACCGGCCAGATAATATTCTGTCCGTCATCGAGCCGGATGACGGCCTTGTCGCCTTCAAACCGGTCAATCACGCCTTTTCTGAAAAGCTCTTTATTCATATACCTCATCAAGCCCCTGCACCGCCACGCGCGCGGTTTTGTGCGCCCTGGGTATGACAATGGTCAGAACGCCGTTTTTTAAAATCGCTTCGGCTTCATCTCCCTTGATATGCACCGGCAGGATGATGGTGCGGGAAAAACTTCCCCAGTAGCATTCCTGAAAAAAATAATTCCGTCCGCGGGCCATGTCTTCTTCGTGGCGGCGGCCGCGGATGGTAATCATGTCGTTTTCAACGGAAATGTCCAGATCCTCGGGCTTAACCCCGGCGATGGTTGAGCGGATGATGATATTGTCGCCCTGCTCAAAAACATCAACCGCAAGCTGGCCCTCCTCGGTCGGGGTAAAGTATGTTTCCTGTTCGTTCGGCGTTCCGAATTGTTGGATAATCGGCGTTGGCATAATTTTATTTAATTATAGAGGTAATTTACCGGGCTGTAAAGAGATGATATTGACAAAAAAACCTCAGAACGTTTTTGTTGCTCTGAGGTTTCTTGGTAGCGCGTGAAAAGCAAAAAAACTCCTACTCATAATAAGTAGGAGCCGCGTGTGCACGATTTAAGTGAAGAGCTGAAGAGCTTTGATGAGGTATGCCTCGGCCATATGCCAGTCGATTGGATCCAAAGCGTTACCGCTTGGACGAAGTCGTGCCTGTGCGTCAATGCTCAAATCGGGAAATACTTTGATGAGCGGTTCGACCAAATGAATGGTTTCCGGCCCAAGTCCGCCCGCAGCCCCGATGCCAAACATCGGAAAGCGTTCCCTGATCGCTCGAGCGAATGGTATTAGATCAACGGCATTCATGCCGAGACCCTTTCCCATACTCTTGTCGAGTAGAACGCGGTGTATCGCACCTTTGTAGTCGCCAAGTTTCTTGATAACAGCTTGCGGATTATTATTGACTTCCTTCAAAGCATTTTTTCCAATCTGGAGGACGACTTCGATGTGCTTGCGTGAGGCATGGACACCATCTATGATCTGATTCGGATCGGGCCAAGTCATGTCGAGTTGCAGAGCGTGCAGGCCGGCACCACCGCAAGAGATGGCGTCGGCAAGGCTTTTCCAGAGGCCGGAGTTGTTGCCATAGTCCACGTAGTGCAGGCAGTTGTATGCTTCATCCGAAGAGAAGATGTCGGCGACTGTTTCCTTCGGCGGAAAAGTATTCTGCCACTTGCTCGGAATGCCGTGAAGCGTCTTGTAGCTCATCATAACGCCGACATGCAACTTGCGCGTTGATCCAATTGGCAGATGAGCGGCGAATATCCTGGACATGCTTTGAACTTGCTCGAATTTTGTAAAATCAGTAATGCCGATGTATGGGTTCATTGCGTACCCCTTTCGTTTAAAAGGACATTTTGTATTAAAAAATCCTATCCTATTTATGCTAAAAAGTCAAGGAAAAAGCCTTTATAATAAAAAAAGAGCAGTTTTAAGACTTGCTCGGGTCATAAGTCATTAAACTATATATCATCCTCTTCCACGTATTGGGGGCGCAGAGAGCAAACTTCCTCCTCCCTCTCTCGCCTTTCCGCTTCATACCATGCCTGCGCCGCCGGATGGTTGGGGAAGATATCTTCGGACCCGCATGTTGGGCAAACATGCGCCTCGGCATCGGCCACGGGGATTGTCTTTCGGTCCCTGTAAGCAAATTCGCACTTACAACTTTCGCACACCCACGGCGCATCCGGCTCGTGAGAGCGGGGATCGGAGTCAGGATGTATCCACTCCTGTGCCTCTTTTTCCCGCGCCCGGACACGGGCTTCATTGATTTCGTTTTGCTGCGCCTCGAGCCGCGACTTCTCCCGGCGCAGCTCCTCGAGCTTGTTCTCGGGAATGCCCGGCTCTTTGAGGATAATCGGGATTTCCTTGAGCCGCGAATCAATGAGTGTAAGTTCAAATGCAAGGTCCTGTTCCGAGGGCTGACCTTCGGGTTCCTTATTCTCAGCCGACATGTTTTCCTCCTTTTAAGTATCTGCATTTTACTGAATATTGCTAGAATGTCAATAAACAAAAAATCCCCCGGTTCTCGTGGGGAATTCCGTAATTGCTCAAATTTAAATTTAAAATTGAATTAAAATTCCTGCCTGCCGGCAGGCAGGTAAAACTTAAAATTTAAAATTGCCCGAAGGGCTGGTAGCCCGTAGGGGAATCGCCCCGACGTTTCGCTTCGCGAAAGTCGGGGTACCGGGGCGCGGAGTTTATCTCGATGTATATCGGGACCTCTCGCGCCCGTTCGATTCCCTAAATTTAATATTATTAAACATACAAAAAATCTCAGACATTTATCCGCGTCTGAGGTTTCTTGGTAGCCCGTAGGGGAATCGAACCCCTATTACCACATTGAAAGCGTGGTGTCCTAGCCATTAGACGAACGGGCCATGAAATATGTTTTTAAATATGTTACCACATTGTCCGCCAAAGGCGGATGCGCCTCGCCTGTCCGCCTCTGGCGGAGGCGCAAAAGCGTGGTGTCCCTGCCTACCGGCAGGCAGGCTAGCCATTAGACGAACGGGCCGTAAATTTATGGCCATATTATCAGGAAATTGAATAAAAGTCAAGATTCATGAACCGGGCTTTTTTATTTTAGGCTATAATGATAGAATAATCTCATGAAAATTCTGGGCATTGAAACTTCTTGCGACGAAACCGCGCTCGCGGTCGTGGAGACCGACGGCCGGGATTTTAAGGTTATTAAAAACCTGGTTTATTCGCAGATCCCGATTCATGAGAAATACGGCGGCGTGGTGCCCGAGGTAGCGGCGCGGGCGCACGTGGAAAAAATGCCCGAGCTATTGATGTCTCTCGGAAGCCGCGATGGGAAGGGAATTGACGCCATTGCCGTCACTCACGGTCCGGGACTCGTTACTTCGCTCCGCGTGGGCGTGGAAACCGCCAAAACGCTCGCCTGGCTCTGGAAAAAACCACTTGTCGGGATCAACCACATTGAGGGCCACATCATGGCGAATTGGCTGGCGCCAATTCGCAAAATCCAAAATCCAAATAACAAATTCCAAAATATTAGATTTCCGGCGATTGCGCTCGTGGTATCCGGCGGGCATACCGAGCTTTTTCTTATGCCCCGCCTTGGGGAGTATAAAAAAATCGGCCAGACACTGGACGACGCGGCCGGCGAAGCCTTTGACAAGGTCGCGAAGATTTTAGACATCGGCTATCCCGGCGGACCGGCGGTCGCGCGGTGGGCTGAATCCGGAAGAACGGATGCATTTGACTTTCCGCGGCCCATGCTTGACCGTCCGGATTTCAATTTTTCATTTTCCGGACTCAAGACCGCGGTGCTTTACCAAGTCATGAAAAATAAATCTAAAACCAAGAATCAAAAATATATGGCCGATGTCTGCGCCTCGTTTCAGGAGGCGGTTGTTGATACCCTGGTCGGAAAAACCATCAAAGCCGCGCAAGCGTCCGGCGTCAAGATTATTATGCTCGGCGGCGGCGTTTCGGCAAATGCGTGGCTCCGGCGCGAGCTCGAGATGGGAGTGACAAAATTTTTGCCTAACGTCGGTCTCGTACTTCCGGAAATCAAATATACCGGCGACAACGCGGCCATGATCGCGGCCGCCGGATATCTCCATGCGATTAAGAAAGATTTTATTGATTGGCGGAAGATTGAGGTAGATCCCAATCTGTCTCTATGAAAAAAATAATTAATTCCGAACAAGAGATGCACGCTTTCGCGGGCAATATCGCCAAAAAATTAAGAGCCGGCGATGTTTTGGCATTGGCCGGCGATCTGGGCTCCGGAAAAACCACATTCGTGAAAGGCCTGGCGCGGGCGCTCGGCGTTAAAGAAACCGTGACCAGCCCGACTTTTGTTTTGCTCAAGCCATACCAGACAAAAATCCAAAATCCAAAATCCAAAATCCAAAATTTAATCCACGTTGATGCGTATCGGATAGAGAAAGGCGAGGAGCTTATTTTCGTTGGGCTCGATGAATTTTTTGAGAGTCCGGACACAGTCACGGTGATTGAGTGGGCGGACAAAGTTAAAAAAATTCTGCCTCGCGGCAGAACCAAATGGATTAAATTTTCTCTGGGCGCAAATCCAAACCAGCGGATTGTTGTTATTCCGTAACCCGAAACACTTCGTCAACCGAAGTCATGCCGTCCAGGGCTTTGAGGACGCCGTCCTGCACCATGGTAATCATGCCCTGCGCGGCGGCGAGTTCCTCCATCTTGTATTCAGCCACCTCTTCGGCGAGGATGGCTTTTTCTATATCCTTATTCATGGTGAAAATTTCATAAATGCCGACCCGCCCCTTGTAGCCGAGTCCGTTGCATGCGTCGCAGCCCGCACCTTTCCAGAATTTTAAATTTTTCATATCAACCTTGACGCCGCTTTTCTCCGGAATCTTAGAGATGACTTCCAGGATGCGCGTTTGCGTTGCTGCGTCGAGTTTGATTTCCGCTTTGCATTTTGAACAAATTTTCCGGCAAAGGCGCTGGCCGATGACCGCGTTTAAGGCCGGCGCGAGCAAAAACCCCTTGGCGCCCATGGCAAGGAACCGGGGAATCGCGCCTGCCGCGTTATTCGTGTGGATGGTGGAAATCACCAGGTGCCCGGTGAGTGCCGCGTTGATGGCGATATCCGCGGTTTCCAGATCCCGGATTTCGCCGACCATGATGATATCCGGGTCCTGGCGCAGAATTGACCGCAGGCCCTTGGCAAATGTGTAATCATGGGACGGATCAATCTGGCTCTGGCTGATTCCCTCAAGCCGGTACTCAATCGGATCCTCAAGAGTGATGATTTTGAGTTCCGGATTTTTTATTTTTTTCAAAATCGCGTAAAGCGTGGTGGTTTTGCCGGATCCGGTCGGGCCGGTGGTGAGGATCATGCCGTTCGGCCGCGTGATCTGGGCCGAAAGAATCTCAAGCGCCCGTCCGCGGATGCCGAGCGCGTCAAACTCAAGGGCAATGGCTTTTTTGGAGAGTATTCTCATGACCACCGACTCGCCGTAATTCGTGGGAATCGCGGAGACGCGCACGTCAACCTCTTCGTCTTTCATGAAAATGGTAAATCTCCCGTCTTGCGGCTTGTCGGTTACGTTAATCTTGAGCCCGGCCACGAGTTTGATGCGTGAAATAATTTGTTTCCATTTTTTCTGGTCAATGTCGGCCGCATCCTGGAGCACGCCGTCGATTCTGAGACGCAGTTTTATGGCATGTTCTTCGGCTTCAACATGGATGTCGGAGGCGCCGAGCCGGAGCGCGGCCGCGATGGCGAGGGCGAGTATTTCGGTGGTGGAGACTTTGTTGATTTGCGCCTGAAGAGATTTAAAATCAGCCACCGTCTCCTGGAATTTTAAGAGGTCATCCGCCGAAATTTCCACGCCTTTGATGATTTTCCGCGGTTCGGGCAATACATCGTAAAGCTTCATCGACCGGTTCAGGCTCTGCTCGGTGACCAGATAAATTTTTCCGTCCGTGTGCAGGCGTTCTTCAAGCTGGAAGAGAACCTCTTTGATTTTTTCGTCTGCCGGTTCAAGCGCGGCGAGCCGGAGCTCGGGTCCGGTGTAGAGAAAACATAAAATCTTGAGCTTCTCCGCCTGCTCGCGGGGAATGAGCGCCAGCGCCTCCGGGCTTATGGCAAAGCCCTTGAGGTTGATATACGGAACGCCCAAAGACTGGGCCTTGCTCTCGGCAAGGCGCTCCAATTCCGCCTCGCGGACCTCGCCCATCTTTTCCTTGAGTTTTTCTCCGGTCGCCGAAGTCGCCCCCTTCTTTTGCCTTGAAGGAATGAGGTCTTCGATTGATTGTGGGCCCTGATTGGCCATAATTATTTTTTTCGTTTACTGATTTTTTTATGTTCGTGCAAATTCGCGAGTCCGTGGACCCAGCGGGCAAGTCGCGAAAGTCCGCCACGCGACGCGAGCCGCTCAAAAAGCATGACCCACGCCGTGTACTGGAAGGTGACCGTAAACGCACTTCCGAAAATCATGACTCCCGCAAAAATCAGCACCGAGAGGATGAGTATCACGAGGAATGCTGCGTTTGAGGCGAGTGCTACAGCCGCGAGAACGAGCAGCATAATGGGGAGTGAGATCACGAGGAAGATAAGCACGATCGCAAGTCCAATGAGAAAAGAGATAACGAAAAGCAAAAATCCAAGTTCCATGCAGATGAGCCAGTGGCGTTTGAAAAGTTCCCAGGCATGGTACAGGGCCGAGCCGTAACCCTTGTTGCGGAGCATCACATAGCATGAAGCGAGCATGGCGATAAAATAAACGATTACCGCCGCCGGTATAAATATCAGAAATGATACAAGATAAAGCGCGGCATTCAGGGCGATATTCGCGGAGAGCAGCAGGAACAGGGGAAATGTGGTGAACATCACGAGAAGCGCGATCGCAACCTTGAGTGACACATTGATGCCGAGAAGCGGCCAGAATTTATGCATCCCCAGCGTGAACGCGTCGCCGGCCGGCATTAACTTATTTTTTGCCTTTCCGGCGGCCGCCGTAATGAGCGCGCCCTGTGAAGCGACTGAAAGCCAGATGAGCCCGAGTCCGATGGCAAGAGCCACGAGGACCGCGGTAATCAGCCAAACGTTTTCCAGAGTGAATAATTGCTTTATGCCGCTCAATTTATCCGGCAATCCAAGAGCGGATTCAAATGGCATGCCCTGGCTAACCGCCTGCCACGCCGAACCGAGATTGGTAACGCGGCCGAACATTTTAACACCCAGGTCGTAGATTCCGCCGCTCATCATGAGTCCGGCAAAAAATCCGAAGACCCAGAGTACTTTATTGCGCCAGGCGAAGAACCAGGCTTCACGAAGCACTTCACGGTATATTGGTTGATGCATATTCCTCCCTGTCTTGCCGAAGCCCCGACCGCAGTCGGGACGAAGGCAGACTCCTTATTTTTTAATTTTTTTGTTTTGTTGGTGGGATTTTTTCGGAACCTCGATATCCCGGAACAGCGCTTCGAATTCCTCCTGCTCCAGGGTTTCTTTTTCCATGAGATTTTTGACGATGAGTTCTAGTTTGTCTTTATGCTCGGTCAGAATTTTTTCCGCCAGGCCGCGCGCGTCTTCAATTAACGCGGCCATTTCCTTGTCGATTTTTTCCGCGGTTTTTTCGCTATAATCCTTTTCTTCGTGGAAATCGCGGCCAAGAAACACGAGCTCGTCTTTTCGTCCGAAGGTTCTGAGATCAGAACCCATTGCATAGGTTTTGACCATTTGCTCGGCGAGTTTGGTCGCTTGTTTCAGGTCATTGGAGGCGCCGGTCGTGACATCGCCAAAAATCATTTTTTCTGTGAGATATCCGGCCACCATTACCGCGATGTCGGCGGAAAATTCAGCCTTGGTATGCAGATATTTGTCTTCGGTCGGGAGCTTGAGGGTGTATCCGGCTGCCGGTCCGCGTGAAATTATTGAAACTTTGTGAACCGGATCCGCGTCCGGGAGCATTTCGGCAGTAAGCGCGTGCCCGGCTTCATGGTACGCCGTGACGCGGCGTTCGCGGTCGCTCAAAATATGGCTCCGGCGCTCCGGTCCGAGCATAACTTTTTCAATGCTTTCAAACACTTCGTCCAGGCCGATTTTATTTTTATTGCGCCGCGCCGTGAGAATCGCCGCCTCGTTCAGGAGGTTGGCGAGATCGGCTCCGGAAAATCCCGGAGTGCGCTCGGCAACGCGTCGGAGGTCAATGCCCGCCTCAAGTGGTTTATTGCGCGCATGAATTTTTAAAATTGCTTCGCGGTCGCGGATGTCCGGAAGATCCAGGATCACTCGCCGGTCGAAACGTCCCGGCCGCAGAAGCGCCGGATCAAGCACGTCCGGCCGGTTTGTCGCCGCGATCACGATGACGCCGATGTGCGGATCGAATCCGTCCATTTCAACGAGTATCTGGTTCAGCGTCTGTTCGCGCTCGTCATGCGAGCCGCCCAAGCCCGCGCCGCGCTGGCGCCCGACCGCGTCGATTTCATCCACGAACACGATGCAGGGCGCGTTCTTTTTCGCTTTTTGGAACAGATCACGGACGCGCGCCGCGCCCACGCCCACGAACATCTCCACGAACTCACTGCCCGAAATATGGAAAAACGGCACATTGGCCTCTCCGGCCACGGCGCGCGCGAGCAGGGTTTTGCCCGTGCCCGGGGCGCCCATGAGGAGAACGCCTTTGGGAATCTTGGCGCCGAGGGCGACGAATTTTTTCGGATTTTTCAAAAATTCAACAATTTCCTGCAATTCGTCTTTGGCTTCGGTGACTCCGGCCACATCCTTGAATGTGATTTTGTTTTTCGCGTTTTTGCCGGTTTCGCGCACGCGCGATTCGCCGAAAGATATCGCCTTGGCGTTCTGGCCCTGGACCTGGCGAAAAAAGAAATAAATGATAACGCCAAAAATGATAAGCGGCAGCAGGCTGGGGAGAAGCAGGGCGAGCCAGTCACTTTGCGGTTCGCTGACTTTTACATTAATTGCCGCGAGTCGTTCGGCCGGAACATCGTAATTTTTAAGCATTTCAGAAAACGATTCGCCGGATTCTTTATAAATCTCCGCGGTGCTCTGATCCTGGAATGTCGCGATAAGCTCCTGGCCCTTAACCTCAACGCCCGTAATTTCACCGGCCTTGATCTTGGCGACAAATTCAGAAATATCCATTTTCTTCGCGGATTCAAAATTGATATTGCTCATCACGAGCGCGATAATCAAAGCGGCGAGTGCCAGCCACAGCAGATTTTTTGTTAGAATTTTTTTCATATATACCTTATATTATAGTTGTTTTCGCGGAAAAATGAAATGGGGACGGATTAAACCGTCCCCATCTGTGTTTTTTCATTCCCTACTCGGCCACGGCCTCTTTTTTTTCTTCTTTTTTCTCTTCCTGTTTTTCATCCTGCTTCTCATCTTTTTTCTTTTCTTCTTTTGCCGGTTTGGCTGAGCGTTTCAGGCTCAAGCCCAGGCGATGATGTTCCGGTTCGATTGAGATAATGGTGAATTCCAGGGTGTCGCCGACTTTTGCGAGCTCGCTGGTATCCTTTACCGGTTTGTCCGAAAGTTCGGAAATATGGGCCAGGCCGTGGATGTCCGGGTCAAGCTCCACGAAGAGCCCGAACGGATTGATTTTCAAGACCTTGCCCTTGACCTTCTGGCCGAGAGCGTATTTTTCCTTAACATTGCTCCACGGATCCGCCAGGAGTTTTCTCATGGATAAGAATATTTTTGAACCCTCGACTGAAATGATTTCCGCCTTGACATTGTCGCCGACTTTCACGAAGTCGCGCGGATTATCGATGCGCTGCCAGGCGATTTCCGAAATATGGACCAGGCCCTCGAGGTTGTCGAATTTCACGAACGCGCCGAAATCGGCAACCGCCGTGATCGTTCCCTCAACCACATCGCCGATTTTGTAGCGGTCAATCAGCCCTTTCTGCTGCTCTTCCCAGACTGCCTTTTCGGAGACGATGAGCTTTTCGGTTTTTTTATCAACGTCAATGACGCGCACCTCGGATTCTTTGCCGATAAATTCTTTGAGTTTTTCCAGAATCTTGGCTTTGTCTCCGCCCGCGACGCGCGGATAATTCTCCGGAGAAAGCTGGGAAACCGGCAAAAAGCCGATTACGCCCGCGTGCTTTATGATCAATCCGCCCTTGTTGGCGTCAAGTACTTTCACATGGATGATTTCGCGGCTCGAGAGCAGATCAGCGAGTGTCTGCCAGGCCTTTTGATGGCCGGCGGAACGGAATGAGAGTTCTACCTCGCCATTCTCGTTTTCGAGGTCAATGACCGTGGCTTCCACTTCCGCGCCCGGAACCAGTTTTTCAAATTCCGCCGCGTCCTCAAAAAGTTCGCGGCCGCGCACCACGCCGATGTTATATCCCGGGATATCGATTTTAACTTCGTTTTTTGAGGCCGAAATTACGGTGCCGCGCACCACGTCGCCGGGTTTTGGTATATTTAAAAATTGCTTCTCGGAGAGAAGTTTATTGAGTTCGCCGTCTTTTGGTTCGGCAATTTTCTTCTTTTTTGCCATATTATTAATTAGCTTAGCTCATTTTGGCTGGGATGAGCCCCCGTCGCCCGGGACGGGGATATTAAATAAGTAAAAAAAGTATATACTATATTAAATATCTTGGCAAGAGGCGGCCGCGTTGATATAATATATATAGAATATATGCCGCAAAAATACCAAAACGAACTTAATCTCCTCAGAATAGCGATTGAAAAGACGCCGTTCTCTTTTTCGCGCGATGAACGCTCGAAATTTGAAACCCGCCTGGCCGCGCTTGAGGCTAATCCAGAAACAAAACGCGACGAGATTGAAACCGTGATTGTTGAAGTCGGCAAGGCGACCTGGCCGCATCGCAAGGCCTACGAGGGCATGTTTGCCGCTTATGCCAAAGAAAAATACGAAGAGCAGTTTATCAACAATCTGGATGATGATCTTCGCGTCAAATATGAAAATTTTACCCGCGCCGGCGGCAGCCTGCACGATTACCGCCGCACCCGTGAAATGGAACAGGCCTTTACGCCGGAAGAGTATACTCGGCTAGAAGATGCGATTTTTGAAGCGCGCAAATTTCTGGATTCATACATGGAAACCGTGATCGCCGAAAACTCCGACGAATACAATGAATCCGTCAAACGGTACGAGTCCAAACAGCGCGACTGCGCCAATATGATTGAGAGCCTGAAGGAAATCGCTCGCACCTCGGAAAAATGGGCACCAGAAATCATGGCCAAGGTGCGAAAATTTGAAGAGGGCTGGAGTGCGATTGAACGCGACTTTGATGAAGACCAATTGAAACATGAGATAGAGTATTGGCAGGGAGTGATCGGACTTGAGTAATCGGGCGTTTTTGTGGCTGATTTTCTCTTTACACGCCCGTTTTTTTATGGTAAAATTATTCCATTAAATAAGGTCAATTTTAAGTTATGCAAATCTCTTGGCACGGCTTGGCCTGCTTTGAAATCACGGCTAAGATCGGCGGTGAGGATGTTACCCTGGTTACCGACCCCTATCAAAATTCTACCGGATTGCGTTTCCCACGAACCCTGTCGGCGGATACTGTGCTCGTTTCCGAAAACCGTCCCGAACAGAATAACGTGGAATCCATTGCCGGCAATCCATTTATCATCAAGCACCCGGGTGAATATGAAATCGGGGGCGTTTTTATTTACGGAATAAACATCTTCAAAAACGATAATGGAGTAAAAGAGGGCCGGCGCCCGCTCATTTACCGCATCGAAATGGAAGGCATTACCATTGCCCATCTCGGCACCATGTATCGCGAGCTTTCGGACGATGAATTGGCCAAGCTCCGGCAAATCGATATTCTTACCTTGCCGGTCGGCGGCGGTCCAGTAATCTCACCCGAACAGGCCGATAATCTCGTGAGCCAGATTGAGCCGCGCATTGTGCTGCCCATGTATTATGGCTCGCCTAACCTCAAAGAAAAATTGGAAAAGATTGACAAGTTTTGTAAAGAAATCGGCGTCTGTCAGACCGAACGGCCGAATAAATTTAAAATTTCAAAAAAAGATCTGCCCCAGGAAGACATGCGGGTAATTATATTGGAAAAAGCTTAATATGCCCAAGAAAGAAAAAGCAAAATCAATAAAGATCGTTGCCGAGGCAAAGCCCGCGGCAAAACCCCGGCCAAAAAAACGCATTTTGAAAGTCCGGAAAGCCGCGTCCGAGAAACTGGCGCCGCTTGCCGAAGTTGCGAATTTTCCGGTTGAGAGCGGGGAGGCCGGCCGCGCTGAACTCGATCGCCTCATTGTCCAGGAGGCGGTAAAAGACCAGCCTGTTTTTTCGATGGGCGAAGAAACAAAACCCGAGGAAAGCATTTTTAATACCATTGAAGAGCCGGCTGAGTTTGAGCCGGATGAAGATGGCACGATTTTTGTCAGCCCGGGCGAACCAGTGAGCCTTTACCGCCGGGTCCTGCTCTGGTCTTCGGTCAGCCTTTGCGCCGCGGTCATCGGTTTTGGTTGGATTCTAACCATCGGCGGCAGTTTGGGGCTTAAATCCCAGTCCAGCGCGGCTGAATATGAACCCATGACCATGGAAGAAATAAATCGCGAAGTCAATTCCAATCTCGAAGATATAAAGGCCGCGGTGGATGAAGATGCTGCTAAGGCTATGATCGAGGACAATACTCTTGAAAAGATCATTGAAGAAGTAAAAAATTCTTCAAGTACCGGCGAAGTCGCGACCGGGGAGCGCGATATATTTTCACCCCCGTCCAGCACAACGGAATAATTTTTAATTTTGCATTTTTAATTTTTAATTGTTGAGATGCCTGACAAAGAAAAAAATTTGAATCCAATCGGCAAAGTCGAGAATCTCCCCATCGTCGAGGAGATGGAGACTTCGTATTTGGATTACGCCATGAGCGTAATTATTTCCCGCGCCCTGCCGGATGTGCGCGACGGCTTAAAGCCGGTTCATCGTCGCATTCTATACGCCATGTGGAATGTGGGTTTGAAATCAAGCGGTAAATTCCGCAAATCCGCGACCGTAGTCGGTGAAGTTTTGGGCAAATACCATCCGCACGGCGATGCCGCGGTCTATGATTCCATGGTGCGTCTGGCGCAAGATTTTGCTTCGCGCTATCCGCTGATTGCCGGTCAGGGCAACTTTGGCTCCATGGACGGCGACTCGGCGGCCGCCATGCGCTACACCGAGGCCAAGCTCTCGGCCATCTCCGAAGAAATGCTCACTGATATTGAAAAAGAAACCGTTGATTTCATGCCGAATTATGACGGTACGCAGAAAGAACCCAAAGTTCTTCCGGCCCGGCTCCCGAACCTGCTCTTGAACGGCACGCTCGGCATCGCGGTCGGCATGGCGACCAATATTCCGCCCCACAATCTTACCGAGCTCTGCGACGGTATTGCTCTTCTTATTGATAATCCCGATGTCTCGGTCGACGAACTCTGCGAGCACGTGAAGGGTCCGGATTTTCCGACCGGCGGACTTATCTATGATGTCAAAGAAATAAAGCAGGCTTATGCCACCGGCAAGGGTCATATCGTGATGCGCGCCCAGACCGAAATCATTGAGGAAAAGAGCGGCTATTTCCGCATCATCGTCCACGAAGTTCCGTTTCAGGTGAACAAGGCCACGCTTCTTGAGAAAATCGCCGAATTGGTTCAGGAAAAGAAAATTGATGGCATCAAGGATATCCGCGACGAATCTTCCAAAGAAGGCGTTCGGATCGTGATTGAACTCAAACGAGAAGCTTTCCCCAAAAAAGTTTTAAATCGCCTTTTTAAACTCACTCAACTGCAGGAAACATTCCATGTGAACATGCTTGCCCTGGTTGACGGCATCCAGCCTCGCGTTCTCACTCTGAAGATGATTCTTGAAGAGTACATCAAACACCGTGAGCAGGTGGTGCGCCGCCGCGCCGAATTTGATCTGGCGCGCGCCCGCGAACGCGCTCATATTTTGGAGGGCCTAAAAATTGCCCTTGCGAAAATTGACCAGGTTATTGCCACCATCAAAAAATCAAAAGACCGCGAAGAGGCCAAGGTCAATCTCATAAAAAAATTCCGCCTCACCGAAGTCCAGGCGCTCGCGATTCTGGAAATGAAGCTCCAGCAGCTTGCCGGTTTGGAACGCCTCAAGGTTGAGCAGGAGCTCAAAGAAAAGCAAAAGATTATCAAAGAGCTGGAAGAACTTTTGAAATCAAAAAAGAAAGTTATGGCGCTCATTAAGAGCGAGCTTTTGGCAATAAAAGAAAAATACGGCGATGAACGCCGCACGAAGATCGTGCCCCACGGCGTTGAAGAATTCAAAGTGGAGGATCTGATTCCCAAAGAGCCGACGCTGGTCATGATTACGCGCGACGGCTATATCAAGCGCCTGCCCCCGGAGACCTTCCGCACCCAGGGGCGCGGCGGCAAGGGCATCATCGGCCTCACCACCAAAGAGGAAGACGAGGTTGAGCTTTTCTTTACCACCACTACTCATTCGGATTTGCTTTTCTTTACCACCAAAGGCCGCGTGTTCCAGCTTAAGGCCTACGATGTCCCGGCGGCGACGCGCACGGCCAAGGGCCAGGCATTGGTGAATTTCCTTCAGCTCGCGCCCGGAGAGCTTGTCTCGGTCTGCCTGCCGCTTGATAATCTCGGCGACGCGAAATTCCTGGTCATGGTGACAAGCAAGGGCCTCGTCAAAAAAACCGATATCAAAGAATTTGAAAAGGTCCGCCGTTCCGGTCTCATTGCTTTAAAAATCAAGCCCGACGACAATCTCAAGTGGGTCAAGCCTTCAACCGGTAAAGATAACATCGTTATCATTACCGCGAACGGCCAATCCATTCAGTTCCCGGAGAAGCACGTGCGCGCCATGGGCCGCAATGCCGCCGGCGTGCGCGGCATCCGCCTCAAAAAAGCGGACGAGGTTCGCGGCATGGATATTGTTAATGCCGAACTTGTGCGCAAGGGCAAGCTTGAAATCGCGACCATCATGGAGCAGGGTTACGGCAAGCGCAGCAATCTTAAGGAATACCGCGTTCAGAGTCGCGGCGGTTCGGGCGTCAAAACCGCGAAAATTACTCCCAAAAACGGCAAAATCGTGAGCGGCTTTATTTCAGAAAGCGATGAAGAAAAAGACTTGATTGTTATTTCCGCCAAGGGCCAGGTCATCCGCCTGCCGTTCGCGAGCGTGCCGGCAATCGGCCGCGCCACCCAAGGGGTGCACATCATGCGCTTTAAAGAAGCCAAAGACCGGGTCGCGAATGTGAGCCTGATCTAAAAAATATGATATTTCAAAGAGGCGGACCGCATCCGCCTCTTTTTCTTGCCTAATTTACGCTCTTTTGTTATAATTTCCACAAGTTTGATATAATTATAAATAAGAAAAGAATTTCATATGGTGCAAATGAAACGGAGGACAAGGTCCCAGAAAAGAAGGAGAGCGTCGCACTTCGCCCTGAAGCGCACGAGTTTTACCAAATGCAGCCACTGCGGCAAGGCAGTGCTTCCGCATCGCGCCTGTCAGTATTGCGGATATTACCGTGGACGCGTGGTTTTGGAAGTTGAAGCCAAGCTCCTCAAGAAAATGGAAAAAGAAAAAGCCAAGCGCGAGAAAGAAGAAAAGAAGGAAGAGAAAAAAGAGGAGAAAAAAGAAAAAAAATAATATTTTAATAAATAGCTCTTTATGTCAAATCGTCATCTCGCCCGTGCCATCGCCATGCAGTCACTTTATCAGTGGGATTTTCTGAAAGCCGCTGGCCAGGAAAAAAATATTCAGGAAATAACCGGTCATAATCGTGAGGAATTCGCGCCGAATTTTGATGATAAGGGATTTATTGATGAACTCATTGAAGGCGTGGTTAAGCATGTGGACGAAATAAACACGCTTATTACCAAATACGCGCCCGAGTGGCCGCTCGAACAGATTACCACTGTCGATCGGAATATCTTGCGGCTCGGGGTGTTTGAGCTGAAGTTTTCTCCGAATATTCCGTCAAAAGTAGCGATCAATGAAGCAATCGAACTCGCCAAATCATTTGGCGGCGAATCGTCGGGCAAATTTGTAAACGGCGTACTCGGCGCGATTTACCGCGACATGGTGGCCCGGGGCGAACTGAAAGAAATTGATACCGCAAAACCCGAAGAAAAAAAGTCCGAGGAGGCGGTCCAATAATTAATTGAATGTCTGTGTTATGAATGAGAATTTATCGGAATTGCAGGAGCGTCTGGGGATAAAGTTTAAAAACGAAGATTTTTTGCGCCAGGCCATGGTGCATCGTTCATATTTAAATGAGCATCCGGATTTTCCGCTTGGCCACAACGAGCGTCTTGAGTTTTTAGGAGACGCGGTTCTTGAACTCGTGGTTACAAAACATCTTTACGAATCATATCAAAATCCCGAGGGGGAGCTTACCAATTGGCGGGCTGCACTGGTGAACGCGCATATGCTCGCGACTCTGGCGCGTGAACTCAATATCGAAGAGTTTCTTTATCTTTCGCGCGGTGAGGAAAAAGACAACGAGTCAAAGGCTCGGCAGTATATTTTGGCGAACGCTTTTGAGGCTTTGATCGGCGCGATTTATCTCGATCAAGGCTGGGACGCTTCGGACGAATTTATCATGAAGAGCCTGATGATTAAGCTTCCGGAAATATTAAAATTAAAATTATATCTTGATCCAAAGAGCCGTTTTCAGGAAGCGGCGCAGGAGCAATTCGGCACTACGCCGACCTACCGAGTCGTTTCCGAAACCGGTCCGGACCACGACAAGCATTTTCGCATTGCCGTGCTGATTGGCGAAGATATTGTCGCCGAAGGCGACGGCTCTTCAAAGCAGGAGGCGCAGATTGAAGCCGCGAGAAACGCTCTTGAGGAAAAAGGCTGGTCGTAAAAATTAAAATTCAAAATTAATTATATGGCTGAAGAAGGAACAGGAATAAAAAAATGGCTTAAATTCGTGATTTCCGAGAGCGCCTCGGATCTGCATCTCGTCGCCAATAATCCGCCAGTCATCCGAGTTGACGGAGCTTTGCGGAAAATTGAAGGCGAACCAGTACTTACACCCGCGGATGTGGCTAGCGAAACATATTCAATTCTTACAAAAGAGCAGAAGGATTATTTTGAAACCAATAAAGATTTGGATTTTGCTTATCAGATTGATTCCGCGCGTTTCAGAATGAATCTACATTATGAACGCGGCAACGTGGCGCTTGCGGCGCGCGCCATTCCGGAGCAGATTCCGACCATGGAGGATGTGGCGCTTCCGGAGATTGCCTATGAACTCACGCGTCTGCCGCACGGCATTATTCTTGTCACTGGTCCGACCGGCTCGGGAAAATCAACTACCCTAGCGGCCATGCTCAATCTCATTAACGAGGAGCGCACCGGCCACGTGATTACGCTTGAAGATCCGATTGAATTTTTGTTTGAATCCAAAAACTGCGTCGTCGAGCAGCGCCAGCTTCACTCTGATATGGTGAGTTTTAGCGAAGGTCTGAAGCACGTTTTGCGCCAGGACCCGAACGTGGTCATGGTCGGCGAAATGCGCGACCTTGAGTCCATCGCCACGGCCCTGACACTCGCCGAGACCGGCCATCTTGTGCTTGCCACTCTCCATACCTATTCGGCCGCGCAGACCGTTGACCGCCTGATTGATGTTTTTCCACCACACCAGCAGATGCAGATTCGTCTGCAGGTCGCTCTCACGCTTCGCGGCGTAATTTCCCAGCAGCTCCTGCCGCGCATCGGCGGCGGTCGCGTCGCGGCGCGCGAAATTATGATCATGAATCCGGCCATTGCCAATCTTGTTCGTGAAAACAAAGTACCGCAGATAAAATCCGTGATTCAAACTAGCGCGGCGCAGGGCATGGTTACTCTGGTCCAGGATCTGAAAAGATTGATTCAGGAAAAAGCCATTACTCAGGAGATTGCCGAAACATACGTGCTGGAAGAAAGTTTGAAGTAAGGGCGATTCATGAATCGCCCTTACGTACGGCCGCAATATTTTGCGGCCGTACTTTTTTTATATAAAAAAAGGTCCCGACCTGCCAGTTGGTAGGTGGGACAGGGTTGGGACGAGACAAGGTCAGGTTTGGGCAATTTCTTCCGCAGATTCACGCCGTTCGCGTTTCCGGAGCACGAGAATGAAGACAGCCGCGGGGATCGGAAGAACGAGCAGGCTCCACCAGCGCAGCGCATAGAATACGCTGCCGATTACTTCATGGCCGAGTAGTGTGCAGAGCCTGGAAGTGCCGTTCAGTATGACCGGCAGACTGACGAGTATGAGTGCCGCCGCGTTGAGCGCAATGACTTTCGGCAATCTGCCCGGGATAGAGTGCCGATCATGGATGCTCACCATGATGGAAATGATAATTATTCCCGCGACGATCGGAGCGACGAGCGTCAGCGGCGCCGCGACCCAGAGTGGTCCGCCGGCGCAGCATGCGTAGCATACTGCGAGAACCGCGCCGATCAGTAAATAGTAGAATGCCTCCGCGAGGTCCAGACGGAAGTTACTCATGCGCCTCCTCCTTTGTAAAAAAACGATTTTTCTCTATCTTACTTCTCGCAAAGTATATTGTCAATGCCTTGAATATTTGATTTATTTATGCTATTATACGTCAAAACATCCAGGCTCGTGCCCCTGTAGTGAAATGGACATCACGGCAGTCTTCGGAACTGCAATTTCAGGTTCGAATCCTGGCGGGGGCAAGAGCGCGGGTGTTTTTTAATATTTTGGGTTCTGCGCCCGAGGCGCACTCGCCTTCGGCGAGGATTCCCTCTGGGCGCATTTTGTAATTGACGTGGTTCGCCCCGACGCTTCGGTCGGGGGCGTCCCGACTTTCGCGAAGCGAAACGTCGGGACGAATCCTGGCGGGGCAAGAGCGCGGATGTTTTTTATTTACATTCCGCTCCGGCTATGCTAATATGTCCGCAAAACGTTCCTTGGAAATAATAAGAAAAAAGGAGGTCGCGATGCCGGAGCATGCAGTCACAGGCATGCAGTGGGTGCACATGAGTATCGTAATCGTCGTGACTTTAATTGTCTGGGCAATCGTTATTTTTATTTTCCTTCCGCGCTTGGAAAAGCGAGTTGAACAGCGCAAGAAGATGAAAGACATTCGCCGTATTCCCGGACCGGAGGAACGGATGACGATCGAGGCACTCAACAGGGTCATTGAGAAGATTGGGTCGCCATCCGACGAACCACCGACTGACCCCTGATCCCTGGCTGGCGGCTCTTAGCCGCCAGCTTTTTTATTGCATTTTTTATATAAAAAAAACGACCACCGTTAAGTCTCGGTAGTCGTAGGGGTGCACCAAGGGTTGGTGCTACATTATCTCCTCTTCCCTGTCGGAGTGCGACGGGGCATCGGGGTGCTCACGGCGCTCCTCTTCGGCCGCCTTCCAGTGCCCCTCGAACTCGGCGGAGAGTGCGGCTTCATCTTGCGGCACCCCGTTCTTGCCAGAGAACGGGTACATGGAGATGTAGGGATTCTTGTGGAAACTGACCGGACCGGCTCGCTCTAGAAAGCGGCGTTCGGCGGGGCTCATATCTTCTAGGGGAGAGAGCGGACGGCGCAGTTCTTCTTCGGTCGGCCGATAGCGTTTCTCTTGGTCGTTCGGCACGGTTTCCTCCTCCTTAATTTATCAGCGGCGGTTACGCCTCAGAATCAATTCGGCGTCATGCATGGAAATCTTTCCGCGCTTGAAACGCAGGTCGTGATAAACTTCCGGACCCAGTTCTCGGAGCAGGAACTCATTGGCTTCGCGGTGATCATGACCCGCTCGATCCATCCCTGCTTCAAGTGGCTGACAGTGCAGCTCGCCCGTTTTCTCTTGGTCGTTCGGCACGGTTTCCTCCTTTGTAAGTTACGAAAACTTAATAGGTAAAGCGCAAAAAGTCAAGCTACTCTCCGGCCACGACCACGCCTTTGCCGCGGGCCGTTTCATCTTCCGGAATGTCCGTGGAAATCGGATCGGTCGTAATTATTAGCGTGTCGGTTGTTTTTTGATCAAGCGCCTCAAGCTTGCTTTCGGTCGCGAGTTTTATAAATGTGCCGACATCTTCCTCGCGCGGCTTGACGCTTACTTCAAAGCTTGCCGAAATTTGCTTCATTGAGGTTGGTAGGCGGTTGATTGTCCAGGTCACCATATTTGTCGATTCGTTAAAAGTAATGTCACCGGCTTCCACATTTTTGCGACCCGTCCAGGTAACATTCTGCGGCAGAGTGGCGGTGGCGCGGATATCTTGGATTTCGTGCAAAGAATTCGTAATCGTCCAAAAGACATGATAGCCCGTGGTCTCATTGACGCGCGGCGGAATCGGGCCAAACCCCAGAGTCTCTCCATCTGGATTAAAATACCGGCCGCTTGCCGTAAAGTCAAGGTCGGTATTTATGGCGATTACGACTGGCGTTGTCTGAATCAGGCGGTTGGTTTCGAGATCGCCGATTTTCGCCACCTTTGATTCCGCCCAGATTTTCACCTCGTATTTTCCGGAAAGGGAAGAAAGCGGTTCGGCGACGAGCGGAATAGAAAAATCAATTGCTTCCCCGGCGTCTTTTTCGATTTTACCCAGGGCATCATAGTTTTCTTTTTTCCAAACGATGGTCTGATCTCTTACTTCCCCGGTTTTATCATCCGGCATGTTCAAATCCTTCCAGATTACCAAAGTTTCATTGTTTATTTTTGGATCAGATTCAACATGAACCGTAAACTCAACATTTTCCATTGTTTCGCCACTCTTATTGTCGTACGAGAGTGAGAGTCGCAGATTTTCGCCAAAATTAAGATTCTGGCTGGCTTCGGTGCCATTTATAAAAAGATGGGTGACCAGATCGCCGGCCAGCACCTCGGTCTGAACCCTTGCTTCTTTTTGCAGGCGGAATTCATTATTGTTGATAAATCCGAATTTAAAAACCATATCTTGGAGTCCCTGGCCCTGGGCGGTGAAATTGCCCTTTATTTTAATAATTCCTTCGGTACCGCTCGCGAGTTCCGTGATTCGCCAGCGGTCACCGCCATCCGATGTCGCGGCGGGTTCACTGCTTGCAAAAATAAAATTTTCTGGGAATACGGCCGCAATCTCGGTCTCGCCATAGGCAAATTCACTCGTATTTTTGTATTTAACGGTATATTCAACCTCGTCGCCGGGCACTGCCTTGGCCGGCCCCTCGGCCGCCATATCAACGCGGCTGTCGCTCAAGAGAACGGAAAGAGTTTTTATATCCTGGAAATCCGAACTGAAGTTCGCCGGCCGGTAGGTGATGATAGCTTGGATATTGAGCGAAGTCTTAACTTCATCGCGAAAATATCCTTCAAATTTTATTGTCCCTTTGCCGCCGACGTCCATACTGCCGAGCTGCCAGACATTTCCCTCGTCCGTGGGCGCCGGTTCGGTTGAAATAACCATGAAACCGGACGGTAGATTTGTCTGAACCTCCACCGCGGCGAGCGGAACCGTATTCCGGTTTTCATATTCAATTTGGTAAATCACGCGTTCGCCGTTTATTACCTGACTCGGGCCGGCAATTTCAAGCCCGACGCCGCCCCTGTCTGGTCGTTCCCACGGTTTCCAAAAAACCCAGCCTGCATAAATTGCCGCCGCCACGGCTCCCAAGAATAGCAAAACAAAAAGACCGGCAAGCCATAATCGCCTTGGCCGGCGTTCAAGCCGGCTCATGTCCGGCATATCACCTTCGGCTTCGTAGATTTCCTTGAGCTCTGCGGTGATTTTGTCGGTTTTTACCGCCGAGCGCTTTATGGATTTTTTTATAATACGCTCTTCTTTCGGCTCGGGAATTTTTACAATTTCAATTTCTTTCGGCTCCTCAACCGGTCCGGCGATCTTCTTTTCTTTTTTATTTTTATTCTTCATCTCAGAATTTTTTTTCGAGAAGAATTGCAAAAAAAGCATCGGTTGTCAGTTTCTGTTCAAGCTTTCCCATCATCAGTTCCGGAACATTGGACCAGAGCGCCTGATAACGCGCTGGATAAATAATCGACTGGCTGAAATCAATTTTTTCGGCGCCCGGTTGTCTCTGCAAAAGCATGGAGTAAGTTTGCGTGATTGGAAAACCAAGCTTTTCTTTAGCCGTGGCCAAAAGTCCGGTTGGTTCCGCGGATGAGATGCGGAACGGCAGGCGGTATTTAAAGGTAATTAGGGTTGATTCGCCGGGCTTGGTTTGTGTCCAACCGCCAAAAACCGTTTTACCAAATTCGTTATTGATCTTGGCGCCGGAATTATGAAAGCTCCATGTTCCCTCAATTTCGGCAAGATCCGAATCAACCCCCGCGCCCTTTCGCGGTTCGTCAAAAAGTTCTGGTGCCGGTGGATTGAACCCCGATGCGTTAAGAAGCTCGGCGCCTTGCGGTACATAGACCCGTAGATAATTTACATTGTTCACGCCGGAAAATCCCTGATTTTTTATTCCATCATGCGCTCTTGCCACCGTCAGTGTATTGACGATGTCGCCGTTTTCCGAAATTTCGGTTTTTAAATCAACGTTCTGCGAAATGACGCCGTCGGTTTTGCCTCCGGCAATATTTGCGTTCACGAGCATAAGATAATCCTGATCCGCTTTTTTGATTTCGCCGGTCCAGCCATGCTCCGAAAGGCCCCGCTCAATCGCCGCGTTCTGGTGATAAATCATAATCTGCCGTTCGGTGAGGCTCGAACCCAGAGCCTCGAGGGTTTCAATGAATTGTTCGCGGTTTGCGTGCATCATGCGGTCAAGAAGGATTGGCGCGAGATCGCCGATGACTTTCTTGGGCTTGTTTTCAGTTTTGTCATATTCAAGTTCAACGATTTTTTGGGTTTCTTCAATAAAATTTTCCGCGGTAAACGTTCGGCCGTAGGCCGGCATTTCAATGGGCCCGTAAATTTCAAGGAGCCGCTCCATCACCGTGGCCGTAATGACCACCACGCCGTCCGGCGTCGGGCCGCCTGAATGCTCATAGAACCAGATTATTTTTTTGGCCGAGGTCGGAAAATCGGCAAACCAATTCGCGTCCTGAAATTCCCAGCGGTCGGCAATCAGGCGCAGGGGTTCGGGCGGAATGACATCCGTGTCCAGGCTGCCTTGCATATCGTAGGTGCCGCCGCCCGGAACCTCGATGTTTTTAATTTCGCCGCGGTCCATGTCGATAAGAGCGAAGGATCCCATGAATCCGCCGGTCGGCCGGATCTCGGTATTATTTTCAAAAATAAATAAATATCGCTGGTTTTGTTCCTTTCCAAGAAAGAGTTCCATGGTTTCGCCGAGATTTATAAAGTCGTTCAGGCTTTGTTGGATAAGGGTAAGATTGCCGTAGGCGAGTGAGAAATTTTTTTGATATTCTTCCGGAAGCGCGCCGAGGTCCACGGCCCGGGCCTGTTCTTCGGCCAGTGTTATGAGCGGTTCGGCCTGACGGACATAAGCAAGCATTGCGTCAAGTTTTGTCACGAGATTAATGCTGTCTTCGGCGAGAAGCCCCTGCGCTCCTTTGGCGAGAAGCACCGCCGCGGCGGTCAGATTATCCCCCATGGCGATAAGCGCTTCTCCGGTCTGGACTTTTTTTCCGGCGCTCGGGGTAAGTTCCGCGATTTCAATGAGCAGGCGATTCACGCGGCTGAGTTCTTGCCCGGCTTCGCGGAAAGAGCGGTTTGCCTGTTCGATAGAAAACAGCGCGCGCGTCAGATCTTCTCCGCCTTTGGCTGCGGCCGAGAGCTCGGCCACGGCATCACGGCCATAACGCTCGATCGTATCTTTTGTGTCGCGGACGTTTTTATAATAAGCATATCCCTCGAACGGGAGCACGACGACAAGCACGAGCCCGGCGAGCGATACGATGGCCCGCATCCAGCCCTGGGGCGGCTCAAAAATAATCGGCGCGGCAAGATGCTCAAGGGGAGTTTCGATAAAATCTTCGCGGAAGCGATCCGCCGCCGGCCGCAGGAATGAAAATGGCCAATTGAGCCCGCGTTCCAGCTTGCAGAGGACAAGCCCGGCGATTTCCGCCACGCCAAAAAGCGCGAGTTCGCCGACTGGTGTGGCATCTTCTTTTTTAAAATCATCCATCAGCTCTTCGATATTGATTTCTGAGTCAGTGATATTGAGTCCGGCATTCGGGCCGCCGTCCCGAAGTTCGGCGAACGTCTGTTCAACCGTGAGCGCCGATTCGGGCGAGGTCAAATCCATGCGCTCGAGCCGGGGTGGCCGTTCATCTTCGTAATACAAATCAACCACAAAAGGCGATCTTGCGGTTTTTTCGAGTTTCACGGGGATTATTTTATGCGTTGGTTTTTTTGCGGTTATGCGGACGGTTTCGGCTTGAGGCGTGGCCGCCTTAACTTCAATATTCATTCGGGCGGCTGGTCTTCGGGTCGTTTTTTTTCGGCGTGATATTTTTTTTGCCGCCTTTTTTGACCGAATCGGCAAAATCCGCTTTTTCTTAAGCGGTTTTTTCAGAGTCTTTTTCACCGGTTTTTTTGTCTTTTTTGCGGATTTTTTGCCGGCCAATGTTTTCTTGATTTTTTTCCTCTCTTGAGCCATGATATTGCAATAAAATGTTCTTGAATTATATCATTTTTAGGGCATTAAAACAAAACTTTTTAACCACAATTTAAAAACCGGGCCAACGGGCCCGGCGAATGCGACAAGGCGTTAATTGTTTAAGCCATTTCGTAATGAAATTCGTCGTCATCTGTGTTCGGACTGGTCGCGATTACTAGGAGAACCGCGCCGGCCTTTTTTGCGGTTACGCGATGGCTGATGAGCGAAGGCACGAAAAACACCGCACCTTCAGCCGAGCGCAAATCGAGTTGGACGCGTTCTTTTGTGTCAATGTCTTCCAGGGTGACGGTAAAACTTCCGCAGATCGGAATAAAGAGCTCTTTTTTCTTTTGATGATAGTGGTTGCCGGCCGAATTGCCGTCTTCCAGAAATCGGACATAGTAAGAATAGTGCGCCTTAAAGCTCGGAATTATTGGAAATCGGTCATCGAAATTTACCACAAGCTCACGGCCAGGCTTCGCCGGATTTCGTCGCGGCGTCATATAAAATAACGTTCCGAGTTTATAATCCTTTTTATCTGTCGGATGAGAGAATTGATCCATGGGATCTTCCTGGCGGGGGATAATATTTTCCATGCTTAGAGTGCTTTAGAATAAATTTCTAATATTTCTCTTGCCATTTTTTGCCAGTCGTATTTTTGCATATGCAATTTTCCGGCGTTCAGGATGGTCCGGCGCAATATCTTGTTGTCCAGGCCTTCGGCAATGGCGCGGGCCATGTCATCTGGGTCGCGCGGATTAAAATAGATCGCGCCCGGACCGAGAATCTCGGGGAGACACGACGCGTTCGAGCTCGCGACCGGCAGATTGAAGCTCGCGGCCTCGAGCGGCGGCAGGCCGAATCCCTCGGAGAGCGAAGGAAATACATAAAGGCTCGCTCGCCGGTAGAGCCGCGGCAGGTCGCGGTCGTCAATGAATCCGGTAAAATTTACTTCTTCGGGCACTTTAATTCCCCGGCCGCGGGTTTCGCGCTCCAGACGTTCGTAAAAAAAGTTTTTTTGCCCGGCGAGCACGAGCTGGAGTTCGGGCTTGGTTTCGCGGAGCCGTAAAAAAGCTTGGATGAGCATTTCCAGATTCTTGTGCGGATAAGCGTTGCCAAGATACAGGATAAACGGCTCACGGATTTTGCGTTCCGCTAAAAATGCGGCGTCCTGCTCCAGTCCGAGGCTGGCTTCATCGAGCCGCGTCATGCCTTCGTAAACAACTTTGATTTTTTGCGCCACGGTTTTGGGAAAATATTTCAATATGCTCGCTTTTACATATTCTGACGGCACAATAATACTCTGCGAGCGCGAAACCGCGTGGCCGAGTATTTGTCGGTACGCCGCATATTTAATTCCGTAGATGAGCGGACCGAGCGTGGTCGCGCGCGTGCTCGGATGTTCAAGCAGGATCAGGTCGTGGATTGTCACCACGAACGGGGTTTTGTCAAAAAGCGGAACATTAAAATGCGGATAATGCACAAGCTCGCAGCCAGTCTCTCGGACGAGCCGCGGCATCTCGGTTTGTTCTTTGAATGAGTACCAGGGGATATCGGCCAGTATCTTATGGAAGTTCGCGGTTTCTGACGCCTCGTGCCAGTTGCTTTTACGCAAAAATAAAAAATAGTCATTCTCGCGGTCAATCCGCTGAAGATTGATGACCAGCTCTTTGATATAGCGGCCCAGTCCGCCGCCGGCGGTTTTTGGCCCCAAAAGCCTTGCGTCAATGCCGATTTTCATACGCGGCTATTTTAACTAAAAATTCGTCCCTTGACAAACCGTCCTCTCCGTGTTAAGCTTTCATGATTCATGATAGGAGGATGTTATGTCGTCTGATGAGTCATCCACTTCCATTCCCGATGGTTCTTTCATTGAGATTTTGGGCGTAAAATTCAGGCGTTCCGCCAATTTGGCCGGTCGCGCCGATTTCCAGATCAGAGAAGATACCGGCAACCCCGCCTATCGGATGCTTGAACCATGTTTCCGGATGGAAATATTGGTGCGTCCAAACGTTGGTGAACGGGTGCGCCGAGCACTCCAAGAGAACACTTACGTAGACAAGGAGTCGATTCAGCCAAGGTCACCGGATAAGGGCTGGATGCGCTGGAAGGCGATTGTCCGTTTTAAGACCGCCGGCGATCCCCGGACCGAGGACGGTCTGCACATGCGCGAGGAGTCCATCGAGTTCGTCTGGCAGCGTCTTGTTGCCATATTGACCGAGGCAGTTCTGGTCGCGTCGTCGCCACGCCGCGAACGTCCGCTATCCTACATCTGCTCCCGGCAAAACTGATCCGTCTGTCTCATGCAGCGGATCGTTTTTTTATAAGCGCGAGCATTTCCTGCCCGGCTTTGTCCCAGGAATATTTTTTGAGAATCTCTGCGCTGCGGTTCCGGAGATTCTGTCGCAGTGTCTCGTCGGTGAGCGCCGTTTCCATCGCCGCGGCGAGTTCAGCCGGATTGTCCGGATTCGCAAAAACGGCCGCGTCTTCGAGCACCTCGGGAAGAGAACCGGCGTGACTTGCCACCACTGGCGTTCCGGCGGACATTGCTTCAAGCGGCGGAAAACCGAAGCCTTCGTAAAAGCTCGGATAGGCAAAAAGTCCGGCAAGCGCGTAGAGCGCGGCTTTGTCGTTCGGATCCACGTAGTCAATTGTGCGGATTTTATCCGCTCCCCAGCCGCGCGGCCCGGCAACCACGAGCTCGTGAGTCAGGCCGGAATTTTTTTTCATTATTTTAAAAGCCCGGATCAGGGCCGGAAGGTTCTTGCGCGATTCAACCGCGCCGAGATAGAGAATAAATTTTTCCGGCAGGTTGTATTTTTCGCGCACGCGATCAAGCGACGCCCGGTCGTATACCATGCGCGCCACGCCCGGATAGATTACGGAAATTTTTTCCTCCGGTATGCCAAAAATACTGATTAAATCCCGCTTGGTGTTCTCCGAAACCGCGGTAATCGCGTCGGCGGCGTGGCACATTTTTTTGGCATTTACCGCCCAGTGCCAGGCCCGGCTCTTTGGTGAAAAAAACCCCGGATTAATCGAAAAGCTTAAATCATGGACCACGAGTATTTTTTTGATCCCCGCGGAAAGCGCATAAAAATTCAGATTTGGAAAAATGAACGCGTCCAATTTTTCGCCGATCAGGCTGTCAATTCGCGGCGCGCAAAAAGATTTGAAATACAAATTGAGAGTCTTGTTCGGAAAACGAAAATGCTTGTCGTGAATATTGCTGCCGCCCTCGGGCAGGGGGACGGCAGCAAGATTTTTCGCATTGGAGAAAATGTAATAATCGTTTTCCCGATCAATCTTAAAAATGGCGTCCAAGAGATGCCAGGTGTATTCTCCGACGCCGCTTCTCTTCCGTTCCTGGAGTGGCCGCGCATCAATACCGATTTTCATAAAATCTTTTTTGGCCGAATTCGGTCCATTTATTATTCACGTAATCTCGGATTTGCGCCTTAAATCTCTCTTCGTCGAACTGCGCCGCGTATTCTTTAATGGTTTGGGGATTGTATTTTTCCGGCTGGAAGCGGATGATGAGCGCGCCAAGCTCTTCCCAGGACTGTTCATCCATGAATTCCCCGGTTTGTCCGGGCACCACGGTTTCCATGGCGCCGCCGGCCGCGTATGCGATAACCGGCCGGCCTGAGGCCATTGCCTCCACGGCTGTAATGCCAAAATCTTCAATCTGCGGATGAATGTAGGCGATGCATTTTGAATAAAGCCCGGCCCTCTCTTCGTCCGAAACGTGGCCCAAAAATTCAATGTTCGACTTTGCAAGAGCGCGGAGTTTGTTCATCGCTGGTCCGACGCCAAAAATTTTGAGTGGTATGCCGAGTTTATTGAAGGCGCGGATGGCGATGTCAAACCTTTTGTATCCGACCAGCCGACCGCCCGCCAGGAAATAATTTTCCGGACGCGAAATTGAAAAGAGTTTTGTTTCCACGGGTGGATAGATGATATCGCTGGGCCGGCGGTAGTATTTTTGGATGCGGTCACGCACGGTTGCCGAATTTGCCACGAACCGGTCGACGCGGCCGGCGGCCATCATGTCCCACTGACGCAGGCTTTTTAAGACGAACGGAATAATTTTTTTTATAAAACGATTATAGTTCAGATCCTCGATGTACTGATGCATGTCGCTCCAGAGGAAGCGCGTCGGCGTATGACAGTAGCAGACGTGGAGGGTGCGCGGATTGGTAATCGCGCCTTTGGAAAATGCGGACGAACTTGAGAGTACGATGTCGTAATCCTCTAGATTATGCTGTTCGGTGGCGAGGGGCATGAGCGGAAGATACCACTGATATTTTTTTATGCCCGCCGGCATGTTTTGCAAAAAAGAAGTGCGGATATCTTTATTCAAAAACACCGGGTTTGATTTTTCCCGGTCGTGCAGCAGCACGTATGTGGGGGATTCTGGCCAGACTTGCTGGAATGATTTTAATACTTTCTCCGCCCCCCCGTCTTGGATCAAGTAGTCATGAACTAATGCAATCTTCATGTTTGAAATTTGGTATCTGGATTTTATTTAGTAGACGCCTTTTCTTTGTATTACCACAAAAGGAGTCTTTAGTAAAATCCAGATATCGAGCCAGAGAGACCAGTGCTCGATGTAATATATGTCCAGTCGCGCTTCTTCTTCAAATTCAAGGTCAGAACGGCCGGAAATCTGGGCAAGGCCGGTGACGCCCGGACGGATGAAGTGAATCTGCTTCTGTTCGGCCGCGTAATTTTCTACCTCGCGGGGCTGGTGCGGCCGTGGTCCGACAAGCGACATACTGCCCGCCAGAACGTTGAAAAATTGCGGCAGCTCGTCAATGCTGAAGCGCCGGATAAAACGGCCGACACGCGTGACGCGCGGGTCGTCGGCGATTTTGTAGACCGGACCCTCCTTAATACTGCGTTCTTTAATTAGTCTTTGTTCCAATTCCAAGGCTTTATTCTGGTTTTTGAACTGTGCGCCGATGCAGTATTCTTTATACATGGACCGGAATTTATATGTGAAAAATTTTTTTCCGAATACACCGACCCGTTCGTTTTTAAAAATTATCGGCCCCCTTGATTCTAAGCGAATAATAATGGCAGTTAGAGTAAGGAGCGGTGAAGTTATGACAATGAGAAAGAGAGACCCGGTGATGTCAAACGCGCGTTTCAGTATCCGGCCCCAGCCCCGGAGCGGCGTGCGCGCCATTTCAATAATCGGAATGCCGGCCAGGGTTTCAAACGTGATGTTTGTCGCTTGCGTGGCAAAAAGATCGGCCGTATATTTAAAAATAATGTGGTGCTCGTCGGCAAAGCTCAGGATTTTAAGTGCGAGTCCTTTTGCGGCCCTGGGGTCAGAAAGAAGAATTTCGTCAATGCGTTCGCGGCCGTGGATTTTAAGTATTTCCCTTTCAATCGTCGTGTCAAAACTGTTAAAATTCGCGACCACCGCAAAACCCAGGCCCGGATTGGCGCGCAAGAGATGGATGATATTATCCGTGATTTTATCCGAACCGATGACGATCACGCGGTTAAGCCCGACTCCGGCGCGGTAGAGTGTATGCTGGATTACCCGGACGATGAGGCGGGCAAGCGCCACGAACAGGATGCTAAAAATCCACGCGGCGATAACCAAAAAACGCGAAGAAAAAAGTTCGCGCTGGAAAAATATAAGCACAATCACCGCGAGTATTCCGGTTGAGCAGGCGAGGAGTATTCTGACGAATTCGTTTGAGACCTTGCGGCGTTTTATTTGATACAGGCCGGCGGCGGCGAAAATCAAAAGCCAGGCCGTGGCAATGATCATGCTCGCTCCGAAATAATCGCGGAACGGCAGTTCATAAATCACCGGCCGGAGTTCGGTCACGGCCGCGGATTGAAAGCGCAGAAAATAGGCGGTTGCCGCCGCGAGGGCGAGCATCAAAAAATCAAGCGGCAAAAGCAGGGCGGAGAAGAATAGCTGGAATTTTTTCATACTGATATTTTATCATAATAACCGCTCGTCTTCAATAAAAAGACGCCCATATCTATGGGCGTCTTTTATGTCCCGGCGAGCCTGTAAGCCGAATTTAGTTTTTCAGATGACCATCTCTCTGGGCCAGATATTGCTATCGGGCTCTTGCGCGCTACCAAATTTGCGCTTGCACCAGGCAGGGTTTGCACAGATCCCGGTTCACACCGGGAAACGCGTGAGCTCTTACCTCACGATTTCACCCTTACCCCGACCGAAGCGTCGGGGCGGTATACTTTCTGTTGTACTTTCCCTGGAATTCGCCGAAGTAACAAAAGTCTCGAGAACTTCTAGCTGCCTCAACTCTTCCGGTTGGCGTTACCAACTGCCCTTGGCCCTGCTTGCGCAGGGGGTGTTCGGACTTTCCTCTCCGACGGAATGTCGGAGCGGTCATCCAGCTTGCTGGGACAGGGGGAGTATACCATGTTTTAGGCGCCAAGTCAAGGCTCTGTCCATTGGGTATTTTTTATGCTAAAATAGCCTTATTATGAAAAAACTTATAATTATCGCAATTATTCTTTTTATCGCGGCCGCGGCTTTTGCGGTCTGGGGAGTTCGGGCGGTCACCGCCACGCCGGAAATGGGAACTCCGGAAGTGATTCTGGAAATCGATCAGGGCGGGGTTGAAATCTGGCCGGCGTCCGGCGGCACCTGGCGGCGCGCCAAAGACGGCGAAAAGCTCTCGGCCGGGGACCGCGTCCGCACGCTTGATAAATCCGCGGCGAGTATTATTTTTTACGACTCGTCAATCATGCGCCTTGACGCCAATACCGAGATCACCATAAGCGCGTTGGATGTAAATCAGGAAAACTTTCTTGAACAAAACATTGGAATTGAAGTCGTTGCCGGACGCGTGTGGTCAAGAATTCTGAATCTCCTGGATCTTGATTCAAAATACGAAGTCAAAACATCGTCCGTCGTTGCCACGGTGCGCGGTACCGCCTTTGCGGTCGCGGTTGACGAGGACGGTGAAACCCAGATTGATGTAACCGAAAGCCTGGTTGATGTCACGATGTACGGTATCTCGAGCACGACCCGCGAAATCATCAAGGACAAGCCGCGCCGTCTCAAGCTTGAGGCTGGCAGCTTGATTAAGTTTGACAAAGCGGCGGACGTATTCCAGACTGAGCCCTCAATGATCCCGGACGAACTCATGAAGAGCGACTGGTTTCTTAAGAATCTTACCGACGACAACGATTTTGCCGAACGCGTCTGGGGATTGCGGCGCGATAAACTCCGAAAATATATCAAGGCGCTTCCGGATTCTCCGGTCTTTGTTTTGCAGCGCCTTGCCGAGCGGACCGGTCTGGCGCTTACAAACAATCCGGACAAGCGTGCCGCCCTGGAAAAACTCTTCATGTCGCGCCGTCTCGCCGAAGTCGCCGAACTCGCGCATCAGGATAAGGTCGGACTCGCAAGTCAGGAATTGATCAATTTTGAAAACCTAATTAAAAATGATGGCGAGCGGAACCGCGCCAAGCTTGGCATGATCCTTCCCAACCTTCTGTATTTCAATCAGGGATTCTGGGCCGATGTTTTGCCCGTGGACCGCTCATACCGGTTGAAGCAAAAAATGGAAGAACTCGGCTTGTCGCGTGACATCATTCCCGAAAAGGTACTTTATTGGAAGCTCATCACCATTGAAGGCCGCCTTTCCGAAGCGCAGAGATTGATGCAGTTTAATGAAAAGGAAACAATTTCCAATGTTCTGGAAGTGGCAAAATTGGGTCTGGAAAACCTTGAGACCGAAGTCGGCGCCATACCCGATTCCGAGAGAAAGCAGATTCTGACCGATAAAATTGAATATGACCTCAAAAAATTTGGCATCCTCCAGGAAGAAGTCAAGCTTTTGGAGTCCGTGGCTCCGGATCTTGAAAGCAACCTTCAACTAGAGCTCCGGGAGGATAATCTCGCAAGCGACGAACTCACGCCGGTGGCTGAACCGGAAACCACTATTCCGCCGGTCGTGGTCCAACCCCCAGCAACCGAGGAACCGGCCTCCACCAAAGTATTGAGTTCGCTCACCGTTTCCGCTCTGCCGAATCCGATTTATACCGAGGGAGCCACCGATCTTCTCGCTAGCGCGAGTTATGTCGATGGTACGAGCGAGGATGTCGCTGCGGTTGCCACCTGGACAATGTATGGCGCGATCGGCACAATTACAAACGGTACATTCATCGCTGGGAGTACGGCCGGTTCGGCGCGCCTTGAAGCGAGCTTCACCTCCGGCGGGGTCACGAAAACCGCGAGCTTCACCATGACCGTCAAAACTCCGCCGCCCGCCGAGGTCACGCTCTCGCGCATTGAACTTACCGCGAGTAGCTACTCCATATATAATTACGAAACCGCGAATTTGTATGTCAGGGCCTATTATTCCGACGGCTCGGATAAAGATGTTACCGGCCTTGTGAGCTGCGTCAACTCAAATCCGAGCGTCGGCTACATTTCCGGAAGCGTTTTTCACGCCAATCCGAGTTCCGGAAGCGCGGTTATCACTGCGTCGTACACCGAGGCCGGCGTTACGAAGAGCGACGCCAAAACAATTGAAGTTTCCTATAATTTAAGATAAATGTTTAACGTCGGAATGGACAAAAAATCCCGGCTCGCATTTACGAGCCTCGGTATAGCGGGGTTAGCGGCTTTGCTGCTCTCCCTGCTTTTTTGGACTGGCGCCCTGGGGAGTCTAGAGTCACGGTTTGAAGATAAACTTTTTCTTGAAGGAGAAATCCGTTCGGATATTTTAATTGTCGCGATTGATGACCAGAGTCTGCAGGCAATCGGACGCTGGCCCTGGGACCGCTCGGTTGTTGCTGGGTTGGTGGAGCGGATCGCCACCGGCCGGCCGCGCGTTCTGGGTATTGATATCAATTTTTCCGAGCCCACGAATCAAGATCAGGTATTAGCGGCGGCTCTGGTGCAGGATTTCCCCGTCGTATTGCCGGTCGAGGGGGTGCTTGAAATACCCGAAGCCGGCGCGCGCCAGGCCATCACCGTCACGAAGCTGTTGGCGCCGGTAAGTGAAATTGCATCGTCCGCCGAGCTCGGCCTCACTAACACGCCGCCGGATTCCGACGGCATCGTCCGCCGCCTGCCGGTTAAGGTCGTTGATGCGGACGGTAATTTTATAAAATCATTCGGCGCCCGGATCGCCGAACTCGCGAGCGCCGAGCGCGGCGTTGTGAGGATTGACGAACATAACCAGGCAATTGTTAATTTTTCCGGCGGACCAGGTTTGTTCGCGTCAGTTTCGGCTGGAGAAGTTTTGAAAAAAGAGTTTGATTCAAAAATTTTTGAAAATAAAATTGTTCTTATCGGCGCGACGGCGCCGGATTTGCATGATACGTGGCTCACTCCGACCGCCAAATCCGAGCCCATGCCCGGAATCGAAGTACACGCGAGTTTTATCCAGACAATTATTGATAAGAATTTTCTGGCGGCCGCATCGCCGTTTCTCACAGTCGTAATAATTTTCGCGCTCGCTCTGCTTCTCGCGCTTTCGTCAATTTTCGCGAGATTGCGCTGGCACATCTTGCTTACGCTGGCGGGCGGAATTTTTTATATCGTCGCCGCGGTGATTTGTTTCGATCTCGGCACGATTCTCAACATAATTTATCCGTTCGCCGCGCTCATCGCCGTCTTTACCACGCTCTCAATTTACCGCTACCTTCATGAAGAGCGCGAAAAACGGGAAGTGCGCCGCGCGTTCGGCTATTATCTTTCGCCGCATGTCATTGAAGAGGTTTTAAAAGACCCGAAAAAACTTTCCCTGGGCGGTGAAAAAAAAGAGCTCACCGTGCTTTTTTCCGACATTCGCGGCTTTACCGCGCTGTCCGAGGGCTTGAGCCCGGAAGAACTGACGCGCCTCATGAATAAATACTTGTCCGAGATGACCCGGCTCGTCCTCTCTAGCGACGGCGTGCTTGATAAATATATCGGCGACGCGCTCATGGCTTTTTGGGGAGCGCCGCTTCCCGAACCGCGCCACGCGGAACGCGCCTGCCGCACCGCTCTTCTTATGATAAAAAAACTTGACGATCTGAACCGTTCCGCCGCCTGGCCCGGCGGCCGCGAAATCGCGATCGGCATCGGCATCAACACCGGCGGCATGGTCGTTGGCAACATGGGTTCAGCCGAGCGGTTCGATTACACCGTGCTTGGCGACGCGGTCAACCTCGGCTCGCGCTCCGAGGGCCTGAATAAAGAGTACGGCACGCGCATTATCATCACCGAATTTACCAAAGCCGCATTATCCGAAGGATTTTTCACGCGCGAGATTGATCGGGTGGCGGTTAAGGGAAAAAAAGAAGGCGTAAAAATTTTTGAGCTTGTCGGTTTTACCGGCGATCTCCCGGCCGCGCAAAAACAATCGGCCGCGGAATATGAAAAAGCCCTCGGCCTGTATCGGAATAAAAAATGGGATGAGGCGATCGGCCTGCTCGGCGCGCTCGATGACCCGGCTTCAAAAAATCTTGCCGCGCGCTGCGGACAATTTAAAAAATTCCCGCCCCCCGATGATTGGGACGGGACGTGGATAATGGAAACGAAATAAAGTAGGGGTCGCATATATGCGACCCCTACTTTATTTTAAATTTTCGCCAATCCGATCTTTTTTCGCACGTCGGCAATTGTTTTTTGCGCAACCGGCCGGACGAGCGCCGCGTTCGTCCGCAATGTTTCAATGATTTCCGAATCCGGAATCATTTTTCGTTTGGCCCGGGCCGTGGCGAAATATCGGAGAAACAGGTCCGCGAGTTTTTCTTTGCTCTTGGCGTTGTTTTTTTCGTCGAATTTTTCTTTCGCGCCGGATAATATTTCGGTCATGAGTTTGAGATTCGCGATTCCTTCCGGTGTGGTTACGGCTTTGGCAATTTTTGCGCGGATGTTCGCCTCGTCTTCAAAAATATACAAACAATGTTTGTCGCCCAGGCTTTTGCTCATTTTTTTCGCCGGATCCTGCAGGCTCTTGAGGCGCGGAATCTTCGTAAGATAGGCTTCGGTTTCCGGAAAAGTCTTGCCGAAAAGTTTGTCAAATTTTTTCGCGATGACGCGCGTGAGTTCCACGTGCTGGATCTGGTCTTCGCCGACCGGCACAAGCTCGCCGCCGTAAATCAGGATATCCGCGGCCTGGAGAACCGGATAGGTAAAAAGTCCGGCATTAATATTTTCTTTGTGCTGGCTCGCCTTATCCTTGAACTGGGTCATGCGCTCAAGCTCGGCAATCGGCGTGATGGAATTGAAAATCCAGGCAAGCTCGGTCACTTCGGGAATCTGCGACTGCGCGAAAAGTTTTGATTTGGTGATGCCGAGCGCCACGAGATCCTTGGCCGTTTCAAGCGTCTGGCGTTCTTTTTCCGCCTGATCGTAGGGGATGGTGATGGAATGGTAGTCGGCGATAAAAAAGAAACAGTCAAATTTTTCCTGAAGCTCAAGCCAGTTTTTAATCGCGCCTAGGTAATTCCCGAGATGCAGCGCGCCGGTCGGCTGAATGCCGGAAACGATTATTTTTTTATGATTAGTCATAAACTTTTAACTTTAGACCTGCCTGCCGGCAGGCAGGCTTTTGACTTTAGACTTCGATAATCACCGGCAAAATCATGGGTCGGCGTTCAGTCTTTTTGAAGAGGTACTGTCCGACTTCATTGCGGATTTTATTTTTGATGTAATCATTGTCCGCCGCGCTCTTGGGATCGCGGTCCTGAACAAGTTTTTTCACCATGTGCCGCGTCTGTTCAATCAATTGTTTATTTTCTTTCATGTAAACAAATCCGCGGGAGATGATATCCGGATTGCCCAGAAGTTTTCCGGTCTTGGCGTCAACCGTCGCGATAATCACGACCATTCCGTCTTCGGCCAGGACCTGGCGGTCGCGGAGCACCACCTGCGAAATGTCGCCCACGCCGAGCCCGTCAACGAACACATAGTCGGTCGGCACGCGGGTTTGCGTGAGGTATCCGTTGTCGCGCGTAAATTCCATAACCTGGCCGTTGTCGGCAATCAAAATATTTTTCGGGTTCATTCCCACGGACATCGCGACCTTGGCGTTGAGCCGCAGGAGATAATGGTTGCCTTCAATCGGAATAAAATATTTTGGATTCACCAGCCGGACCATGAGCTTCACGTCGTCGGCCTTGGCGTGGCCGCCGGCGTGCACGTCCATCATCTGGTAATGGATGATTTCCGCGCCCTTGCGCGCCAGCGTATCCTTAAGGCGCTGGATGGTGCGTTCATTTCCGGGAATCACTGACGACGAAAATACAATCGTGTCGCCCGGCCGGATGCGGACAAAACGATGCTCGTTATTGGCGATGCGCATCAGGCTCGCGCGCTCTTCGCCCTGGGCGCCGGTGCAGAGAATAATGATTTTTTCCGGGGGATAGTGGTCAACCTGGCTTACGTCAATGATCGTCCTGGGATTAAATTTTATGTATCCCATTTGCTTGGCGATTTCCACGTTGGTTTTCATGCCGTAGCCGTCAATCGCGACTTTTTTGTCAAGGCGCTCGGCGCATTCAATCACCTGTTTGATTCTCGCGAGGAGCGAAGCAAAAGTGCCGATAATCAGCCGGCCCGGAGCCTGCTGGATGATCTGCTCCAGATTGTGGCCGATTTCCATTTCCGATATCTGCGAGCCGAGCTGGGACGCGTTAGTTGAGTCCGAAAGCAAAGCCAAGACGCCGCGCTGGCCGACGAGGGCGATGTGGCCAAGGTCAATCGGCTGGTTGTCAACCGGCGTAAAGTCAAATTTCCAGTCGCCGGTATGCACAATCGTGCCGACCGGAGTCGTGATCACTACGCCCATTGAATCCGGGATGTTGTGGTTCACGTGGAAAAATTCAACGCGGAATTTTCCGAGCGTCAGGGTATCCTGCAGAGTTACATTATGCAGATTGAGTTTGGCGTTCTGGAAATCCTCCTGCCTCTTCTTGATGATGGCGTTCGTAATCGGCATGGCGTAAATCGGGGGATTGCCGAGGCGCGGAATCAGGTGGGGAATGCCGCCGATGTGGTCATAGTGGCCATGCGTGATAATTACGCCGCGGATATTTCGTTCCTTGCCGCGAAGGTATGTGATATTCGGAATAATATAATCAATGCCCGGCATGTCTTCTTCCGGAAACTGCAAGCCGAGATCAATCATAATAATGTCATTGCCGTATTCAATCAGCGTGCAATTGCGGCCGACCTCTTCAAGCCCGCCGAGGGAGATAATTTTAAGCCGGCCGCCGCCGTCGCGTTTGGGCGGCAGGGGCTTTCTCGGCCGGAACCGTTTAAAGTGTTTTGTTTTTCTTACCTCCATATGGTTAGTTTGTAGTTAGTAGTGAGTAGTTAGTAGTTAATTTTTATTTTTTAGATTTGAGATTTTATATTTGAGATATTTTGGGTGCCGCGTTCCAGTTTTTTTCGCAAAAGCTCGGCCTCTTCTTCCGAAAATTCTGTCACTGCGATAATTGGATTATTTTTAAATTCAATCGGCTTGCCCTCGGCTACGGCCTGGGCGATCGCTGACGCACGGTGTGTTCCTTCAAAAAGAACGAATTTTCCGCTTTCTTTAAAATAAATTCCAATAAATTCATTTTGCTCGGGAAAATTATTTTTTATCTGTTGAATTTTTCCATTGGCATTGACCCAGTCCGGGCACATTCTGATGAGATCTTCAAAAGTATGCTTGTTTTTTTCTTGGAAATTTTTCTGCCAATTCTGCCACGGGCCGATTAAAAATTTCGGCATTACTTCGTTGGGATTTAAAATCTCATAAAGTTTCCAATTGCGCCCCTCCGCTCCGATAAAGTCCGCCGAAGCCTTGCGCCAGCTCTGCCAGTCAGGATAGCCTTTGACTTCGGTCGCGACTTTTTGCCACTCTTCGCGGCTGCCCTCGCGTTCATGCCAATGCTGAAATACCTCATCCCAACCGATATCACGAATAAATTTGAAATTTTCCATCATATTATTTTAATCTTTTATTTCTAAAAGCTATCCCGGATGCTGTTTTTAAATACTTTTCAAAATCCAAGGCTTTCTTTTTGTTATCAAATGCGCAGTAGAAAATTATTTTCCATGGTCCATACTTATTTGTATGGACTGATTTTCCATTATTGTGGTCATCCAATCTTTTATGAACATTTTCGGAAAAACCAGTGTAATACCGATTAGAAAATTTTAGACTCTGGATGATATAAACGTAGTACATTTATTGTTTTATGGCCGTGCCATTCGTAGCTCGCGCCGTTGATTATTCAACCAAGTTTTTTATTAGTCCTCCTTCGCTAAAGCTACGGAGGACATTCTTCGCTTAGCGAGCGAAGAATGGTGGGCAAGAGAGGAGTTGAACCTCCACGGGCTTGCGCCCACTGGCTCCTGAAGCCAGCGCGTCTACCATTCCGCCACTTGCCCAGACGGGAATCAGGAATTATGAATCATGAATTATGAATCGCTGCTTAAAAAGATCCTTATTCCTGATTCTTGATTCCTGATTCTCAATCAACTTGGACATCGCTAATTATAATTTACCATCCAACTATTCGGAATGGATAAAATAGGCCCTTCCTAGTTCCACGCGCGTTTTGTTTTAATGTACCAGTCGCGGATGCCGGAGAATCGGTCCGCCGGGCTGGCCATTCTCTGGATATTGATGCCCCTGACCTTGTCTGTCACCGGATAATTGTAATTTGGACTGTAGAGAAAAATTGCCGGCAGCGTTTCGGCCAAAATATTCTGGAATTTAATATATTTTTCCTTGCGCGCTTCCACGTCCGTGGTACCCCGTGCTTCTTCTAACAGTTTATCGGCGTCGCGATTTGCGAAAAGCGCGAGATTAAGCCCGGCGCTGATCTGCGATGAATGCCAAAAAGCGTAAGGATCCGGATCGAGACCGAGAATTTCGCCAAAAAGAAGAATCTCGTAATCCTGATTTTTGATTATATCGCGTTCAAGATCCGTGCGGTCGCGTGCGTCAATTTCAACTTTGATGCCGATGCGTTCCCACTGGCCGCGAATTGCTTCAGCCACGGCCGTGTTTTCGGCGGTGTCGATTGTCGTGATTGTGAGCGTAAGATCCTGCCGTACTTCAATCTCTTCGCCGCTTTCGTTATTTTGTTTTGTCATGACCGCGCGGTAGGTATCGCCCTCGGACAGGAATTTCCAGCCGGTTTTGTCCAGGAGTTTATTGGCTTCGTCGATATTCAATGAATATTTTTTTATATCCGGGTTATATCCGAGATAACCTTCAATAATCGGCGCGTCAATTACCTTAGCATCGCTCTTGAGCACCTCGGAAACGATTTTTCCTTTGTCGGTCGCGAGAGCGAGCGCCTGGCGGAAATTAATGTCTTTCAGTTCGGTGCGTTTTTTTTGATTGAAGAACAGAGCGGTATATTGCGGCACCGAAGGATGATAGTAGGCGAGATCGCCGCGTCCGCGGATTTTATCCCTTGAATCACTCGGAAGGTAGCTCAAGCCCTGGATGTTTTTGTTGTTCAGCGCGTTCACGCCCTCCTCGAAAGTCGGATAAAGTTTAAAAATAATTTTATCTATATACGGAAGCTTGCCATAATAATTATCGTTCCGTTCCAGATTAAATGAATGAATCAGACCCTTTTTATCCTTGGTAAATGATTTGAATTTATACGGACCCGAGCCAATCGGTTTTTTATTGTATTCGGCGAGCTGAAAACTCGAGGTCGGTACGTCCTCCCAGAGATGGCGCGGCAAAATTCCAACGGCGAGAGTAACGAGGAACGGAGCGAACGGCTCATCCAGCATGAATTTGACGGTGAGATCATCAACTTTTTCCACGCTGACGCGGCGGAAGCTCACACTGAGCGGACTTGCGAGGTAGGGATTTTTAATACTCTCGAATGTAAAGATAACATCGTCGGCCGTAACCTGCGCGCCATCGTGCCAGCGCGCGTCTCCGCGGAGGCGGAACGTGTAGGTTTTGCCGTCCTCGCTGGTTTCATACGATTCGGCAAGCTCGGGTTCAATGCCGCCGTCCGGCGTAATGCGCACCAGCCCTGAGTAAACCAGGCGGGTAATGTCCAAATCAACGTCATTTGAAGGCGCGTAAATCGGATTGATAAACTGCGGCGATCCAACCAGGCCTTCAATATATTCACCGCCGGTCTTTGGCACGTAAGCGATGTGGGCGCAGTAAAATGCTACGGCAACAGTGATGATTGCCCCTGTCGCAATGAGCGCGGCGATCGCGACGGCAATTTTTTCTCCGCGCGTCATGACCATTCCGGCGTAGCGGAGCTGACGAAAAGTCGGCACGCGCCGTTTACGCAAATTTAAAACAAGTTTCCGGTCAAGTTCAGCCGTACCCGCGCCCGGAAGAGAAATATTTTTTCTCATTTTAAATTTTTTGATGAGGCGGCCGAAAAACCTAAACGGAGCGCGAATCGCGCCCCCGAGCCGTCCCACAAGAGATTTTGGCACAATCCTATTCCTATTTAAGTATGGTGGGGAGAATAATATTCAGCAATCCCACGAGAAAGAAAAGCACGCCAAAGACGATGCTTATTGTGAATAGAGTTTTTTCAATGCCGCGCTTGGTGCGATAGACGTTGCTGTCGCCGCCAAATGCGCTGCCCAGGCCCGTACCGCGAGCCTGAAGTAGAATAGTTGTTACGAGGATAATCGAGATAACAATCTCTACGATTCCGATGATTTTTTCCATAAATATAGCTAAATATTGATACAGAGATTATAGCAAAAAATGCTCGGTAAGTCAAGGCTTGGCCTTGCCCCGGATTATTTTTGCGAGGGCTCGTACACTCGCGCCGCTTACCTTCATCTTTTTTTTCTTGCGCGCCTCGCGCCGTTCGGCCCGGGTTTGCAATTCTGCTTTGTTCATACCTATATAAAATGTTATAATAATAACGAAGTTTTGTATAGCTTATGGCAATCGATCCGCTTAAACCGTATGGGCTCGAAGAGCCCGAGCGTCCGTTTGTTCGGCCGTGGTACACCCACTGGTGGGGAGTCTTTTTGATTATCATCTTTACAGTCATTATCGCCGGCGGCAGCCTTTTCGGCTGGCGCGTCTGGTCATATTACAACAAATTAAAAACCGGGGAGCTTGCCTCTGCGGTTTTTCAGTTTCCCGACAGCTTCACTGCGTATACAACCGATGAGGGTCAGCAGGTCGTTATTCCGTTTTTTGACGTCATTACCCAGGATGATCCGCAAACCGGTCCGATCGACGCGGCTATCACCATTGTTGAATTCGCGGATTTTAAATGTCAGTTCTGTGCCGAGTCGGCGCTCGCGGTGCGCGGCATTGCCGTTAAGTATCCAAATGATATCAGATATATTTTTCGAGATTTTCCGGTTGAGGAACTTCATGCTGGCGCGACCGCGATTCATATCGCCGGCGAGTGCGCCAAGGATCAGGGGAAATTCTGGGCGTTTCATGACAAAATTTTTCAGAATCAGGATGTCGTGACCACGGACAATATTAAGGCCTATGCCGCCCAGGTTGGCGTGGATATTGCCGAATTCGACCGCTGTTTGGCGTCAAAGAAGTATGATGGTGAAGTGGCGCGCGACATTGAAGATGCCCGTTCGGCTGGGGTTTACGGCACGCCGACATTTTTTATAAACGGCCGAAAGATTGAAGGCTCTATCCCGGCTGATCTTTTGGACCAACTTGTCCAGGGCGTGCTCGCGGCGCAGAAATAATTTATGAAGATTTTTGCTATAAAAATCAGTTCAATAGTTGCAGCCGTTTTTTTATTACTCATGCTGATTGCTCCAAACGCAATCGCGGCCGGGTGTTGCTTGGTTGAGCCGACGGAGCAAGAGACAACGGCGAAGAGCCTTGATTGTCCGGTGGCGGAATCAACCGCGGGCCAGATAGTTAGCTTTTTAGCCGATGTCGTTACGATTGGCCAGGGCGGCGAGGAGCTGTCTTCCTATATCATGTGCAAGGGAACCAAGGTTTTTGTTAAAAACTGCTACGATTCAATTAGCGCTGTAGATTGCACTAGCCAATATGGCAAGAATGCTGACTTCGATACCGATCGTTGCGGAGAGCAAAAAATTTATTCGTGCTTGAATTACGAAGCCGCGACGTATAAAGGTCAAACGCTTGTACCAAAAATCGTTGATCCGCTTTGTTGGCCCGAGGATGAATGTATGGCCGGCTGTAAATATGGCGGCTGTTGGCAGGGGACTTCGTCCGAGTGTGTTGAGGGCAAGGGTTTTTGCTATGTTGACTACCCGAATGTTGAGCTCAACGTGCCAATCGGCGGAGTGACAACCGCCCGCGATATTGGAAGCTATATCGCGCTTCTTTATAATTATCTTGTCGGCGTTGCCGTAATAGTCGCGATTGTCATGATTATGTACGGCGGATTCCGCTGGGTGACCGCGGCCGGCGATTCCGGGAAAATTAGTGAAGCCAAAAAAACCATGGTTGGCGCCGTGGTCGGGCTTGTTTTGGCTCTATTCTCATACACGCTTTTAAATACAATAAATCCGGCGCTTGTCCGGCTCGATATGCCGGCGGTTAAAAAGATTCGGGCGATTTATTTTGAAGTTGAACCGGTGCGCTGCCAGGACTATGTCACTAAATATGCCTGCGCGGAAAATAAATATAAATTTAATCTTGAAAAGGGTGAAGGTTGTGAGTGGAGATCTTTCGGCGGGCTTGGGTCGCAGTGCACGGTTAAGCCCGCTCCGGGGACCGGAGAACCCGGTGGCGTCTGCGGCTCGGGAAATAAATGCACAGGCGGAAAATGCATTATGAATATCCGTTATGCCATGGGTCCAATGGCCAGTGACTACACTACGCCAAAGAATTGGTGCAGTAACGGCGAGATGGATATGCCGTGCGACAAAGATGCGGATTGCGGCGTCGGACTTCTGTGTGATCAAAATCTCTACGCCTGCGTCGGTATGGATAGCGGCCGGCCGGTTTCCGCGGCTTGCAAAAATGACGCGGAGTGCTCCTCGGGATTATGTTATTTTGGCCAATGCCGTTCCGGGCAAAATGGCCAGTCATGCGGCGAAATCGGCCTTGAAGAAGGGGATGACGATCTTTGCGCCAGTTCGCAGGGATATAAATGTGTTGAATTCGCAAAGGGCAGCCCCTCTCTTCACAATTGGTATTGTTGTCCGCCGGCTTCGGCATCACGCGGCGGTGAACGGTGTTATGTCAAATGTACCAGCGATGCGCAGTGCGGTGGCGATTTATATTGCTGGCAAGGCAACGCTACGTTCGTATCCGCCTCGGATGCCGATAGAAGCGAGAAAGTGGCTGAATGGGAGGGTGTTTGCTTAAAAAGGGTCGGTTCCGGAGAGCGGTGTCTGAATGATAATGGATGCGAAGAGGGATTAAAGTGCAGCGATAAAGTTGCATTTCAAAAAAGCGATCCCGCGCTAACGGAATTATTAAAGGCGCCGAACGGAATGCTTATTTCATTCCCCGAACCAAAAATAAAAGTCGGCATTTGCAAGTAAAGAAAGCCTTGTCCACTCGCCCCCTTGCCATAGTTTAAATCATGTGCTACAATCTGGATTAACTTTGAATAATCCAGATTTTTGTTACTGGCTTGAAATTTTGGAGCCCGACGGCGAACAAAATTTCACTAGCAGTAACAATCCGCCGAAGCGAAGCGGAGGCGGATTGAAACTAAAATAGATATAAAATGAAGTACGATAAGATTTCCATCAAGGGCGCCCGTGTGCATAACTTAAAAAATATTTCCCTTGATATTCCCAAGAATAAGCTGACCGTGGTTACCGGCCTTTCCGGATCGGGTAAGTCTTCACTTGCCTTTGACACCATCTATGCCGAGGGACAGCGCCGCTACATGGAAAGCCTGTCAAGTTACGCGCGCCAGTTTTTGGAAATGCAGGACAGGCCGGACGTTGATTCCGTGGACGGCCTTTCGCCGACCATCGCAATTGATCAGCGTTCATCAAGCCATAATCCGCGCTCAACCGTGGGAACCGTTACCGAAATATACGATTATCTTCGTGTGATTTTTGCGCGCGCCGGCCGGGCCCATTGCCCGCGCTGCGGCGGCGAAGTGAGCGAACAGACGGTCCGCGACATCGTGAAAAAAATTTCCAATATTACCGATCGCGTCGGTATTATTTTATTATCGCCACTTGTTTTGGATGAAAAGGGCGAGCACAAATTCGTGCTTGTCGGTGCCTCAAACGCCGGATACAAGGAAGTCCGCTTTGACGGAATTGTTATGGACATTGACGAGGCGATCCGTATGAAAAAAGACAAGGTGCGGCGCCACACCATTGAGGTAGTGGTCGGCCGCGTTGGATTCGAGAACGATATTTCCGACGATGCCATGGTCGCTTTAATTAAAAAGGCGCTCGATCTTGGCAACGGCATGATTACCGTGGTCCAGGATGATGGCGAGGAATTCGCCTTAAGCCAGATGCTTTACTGCGCAAAATGTGGCATTAATCTTCCCAAACTTGAGCCGCGGCTCTTCTCTTTCAATAGTCCGCACGGCGCTTGCCCGGCCTGCACCGGCCTGGGCATCAAACTCATTCTTGACGAGGATTTGGTTATTCCGAACAAACGTTTGACCATTGCTCAGGGCGCGGTTAAACCCTGGACGCGCATTGCCGGAAATCAAACTTGGCACATCAAGCTTTTGGAAAAAGTCGGGGAGCGGCACGGATTCTCGGTCAATCAGCCGGTCGGAGACATCTCGGCCGATAAAATTAAAAAGATTCTGCACGGTACTGGCGATGAGCAGTACGAGCTTGAATGTAAATCCGTAACATTTCCGGGCATCCTGAATCAGCTCGAGCAGAAATATAAAGAAACCGATTCGGATTACGTGCGCCGCGAGATTGAAACCTACATGCAAACCCAAATTTGTCCGGTCTGCCGCGGCAAGCGCCTCCGCCCCGAGGTTCTGGCCGTCACCTTTGGCGAAAAATCAATTGATGAAGTCGTAAATATTCCGATTGTGCGCGTCAATGAGTTTTTTGACCAAATCGGAAGCCGCAAGGGCAAAACAAAGAACTTGAAACCTGCGGCCAGCCTCTCCGATGCCGAACAGAAAATTGCCGATCAGGCGATGCGTGAAATTCGGGCGCGCCTCAAGAATCTTCTTGAGGTCGGTCTGGGTTATCTGACCCTCGACAGGAGCATTATGAGCCTCGCCGGCGGCGAATCGCAGCGCGTGCGCCTTTCCACTCAGCTCGGCACCGGTCTTTCCGGCGTTATTTACATTCTTGACGAGCCCACGGTCGGCCTGCATCCGCGTGACAATGAAAAACTTATCCGCACGCTCATGAAACTGCGCGATATGGGCAATACGGTTATCGTGGTGGAGCACGACCAAGCCATGATGGAAGCCGCGGATCACGTGATTGATATCGGTCCGGGCGCCGGCGAATACGGCGGCGAACTTATCGCCCAGGGAACCACGGCGGAAATCAAAAAGAAAAAGAGTTCACTCACCGGCGATTATCTTGCCGGCCGGAAAAAAATTGAGATCCCAAAAAAATACCGGGCTGGAAACAGGCAGGCGATTACGGTGCGCGGCGCTACGGCATTTAATCTAAAAAATATTGACGTCAAATTCCCGCTTGGCGAGTTTGTTTGCGTTACCGGCGTCTCCGGTTCCGGAAAATCGACCCTTGTTCTTGATATTCTTGGTGCGGCGCTCGCGAAAAAGTTTTATCGCGCCAAAACCGTGCCCGGCGAGCACAAAGACATTAAGGGCGTTGAAAATATCGATAAAGTCGTTACTGTGGACCAGTCGCCGATCGGCCGCACGCCCCGCTCCAACCCGGCAACTTATACCGGGGTCTTTACCGTAATCCGCGACCTGTTTGCCGAAACACCGGAAGCAAAGATGAGGGGTTTTGACGCCGGCAAGTTCAGTTTTAATGTTAAAGGCGGCGGACGCTGCGAGCATTGCTCGGGCGAAGGCTATGTCTGCATTGAAATGCAGTTCATGCCCGATGTCTACATTGAGTGCCCGGAGTGCCGCAGCCGGCGCTACAACACCGAAGCCCTGGAGATTCACCTGCGCGAGAAAAACATCGCCGATATTTTGGACATGACGGTTGAAGAAGCGCGCCGGTTCTTTTCGCAGGAACAGCTTATTTATGAAAAATTAAATATTCTGCAGGAAGTCGGTTTGGGCTACATCAAGCTTGGCCAGCCGGCAACCACGCTCTCCGGCGGCGAGGCCCAGCGTGTCAAGCTTGCCACCGAACTTGCGCGCCGCGCCACCGGCCGCACGCTCTATATTCTGGATGAGCCGACCACCGGTCTGCATTTTGAAGACATCAAGCGGCTGCTCGGCGTCCTGAATCAGCTCGTGGACAAGGGCAATACCGTGCTTGTGATTGAACATAATTTGGAGGTTATAAAATGCGCCGACTGGGTCATTGATCTCGGTCCGGACGGCGGAGACGAGGGCGGCGAACTGGTCGCCCAGGGCACGCCGCGCGATATCGTCAAAGTTAAGCGGAGCGTTACCGGTCAATACCTGAAGAAAATCATATAAAAAATCGTCCCGACGTATCGTCGGGGCGATTTTGCTTTAATTGAAGGATTACTGTAAAATATAGATATTATTAAATAATATTATTATGAAAAAAATATTGATTTTTACTTTTATATTTGTCCTGTGTGCCGCTATCGTCGCGCCGGCTTCGGCATTGACTTATGGCAACGCGTATCCCGAGTGGGTTTACTACTGGGACGGTTCGGTTTTTACCGGCCAGACCGGGGATGCTCAAACTGACGTGCCTGGCGATGTGCCGCTCGGCCGCGATACCGCACCCAAGAGTTCGGCGCTTTACATCACCGCCGGTTCATTTGATGGGGTAAATACTTATTTTAATGAGGTTTGGATAAATATTACTACGCCGGGAGAGGGCGGCAGTCCGGTTTGGGAATATATGGGCGACGGTTCCGGTTGGAAGACACTCACGGTTACCGATGAAACCGAATCATTTACTCACGCTGGCTGGGGCAAGGTGAGTTGGACAATCCCCTCGGACTGGATTGGCAGCTCAATTGAAGGAAAGTCCGGGCTGTGGGTGCGCGCAAAAACCGTGTTAGATTACGGTGTCCAGCCGCTTGCCGGGGAGATTAATATTCTTGCGTATAATCTTCAGGTTAAGGTTCAGGATAATTTGGATGCTTCGGTTACCGGATTGGCGGCGGATAATTTCACGCTTTCGGATTGCAGCGACACGGCCATTCACGGAATCAGGGAACTCGGGAGCGGCGTTTATGAGCTCGCGCTTGCGACGCGCGGCGATGATCTGAACTGCAATATCAATGTTTTAAAATCCGGCTGGACTTCTTCGGGCGCAAAATCAACCGGCGATATGGATAATAATCTCATAAGTCTTACTGCTATCCCGTTTGAACTTACCGAAGTTGTGGTGCCCCCGCCAGTCGAGGAGGAAATCGCGTTCGGTTCTCTGGTAAAAACCGAAAGCTCGAGCGCGGTTTATTATTATGCTTCAAACGGCAAGCGTTATGTTTTTCCGAATGATAAAGTATTTTTTACCTGGTATGATGATTTTTCTTCAGTGACGACAATTTCCGCCGACGAGCTCGCGGCAATGCAGATCGGTGGAAACGTTACGTACCGTCCGGGCTACAAAATGATTAAAATTCAGAGCGACCCCAAGACCTATGCCGTGACGCGCGGCGGTACGCTCCGCTGGATACAGACCGAGGCGCTCGCTACGGCTCTCTATGGCCAGGATTGGAACACCAAGATTGACGATGTGGATGTCGCGTTCTGGCCAAGCTATAAATTCGGGACCGACATACAAAGTTCATCCGACTACGGCGCGGCATCGGAACTTACCGCCAACCCGACGATTAATATTGATTTGGGGTTATAGATATGAAAAAATTTCTTATATTCGCAGCGATACTCGCGCTCGCCCTGCCGATTGCGACCCTGACCGCGGTCGGGGCGGTTCAGGAGGTTGAGGGACAAATCATCCACAGCATTGAGGATTTAGATACAGGCAGCTTGGTTAAACTGCCGGACGACCAGAATCTAGAAACCCAGATTGACTCCACGGTGTATTATTATGCAATCGACGGCAAGCGCTATGTTTTTCCGAATGAAAGATGCTATTTTACCTGGTACCCGGATTATGATGAACTGCAGATTGTGGATGCCGCGACGTTGGCTCAGCTTCCGCTCGGCGGAAACATCACCTACAAGCCCGGCGTGAAGATGATTAAATTTCCGAGCGATCCCAAGGTTTACGCCGTGGCGCGCGGCGGTACGCTCCGCTGGGTGACAACCGATCAGCTTGCCCGCCTGCTCTATGGCAATGATTGGTATATCAACGATCTGGAGGATGTTTCAGAAGCATTTTATTTGAATTATCAATCCGGTGAGGATATCGATCAGGAAGGCGACTACTTTCCGTATTACGAGCGCTATAACACCAATACCATCGCGACTGACTTGGGAATATAAAAATCTCCGAAGCAGGGTACTGTAAGGCCGCAAAATCTTGCGGCCTTACGCATGCCAGATCGGAGATTTTTTTATTTCACCGCGACCTCTTTCAATTTTTTCTTGTAGCCCTTGCGCAGATACGTCGGTTGCGCCCGGCGCATGCGGTACTGTTTTATCACTTCAACCTTGGCGACTGCCGGAGCTGAGACCGGAAAAATTTTTTCCACTCCCACGCCGCTCGCTACCTTGCGCACGGTAAAGGTTTTTTTATTGCCCGCGCCGTGGGCGCCGATTACCAGTCCTTCAAAAATTTGAATACGCTCTTTTTCTTCGCCCTTGGCAGACATTTCTTTAATTTTATGGTGAACGCGCACGAGCATGCCGGCCTTAATTTTCGGAAGCTCGATCGCCTCAACCGCTTTGGCGGCCTTTGCTTCCTCGAGAGCTTGTTCAATGGCTTCGGGCGCGGCTTCTTTATTTTCCGCGGCTGCTTCGGTCCCGACGTCTGTCGGGAGCGGAGCCGGCTGATTCTCTTCTTTTTTATCGATTTGTTTGTCGGTCATATATAAAAAAATAAACCATTTATCTTAGGTGTGCATATTGTAGAATAATGTCATGATTTTGTCAATCGTGGCTCAATAAAGCTCCAAACCCGCTCAAAAGACGCTTCCTTCGTCTCGTTGGTCGTGTCCACTATGAGGTCGAAGTGCGATTTGTCGAAAGCATTGATGCTGTAATATTTTTCGTATCGGCGTCGGTCGCTTGCCATGCGTTCGAGATTAGCGGCCATCACCTCATCGACATTACTGAAATTTTTTGATTCTTTCGTCCGTTCTTTTTTTTGCGTTTGGTCAAAAATTCGCTTCGCGCCGACGCGCGGGTCAACGTCAACATAAATTTTTACCGAATGGGGGATAAAATACCAGGATGTCCGGCCTTCAATAATAAAATTGTCCTGCGTTTTACCGAGCTGCTTTTGCCATTCGTCGACTTCAGTATCGGTTGCGGGATCGGTTTCCCCGAGCCGGTTATACTCCTCAAGTGTCATTCCGCGTTTGGTCGCGGCTTGGCGGCGCATTTCGCCGACATAGTAACGAGGCCAGCCGAGTTTTTCGGAAAGCATTTTCGCGATGGTGCTCTTGCCCGAACCGAGCGCGCCGGAAAGAGAAATTATCATAGTATTTTTAAAAATGTATTTAATTCTTCCGGAGGCTCGGATCGGAATTCCCGCCATTTATCAGCCATGTCGTAGAATCCGAGATATGTCGAATGGAGAAAAAGCCGAGGCGCCCGGATTTTACCCGGCCGTTTTGCCCGATATAGCGCGTCTCCGGCAAGCGGGTGGCCGATGGCAAAAAAATGCGCGCGAATTTGGTGCGTACGGCCGGTCAGGATTTCAATTTCCGTAAGTGTGAAGCTCGGAAATCTCTGAATGACGCAGTAGCGCGTCAGCGCTTCTTTGCCCTCCTGGCTCTCCGGTCGCGCCGCCATGCGCGCCCGCCGTACGCTTCGTGCAATCTTAAAATTTATTTCGCCTTCATCCTGGTCAAGCCGTCCGTGGGCAAGGCCGAGATATATTTTTTTAACGGCCCGCGACTCAAAGGCGGATCTCAGGTGCGCGTATGATTTTTTATTGCGCGCGACGACCATGAGCCCGGAAACATCCCGGTCAAGCCGTTGAACAATACCCGGCCGCCGCGGATCGCCAACCTTGGCAATCTCGGGAAATTTTTTTAGTAGAAAATCAACCACCGTGGGTTCGGAATATTTTTCATTCGGCGCGTGCACCACGATGCCGTTCGGTTTATTGATAACGATAAAGTCGTTATCTTTGTGCACGACCGAAATTCTTGGAGTTATTTTTCTTATTTTCTTTTCCGCGAGCGGGACAAGTTCAACTCGGTCGCCCGGCCTCATGGAAAAATGCGGAGTTTCCGGTCGGCCGTTGATCATCACGCCGCCGGACCTTATCATTTTTTGGGCCCGAGAGCGGGAAATTCTCGCAGAGAGAGCTAAGAAAACATCAAGACGCGCCCCCGCGTCTTTTTCTTTTACCGTGAATAAATTTTTTTCGGATTTTTTTGGCATGTGGTTACTCTAAGGACAATAAATATTTTTTTGCCTGGCCCGAAGTTGATATCTTTCCCTCGAGCTGCCGTTCGCGAAGATCGCACAGGATTTCCGCAATGCGCGGGCCGGGTTTTATTTTTAGAATGTTTTGCACCTCGCGGCCGTCAAGCAGGCGCGGCGGCAAGCCTTTGGGAAAACGGCGACGGATGCCGCGGATCCGGTTCTTTACGCCAAGATAATGGACCATGTAGAGATCCACGATCTCTGCCGAGGTTTTACCGCCCCTGATGTCGGCCCAGCAGAGTGCGAGCAAAAGATCGCCCGGAAAGTCAGGGCGCATAAAACGGCTCTCAATTTCAGTGAAGCTCAATTTTTTCGGATCGTTATGCAAAATAAACATGTGTTCGCCCACGAGCCAGGCCAGGCGGCCGGTTTCAATATCAATTTCCGCGGCCTTGTAGCTTTCGAGCCGGAGCCGGTTTGTAATCTCACGGGTGATTTTGGCGCCGGCCGCCGCGTGGCCGGTAAAGCCCGCGTCCTTTGGCGAACCGCCCTTTTTGACCGCTGGTTTTCCGATATCGTGAAAAAGCACGGCGAGTGCGAGGTAGATGGGAATATTTTTATATCCAAATTCTTTTTTGAATTCCGGAGAAGCGATCGCCCGGAGCGCGAGGCGGGTGTGCTCTAGAACATTCCCTTCGGCATGGTATCGCTCCGGCTGGCCGCAGCGCCGCATTGCCGCGGTTTCCGGAACGATTTCCGCAAGCGCGCCGGATTCGTTCCACCACTCAAATGCTTCGGCCGGGTCTGCGGCAAAGCTTTTCAAAAATTCCTTGGCAATGGTTTCGCGCGGCACGATCCAGCTGCCGCCGGATTTTTTATTGATTTCGGGAATTAATTTTTTAATCGCATGCCAGGTCCGGCCTTCAATTTCAAAATTAAGCTCGGTGGTAAAGCGGAGCGCGCGGAGAATTCGTGAATAATCTTCAAGAAATCTTTCCTTGGGTTCGCCGACCGCGCGGATTATTCCGCCACGGAGGTCATTCAATCCGCCGAATTGGTCAACGAGATCGTTAGTCTTCGTGTTCCAGGCCAGGGCATTGACCGTGAAGTCGCGGCGGCCGAGGTCGTCCGCGATCTCGAGCTTCGGATCGCTTTGAACCGAGAAATCGCGGTACGCGCCCGATCCGCGCGCGTGTTCGGTGCGCGGCAGGGCAAAATCAATAAAATCGGCACGGCCGCGCGTGCGGAATTTAAAAACTCCGAAACTGCGGCCGACCAGATTTACGTCGCCGTATTTTGTCAAAAATTTTTTTAGATCAGTTGCCGCGACTCCGCGCACCACAAAGTCAAGATCGCCCCGTTTAGTGCGTCCCATCAGGATGTCGCGCACTACGCCGCCGACAAGATACATCTCGCCTCGGGGAAGTGAATTATAAAAATTCGCAACAAGTTTAGTGATGCCCTTTTTGGCAATTTCTTGCTTTACGATTTTCGCGATTATTTTTGGCGAACTCACTTTGAGCATACTTTATTTTATATTCTACCCTATTTTGCGCAAAGAAAAAAGCCGTTCAGAAGTCCAAGGGGGCTAGAGAACGGCCATAGGCGGGGGCGGCTAGGAAGCATAGACCGGCGAAGTATCGTCGTCGGCCGGATTCGGAAGGTCGCCTCTTTCCAGGGCGTCCACTCCGAGAATCAGGAAAAAGATATTTGCGACGGCGATGAGCAGATACCGGGAGTTCTCGTCTTTCCAGAGCGCCTCAAGCGCCTCAAGCGCATCGTCGAACTTGCCCGGATGCACGGCGTGGAGTGCGGTCTGTAGGGTTTGGTAAAGGCGCGGGGGCTCGTCGTTTATCTTCCGGAAAATCGTCATCATCTCCTGCGCCTCTTCAAGCCCGATCGGGAAATCCACCTCTTTGACAATATCCCAGGCCGGACTTTCGCCATACTTATCTACCATGTTGCCGAAGAATATTTCAATCGCCGGCTCGAAGAATAGTATTTCGCCGATTTTGGCTTTGAGGCGGTTGGCGGTGTTGTGAAGAAGCGGAGCAGAGTCAAAGCAGTTATCTATTATCAATGGCGTTGCGCCACGTCTGTCTTTCATGATTAACTCCTTTTGAACCTGCTATCTAACCATAATACCACTTTTCTGTCAAGTTGTTGACAGTATGAATAATTGGTCTTGAAATAATGCAAAATTATCGCTATACTTTGAACGAGTGACTCCGGGTGCGTAGTCCCGATATTCCGACTGCGTCGGGATCGTCGGGACTCAGATGTTGTTTTTTCACGGGTGCGTAGCTCAGCGGTTAGAGCACAACTCTTATAAAGTTGGGGTCGATGGTTCAAATCCATCCGCACCCACCATAGCATTATCGCCATGTATAAAAAGATTATACAATGCACAATCATTTCCGTAGCTCTGTTTTTTGTTGGCGTTTCGGCAAACGCAGCAGATTCGCGGGATTATGAAGTGCGTGTTTTTAACGGCTTTGAAATTATTGGAAACTTCATGGCCTTTGACAAGGGATATAACGGCGGCGCAAGTATCGCGGTCGGCGATTTGGGCGATGACGGCGTGCCGGAAGTGATTGTCGGTACGGGCCAGGGCAAGCCGCCGGAGATTAAAATATTCCGCCAGGACGGCACCATGGCGTACATGTTTTATGCTTACGCGCCGAGCTACGGACAGGGAGTAAATGTCGCGGTTTGCGATGTGAATCGCGATTTTAAAAACGAAATAATCACCGGTACGCAATTTGGTGGCGGTCCGCACGTAAAGATTTTTGATGGTTACGGAAACGATATTTCTAAGGGCGGCTGGTTCGCGTACAACAAATTTTTTCGCGGCGGCGTGAATGTCGCCTGCGGCGACTGGGACGGCGATGGGGAGAAAGAAATAATTACTGCCGCCGGTCCCTCGGGCGGACCGCATGTAAAAATTTTTAACAGTAACGGCGCCATGGAAACCGAATTCTTTGCTTTTCCGGCAGACAATCTTTCCGGCGTTTCGGTTGCCATGGGTCAGCTCGATGACGATTTCCCGGAAGAAGTCATTATTTCTAGTTTTTCCTACGGCGATCCCATGGTCCGCGTATTTGAATATGGGATTAAGGGTTGGTATGAAAATAGCGAATGGCTTGCATATTCAAAAGATTACAAAGGTGGTGTTTCGGTCGCGGCCGGAGATTTCGATAACGATAAACTTGACGAGATCGTCACTTCTCCAAACGGCGGCGGCGGTCCGCATGTCCGTCTTTTTGATAAATTCGGCAATTCAAAGGGTGAATTCTTTTCTTATGAGAATGATTATCGCGGCGGCGTGCGTGTTGCCCTGGCCGACATGAATGGCGGCGGCGAAGAAATAATTACTATTCCGACAAGCAAACTCATTGCCGGGCCGATCGGTCAGCCAAAGTTTATTGACATTGATATTACCAAACAAAGAATGACTGCGTATGAGTGGGGAATTCCGATCAAGGTGTTTCTGGTGTCCACCGGCCTCTGGAAATATCCCACGCCCATCGGCAAAACGCAGATAAAATTAAAACAACTTTTTAAAGATTACGCATGGACTTACGGCGTTAACCATCCGGACAACTACAATCTGCCGAATGTGAAATACAATCTGAATATTTTTCCGCACGTTTTTATCCACTACGCTTATTGGCATAATAATTTCGGTCATCGTATGAGCCATGGCTGCGTCAATATGCGGCTCGCGGATGTTGAGTGGATTTACAATTGGGCCGAAATCGGCACGCCGGTGGAAACGCACTACTAGGGTTTACAGTTTTTTAAAATTATGATAAAAATGTTGCAGCATTTTGGGCGGCTAGCTCAGCTGGTTAGAGCGCAACATTGACATTGTTGAGGTCACAGGTTCGACTCCTGTGCCGCCCACCAGATAGGTTTCGCGAAGCGATCCCGATTTCCGCGAAGCGGAACATCGGGACGAGCCCACGTACACCCACCAAAGAGACTTTCTGAGAGAAGGTCTTTTTTATTTTTCCTTGACCAAATTTAAAAATTCTGCCAATATTGAGCCAGCACATTTTACCGACACGAAAAGGAGGAATATTATGCGTTCTCGTGAAGAATCTCCGAAGCTGAAGCAATGGGCCAGGATGAGTGGCGGCGCGCCGACAATCATGAGCCTGCCGCTTATCATGATTGATGCAGGCGAGCTTTTCCGCACGCGGCTGAGGTTCGCGGACATAGAAGCTCTGGCCGCGGACATCCGCGAGAACGGTCAGCTTTCTCCTATGCTGGTCCGTCCGCGGGCAGATAGGAAGTATGATCTCATCGCCGGCTTTCGCCGCTATGCCGCTCTTCAGAAGTTGCGAGAGGCGACCGGCCTGGTGCGCATCTACGAGAACATCACAAATAGCGATGCTTTCTGCCTCGCCGTGGCCGAGAATGTCCAGCGCGACGATCTCACGCCACTCGAGAAGGCTCTCATCTGCGAGAAGCTTCATCTTGGGGGCATATCCAAGCCCAAGATCGCCAAGCTTGTCTTTCCGAGCATGGACGATCCTGAAGGCAGGACGGTTGCCAACTATCTGACCATAGTAAAAACCGAGTTGCCGATCCGGGAAGCCTTGAGCCAGGGGAGAATCGGTTTCTCCCACGCGCTTGCCTTGGCGGACGCGGTCAAGTCCGAGCGGGCCAGAGATTACTTCAGGAAGAATCCGACGGCCATTGGGCGAATGATCAACCGCATCGCCATTGACGACCTTTCGGTTCGCGAGATCAAGGCCGGGCTCGCCGATCTACTGCGCGACCGACCCCATCGCGGCCGTCCGGCGGGTTCTGCTTCTTCTAGTTCAAGACCCAGCCGATCCGCGACTGCCCCTTCAGCCCCGCGCTCGGCGCATCCAACATCGCGGCTCTTCTGGAGGGACAATTCTCCGGAAAAGTGGCGCCTTGAGGTGAACTTCGACGGTCGTGCTCTTCGTCACGATCCCGAATCCCTTGAGGAGATTGAGGAGAAACTCAAGGAAGCGCTTGAACGAGTGAGGAAGTTCCGGGAAAAAAATAGCTCCTGACGTGCGGCTGATTAGTTCTAGCTTATCGCCGGCCAAGCCTGAAAAGGTGCGGCCGGCTTTTTTCTTGACCAAATTATTTTTTTCTGCCAATATTGAGCCAGTAAACCCACAGACAGGAGGAGAGCGATGAAGGTTAAAAACCTGGTCAGGAACGCGCGGTTCGAAAGAATAACTAAAGGAGCTGTGACTTTAGACACTCTGACTCTTTCGATGGATCCGTACCCCGAGGTTGAAATCGTATTCGATGGCCATCGCCCGGATTCCGGTTCGTGCCGAGTACTTCTAGAAACATCGAAAAAGTCGGGCGTCACGAGCATGACTTCCTGTTGCGGTCCGATCTCCGGCAAGCCGCTGGAAGGAGCGGGTATTTACGAGGAGCTCTTTAAGCTGACCGACGGTGACGGACCGGTGCGCGTTCAGCTTACCGGGGAGCTTGCGTACGAGGGGGCGTTAGAGGGCGCTGACCGGCGTCTAGGCAGCAAGCCGCACGGCCGTTACGTGCTGTATGTCGTTGAGTGTATTATCTTCACCATCGGTACGAGGTAGGGGGTAGAGGCTCGTCACTCGCGAGAGAAGGGTCGGAGGGAACTTGTCTCAGGCAGAAATGTCTGAGATCTTTTTTATAAAAAAAGCGGGGCATTCCGTTTTGCCTCGCCGGTTTGCGGTAAATTTTTTATTTTCCAGCCATTGCGAGCTGGTTTTTTAGATGCCCGATAATTTTTTCTTCCGCCTGGGTGAGCCCGGGTTCGGGAATCGTAAAATCGGCGCGCAAGTTTGTGCCCCGGCTGCCGTAGGGACGCGCGAGCTCGGCGGCATTGTGCGGTTTTTCCGCGTGCAGGACGCCGCACACGTGATTTTCATGTTCGTATAAAATAAGCACAACCGCCGCGCGGGGAGAATTGACAATCAGTTCGCTTACAATATCGTCAAGATCCGCCGCGCCGGCGCCGGAAAGCGAAAAGTCGTCGCGCGTCAGCATGGTCCAGACAAGCCCGAGCGATTCGTCGGCCCGCAAACGGGCCAAGGCGCGTCCCCAGAGTTTGAGCGTCGGGATGGTGCGGGTGCGGTAAAGATTATGGATAATCTCTTCGCGCCGCGCGCCCAGAGCGGTAAGCTGGCTTGCCGTGGCGAGCGTCTGCGGCGTGACATTCGGCGCCCGGAAGCTGCGGGTCTTGGCGATCATGCCGGCAAGCAGCAGGGTGGCCATATCTTCATCTATAAAATTCCGGTTGATATTGTCATAAATTCCAAAAACCACTTCCGAGGCCGAGGTCGCGGTGATGTCAACATGGTTGATCTGGCCGTAATGCTCGTTCGCCGGATTGGAATCGATGTTGATAATCGGCGTGCGGTAAAAAAAGTCGGAATGGTTGTCGTATGTTTTTCCGATTGATTCAAGGTCCGGCGTATCCACGCTGATGACCAGATCGTATTTATATTCCGTGGTCTGGGTTTTGATGTCGCGTTCCGACCAGGTGCCCCCCTGGGGCGCAAGATAAATTTCCAGAATATCGCCCTTGAGATCATAGCTCAGGTCCTGAAATTTGGTGCGGGACGTGTCCAGCTTGATGACAAACTTATTCATATTCTCCAGGCCCGGTTTTACGACATCAAGATGCGGCAGGAACCGGAGATTCGGCCGCGCGGAATAGTCTTCAAGCAAAAAATCCGGCTGTTTTTCGAGCTTCTCGGCCAGCTTAAAAATCCCAAGACCGGCGGTCAGGGTGTCAGGCTCCCAGGCGCGCCGCGCCACGATAAGCGGCCGCTTGCTGCGCTGGATTGCCTCATAAACCTGTTGTATTTGATTGAGGGCCATTTGTTTTTTGCTAAATCAATATATAGTAATCCCGAATCACTAATCCGTCAAGGGGATTGGGGAGCTGGCGACAGCCGGCTTGAAGTTATGCTGAATTTTAGATAAAATAGTCTCATCTATGAAACCTGAACTCGCCAAGGCCTACGAACCGCAGAAATGCGAGGCCGAGATTTATAAACGCTGGGAAAAGAGCGGTTTTTTTAATCCCGACAACCTTCCTCCGCTCAAGAGCTCCGGCAAGGCAGGCCTTCCGGGCAAGCGGACCGCCAAATTCAGCATTGTCCTGCCGCCGCCCAATGTCACCGGCATTTTGCACATGGGCCATGCCGCCATGCTCGCGATTGAGGATCTCGTGGTCCGCTACAAGAGAATGCGCGGCTACAAAACGCTCTGGCTTCCGGGCGTTGACCACGCCGCCATCGCGACCCAGGCAAAGGTTGAAAAAATCCTGCTCAAAGAAAAAAAACTCTCCCGCCACGACCTGGGCCGGAAAAAATTTTTGCAGGAAGTCGCGGCGTATGTGGAAACCACCCGCGCCGCCATCATCTCGCAGATTAAAAAAATGGGTTCAAGCCTGGACTGGTCGCGCATGACCTACACCCTGGATGAGGCGCGTACCCGCGCCGTGCGCACGGTTTTTAAAAAAATGTACGACGACGGGCTGATTTATCGCGGCGAGCGCATCGTGAACTGGTGTCCGCGCTGCGGCTCAACTCTTTCGGACGACGAAGTGGAGCACCGGGAGACCGAGGGCAAGCTTTATTTCATCAAATACGGCCCGCTCGTGGTGGCAACTACGCGGCCGGAAACCAAAATCGGCGACACGGCCGCCGCCGTCCATCCGGATGATGAGCGTTATAGAAAATATCACGGCAAAGAAATAGAGGTGCCGCTCGGAAAAATAAAGATCAAAGTCAAAGTCATCGCCGATCCGGCGGTTGACCCCGCTTTCGGCACCGGCGTGGTCGGCGTGACGCCGGCGCATAGCCAGGATGATTTCGCCATGGCCGGGCGCCACAAACTCCCACTCGTGCGCGTTATCGGCACCGACGGCCGCATGACCAGCGAGGCCGGGCCGTATGCCGGGCTTGCGTCCGCCGAATGCCGGGAAAAATTCATTGATGATCTCGTTGCGGCGAAGCTCTTGAGCAAAATCGAAGATTATCCCATAAGTCTCTCGGTCTGTTATCGCTGTGAAACGCCGATTGAGCCCCTGCCGTCGCTTCAGTGGTTTGTTGATGTGAATAAAAAAATTCCGCGCCGCGGCAAGTCGTTAAAACAGCTCGCCGCCGAGGCGGTGCGCGAAGGCGACATCAAAATAATTCCGGATCGTTTTGAAAAAATATATTTTCACTGGATGGATAATTTGCGCGACTGGTGTATCTCGCGCCAGATCTGGTTCGGCCATCGCATTCCGGTTTGGTATTGCATATCATGTACAAGCAAAAAAGTAGATAGGACACATGAAATGATAAAGTCCTTGAGCCAAATGTATCCGACCGGTAAGGAAAAAGGGGTGATGGTATCTATCGATGAACCGAAGGTATGCCCGTATTGTGGAGGGTCAGATATTCAGCAGGATCCGGACACGCTTGATACCTGGTTTTCGTCCGGGCTCTGGACTTTTTCCACGCTCGGCTGGCCCGAAGAAAACGCTGATTTGAAAAATTATCATCCAACCGATCTGATGGAGACCGGCTATGACATCATATTTTTCTGGGTGGCGCGCATGATTCTCATGACCACCTACGTTCTTGATGAAATTCCGTTTTCCAAAGTTTATCTCCACGGCCTGGTGCGCGACGAACTCGGCCGCAAAATGAGTAAATCCCTGGGCAACCAGATCGATCCGGTTGAAGTCGCGGAAAAATTCGGCACCGACGCGGTGCGCTTGAGTCTATTAATCGGCGCTTCGCCGGGCAATGACATGAAGATGAGCGAAGAAAAAATCGCCGGCTTCCGCAATTTTGCGAACAAGCTTTGGAATATTTCGCGCTATGTCCTGACTTCCGCGGGCGCGGCCAAGCTCCAGCCCAAGCCGCCGAAGGCAAAAACTCTCGCCGACGCCTGGATACTTTCGCGGTTTGCCCGCGTTAAAGAGCGGGTTGAAGAATTGATTGAAGATTATCAGCTTTCCGCGGCCGGCGAATTGCTCCGGGATTTTACCTGGGGGGATTTTGCCGACTGGTATCTGGAAATTTCAAAAATTGAAAACAAGAAAGACGAAATTCTCATGTTTATCCTTGAGCGCCTGCTCGCGCTCTGGCATCCGTTCATGCCGTTTGTCACCGAGCACATCTGGTCGCAGATTTCCGGCAAAGACCTTCTCATGATTCACGACTGGCCCAAAGACGAGAAGAAATTAATCGATAAAAAGAGGGAAAATGAATTCGGAAAAATTCAGGAGCTTGTTACCCGGGTGCGCAATCTGCGCGCGGCCTACAAAATCGATCCTGCTAAAAAAATCAACCTGCTGATTTCCGCCGGCGCCGATGAAAAACTTTTCACCGAACACGCCGCGGTGATTGCCGCGCTCGCGCGCGCCGAAAAAATTGAAATCAAAAAGAAAATAAAAAAACCCGGGCAGTGCCTCGCGCTGGTCGTCGGCAGGGTGGAAGTATTCATGCCGGTCGGGGGAGTGATTGATTTGGAAAAAGAGCTCGCTCGTCTAAAAATGGAAGCCGAAAATTTACAGAGGTATATTAGGAGCATGCGTATCAATCTAGATAATCCGGAATATTTGTCTAAGGCTCCAAAAAATATTGTGGAACTTCATAAAGCAAACGCGATTGCCGCTGAGGCAAGATTAGAAAAATTAAACCAGCAAATTAAAGCCCTATAAATTATGAAAACAATCATCGACAAAAAAAATATTCAGAGCGTTCTGTCGCGCGGCGTTGAAAACATCTATCCCTCGCGCGAAGCTTTGGAAAAAGCCCTGATGTCGGGTCGAAGACTCCGCATCTACACCGGAATTGATCCGACCGGCGCCGAGATCCACCTCGGGCACGCGCTTTTTCTCCGCAAGCTGCGCGAATTCCAGGAGCTGGGGCATGAAATTATTCTGCTCATCGGTGATTTTACCGCCACGATCGGCGATCCGACCGGCAAATTTTCCACGCGCAGGGTTCTCTCGCCCGCGGAAATCCGCAAAAATGAAAAAGACTACAAAAAGCAGATCTCCCGCATTTTAAATTTTTCCGGAAAAAATCCGGTGAAAATTATGCGCAACAGCAAGTGGCTCGGCCGTCTTAAATTCAAAGACATCCTGGAACTCGCGAGCCACGTGACGGTTCAGCAGATGATTGAGCGCGACATGTTTGAAAAGCGCGTCAGCCAGGGCCAGCCCATCGGCCTGCATGAATTTTTATATCCACTGATGCAGGGCTATGATTCGGTCGCCATGGATGTGGACATGGAAATCGGCGGTTCGGACCAGACATTCAACATGCTCGTCGGCCGCGATCTTATGTCGTCTCTCAAGAAAAAACAAAAATTCGTGCTGACCACGCCGCTCCTCGCGGATTCCTCGGGCCGCAAAATCGGCAAGACCGAGGGCAATGTCATAGCTATCGCCGACCGGCCCGAAGATCTTTACGGAAAAATTATGGCCCTGGGCGATGACGTCATCATGAAGATGTTTGAGCTTTGCACCGATCTCGCCATGGAAGAGATAAATAAAATTTCCGCGGGCCTCAAATCCGGCGCCAACCCGCGCGACGCCAAGATGCGGCTTGCGTTTGAAATCGTGAAAATTTACAATAACGAATCCGTGGCGCGCCGCGCCGAAGAGAGTTTCAAGAAATTATTCCAGGAAAAAGAAACGCCGGAAGATATTAAAGAATTCAAAACCGGCAAAGCCAAAATGAATATTATTGACGCGCTCGTTGATACCGGGCTTGCGGCAAGCCGCGGCGACGCGCGCCGGCTCATTGAGCAGGGCGGCGTCAAAGCCGACGGCCACGTGCTTGAAGGCTGGGATACGGAAATAATGCCCACCGCCAAGGGCATCGTCATCCAGAAGGGAAAAAGATTTTTCGTAAAAATTATTAAACAATAAAAATATGGGGCGGGAAAGAATGATTACGCCGCGGGAAATTTATACCGGCCGTCAATACGAAGCCGATTATTTTGGCGCGATTGATTTGAACGACGAGAAACTGCACGAAGAGATTGCGAAACGGAAGCAGCCGTCGAAAAATCCCAAGTTTGAATATTTCATGACCTTTCGGGACGCGCTTGAAGTGGCAAAAAAATTCCAGCCCATTGATAAAAGCGATCCGGAACGCCATCGCGTTGATCCGGCCAATCCCCGGGCGCCGCTTTTGCGCGATCTCAAAGAGTCGCTGATCGATCTCATGAATCTCGGCGAAAAAGACGCCGATAAATTAAAACTCTATACCGCGGTGAACAGTCCGCTGGACTGGCTGCACGGGACCGACGCCTTTGTTGATTATGACGGCCGCATCATCACTCTTGATCTCACTCTGAAGCCCAGCGCCGAAGGCAAAAAAGCAGATGTTGTTATCACCGGCGAATTGCCCGCGCCTGACGATCCGGCCGAAGAAGATAAATATCTAGAGCGCGTCGGGCAAATCGCATTTGAAATCAAATCCGTAATGGATCTCAAGCGCAAGCCCGGCCGCCCGCAGATTCAGCGCCTCTATCCGCCGAGCGAAGTGGCATAAAATTTTCACCGTCATCCCGACCGGAGCCCCGAGCCGCGTCGAGGGGCGGAGCGGAGGGATCCCTTTCTACTCACAAGAGAAACTGATTTAAAGAGATTCCTCGGCTCCGCTCATCCCGATTGCGATCGAGATTCGCTTCGCTCGGAATGACGATAGGAAAGAAAGCAAAAACAACGAAATATGAATCCACGGCGCATATTCTACGTCTACATCATGGCGAGTCTAAGCGGAACACTGTATATCGGAGTGACGAACGATCTGGAGCGCCGCGTCTATGAGCATAAGAACGATTCGGTGGAAGGATTCACGAAAAAATATCAATGCCACCGGCTGGTTTACTTTGAAGAGATGGACAACATATCCGACGCCGTATTGAGAGAAAAGCAATTGAAGAGATGGCGGCGGGATAAAAAAGAATTTTTAATAAAAACTCTCAATCCGCAATGGCAAGATTTATGGAAAAATTAAAGAAAAATCTGGAAAAAAATATCAGCGCGCTTCTCGGATTAGCGGCAGATTTTGAATTCCGCTGGTCCGCGCCGCCCAACCCCGCGTGGGGGGATTTGGCATTGCCGGTTTTTGAGCTCGCGAAAGCCTCGGGCGAGGAAACTGCCGCGATTTTTAAGAAAATCCAAAGCCTCAAATTGCCGGCTGGGGTGGAGCGCTTTGAAATAAAAGTTTCATACATCAATTTTTTCATTAATGCCAATTTTCTCGCGCACAACATTGAACTTGTAGATAAAAAATTCGGTATGTCGAAGTCCGGCCGCGGCCGGCGCATCATGCTTGAATTTTCCCAGCCCAACACGCACAAAGAATTTCACATCGGCCACGCGCGGAACGCTATTTTGGGCCAGAGTATTGTGAATATCCTCCGCGCCGCCGGCTTTAAAGTGATTCCGGCGAACTACATCGGCGATACCGGCGCGCATGTGGCAAAATGGATCTGGGCCTATACCAAGTTTCACTCCGGCGAGACTCCGGGCCGCGATCGCGCCAAATTTTTGAGTAAAATTTATCAGGAAGCTTCGTCCCGCGCCGAAGAGAGCGAAGAAAATAAAAAGCAGATTGCCGAAATTTTGCAGCGGCTTGAATCCGGCGACCCCAAGCTCGCACGCATCTGGAAGCGGACCCGCGCCTGGAGCCTGGCGGAATTTAAAAATATCTACAAAATCCTGGGCATTGATTTTGATGTTTGCTTTTTTGAGTCCGAGGAAGAAGAGCCGGGCAAAAAAATCGTTGCCGACCTTCTCCGCCGCGGCATTGCCGAGCGGAGCCAGGGCGCGGTAATCGTGAATCTGGAAAAATACAATCTCGGCGCGTTTCTCATTATCCGCTCGGACGGCACTGCGCTTTACGCAACGAAAGATCTCGCGCTCGCGCAGAAGAAATTTAATAAATATAAAATTGACGAAAGCTGGTATGTCGTGGATGCGCGCCAACTCCTTTATTTCAAGCAGCTTTTTAAAACCCTGGAGATCATGGGAATAAAATCAGTCATGCGCCATCTTGCCTATGCCTTTGTCGCGACTCCGGAGGGCGTAATTTCTTCGCGCCGCGGCGAAGTGCCGAGTTTCACGGACCTCTACGCGCTGCTCTGTGCCATGGCCGAAAAATCAACCGCCGAGCGCCATAAAAAATGGAGTAAGAAAAAAATATCAAATGCCGCCCGCGCCATCGCGCTCGCGGCCATCAAGTTCGAAATGCTCAAAACCTCGCGCGAAAAAGAAATCGTTATTGACCCCGCGTCCGCGCTCGCGTTTGAAGGATTCACTGGCCCGTATCTTTTATATTCGGTCGCGAGAATCAACAGCATTTTCGCAAAATCCGGAAAATCAAAAAAAATTCCATGGAATAAATTAAAAATCGCGCTTCTGGAAAAAGAGCTGCTGCTCAAAGTTATGGATTTTCCGCGGGTGATTGACGAGGCCGCGCGTTCGGCCGAGCCGGCGCATCTGGTGCAGTATCTTTTTGATCTTTCCCAGAAATTTGCCGAATTTTATCATCAAATCAATATCCTCAAGGCCGCCGAACCCGAGCGTTCCTGGCGGCTCGCCCTCTCCGGCGCGGTGAAGCGGGTGATGGAGAACGGGCTTGAAATTTTGAACATTGAAACCCTTGATCAAATGTAATATATTGAGAGATACGAATAAGCCAGGGCGGGTTTGACAATTACGGAATTTCTGCTAAAATTAATTACACTTAACAGTAATAAAAAAACATATGTTTAAAAAAGAAGGCGATTTTGGAGGGGGTGAAACAATTATTGCCCAGGGCGTGAAGCTTGAAGGCGATTTTAAGAGCGAGGGAAATGTCGTCGTTGAAGGCGAAGTGAACGGTACGCTCACCACCACGAACGATCTTCGGGTCGGCGAATCGGCGAGGATTAATGCCGACGTCAAGGGCCAGAACGCGGTAATTGCCGGAGAGGTGAACGGCAACATGAAGATTTCGGAAAAGATTGAACTCCTGGCGAGCGCCAAAGTGAACGGCGATATCGAAACCAAGATACTCTCGGTTACTCCCGGCGCCGTAATCAACGGTAAGATAAGCATGGGAACCGAAATGCCAGCCGTGGCTCCGATGGCGCGCGGCAAAAAAGGAGCTCGGGATATTGAAAAAGAAATCACTTCAAGCGAGGATACGGAACTTTAAAATATGTATTATTATGTTTATGACGAGTTCGTTCAGGCTCGCCGGTATGAAAAGGATTTATTTCAGATCGAGAGTCGCTTGACCGATCTCGGCATTTCTGGGAAGATAGGGCGACTTGCCTTATTTAAAGATGCGTGCGAACTGGTTCGCGATGAAATTCGTCGTGGAGCCAAGACCGTGATTTTTATTGGCAACGACGAGACCGTCAACAAAATCGTAAAAATTTTGCCCGAAGTTAAAGCGACATTCGGAATCATTCCGCTCGGTGAAGAAGGAAACAGTATGGCGAAGATTCTCGGCATGCCCGAAGGCATCGCCGCCTGCGATGTGATTTCCGCGCGCATGGTCAAAGAACTGGATATCGCAAAAGTCAATGACCGCTGTTTTCTCTCGCGCGTTGTGATTCCAGATACGACCATTGCCCTGCGTTGCGAAGGTAATTACGCGATATCGCCCTCGAGTCGCGGCGACATCGAAATCCGAAATTGGGGAATCATTGATAAAAAAGAAACCGCATTCGGCAATCCGGAAGACGGACTTCTGGATATCGTGATACACGCGAAGCTCGGAAAGAACAAGGAACAGATTACAAATCTGAAACTCAAGAGCGTGGAAATAAAAACCCGCGAACAATTTTCCATCTTCATTGATCACGAACGCATCAACGGCAATAATTTCAAAATTAAATTTGCCCCGCGCCGCGCGCGGTGGATTGTCGGCAAGGGTCGGCTTTTTTAAAAAAATATTTTACTTTAAAAACTTATTAAACGCCGGGATGGTGGAATGGTAGACACACTAGCTTGAGGTGCTAGCGGGGGCAACCCTGTGGGAGTTCGAATCTCCCTCCCGGCACCAAACTAAAATGTTTTGTGTTTATGCAATTGATAGTTTGAATAGAAACTATATTTATATTGGCATTACAAATAACTTGAGCCGCCGACTCCGACAGCATCAGGGCGGTAAAAATAAAACCACAGCGCCCTATCGTCCATTTAAACTGCTGTACAAAGAAGAGTATAATACGAGAGCAGGGGCAAGGCAGCATGAAAAATATTTAAAGTCTGGCTGCGGTAAAGAGTGGATAAAGAGTAATTTTAAAAAACGCGCTAGCCTGCCTGCCGGCAGGCAGGCTTGAGGTGCTAGTGGGGGCAACCCCGTGGAGGTTCAAGTCCTCTCCGCAGCACCAGACGTATGAATTAGGAATAAGCAAGACCCTGATTCCTGATTCATGATTCCTAATTCCCGCTGCCCATTCGGCATAATCATTTTTTAAAGTATAGCGATTTATAAACAGACATATGGAACTCAAAATAGACAAAGAGCTCTGCATCGGTTGCGGGCTTTGCACGTCAATTTGCAAGGATGTTTTCCGTCTGGGAGCCGACGGCAAGTCGGAAATAATTCCGGACGTCGATCTCGCAAAACACGCCGACCATATTGACCAGGCCGCGGCTTCCTGCCCGGTGAGCGCGATTATATATAAAGAGTAGGGGGCGCGTAGCTCAGCTGGTTAGAGCATCTCGTTTACACCGAGAGGGTCAGGGGTTCGAGTCCCTTCGCGCCCACCAAATAAACTTTGTTTAAGGCAAGGTTTTTTTATTTGCTCCGTCGGTCGGCAATTGACAATCTCGGTAAAATATGTGATTATATTGTGTTGCCGGGATGTTCTCGGCAGGTTTCCCCGCCAGAGGCGGGCAGGCTAAATTCCGGTCTGGAGGAAAAGCAGATGAACGCAGCCATGAAAAAGCTCCCGGCCCATGAGCTGATTCTGAAGAAAATCGAAGACTATCAATCCGGAGTTCATCGCCGCGCGCTGGAGCCCAAGAAACCTCAAAGTGATATCGCGGCAATGATGAATTACGCACGCGCAAAGGAAAGAGAAGGGTTATTCAATATTCTCGTGAGCATGACCCTTCCGTCGGAAGAAGTGCCGAATATTCTCCGCCGTCTGCAGAGTCTTAGAGAGGCGGGGCTTTTCGACGACGATCTCGGTATGCGCACCAAGCTTAACTCAATTATCTCAGAACTTTCCGGCGCCCCGGATACGGAAACGTAGCGTGGATTCATGAATCGCCGCGAATAATCGTTCTTTCTTTCCCGAACTTCGGTTCGGGACATTTTTTGAGGCCATCCCTGAATTTTGTCGAAGGGGCGGTATTGAAGAATGGACTTTGAAAAAGGAGCAAGCGGATGAGAGAATATTCTTTGCGCTACGAATTACTGAAACGTGAGTACGATAAAGTGACGAGTGGCCGGAAATGCGTGGCCTCGTGCCAGCGCATTTATGATTTTACGGCCAAGGGTGATCGGCAAGCCGGGAACATTGCCAGAGGGTTTCTTGATCGCCTCGTGCATCGGCGCGGCAAGAACGCCGTGGGCAGGGTGCGCTTGGAGCGGCTGGATCCGGATGACGAGATGCCCAGTTATGCGGTCGCGATTCCATCCGAAGTGCGCCTCAGTATATGTCTGAAAGCGAGGAGGGTTTCATAAACGCGGGTTTATCCCCGCTGTCTCACCGGTCATCTTGCATTGGAGGATGTATAGCTGGCCGGATTTTTTTCAGGCAAACATTGACACTGGCCGGGTTTTCTGTTTTAATGCATTGAAAAGTTGATTATAATCGTCAGGAAGGAGGAAGAAGGGATGAGAGAGGTAATAAACGACCGGAAAGCGCTCGGCGAAGCGGGAAAGTCTGCCGAGCGTCTCAGGGAAAGGCGTTTTATTTACCGCAACGCATTCGCGCAATATGCCGCGTTTTGCTATGAATCGTCACTACCCGGTCCGCCGCCGAAGATGGATCCGGCAGCTGCCAAGACGCTCGAGCGCTGGCTTCGCATTTCGGAAGTCAAGATCGCGCTCGGCGGAGCGACGCTCGCCATGGACGAGATTTTGGCCCCCGGCTACCCACCGGAACGCGCCGGTTACGCCAAGCTCCTCGAAAAAGTGCTTAACGACTGGCTCAAGCCAGCGGATCCCGAAGGCTGCGCCATGAAGGATTTCTGGCAGAGCTATCTTGTCGCCGTCGCCACTGGTACAATCAGCGCGCCGGTTTCATACGAAAAACTTATCACTGATGTGATACGGCGTTTTACCGCCGATCAGCGCTCCGAAGTCCGTCCGGTATGGGATGAAGCCGCGTTTCAGCTGGTCGACCGGGTTCTGAACGAACTTTCCGAGCAGGAACGGAGCGTGATCCGCAAGCACTATGGCATGGATGGAAAGGCCATGACGCTCGATAGAATCGGCCGCGAATTTTCCATCTCTCGTGAACGCGTGTATCAGATTGAGGTTGCTGCGCTGCACAGGCTCCGCGATCCAAAGCACAGCCGCCGGCTCAGGCCTCTCGTTCAATCCGTTACGCAACTGCTTACCGACCGGCTCGCGTCAATCAAGCGGATGGTTTCATAGCCGCCTCTCGCTGGCAGCGAAACTCTGTTTCGTTGCCGTTTTTTTTATTCACCTCGCCGTTCATTATTGGTATACTGATAGCAACAACAAGGAGGTTCGCACAATGGATAAGAGAAGACTCAAGAGATTGACCTCTCTCGATGGAGTAAGTGTCGAATATCGCGAGAGCGAGCTCAATCATAGCTTGAGCAAGGAAGAACTCCTGAAAGAGCTGAACGAGCTGGTCGATGACTATAATTCAGGTCTTGAGAATCCTCAGGTTGCGGAGGCAACCGAGATTCCGAGAGGATGGGAGATTTTCTTCTAATGGCCGAGCAATAAGCGTAGACGCTCTTTCATAGGCAATCGCCAATCCTTGCCGATCAAAAAAAGATCGGCTTTTATTTTTATGGTATTTTTAAGGTTGAAAGCCTTGACTTTTTTATTCTTTCGGCGTATAACCAAATATCTTGTACTTTAAAATATTTTAAGGAGGTAAAGAACATGAACGCTAACGATATGACGCATGAGAACGAGCGTACTGGTCGGCTTCCCAAATATCCTGTTTCCGAAAGCGCTTTTGATTTGGCAAAGAGGCATGGCGGCATTGCCACAACGCCCGAAGAGGCGCTCCGCGAGCTCGGCGTGAGGAAAGTCTACTGCGAAACCAGGGCTTTTTACACGCTGGTCGCCGAGAAGGAATATGCCGAGCTTTGTTCAATCAGCCATAATCTAATGCGCGAGTATCCCGGTTACATCTTTGCCGATCATCTCGATCGGATGCGCCGGATGATCAATGGTCACGAGCTGCTCACTCGCGGCGAACTGGGGTTTGTGAAATCCCGCGCCGAGCAATTTATTGCCGCCAAGGTTCCGCCGATATTCAATCCGGATCTTTACGGATATTCCTATTACACGGTTTATCCTCTTGATTCCGTGGAAAAGGGCGTGACGATCATGCGGCTTTTTCCTTCGGTTGACTTTATTATCCAGTTCGCGATCGGTATGTTCGAACTGCGCCGAACGGCAATTGCCGCCCGCCTTAAGAGCAAGGGCGGGTTCTCCCCCTCGGCTTTGCTGATACAGCCGACTACCGTCAGCGACGTATACAGGTTTAGAAGTCGGGCTTTTCACAAGCCGAAGCAAATCAATCCGTTTCTGATTCGCGAAACGCTTTCCTACGTCAAGGAGCACTTTAAGTTTCAAGACGGGGATCGCGCGAGTTACGTATCCGAACGGCAATGGAAAATCTTCCTTCACCTGGAGGAAGCCATGTCCCGGATGCCGTTTGTTCGCGAATACGAGACCTGGAACGGCGACACGGATGTCGTTCTTGAAAGGTGCTGGTATCTCCGCTTCAAGTCCGCAGACATTCTGAAGATTATCCGCGCGCGCAAGGACGCTATGCCCTTTCCGCCGCGCGACCGGGATCGGCAGATCTGGAAGCAGTTCAATATGCTGTTTCCGAAAATCTGCCCGGATCTTCAGGATATCGCCGCACGCCAACGCGCCGAACAGATACTTGAATTGGAGGGTCGTTTTGAGCGCGTCGAGTCGGTTGACGATCTGTGCGGTTTGCCGGACTGGATCTTCACCAAGGAGCCTTGGCGTTCTCGGTTCATGCCAAAGCTCGTCGGCCTCTTTGAAAGCGCTTGCGAATATCTAGCGCGGGAATCGTCGGAGTCGATTTTTCTCGCAACTACGGAAATTTCCGAGCGCGTCCATATTCCATCCGTCGTCCTCTACCGACAGCCATTCAAGCAGGTCTTGAGTGCGGTGCGGCTCCGGACGGTACGCGAGATGGATGACCGGACTTTCATACTTGTTTTCTGCGGCGAGAGCAACCGACACCGCAAAGCAAGTATTGCCTGCTCCAGGTTCTATGAGTTGGATTCATCTTCGCGCGCCCTGCGCCAATATCTCCGGCACCGATCCCAGCAGCTTCATAGTTCTCTCTCTGCTTCTTTCGATTAGCCGCTGCGCTCCGACCTCGTGTCGGAGCCTTTTTTTATTCAGCCGGCGCTTGCCCATTTTACGCAAAAATTATATAATAACCGTAGAATTTTATGATTGCACAGATAATCATCGGAATCGTCATTATCCTGGTCGGTGCTTTTATGGTCATTAAAACCGAAACCTTTTACGGCATCTTCGGACCAATTGCCTGGGCGGACGCCAAATTCGGCGGTACGCGATTTTTTTACAAAGTTCTGGGCATCGTATTCTGCATCATCGGATTTATGGTTGTCACCAATATGTGGCAGGGAATTATTACTTGGATTTTCGGATCATTACTTGGAAAAAAATAATTTTTTTATAGATATGTCAATCATCCCATCAACCAGCGAACTTATTAACGCCGCCACTCTTCTTGCCCAGGGTGCGATTCGCCAGGGCATGAAGGTTGCGGATTTAGGTTGCGGCAGCACCGGCCATTTCGTGTTTGCCGCGTCCGAACTTGTGGGAAAAGACGGAATCGTCTACGCGGTTGATATTCAAAAAGGAGCGCTTGATGGCGTTGAAAGCCGCACGCGGCTTGAGGGTGCCGAGAATGTCAAAACCGTGTGGTCGGATATTGAAATGTTCGGCGCGACTCGTATCCCGGCGGCGAGTCTTGACCTCGTTCTTCTTGTCAATAATCTTTTTTTGGCAAAAAACAAAAGCGAACTGGCGCGCGAAATCATCCGCCTGATGGTTCCTGGCGGCCGGCTCATTGTCGCAGACTGGAAGATGACGCAGGCGCCGTTTGGCCCGTCCGTGAATGATCGCATTTCGCCCGAAGAAGCAAAGAACGTATTTTCTAAGGCCGGGATGAGGCTGGAAAAAGAATTTGAAGCCGGCAAATATCATTACGGCTTAGTATTTGTAAAATGAATCATGAATCAGGAATCATGAATTAAGAATATCGCGCATCGCACGTCCCTGATTCCCGATTCTACGCATTGGTAAAAATTTACTATAAAATAAATAACATCCAATATGTTTGATATCAGCCCTTTATTAAAAATTTCGTATTGGTTTGACCGCCGGCCGCCGGCGCTTGAGCCGGCCGCCCAGCAGGTATTTTTTTATGTCTTTGCCGGGCTGGTCGCGCTCTCGGTTGTCATTTCCATAATTATAAAAAAGAAAAAAGAAGAAGATCCGTGGGTTGCCAAAGGGTTTCAAAAAGTTTCATCGTGGTGCCTCACTATGGGCGTGGCCGGCCTGATGATTTTCTTTTTTAGTTTTGAACAGGTGCCGATTCTTTCCATGAGAATTTGGTTTGCGGGCTGGGCGGTTTGGGCGGTCATTTGGATGATCTTTATAATCATGTTTTTCGTTAAAACCATTCCGGCGGAAAAATCCAGGATAAAAGAAAAAGAGCGGCTGGAAAAATATCTGCCCGGGAAAAAGTGAGAATGTTGAATAACTATTCAACATTCTCATCCCGACCCCGAGCGAAGTCGAGGGGAGGGATCCCTTATCTTCCGCAAGAGAGTGTTGGTTGATTATAAAAACCACATCAAAAATATGATCAAGCGGCTCGGCGAATGGGGGGAGGACATTGCGGCCGCTTTTTTAGTTAAAAAAGGATATACCCTGGTTGAGCAAAACTGGCGCTGTGAACTCGGGGAGATTGACTTGGTCATGAAATTCAATGATAAGGGAAATGAGGTTTATGCTTTCATCGAAGTCAAGGCTCGCGCCGATACGGAATTTGGATATCCGGAAGAGGCAGTCACCCGGTCAAAGCTTAATCATCTCGTCGCCGCCTGCGAGGCATATTCATACGAGCATAATTTAAAATCAATCTGGCAAATCGATATCGTGGCGATTATCGGAACGCCATCGTACGGGATTAAAGATATCAGGCATTTTTCTAAGTTGGAGCTATAATTTTGAATTTCTATGGGCCTTGCGTCTATTTTTGCCGCATGCTATACTCAACGCAGACTAGTCTCAATAGACTAGTTAATTTTTTACCAAGAATATGAAATCGTTGATTTTTCAACGATTTCACCCTGAGCGAAGTGAAGGGTCTTATGCCTAAACAGAAAGTAAATTGCTTGCTATAATTAGATAAAACTTAGTAATACTTATACCTAAAAATATGCCATCAGCAATCACCCAGGCGATCAAGCAGATTTGTGAGGAAAAAAACATTTCCTACGAAGCCGTGCTTGAGACAATTGAGGCGGCCATGGGCGCCGCGTACCGCAAGGATTTCGGCAATAAAATGCAGAATATCCGCGTTAATTTTGATCCCGAAACCGCCGGGATCAAGGTTTTTGACGTTAAAGAAGTGGTGGAGGATCAGGAAATCGAGGAACTTGAAGAAGGCGAAGCCGAAGCGGCCGAAGAGCCAAAGGGCAAAGAGGTCAAAGAAAAAGAAGAGGAAAAAGAAAAGCCCGTTGAGCCCAAAGAGGGCGAAGTGGCGGAAGGCGAGGAAGCGAAATTCAATCCCAAGACCCAGATTATGATTTCCGACGCCAAGGATATTAAAGCCGACGCGAAAATCGGGGACGAGATACGCGTTGAGCTTGAGGTTCCGGGAGAATTCGGCCGCATGGCCGCGCAGACCGCGAAACAGGTCATCACGCAAAAATTGCGCGAAGCCGAGCGTGAAAATGTTTATAAAGAGTATAAAGATCGCGAAGGTGAAGTCATCAACGCAGTTGTCCAGCGCCGCGAAGGCCGCATCGTGCTTATTGATCTCGGCCGTATCTCAGGCATCATGAGGCCCGAAGATCAGGTGCCCAGTGAATTTTATCGCCCGGGCGAGCGCATTAAGGTTTTTGTCGCCAAAGTTGAAATGACCACCAAGGGTCCGGAGATACTTCTTTCGCGTTCGCATCCCGAGATGGTACGGCGCCTCTTTGAACTAGAAATTCCGGAGATTGCCTCCGGCGCGGTTGAGATTAAAGCTATCGCCCGCGAAGCCGGATCGCGCACCAAAGTCGCGGTAACCACGCGCGAAGAAAATGTTGATCCAATCGGCTCCTGCATCGGTCAGCGCGGCACCCGTATCCAGACAATTATCAGCGAACTCGGCGGAGAAAAGATTGATATCATTGAATGGAAAGAAGATGCCGAAACATTTATCATGAATTCGCTTTCACCGGCCAAGACCGCCCGGGTTACTTTGGATCAAGAAGGGCACAGCGCGCTTGTGTCCGTGGCACCGGATCAGCTTTCGCTCGCCATCGGCCGCGGCGGACAAAATGTGCGCCTGGCCGCGCGCCTCACCAGCTGGAAGATTAATGTTGCCGAAGAAGGTGGTGGCGTGATTGCGGATTCGGAAAAAGGCGAAATCGCGGCTGAAGCCGAAAAGCCGGCCGAAGAAGCCGCGCCGGTCGCAGAGGTCAAACCCGCCGAGGAAATTGCCCCGGTTGAATCCAAGAAAAAGAAAGAACCAAAAAAGAAGAAAGTGAAAAAAGAGAAAAAAGAAGATAAAAAAGAAGGCAAAGAATAACCAGAAAATTTTATGGAAATTTTTCAGACCATCCTTTATCAGCCAATATTTAATCTTTTGGTTTTGATTTACGATTTTATTCCGGGCCACGACATCGGGCTCGTGATAATCGTGCTCACGCTCGCCATCAAGGTTATTCTCTACCCCTTGTCCCGCCAGTCAATAAAATCGCAAAAAGCCATGACCGAGCTTCAGCCCAAGATTGACGAGATCAAAGAGAAATATAAAGACAAAAAAGATGAGATGGCCAAGGCCATGATGGAGATGTATTCTAGCCAAAAGGTGAGTCCGTTTTCTTCGTGTCTGCCACTCATTATTCAGTTGCCGATTATTTACGCCCTTTACCGCGTCATGCGCGACGGTTTGAGCTCGACGCATCTTGACCTGCTTTACGCCTGGGTGCCGAATCCCGGCCACATCAGTTCAATGTTTTTGGGAGAAATTGACTTGGCCGTGCCGAGTATTTTTCTCGCCGTGCTTGCCGGCATCGCTCAATTCTGGCAAGCCCGGATGATGAGCGTGCGCCAGCCGCCTAAGTCAATTCGCAAAAAAACCGGAGCCATTGACGAGAACCTGCTCGCTACCATGAACAAGCAAATGGTTTATTTCATGCCCATCATGACGGTGGTGATCGGCGTGTCTCTTCCCGGCGGCCTTGCGCTTTACTGGTTTATCAATAATCTTCTCACCATCGGCCAGCAGTATCTGACTTTTGGCAAGAAAAAAACCGCGGCCGCGATTCCGCCGCCGGCTAATCCAACCCCGACCGTATGATTATCCCGTGGGAAAAATTAAAAAATTTACCGGTTGAAACCCAGAGCGGCGAACGGCTCGGCCGGATGAGTGGTTTTGATTTATCGAGCGACGGCCAGGACATTAAAACCTACCGCGTTAAAAGCCGCGGAATAATCAAGGGATTGATGAATGGGGAACTCCTGATCAGCCGTGAGCAGGTCGTGTCAATCAATGACGAACGTTTGATCGTTCCCGACGCCCTGGTCACCGAAAAAAACGCGCTTCGGAGCGAAGTCGCGTCGCGCGTCACGGCCGAAAGCGCGCCCGCCACCCAGAGTCGGATTTCAAGCTCACAAAATTTAAATAATTCTTAATTAAAATTTTATGAATCAAGTCTTAAAAATTATCATCGTCGCATTGATCGCCGCAATTATTATCGGGGGTGGTTATTATTTCTGGCAAAAAAATCAAGCAACTCAGTCAACGGCAGGATTAGGAAACACAGCAGCACCGGCTGGGGAGGAGCTGCCCGATCCACTCTTGTATTCAACGGCCGGCCTTCCGGTTTCAGTTTCGAAAAATGCAGTATTGTTTGATTACACAGTCGAGCAATTGGAGGGGATGGCAGGGGAATGTGGTTCTCAACACGACCCCGATTATTTTGATGAATTGATTTTAAAGTTCGTCGCTGCGGGTGCGACAAAGCATATTTACAACCTTAAATATTCTGATGCGAGCCAGGAGCCTGACACTTTCGTCATTACCCTGTTGCCTAATGAAGCGGGATACGCTTCCCTTGATCAGTTCAAAAAAGATTTTGATATATGCGCCGCAGGTGGCGATGCTTATCCCACCATGCTCAGCGAAAATTGGCTTCTTTTTGTAAATTCATGCGGAAGCGGATTTGATGACGGTTCGGGACGACCGATCGGGTGCGAAAAAGTACGAGAAATCGTTGAGCCTACATTGAAGTTGAGATAAAAATCAGCGTGCAAAATTAAACCGAAAAAATTTTTCAAGCCATCTCGAAAACACTGGCGTTGAGAGCCCGGGAATAAAACCGAAGTCGGTTTCCCCGGGTTTTTTGGCCGGAAAAATTAAAAGATTTATTTCGTATTAATCTATTGACAAAATTGGGGATAGCACTATGATGATCATAGGTCCTTAACATCTAGCCTCAAGTCCTACTTCTCTTGCATTGCTGCTTTGGGTCAATGAAGTTAAACGAAAATTCATGGTGAATTTTCGGCCCAAAAAGCAGCAGAAGACTGTAGGCGAGAAAGGAGGAAAAAGTGAAAAAGCCGCGGAAAAACACCAAGCCAGTCGTGCTCAAGGCCGATGATCGCGCGAAGGTTCTGGGAAATATTCCCAAACCTGGTCGCGACGTCGCTGACTGCGTTTGCTACACATCGTGCACGCGCTGCACGTAGCCGCAATTGCAGTGGGGGGTGTGGAAAGTAACTCTTCCCACCCCCGCATTTTTATAGAGAAGGAGAAAATGCTATGCAACTTTCCCGATGGTGCCACACGTTGCATCAAGATGGCGTTTCGGCGCTGGTGAACGCACTGACTCTTGGAGTAGTGTACATTTCAACCGAGGAACTGCGCGCTTTTATGGAAGCACTGCCCTCATCAGATAATGTTGGTGAGGTGGGGCTCATAGAAATTCTTACAGCCCAGGGATTATTAGTTGAAAATCAGACTACCGATGAGTTGGTATTCGCAAGAACGCGCGAACGGCTCAGATCGGAGATGTCGCTCGAGCTGCTATATTTGCTTGTCACCGACGGTTGCAACCTGCGATGTACCTATTGCTTCGAAGAAACGCCGTCGCTTACGGCCCCATTCCATTCGACGCAGATGACTAAGGAAACGGTTATCAGGGCGCTCGATCTATTCGCGAGGATGACGGCACGACACGGCAACCCGGAAAAAAAGAAGGTGATTCATCTTTATGGCGGCGAGCCGTTAGCGAACCGCAAGGCGGTATATGAGGCCGTGTTCTATGTTGACGAACTCAAGTCGCGCGGTATTTTGTCCGACAGCTGTCAGATCGCAATCGTGACCAACGGAGTACTTCTCAAAGAGGAGGACGCACGGCTCTTCGCGACACACAACGTTACGGTTGGACTCTCGATTGATGGCCCAGCATCAGTTACCGATTTTTATAGGATTCCAAAACGCCGAGATGTGCGCGTTACGGAACGCATTACTTCTGCATTTCGCCTGCTCAAGCGTCATAATGTGAGTATCGGGCTGTCGGTAACCTTGACGCCCCAAGCGATTGAACGCTTCGATGAATTCGTCGCCTTCTTCACGGACGGGGAATTTCGCGAGGTGGACGGTGTTAGTCTGAATTTACTTCATTTTTCGCCCAATCTGATATTGCCTGACGATTATTATCACGCGGCCGTAGAGTGCCAGATAAAATTCTTTAAACGGTTTCGTGAGGCCGGACTCTACGAGGAGCGGGTGATGCGTAAAGTTCGTGCATTCGTGGATCAAGAACCGATGTACGCAGATTGCGGCGTGGTAGGCCGACAGCTCGTCGTCGCTCCGGATGGACGCATTGGCGTCTGTCAGGACTTCGTCAAGCCAAGAACTTACTTTCCGCGCTCTGTGTACGACGTGGAACATCACGATCTCCTTGAGGCGCTCTTCGCGGACTGGCGCGATCGTTCACCGTTTTTCATGCCACAGTGCAGGGATTGTTTAGCCATTAGCATCTGCGGCGGCGGGTGTCCCGCGAGTGCCGAGCTTAAAACCGGTAGTCGGTATAATCTCGACGAACGCGCTTGCCATCATAGTAAGCAAATACTTGAATGGTTGGTCTGGGATGCGTACGCAAAGCTCGACGGCTAGCGGCTATCAGGGGGTTGAGAATGCTCAAAATATTTGCTACAATAGGGAAGATGAGAAACGCTTATCTTCCCTAATTTTTTATATGAACTATCCTCACATTACTTTTCGCAAAAGCGCAAAAAAAGATTTTGAAACTTTACGCGCCTTCACGAAAGATGCCGAATATGATAATGGCAGAAATTTGAATTGGGCAGTATTCAAAAAATATCCCCGTCTAAAAATATATTTTGATAAAGATAAACATTTCAAAATCAAAAATGAAAAAGTATTGAGCAATTTTATTGATGAAACATATCGTGGTGAACAGATAAATATGAATCGTGCCTTGGCCCAGCACAAAAAACGTTGGGAAAAAATTGCTTTGGATTATTTTTCACTCGTTGACGAACTCTTCAGCGGACGCAAGTGGCCGCGGGGTAAATATGTCGCCTTAGGCACGATCTGGGGCATGTATCCGCGTTTTCTGGAAGACAAAACATTCCAGATTCCATTTCGCCATCGTACCCCCGGGTATATTTCAGTTGTGATTGCGCATGAACTACTCCATTTTATGTTTTATGACTATTTTTACGCTCATTATCCAAAATATCGTGGTTCCGGAAATAATTTTATTGTCTGGCATATCTCAGAAATTTTTAATACCGTCGTTCAGAACTCACCGGCGTGGCTTAGCCGTTTTAAAATAAAATCACTTGGATATCCAGAACACAAAAAAATTGTCGCGCGCATAGGCCGTACCCTGTACTGCAGTAATACATGGGATCTGAACGCGCTGGTGGACAAAATAATAAAAGAAGTGCAGAATCAGAAAATAAACAAATAGTCCCGACTGATGTTTTGCTTCGCGAAACAAAAAACTCTGTGCAAAATGATTCCTCGAAAATTTTTCAAGCAATCTTGAAAACACTGGCGTTTTTTGACATTTTTGATTATCCGCTCACTTCATTGGAAATCTGGCGGTATCTGTACGCGCCGGGTGAGCAAAAAATTTCCCTGAATCAAATTATTGAAGCCCTGGGAAATCCGGAACTAAAAGCCAAAATCGGTTTTTTCCGGGGTTTTTATTTTTTGGCCGGCAAGCAGGATTCGGTTGAACTGCGCCGCGAGCGGAACGCAATTGCCGAAAAAAAATTAATCCGCCTCCGGCCATACGCAAAATATCTCAACCGGCTCGGCGCGGTCTCCGGAGTCGCGGTGGCTAACACTCTTGCCATAAAACACTCACGGCCCGAATCGGATATTGATTTATTCATCATCGCGCGTCCGCATGCGGTCTGGAGCGCACGGTTCTGGGCCATTCTGCCGCTTTATTTTTTCGGCGGACGTCCCCGGCCGGGAAGCATGCGCGATAAATTCTGTTTGAGTTTTCTGGTTGATGAAAATCATCTTGATATTCTGCCGTGGAAAATGGAGCAGGATATTTATTATATATACTGGCTCGCGACGCTCATGCCCGTCTCCGGTCCGGAAGTGTTTGCGAATTTTTTTGAAAAAAATAAATGGATAAATAAATATTTGCCGAATTTTTTCCCGCCCGAGATGAGCGCGCGCGGGGAGCGGCGCCCGGCCTCGCGCCTTCCGTGTTTCGGCGGACGCATCTTAAAAGCGATTCAGCTTTTTGTGATGCCAGCCGCGCTCAAGGAGGCGGCGGCGCGGCATCACACGGACGTTATAATTTCCGACACTGTTCTCAAATTCCACCTTAATGACCGCCGAAGTGAATATGAAAAATGCTACCAGAAACGAGTTGCGAAAATTATTGATACAGTATAAAGCCCTTCCTACAATGTGTTGGGCAATTATAATCGTTTTCTAGCATCACTCTTGTTTGCTTTCAGCAGGACATACTTTTGTAACCAAAAGTATGCAAAAGTTTCGGGGGCGCAAATTCGCTCTCGAATATAGGTAATGATTTACCGATTTAATCCACGCTCAGTTGCGCCCCCGAACCCCAGGGCACTGGTCAAGACGTTCTTAAAGGGTTCTCTCCCTCCTGCCTGCCGGCAGGCAGGTTGTAAAGGGAGAGGCAGAGAGGGATTTTACGTCGTCGGTTAGGGCAGGGGTTAGGTAAGAAATAATATGTTACAACGCATCGCAAAATATCTCCTCTGGTTCTGGGTTTTTCTCATACCGTGGCAGACGCGGTGGATTATCGTTGATCCGATAATCGGCGGAGCGGCGTGGGAATATGGGCGGGTTAGCCTTTATGCGGGTGATATTATTTTTATAGCCCTTGCCGTCATTGCGGCATTTTTGGCTAAATCCCAAATCTCTCTGCCCGAGGCGGATGCGCCTCTGGTGCAAAATCTCAAATCTCAAAAATTTGGATTGAATTATATTTTAATTTTGATTTTTTTTCTGTGGGCCGGGGCGACTTTGATTTGGGTGGATGACCGGTTGGTCGGATTTTATTATGTTTTGCGTTTTAGCCAGATTGTTGCGCTTTGGTTTATCATAAAAATTATCAAACCAAATTTAAGTTTATTTTTGTCCGCGCTGATTGCCTCCGGCGCGGTTCAGGCCGGGCTCGCGATCGCGCAGTTCGGATTTCAGTATTCTCCGGCCGATAAATGGCTCGGACTCGCCTCGCACGCGCCCTGGGAGCTTGGTCCGGCCGTGGTGGAAAGCGCGGCCGGCCGGTTTCTGCGCGCCTACGGCAGTTTGCCGCATCCCAACATGCTCGGCGGATTTCTGGTTTTTTGCCTGATCGCGGCCGCGCATTATATCAGCCGCGTTTCCGGACGAGTGGCGCTCTGGCTTGTCCTGCCCGTCCTCGTAATGTCGCAGGCCCTGGTCTGGAGCTTTTCGCGCTCTGCCTGGCTTGGACTCGCCTTCGGTTTTGCGGTTCTTATTCTAGGTTCGCGCGGCGTAAGAGATACACAGAAAAAATTCATCGTGATATTTGTTTTAATTTCGTCGGTTTTTCTCGCGAACGCCGCGCTCGCGCCCGATCTCCTGGGCTCGCGGCTCGCGGCCGCCGGCCGGCTTGAAGCCCAGTCAATTGCCGAGCGGGGAGCGCAGGCCGGACTCGCGCTTGAAGCCGCGAAATCCCATCTTCTGGGCCTCGGCCCGGGAAATTACACGGTTTGGCTCATGCAAAAGTTTCCCAATTTGGCGGGCTATGCCTATCAGCCGGCCCACAATCTTTATCTTCTGGCATTGGCCGAACTCGGAATTCCGGGGGTAATAATTCTTGCCGCCCTGGCCGCCATGTTTTTGAAATTTTGCCGAAAAAATCTGCTTTGCCTTTCCCTGCTTGCGGCCGCCGGCATAATCAGCCTGTTTGACCACTATTTTTGGTCCAGCTACAGCGGAATTTTGCTCCTCGGCCTTGCCCTCATCCTGCCTGGGGTTAATGGGTTTTCAATTCACGCGCATTCTTGGTATAATAATCGCGAGGAATAAGAATGTTTAAGCCGAAAAATGGATAGCCAAACTCGAAAGCTCTCCAGAGGCGAGAAGTGGAGCTTATTTGTATTAAGCGCCGCGACTTTGTGTATCGTAATTTTGGCTTCATGGCAGATGAAAAATACGATTTTTTCACCGTTTGTCCAGACGCCAAGTGAGGATACGCGCGCTCTGTTTGATAATTCACTGCAGCTTGAGGAATTGCGCGGCAAGGACAGCGATAGCGATGGCTTAAGCGACTTTGACGAGCTCTATGTCCACAATACGAGTCCGTATCTTCCGGATACTGATTCCGACGGTATGAGCGATTCCGCGGAAATCACTGCCGGTAAAGACCCAAACTGTCCCGAGGGCCAGGAATGCTATATTGACCAGACCGGCGGCACCTCGACCGCGGCCGGAGAAACCGAAGAAGTGAATTTGACGGAAAGCGAAAAGGCCGATCTTATGCTCCAGCTTCCGGCCGATGAGATCCGCGAGCTTCTGAAAAATGCCGGCGTGCCCGAGGAAACGCTCAACCAGCTTACTGACGACGAACTCAAACAGATGGTTGCCGATGTTCTTGCCGAAGAGGGCGGCTCATTGCCGGCGACCGGCTCAACTTCAACCCAAGAGTAAATTTATGATGCGTTTAAAACAACAAACAATGCGGACAATCGTTGCGCTTGTTTGTTTTGTTTTTGTTTGCAATCTCCTGCTCGTGCCGATTCATTACGCGCGCGCTCAACTGGTAGTAACGGATCCGGTTACCGGCCAGGCAGTCACCATAAAAAATGTAAAAGATTTTATAAAGACCCTGCTTGTCGGCGTGGCCGGCGTTGCCGTAATTAACGCAGCAAATTATTTCGCACAAAAGCTCGCCTACGACGCCGCCGTAGCTTTGGTTTCCGGCGGTAAGGGCCAGATGCCGCTTTTTTCCACCAAGGGCTGGGGCGATTATTTTAAAGACGCATCGCTCGGCGCGGTCGGCGAATTTGTGGGCACTTTGTCCGAAGGATTTGAGGGCCTAGATCTCTGTAATCCCGGTCCGCCCGGCCTTGTGGCAAAACTTCAGACCAGTTTGGTCAAACCATATATTCCGGTGGGCGAAGGCCCGGAGCCAAAATGCGAGTGGAGCAATATTTCCGAAAACTGGACCGAGTTTACCGAAGACTTTACCACCGGCGAGGTTCTTCAGCGCTCGGGCGTGATGTTTGAACCCGGCCAGTCGCCGCTTTCCATTACCCTTGAAGCCAGCCGCAATCTTTCGGTTCAGGTTTATGAAATGGAAAAATTAAAAACCCTGGAACGCGAGGAGGGGGAAGGATTTTTGGCCAAGACCGGCATTATTTCCGGCGAGGTCCAGACTCCAGCCCAGGTCATCGCCCAAAAAGCCAAAGACCTTTCAAAGAGCGGCGAAGAATCCCAGCAAACTAATGTCCAGATGATGGGTTCGGCGCTCGGCGCCGGCGCGACGCAGATTCTCACTTCCGCGCTTGGCACATTCGTGAATACCCTGGCCGGAAAATTATTGGAAAAAATATTTAACAAGGGTTTAATTAGTTTTCAGAAAAAGGGAAAAAATACCGGCGCACTCATTAATCCTGAATTTTCGCTCGTCGGCACGCGCGAGGTGGCGCAGGAGATGCAGTCCGATCTGATTACCCCGCCGATTAAAGAGGCCGAGGTTTTTGATCAGGTGACTGATTTTTCGGTCTGCCCCTCCCAGTTCGCCAGCCCGAATAACTGCGTAATTGACCAGGGATTTTCCGAAGCCCTGCGGCGGGAACAATCCGGTACCCCGCTCTCGGTCAAAGAGGCGATTAATCAGGGCCTGCTCCGCGGCGACTGGCCGCTTATTTCCTCGTATGACCGCGCCCGCAACACGGATATTTTTTGCTACACCTACGGATATTGCTATTCAAATTTAGTCAAACTTCGCAAGGCGCGCATCGTCCCGATCGGTTGGGAAATTGCCGCGCAAAAAAGCGGCGCCTCGGCTTCGCAGATAACCTTGAGCCAGGCCATGGATGCTTTCTATGACTGCGGAACCGATGCCGATGGCCGGCCGGTTGTGGATTCCGAACATCCGTGGTGCCACCTCGTCGATCCAAACTGGATTATCAAATATCCGCTTACCCAGTGCCGCGCTTCGGTCTACGGTTCAACCCTGCTCACCGCCGAAAACAGCCTGCGTTCCGAAACCTGCGTTGATTCGCCGACTTGCATTGCGGTTGATGACGGCGGATCCTGTGTCGGGGGTTGGGGATACTGCACCCGCGAAAAAAATACCTGGCATTTTGACGGCGACCAGTGTCCGGCGCGTTACGAGTCCTGCATCGCGCTTGAAGACCGGAGCGGCAATCAGGTTTCGTATTTATTAAATACCGTAAATTACGGCGCCTGCACTTCGGAAAATGTTGGCTGTCGCTGGTACGCGCGCGAAAAGGCCGGCGACAACTGGACCGCGACCGCAAGTTATAATTCCACGGATAAAACCATGGTCGCGACCGCGGGCGCCATTTATTTAAACAAAAACGCGGCCGAATGTTCGGCTTCGGACGCCGGCTGCACGGAAATGATCCGTGCCACGGCGACCGGAGCGACTTTGAATATTCTGCCCAATCCGAGTTTTGAAACCGCGTCCGCCGAAAATCCGGCCATGCCCGAGAACTGGGTTGCCGCCCGCGATAATTCCAAATACACCAGCGCGGCAACTACCCTGGACGCCACGGGGGACAAATCTTACGACGGGGTCGCGGCGGTTTCGCCCGGCACCGGCTTAGCCGCCGAAGTCAAACTCAATGCTTCAAGATTTTACACATTCTCTTTTTACGCGCGGACTTCCAGCCGCGCCACGCTTCTCGCCGGTGTTTCAGTCCTGAAGAGCGATCGTGTCAAAGCCGATCTCACGCCATATTATTTTTCTGGAACCAATTGCACGCGCGGCACCCAATTTGGCGAAGGCGGGGTAAATGAATCAGTTTATTTTAATCAGATTGCACCGCCCACCGAATACGCGCGCTATTCCTGCACCTTTACCACTCCGGTTGCCGCGGCTTCGCCCAAGGGATATTTTATCGGCCAGATATTTCTCTATAGCCAGGACGGCACCTGGATTGACGCCGTCCAGCTTGAAGAATCCGAAACCGTAACCGCGTTTCATGAAGGGATTTCCAGCGGAGCCGGGAGTGTTTATCTTAAAAAACCGCCCGAATATCTGGGATGCACCGGCGCCTCAACCGATCCGGCCGAATGTTCCAATTATCTGCGCCAATGCCTGGCATCGGATGTCGGCTGTTCAATGTATTATCCAACAAACGGCGATCCGGCGCTTGCCGCGGTCGCGACCGGCGAGAATATTTGTCCGGCCGAATGCGTCGGCTACGACACCTTCCGCGAAGAGCCGAGTCAGTGGACCGCCGCGGCCAAATTCCCGCTTTACTTAATTCCGGATACCGCCGAGATGTGTGAAGCGAGTGTCGTGGGCTGCGATGAATTTACCAACTTAGATGCCGCTGAAGCTGGTGGGGAATCCAAAAATTATTTCACTTCAATCCGCTCCTGCCAGAAGCCGGCCGCGGACAGCGAAACGTTTTATACCTGGGAGGGCTCGGACACCGCCGGCTATCAGCTCAAGACGTGGGTGCTCAAGGCGAGCGACAAGGACGCCGGCCCGTGTACCACGCTCGCGCCGGGCGGGACCTGTAATGATCCAGCCGTCGGCACCGCGGACTATGACGAGCGCGACTGCTCGGAAGATTTTAAAACCGACGCCAACTGCCGCGAATTTTACAATACCGCCGGCGGAATTTTTTATCGCAATTATTCAGATACCATTATTTCCACCGATGAATGCTATCGCTACCGCAAAACCGAAGCAACCGGGGAGGCGGATTGCGAATCAACCGGCGGCCAGTGGAGCGCGGCCGGAGAATGCATTTATCTGGGCTATCCGTCCGAGAGCCAGCGCTGCGGCGCCGAATCCGCGGGCTGCCGCGCCTACACCGGCCCGACGAGCCGCAATGTTGAGGAAGAATTTTTTGACGAATTTGAAAATAACACAACCCAGGATTGGCAGGGCGGGGCCGTGAGCACCGAATCCGTCACGCTCGGCGGGCATTCGCTCAAAGCCGCGTCCGGGGCCGCGGTTTCCAAAACCTGGGAATTAACCGCGGGCGAAACTTATATTTTGAGTTTCTGGGCCAAGGGACAAGGCACGGTGGCCGCGCAAATTGACGGCGAGCCGCTCGGCAGCGTCGCCCTCGGTTCGGAATGGGCAAATTATCAGGTCGGGCCCCTGCTCATGAGTGAGGCGGGGATAGGTTCAGTGGTTAGCTTCAGCGGATTTGCGGTTGATTCGTATCTGGACAACATCCGGCTCACTCGCGTATCGGATCATCTTTATTTAATTCGCAACTCCTGGTATACGCCGATGGTGTGCGACATGAATAATCAGGGCGTCTACCTGCCGCGCGCCCAACTCGGTTGCCGCGCCTACACGGACAGCGAAAATCAGGAAAAATATTTTAAATCATTCGATCGCCTTTGCAGCGAAGGGGCGGTGGGCTGCGAAGCTTTTATTGATACTTACAATTCCGCGTCAACCGCGAAACAGATATTCAATCAGGGAGAGGACGGCGCCGAAGTCACGGTGCCCGGCGACACGCTTTCATATTATGTATATGACGAGAACATGGCCTGCGGCGCCGACGCCAAAGGTTGCGAAGCGATGGGTCGCCCGATTTTGGATCAGGATGGTCATACCGTGCTCTCGTACGATGATGTATATCTCGTGAACGATCCGGAAAATTATTCCAACTCGCTCTGCCTCACCGAAGAAGCCTACTGCGACGAATTCAAGGGCGATACCGGAACTTATTATTTCAAACATCCGGAAGACAAAACCTGCGAATTTAAGGAAAAGGTGAAAATTGCCGGGCTGGAATATTCGGGTTGGTTCCGCACCGGCACCGAAGACCCGTGCTATGGGTCGTATCTCGGCGCCGGCAACTCGTACGGTATCTGGAAAAACGGCGACTCGGGCTATGACGCCTGGTACGGCAACTGCCCGGCCGACATGAGCACCTGCACCAAATTTACCGATCCAGCCGACACTTCGGCCGATGAGCCGCAGGGCAAATCATATTATTATTTGGATAACGACACGCTTGATACTAAGAGCTGCGCTGGTTCGGCCTCCAAAAGCGCGGGCTGCGCCTTATTTAACAGTACTTCAAAGTCAACCAAGACAGAAAATTCCTGGGCGACTTATCTCACGAGCGAGGACAATAATTTCGCCGCTGTTGCCACAATCGATTGCCTCAAAAGCGATAGTCCGTATTGTACCAAGGTTTGCTTTGATAAAGAATTCGGCCCGGAAGCGTTTGTTCCGTACCGGTTCGGCCATAACTGTCGCGATGCCGGCGACTGTTCGGGCTACAGGGGTTGCGGTGAGATTTCAAGTTTTGGCAGCAAATGGCGGCACTGGATTCCGGAACAGAATATTTATCAATACACCGGTTCGTGCGAGGCCGGTTCGGTTTGCGCGGCCGGCAATCCGGGCTGTACCGTCGGCGATCTTTGCGTGGATATGGCCAAAGAGCTCCTGCGCAATGATTCAAATGAATTATTGAAAGTCCGCCGCGACCGCGAATGCGGCGAGTGGCTGGCGTGCCGCAGTTCGGTTTCGGTCTGGGACAATGAAACGCAAAAATACAAAAAAATCTGCACCAGCCTCGGGCTTTGCGACGAGTTTGCCCCGGTCGGGGATTCCAGCGAGTGCGTTCATTTTATTGAGAGCGAACACGCCGAAGACGTGCTTTCCGAAGCGCTTTACACCGCGCGCGATGTTTCCTGGGAAGGCCAGGATTATTCGGGCTACGCCATTCCGAATTATTATTCCATTGACGAGCTTTCGCCCATTGATTTGAGCAGTATTGTCGCCGGTTCAAGCCTGCCGGATTTGCGCGTTGCTTATGTTGAAACCGGCTGCGGCGCCGGCGTGGCTACTGGCCAGACATGCGGAGACGCGAACGCGCTCGGCAACAAGGGTGTCTGCGTTGCCCAAAAATGCGTTTATGCCATCAACGGCGAAGCCCTGCCCACGGCCGGAACATCGGCGGAATTATATACGTCGCTTACCGCCGGGGAAAACAAATACCGCGTGGTCGGCCAGTCCTGCCGCGCTTATCCGGAAGAAGGCGCGCCGTTCCCCTCAAGCGTGGCCGAGTGGGAGAACGGAAAAATGACCACCATTGACCCCAACTTCAAACGCGCCAATATCTGCGAGCAGTCGATCTGGGAAGATCTGAACAGCGACGGCGTGCGCGATGAAAACGAAATCACGTATCAGGACTGCGAATGCGATTATCAAAAAGTTGAATTTGGAAACGGCGCGGTCACGAAATTTTATTCCACCAATGAAGTTAATATTCCCAAAGGCATCTGCCTCAATGGCCCGCGTTCCGGGCTTTCGTGCGTGCCGGGCGCGGAATACGACGACACCCTGCCGGCCGATTCCGCGGATAATCAAAAAACCTGCGGCGCGATTACTTCGGGCGGCGCCTGCCAGGCGGTTGAGCGCGCCGACAAATTCGTGGGCTGGCTCGGCCAGTGCCTGGAGCGCGATTTGCGCACGCCATTGAACGGCAGCACCGAAGATTTTGCCTGCCTGACCTGGTATCCGTCTTACATTCTTTCCGGCGGACAGGATGTTTATAATCTTTTCCCCAATGCCGGATATAATCCGACCAACACCGGCCGCTACTGGTGCGCCGAGGCGCGGGGCATCCGCAATTCCATTGGACCGACTCGGGCTGGCGAAGATTATGAAGTCATAACGCGCGATAATATTGCCAGTACCACAAAGTGGACAAAAGATCCGCCGGGCGTATTATTCCCCGGGGTGCTGTGCACTGGCGCTATTAATTGTCCGGATGCAACGGGCCAGGAAAAGTCCGTGTGCCACGACTTTGGTTCTTACAGCGCCTGTGCCACGGGTAAATTTTATGGCAGCTATACGGCTTCTGAAGATTCGGCCTGGAATCTTTTGGTCTATACGGCCGACACCAAGGATTATTCAGAAAGATTTTTGCCGGCAACACAATACGAAAATTATTATCTTGACGAAATCGTTGCCATTGAACTCGCGGTTGACGGCGCGCATAATCCCAAGTTGTGGCCGGATGGCCAAAACAGTGATACTGAAGATTTTTACGAAGACGGAAACAATATATTAAGCCGCCAGAATGAAGTTGAATTGAAAAACGGATTCAAAGCCTGGGAAACAAGCTGGGGCATTCCCGAAGAAACAAAAATTCCGTCAAGCGCTCCGCCGATTCTCACGCAGGCCAATTATGCGTTTTCCGGAGAATATAAATATGAGCATGTAACCGAAGACGCTTCATGCGAAAATGATTACAGCGATTCAAAGAGCTATTTTGCCATTCGCGCCATCTTTGACGCAAACGGCAAATTCCGCGGATTTTGGACCACAACCTGCAATGGCACAAGCAAGCCGCGCGCCTGGGTGAAATTTAAAGTCGTTTTTCACCTTGCGGAAAATTGCGAATCTGTCGCCCAGGTGGTAAAGGCGAGCGGAGAAAACAAGGCCTATACCGACCGGCTTTATCAGGCAACGAATTTTTTAATGATTGTTGGCAGCGAATATAAATATCCGCAGACTTTCGCGCCCTTTGGTTCGGCGCAAAGTTACGAGTCGCCGCTTGGCCAAAAATTGCCGTGGATTGTCGGCGATAATCGGAAAGACAAAAATTCTGTCGGTACGCCGGACTTGAGCCTGATTCCGGAAGATTACACTCTCGCCGGTTCATCCCTTGGTTGTAAGGGCGCATGCGCCAAAGAAGAACTCGATGATTTAAATTTTAATACTTTAACGCGCGCCCTGGGCAATCTTCAGCAGTTATTTACTGCGGTTTATAAAATATTTGAGTGGGAGCCGGGCTATAAACAGGGCAAATGCGAACCGTCCGGCGGCTGGTCGGAAGGAACGGGTTTCTATATTCCCTGCAATGGCGAGGGCAACACATGTGATAATGATCCGCCCGGTTCGTGCGTGCAGTCTCTTGAATGCGATATCGGTCCGCTCGCCGGCGATCGAAATTGCGCAATAAATGATTATTGCCAGGGCGAGTCCGGATATTGCTATCCAAATCCAGACACCACTGTTTACGGCGATACCGGCGGCGGACGATATGGGGTGATTGAGGAAGGCGAAGGCATTTGCACCGGCAGCTTGCGCGGCAGCGCGCTGTGCGGCGATATTGAATACCCGGATGAGGGCACGAATAATTTTCCGTCTCCCGAGGGCACCATCAATTTAACCGTTGACGCCGAACGGGCCGGTGATGAATTCTGTCAGACTTCGGGGGTGTGTATTGATTGGCATATTAGCGATGGTCAGACAATTTATCAGTGCTATGGCGGGCTAAAACATGGCGAGTCATGCAGCGGACAAAGCGATTGCGGCATTAATGCCATGAACGGCTTTTGCGACAGCGGTGTTTGCACGGGCGGCGGCTTTGACAGCATATCGGAAAAAGTTTTCTGTTCCGATAACTCGCAGTGCATAATTTCAAATGCCATGTGCGCGACAAATGTTTATCGCTGCAGCGACGGACTATTGTCTGGCGCCGAATGTGATCCGGGCTCAAGCATTTGCGGCCAGTCATTTTCTTGTACAGTAGACGCTGTTCCGGCAGAGCGTGACTTTTACGAAAAGAGCGTTCCGGCCTCTGTCTCCGACACGGCCGAAAGCCAGGGCGTTCCGCCGACCGTCGCGGCCATTGATTTTACCAAATGCGATCAATCAACCGGCACCTGCCGCATTGCCAAGCTTAACGGTTTTGATGTGAACAACTGGTATTACGGCACCATCACCGGCCAGGAACAGCTCAAGGCAACCATCCGCTTTTATGCCTGGGCCGACCATAATCAGATGCCAATTGTTTCGCGCACCGTGGACTGGGGAGACTCAAGTCCCAAAGACATGACCTCGGCGAGCAAATACAAAAACTATAAGCCTTATTGCGACAGTGATTCCCTGGAATGTTCGGACGCTCCGGGCATGACCTGCAAGACATCGAGCGACTGCCCGTCCGGCACCGGCACGTGCCAGCCGGATCTAAGCGGCGTGCCGCACTTTGGCAATGATGACAAAGCCTGCAGCGAGGGATTTTTCCAGTTTGAACACACTTATCTTTGCGATGGCGGCGACGAGCTTGGTACTTGTCCGTTCAGCGGTTCGCCGGCTTCGTCAGACAGCATTCCGGCCAATGGCTGCAAAACCGCGACTGCCTGTTATTACCGCCCGCGCGTCCAGGTTCAGGATAACTGGGGCTGGTGCAACGGCGACTGCAATGGATTGGGTGAGGGGTGCTATGAGGATGAATGCTTTATTACAAGGGATGATCCACATTGGACCGAGTTTGATGGCTACATCAAAATAAATAAATAAAAAATAATAAATCGTCCTGATGGATGGTGAGGACGATTTTGTTTTTAAAAAAAAGAGAGCGCCAACAGGGGGTTGGTGCTCTTGAGGAGGCGACCGAAGGTCAGACCGCGGGTCAGAAGACGCGCGTGTAAGAAAGGTCGTCAGAACCGAACGAGTTGATGATGTGAATTGTGACGTGGTTGTTGTCCGCGACCGTGCCGGTGATGGTTTCGTCCGCATCTTCGTAGCGGAGAGAACTTCCCTCCATGTAGAGGAGACTGGCACCGCAGAGACCATTCACCGTACAGCCATCCTGACCTACGTCGCAGATGCTCGTCGAGACATCCTCCACCCACCGTCCGGTGAGGTCGTAGTCGCAGGTCGGGACCGCCGGGTCCAGGGAAACATCCACGGGCGTGGTTGTTCCGGATGCCACATCCACTACGCCGGAGTATTCGTCATATCCGGCGAGCGTGATGCGCACCTGGTACTGTCCGGGTGTGAGGTCGGCGATGACCGTGGGCGTTGTGCCCTTGACCTCTTCGTTGAGGTACAGGGTCGCGCCGGCGGGCGTGGTGTCCACGGAAAGAATTCCGTAGGTTACCGAGTCTGGCGTTGCGTCCGAGTCGGTCGTGGTGTCGGCCGGGTTGTCGGTGGTTTCGCACGCGAACGCGAACATGGCCGCCAGGGCCAGGATGATGTATTTCCCCTTCATGATCGTTTCCTCCTATGGTCAATTCGGGGGTGGTTCAAAGGGCAATGGGCCAGGATTGGTCCATTTTTATTATCGCGCAATTATATCACGGATTCAAGGGCTTGTCAAGGGGGAGACGGTGAATATTTGCGTAATATTCGCCAAATTATTTACACGGATCAAGAATGTTTTTCCAATTTTTGGGATTATTTTTGATGTAATTCGTAATGCGTCGTAAATCCCATGCGTCGCGGACGATGTGGTCATAATATGAACGTTGCCATTGAAAATATTCATCCTCGTTTTGATTCGCGATTCGGGTAACCGCGGATTTAAATTCATGGATAATTTTTGGCAACAACATTTTATCCCGTTGTACGTCGCGTTGTACGTCGCGTTGTAGGGGTCGCATATATGCGACCCCTACGTCCGTCCATTGCCCGCCATGCGAATCGTCCACCCCGTCCGTCCATTGCCCGCCGTACGCATTCCGAATAAATATTAATCCATGAAAATGGTCGGGCATAACAATGTATTGCCCCAAATCAATATTCGGAAAATGAATTGGTAAATAATTCCAACATCGGTCCGCGATTTCACCAATCGCTGAACGCCGCATTTCATTTTTTACAATATTTCCAAAAAAACATTTTTTTCCATCGGTACATATTGTTACATAATATATACTCGGGCGGGAATAATCGCGTTTTTGATATCGGTTTCGTTTTCGCGCGCGTTGATTCATGTTAATCATACGTTCATATCATAACATTGAAAATAATCGACATTCAATCCAAAAATATAATTATTCCATGTCACAATTTACCGACACGCACGCGGGATATTGCATAAATATATGAATAACGTTAATGCATAAGAAGACGCGCGAATGTAATTAATTATTTTCAACACCTCAAATTTGACCTAGTCTGATATAAAAATTTATAATTAATACATAAACAACAATATGCGAATGAAAACATACATCATCGCCATTCTCGTTCTCGTTATTTTAGCCGTGATTCTTATTGTCATGATATTCTGGCAGATGCCGGCAAATCGTCTTGTGCCGCCATTGCCGTCCGAGGAATTATCCGCCGTTCCGCCGGTTGAACCGAACGCGGAACGATTATCAATTTTCGCAAGCGAAAAATTGGGTTTTGAGATTTCTTACCCCGAATATTTATCCGTGTCGCAAGAAATCGCATTTTATGATCTGGCCGGAGCCTATGAAAAATCCGAAGCCGCCGGCCGTATTGTCTCCGTGGGCATTGTGCGCTTAAGCGGTTCGTCATCTCAGCCGGATGCCGAATGGAACGATATTTCAATCTACGCGGTTCATCCGCAGGATATGGGCGCCACCGCCGAGGAATCCGCCGCATTCATCCAAAAGTTTGAAAATGATTTTCCGCAATTCAAAGAACCGGGTGAAAAAATTTCCAGCGCCGAATCAATTACAATTGGCGGGCTGGATTTTAAAAAAAATATTTCAGAAGCCGCTGCGGGCAAACGGATAACATATATTTATAACTCGTCTCCGGATTCTTTATACATTATTTCCGCCAAAGCGGCGGGCGCCGAGGTCGGCGGCCTGCTCTCCGAAATCGTGCCGACCTTCAAAGTCAAGCAATAATTTAGTTATGTGCCGGCCGGGCATGCGGCAGGTAATTATGCTTGCACTTTGAAAATCCACGAGGAGGTGGAAAATGAAGGTTGTGCATTTCGTCGCGCTCATCGCGGCCATGATTCTCATCTGCGGCTGCGAAACCCGCTACGACATGGAGGAGAGTCCATCCGACGAGGGAGGTCCGGCCGGCGAACGCCGTCTGCCCTTCCTTCCGAACACCACGGTCACGGTCTCGCAGGGGAATGACCAGGCCGATCCGGCGAGTACGCACTATCGCTTGGGCGCGCTCGCCAAAGCCGTGGACTTTACGGCCGGACCCGGCTGCGAAGATCGGGGAGTGCCGATTATCGCGGCCGCCGGCGGCACGGTGATTGAAGCGGTTGCCGGCTTAGCCGACCGGTCCGGAACCGGCACCGGCAATCATGTCTACGTCCGCTACTCCGACGGCCGCGTTGGCCGTTATTTTCATCTTCGCGACGTCATGGTGCGCCGCGGCCAGCCGGTTCTTGAGGGCCAGGCGCTCGGCACCATGGGCACGAGCGGTTACTCAACCGCGTGCCACCTGCATTATGACGAGGTGGCCGACGGCTCGTCGCAGACCCTGCCGCTGAACTTTCTGGAATCCGACGGCGTGCCGCAGGAAGGCCGTTCGTACTCATCCCGCAACACCGGTCCGTACGACCGCGCCTACTGGTCAGCCGGCGGCCCCTCCATGCTCGGCGAGCCGAGCGAAGAGGCGCGCTGGTACGATTCATACGCGCGCTGCGCGGACGATGACGGCGACGCGGATTTGCTCTGCGACAATGAATCCGCGCATCGCGCCAATATTCACATTCTGCCGTTTGAGGGTGGCCTGGTCGGCCGCGCCGCACTGGTCTACGACGCTCTGCGCGGCGCGCGCGAAGCGGTCATAATTCATGGCCGTCTGTACGATTGGTATATGGCGAGCCACGGTCCGGCATCGCCATTCATCGCGCCCCTGAACAACGAATACGTTGATTCGGCCGGCGACACGCGGCAAGACGGCATCGGAGGATATCTCTCCTGGGACGGCGCGAACGCGAGCTTTCATGCCTGGCCGGATGATGCCGCACCCGGTGAGATTGCCGGGCCATCGGCGTGGAATCGGCTCGCGAGCTATGCCGTGGTTGAAGCGTATAACGCGCTTGGCCGCGAAACGCTGGCCGGCGAACCGGTTGCTCAATTCGGTAATCCGGCCGAACTGCATCTCTGGAGCGGATATCGTTATCTAGTGCAGGACTTTAACGGCGGTCCGCACGGCTGGTTCGTGATTTTCTACGATTCCGAGAATTATGCTTACGGCGGCGCAAATCGCGCCATCTCGGTCATGGACCAGTTCTGGGGATATTACATCACCCATGACGGCGAGCGCCATTTCGGCGCGCCGATCTCGGCCGCCTACATCGATTCCGCAAGCGGCAAGCGCCGCATGGATTGGGAGAGCGGATTCTGCCTTCTCGCCCAAGGCGAAGCGGTTGAGCAGGGAACAATGTCCGCGGCTCCGGTGCCCGGATATTTACCCAATGCGAGCATCTGCCAGATTTCCGGCGGCACAACACCGCCTGAACCCGAACCCCATGATCCCGATAACGACGTCGACGGCTACACCATTGCTGAAGGCGATTGCGATGACACAAATCCGCTCATTAATCCCGACGCGGTTGAGATTTGCGACGACGGCCGCGACAACGACTGTGTCTGGGGAGTGGACTGCGACGATCCGAATTGCGCCGACGATCCGCATTGCGCGACCCCGCCCATGCCGGTTGATCGTCTTGTGGTGCGCTACACCGCGCCGGCCGCATTTTCCGGAACCATCATCTACTCCGACTGGAGCGGATACTCGGCCGGCGGCACTCTGCGCGCGCCGTGGGCCGAACGCTGCCGCGCCGCAAGCGGCTCGTCCCTTGAGTGCGAGCTTGATCAGCCCGCCGGCACCTTTGCGGTTTTCAACATCCAGTACGGTTCATCCTGGGCCTGCGCCAACTGGCCGGCGAGCACGGGCGGAACGATCAGCCTCACCTGGCGGGGCATCTCTTACTCCGCGATTCCCGAAGCCAATGGTTCAGGCGGCTGCAATTTTCGCGTCAGTCTTTACTAGTCTCTTTGAGGCTCCATCCCGGGGCCTCATTTTTTATGTATTGACAAATTATTAATCTTATATTAAGTTGGTATGACGCCCTTTGAATATAAAAGGAGGATATCGTGGAGAATCAGAAGGCACTCATTTACAGCACCATTTGCCGTGTCGTGATAAAGCGGAACGGCATCACGCTCGTCAACGATATTTTTAGCTTCCAGGTCGGCGTGGATCCCAAGACCGCGATGGAGTATACGATTCGCGACCAGCTGGCAAAGAAAAGGATCGATTGCGATCCTCGGACCTTCCTGGTCGAGATCAGCGAGGTGAGAAAGCAGGCGGTTAACCCGATTCTCATCTTCGTCCGCTGCTGTCCGAAGCACGGCCTGGCCGATGAGCAGTACAAGTTCTGCGGCCAGTGCGGCCAGCAGACCGAATGGAAGATCAAGAAAACCGAGTAGTAACTTGCTGTTCCCCGATCCTTTCTTGAGGCTAGAAATAGCCTCCATTTTTTTTATTTTATCCGCTCTTGACAGCAGGCGCGTTGTGTATTAAAATCATCTAACGTAAACAAATGGCAGTCGGTTTATTTGACTGCTAAAATAAGATTAATAATAATATAAAATATGACAATAAAACCATTGGGCGACCGCGTATTGGTTAAGCCAAATCTTGAAGAAGAAGTTACCGAACACGGCATCGTTCTGCCTGACACCGTGGAGAAAGAAAAAAAGGCCGAAGGCGAAGTCATTGCCATCGGCGCCGGCGAAAAAGTCGCCAAGCTCGGGCTTAAGCCGGGCGATATTGTGATTTTTGAAAAATGGGGAGGCGAAGAAGTTGAAATCAATAAGGTTCATCACAAGATTCTGGATCACGAGAAAATTCTCGCGATTATTATTAATTAAAAATATAGCAATATGGCAAAACAGATATTTTTTAACGAGGAGGCGCGCCAAGCCATAAAGCGGGGCGTTGACAAGCTCGCGAATGCGGTGAAGATTACGCTTGGTCCCAAGGGACGGAACGTTGTTTTGGACAAGGGCTTCGGTTCGCCGGTCATTACCAAAGACGGTGTCACCGTGGCAAAAGAAATTGATCTTGAAGACAAGTTTGAAAATGTGGGCGCCGAGCTCGTAAAAGAAGTCGCGTCAAAAACCAATGATGTTGCCGGCGACGGCACCACCACCGCGACCGTTTTGGCCCAGTCCATGATTCAGGAAGGCCTGAAAAACGTTACGGCCGGCTCCAATCCAATCGCCATCCGCCGTGGCATTGAAAAAGGCGTTGAAGCGGTTGTGAAAGAACTTAAGGAAAAAATTTCAAAACCAGTTACCGGCGAAGAAATCGCCAACGTCGCTTCCATTTCGGCCAATGATGCGGAAATCGGCCAGACAATCGCCCGCGCCATCAAAGAAGTCGGTGAAAACGGCGTTATCACGGTAGAGGAGTCGCAGTCATTCGGCATTGAAACCGAAGTGGTGCAGGGGCTCCGATTTGACAAGGGTTATGTCGCGCCGTACATGATTACCAACGTCGAGCGCATGGAAGCCGAATATGACGACGCGCATATTTTGATCACCGACCGCAAGATTTCCTCAGTGCAGGATCTTCTGCCGGTTTTGGAAAAAGTCGCGCAGACCGGCAAAAAGGAGCTTGTGATTATTGCCGATGAAATCGAGGGTGAGGCTTTGGCCACGCTTGTCGTGAACAAGCTTCGAGGCACGTTCAACTCGCTCGCGGTGAAAGCGCCGGGATTCGGCGATCGCCGCAAGGAAATGCTTGAAGACATTGCCGTAATGACCGGCGGCCGCGTAATTTCCGAAGATGTCGGACTGAAGCTTGAGAACGCCACGCTTGAAGATCTCGGCCAGGCGCGCCGCGTTATTTCCACAAAAGACAATACTACTATTATTGAAGGCCGCGGGGATGCGGAAAAGGTTAAGGCCCGCGTTGAATCAATCAAAAAACTCTTAGCGAACACGGATTCCGAGTTTGATCGTGAAAAACTTCAGGAGCGTTTGGCCAAGCTCTCGGGCGGTGTCGGGGTCATCAAAGTCGGCGCGGCCACGGAAACCGAAATGAAAGAAAAAAAGCACCGCATTGAAGACGCGGTCAGCGCGACCAAGGCTGCAGTTGAAGAGGGTATCGTGCCCGGCGGTGGAGTTGCGCTTATTCGCGCCATCAGCGCGCTTGACGGCATTACCACCGATCCGGAAGAGTTAATCGGTATCAATATTCTGCGCCGCGCGCTCGAGGAGCCGCTGCGCCAGATCGCGGAAAACGCCGGCCAGGACGGCGCCGTGGTCGTTGAAAATATTAAACGAGAAAATAATACAATCGGTTACAACGCGGCCACTGGCAAATACGAAGATATGGTCAAAGCCGGCATCGTTGATCCGACCAAGGTGACGCGCTCGGCCCTGCAGAATGCCGCGTCAATCGCCGGCTTGATTCTCACTACCGAAGCCGCGGTCACTGACATTCCGGAGAAAAAGGGTAATTTCCCGCCGATGGGCGGCATGCCCGGCGGAATGGATATGGGGTACTAAATTGAGAGAACGTTTATTAAATCAAAGATGAGCTCGGTAAAAGCCGGGCTCATTTTAATCATGGAACAATCTAAAATCTCAAATCTTAGATCTCAAATCTAAAGATATTAGATATAAGATATATTTTTGAGATTTGAGATTTTATTTATAAGATACTTGTGGTATAATATTTGCGTTTAAGAATTAATATATAAAGTATGGCAGACGAAAAAAAATTTGATCAAAAGGACATTGACGAGAATAAGGTTCTCGCGGCCATTGGCTATCTCTGCATCTTGTTTTTGGTACCGCTATTCGCGGCAAAATCTAGCCCATTCGCCCAGTTCCATGCCAAGCAGGGTCTGGTTTTGTTTGTTGTCTGGGTAATTGTTTGGGTCGTCACGCTGATCCCGATCCTCGGTTGGATTATTGGTTTTTTTGGCACGATTCTACTTGCCGTGGTTTCGCTCATCGCCCTCATTAAGGCGCTTCAGGGCGAGGCCTGGGAAATTCCGTTTGTGGCCGATTTTGCCAAACAGCTCAAAATATAATTTATGAAAGAGCTTATCCGCGAACTTGAAGATTTCACTGCGCAAATCTCCAAGACATGGGGGTTACTTTGACCTCGACCGCCTGAAATCAGAAATCAAGGCGTTAGAGTCCGAGGCGAGCCAGCCGGATTTTTGGGCTGATCCGGGGCACGCCAAAGCGGTTTCGCAAAAGCTCAACAGCCTCAAAGAAGAGGTTGAGACTTGGGATAAAATAGAGAAAGAAGCGCGCGAGCTTCTTTCTCTTTGTAATTTAGCGGAAAGCCAGGGGGATGAAAGTTTGTCCGCTGAAGCGTCGGGAAAATTTGCTGAACTCAAAAAACGCTACGAGCGATTAGAATTTTATCTTCTTTTCGGTGGAAAGTACGATCGCGCGAACGCCATTGTGGCCATTCATGCCGGCACTGGCGGCCGCGAGGCTCAGGACTGGGCAGATATGCTGCTCCGCATGTTTTCGCGTTTCTGTGAGCGTCGCCGCTGGGGAGCGCGCATCCTTGATGAATCGCGCGGCGTTGAGGGTGGTCTCAAGAGCATTACCCTCGCCGTCGAGGGCGCCTGGGCTTACGGATATTTAAAATCCGAAGCCGGCGTCCATCGTCTGGTGCGCATTTCGCCGTTTGACGCCGAAAAGATGCGCCACACTTCGTTCGCTCTGGTTGAAGTTTTGCCCGAGCTTCCGGAAGGTGTGGAGATCGCGATTGATCCGAGCGATTTGCGCATTGATACATTCTGCGCGTCCGGGCACGGCGGTCAGTCGGTCAATACGACCTACTCTGCCGTGCGCATCACGCATCTGCCGACCAAGATTTCGGTTTCATGTCAGAACGAACGATCCCAGCAGCAGAATCGCGAAACCGCCATGAAAATTCTCAAAGCAAAGCTCCATCAACTCGAAGAAGAAAAAATGCGCCGCGAGAAAGCCGAAATCCGCGGCGAATACGCGGCCGCCGAGTGGGGCAATCAGATTCGGAGCTATGTGCTTCAGCCGTACCATCTAGTCAAAGACCACCGCACCAAATATGAGACCGCGGATACCGAAGCCGTGCTCAACGGAGAATTGGAGCAGTTTATGGAGGCCTATTTGCGACATTTGGCTAGAAAGAGAGATTTACGCGCAAGAGCGAATCAGGAATTATGAATCAGGAATCATGAATCTTTTTAATACCCTAATTCCTGATTCCTAATTCTTGATTCAACTTAGTGGCAAATACATTTAATTTTTTTAATAAGCATTAATAGAAATAATAATATGTCCAAAAAAGCAATCGTTACCGGCGGCGCCGGATTTATCGGTTCGCACATGGCGGATCGTTTATTGCGTGAGGGATTTCAAGTTGTTGTAATAGACAGCTTAATTGCCGGAAAGCGCGAAAACGTTCCGTTGAAAGCCAGGTTTTATAAGTGCGATATCAAGGACATTAAAAAAATAATGAATATATTCAAACGAGAAAAACCTGATTATGTTTTCCATTTTGCCGCGCAGATAAATCCTCGTTTTTCGGTTGAAAATCCATGGGCCGATGCCGAAGAAAATATCGTCGGCGGTCTTAACGTCATTGAAGCAAGTCGGCGCATTCGTGTGAAAAAATTTATTTTTTCCTCATCCGGCGGTGCAATTTATGGCGGCGCTCAGGAATTGCCAACACCCGAATCTTATCTTCCCCATCCCTATTCGCCCTATGGAGTTTCAAAATTAAGCGTTGAGGAATATCTGCATTGTTTTAGACACATAGAGAAAAATCCGCTGACGTCGATTTGTATGCGATATGCCAATGTCTATGGTCCGCGGCAGGATAGTTCCGCCGAAGCCGGTGCCATTGCGATTTTTGTCAAAAAACTTCTGGTCGGCGAGCGGCCAACGATATTTGGCGACGGAAAGAATACAAGAGATTGGGTGTATGTTGGCGATGTCGTGGAAGCGAATATGCTTGCCCTTAAAGTAGATAACCCTCATCATAAAATTTTCAATGTCGGTACAGGAAAAGAAACTTCGGTAAATGAAATGTTCCAAAAACTTAAGGAAATATTAAAAAGCAACATAAAGCCCATTCATGGTCAAGCCAAACCCGGGGAAGAGCGTCGGAGCGTGCTCGACTGCTGTCGCGCGCATCGAGAATTAAATTGGCGGCCAAAAGTCAGTTTTGATGATGGTCTTGTCCAGACAGTGCAGTGGTATAATCAATATGAGCCAAGGCTCAGTGAAAAAATAAAGAAATTATTCAAGGGCAAAGGGAGAATTAGAAAAAGTTAATGCATTAATATAATAATGAGTTTTGACACCCCAGCTAAAATAAAACAGGTTTTATCCAAATACAACCTTCGTCCAATCCACGGCCGGGGGCAAAATTTTTTGGCTGACAAAAATATCGTGGATAAAATTATGGCCGTCGCGGAAATCGGCAAAAAGGATTGCGTTTTGGAAATCGGACCGGGTCTCGGCATTCTCACCGACCGGCTTGCGACGGCAAAAAGAGTTCTTTCCGTGGAAATTGACAAAAAAATTGTCGGTCTGCTCGCCTCCGAGTATGTTTGGCCCAATGTTACGGTTCTCACTTCCGACATTTTGCGCGTTTCGAACGCAGAAGTCGTAAAAATTCTCGGCTGTCCGCGTTATTCGCTGGTCGCCAATCTGCCGTACCAGATTACTTCGGCGGTGATTGAAAAATTTTTAACCACCGAGCCCGTGCCGGACCGGATTATCATCATGGTTCAGCGTGAGGTTGCCGACCGCCTGCTCGCCTTGGATGGCTACGAGAACCTCCTGTCGCTGCTTGTGAAATTGCACGGTCGCGCCAAGAAACTTTTCAATGTTTCGCGCGGAAGTTTTTTGCCGAGCCCGAAAGTTGACTCCGCGGTTGTGGAAATTACGCCGTTCTCCGGGCCTGAATCAAAAAAAGTCCTCAATGGCGCGCGGATCGCGGCGGTTCGGAGCCTGATTCGCGCCGGTTTTCACTCGCCCCGCAAGATGGCAATTTCTAATCTGGCAAAGTACACGAATCTACCTAAAACTACGCTAATTTCGGCATTCCAGGACCTTGGGTTAGACCCCAAAATTCGCGCCGAAAAATTTGCCATTTCCGACTGGGTAAATCTGGCCCGAACTGTGAATTGTTGATGCACCTATTTTGTGGTATACTAATAATGTAAAATTTGACTAAATCTGCGACATTTTTACAATGATTACCGCTTTTAAAAATAAGGTGGTAGATTTGGCGTCAAGGTGGAGGCGGACGGCTTTTGTTTTGTCCGTTTTTTTGTTTAGCGGTTTGGGAATGGCCGCCGCGCGTCCGGCATACGCGGCCGCCGAAGCGCTTGCCGACATGATTTCATATATTTTGATAAACTGGGTGATCGCCACCATCGGTAAAATCATTCTTTTGCTTTTTAATCTCGTGGTCGGCTGGCTCGCGCCGTATAACAATTTTATCGATTCCGCTGCTGTGGTTACCGGCTGGGTTCTGACGCGCGACATGGCTAATATGTTTTTTATCCTTGTGCTTCTGGCCATCGCATTCGGCACAATTTTGAAAATAGAACAGTTGAATTATCAGCGCATCCTGCCCAAGCTTTTAATTATGGCCGTGGTTATTAATTTCAGCAAAACACTCTGCGGTCTCGTGATTGATTTTGGCCAAGTGGTGATGCTTACGTTTGTGAATGCGTTTATGTCCGCGGCCGGCGGAAATTTTCTGAACGCCCTTGGACTTACCAAGCTCATGCAGCTAAGTCAGAACACTACGCTTGATTTCGGATCGTGGGAGGTGGCCGCGGCTGCTCTTTTTGGCACCATTATGATGGGTGTGACGCTTATGGTAGTTGTGGTTTATGTCATCGTGCTCGCGTATCGTATTGTCATGCTCTGGATACTCGTGATTCTTTCGCCGCTCGCGTTTTTGGCCGGCGGTTTTCCGATCGGTAAGGCGAGCGCAGCCTATGGCCAGTGGTGGGACAATTTTGTCGGCGCCGTTCTCATCGGTCCGGTACTTGCGTTTTTCTTATGGCTCGCGCTTCTTACGGCCGGCGGCGGCACCCTGGGCCAAGATTTTATCAATACGCAGTACACGGCCCCGACATCCGAAGAACAAATCAGCGGCAGCCTGACTGAGAATTACTTTATTACCGAAGGCGGGACCAGCGAATCAACCGTGGGATTTATCATCGCCATCGCCCTGCTTCTTGCCGGGCTTGCGGTTGCCCAGCAGGTGGGCGGCGAGCTTGGCGGCGTGGCCGGCCAGTGGGCCGGTAAAACAAAAGGATTTATGGCCGGCGCCTTGACCGGCGCGGCCGTCGGCGCAAGCAAACTCGGCGTTGGTGCGGCCCGCAAAACCGCGGGCTGGACCGACCGCCAGCTCGGAGTCCGGGAAAAGCTCTATGGCGGAATGGCCAAGGTGCCGGGCCTAAAACAGCTTGGTTACACCCAGCTTGCTAAAACCCGCCACGAACGCGCGCAGAAGACCGGCGAATTGGCCAAGGTTGTTTCTAGCCTCGCGCCCGCGGAAGTGGAGAATTTGCTCAAGGGTCGGGCGATGACTGCCGATCAGAAAGAACTGCAGATGCTCGGGCATAAGCAGGCGCTTAGCTCCGGGCATGCCGGCTTTCTTGCGAAACAGGGCAAGAGCAAGCCGGAAATTTTGGCTGAGCAGGCCAAACATCTGGATGTGTTTACCAGCATGGCCAAAGAACGCGGTGATGTTGAAATGATGAAATTTGCCGGCGAGTATAAAGATAAAAATCCGCACCTTATTTTGGATTCAAAAGCAAAAGCCAATGCCTATAAAGACGCTTCTTCCGAAGATAGAAAAAAATGGTCATCTGACGCGTGGCGCGATACCGAAGGCTTGGCCGCGCTTGCCGAAAAAGAACGGCAGACCCCGGGGATTATATCCGAAGTTTTGAACAAGGCAGGGGGCGAGCCATCCAAACTTTTCAATAAGTTTATGGATGATTATCCGGCCGGAGCCGCTATGCCGGGAGCCGGCATATTCACAATGGACAAAGGCTTTCAGCCCGCGGTCTTAACCGGAGCTCAGGCTTTTGGCGCCAAAGCCGCCGGCGTGATTCTTGAAGACTTGATGAAGGCGCGTGATTCAAAACTAAATTTCATCGCCAGAGAAGGCTATAACCCGGCTACCAATGTTTTCAACCCTGATGTTTTGCGCAGTAGCATGAAGATTCAGGCCGAAGGCGGGAACGCGGAGCAGGCTTTTGGCGCGGACCGGAAAACCGGCCAGTTTATTAACGATCAGTTTGGTGCAAGTTTTGGCGCCGCGTTATTGGAGGCGAAAGCCGATACTATCGGTTCGATTGGAGAGTTTCAAACGCTTTCCGAAGCGCAAGTCGCCGGAGGTAAATTTATACTGGGCATCGATGATCAGGCTTTAAAAGTCAAGGACGGTGATTATCGCGAAAAAGTTATTAATAATATTGATGTGGATAATTTAGTTACTGCAACCGAAGTGGCAGAGAGGGAAAATATACCCGGAGGCATGGAAAAAATTAAGAGCCTGCTCAAAGAATTTCAATCCGAGGCTCAAACCATCAGATCTTCGGGTAGTGTAAGCGACAAAGAACAGATTATCCTGGACAAGATTGACAAGATGACGAACAACGACACCCTCCGCCGGGCGATGGGTAAATAAAAGAATTTTCTATGGACGCACTGACCACAACCCGCTATCTTCCGAGATCGGTAAAAACATATTTGGGTTCGGCTGAAGTGACGGATATCAATATTGATATCAAAAAAAAGTTTGATTTGCGGGAAAGGGAACTTGATATTCTCTTTGAACTCACCTGGGATATTCTGGAAGGTCGCCGCGCGCCGCGCGCCCTGGCTTACGAGCTCAAGGCGCAGATAAAATGGCAGGAAAAAAAAGCCGCTGAAGTTGCGCTGGAAATCCTTGGACGAAAACTTTTGCCCCTTTCCAATCTTATCCCCGGCATTCCGGAAGCGATTAAAGATCTCGGCGCTGATCCGGCCAAGTATCCGCAGAAAAAAATCACGTCCGATCAGACGACCCTGCCGGTTTTTGTGGATGAGATGATCCGCGATCTCGGCATCCAGCTCGCCGACAAATTTTTGAAACACCGGCTTGAGAATGTTGCCGAAGCAAAAATCAAAGGAGTGCGTGATGATTTTGAAACAAAAGAAAGAATGGTCCGTGGAATAAAAATCGGTGGGCTCGAGCTCGCCCCGACACAGGCTGACCAAATTATCGCCTACATCGAATCTGCGAAGAAAACCATACAAATCGTTGACCGCCCATCCGCTCCGACAGCGGTTGGGGGAACGGCTCCAGCCGTAGCGATTCCGCTGTCAAGGATGCCGGCCGAGTCCGAAGTGCCGGAAGAAATCACGAGACATGAAACCGGAACCGCCGCGCCTTTCGCCATGCGCCCCGAGGATGTCGCTGAAATCCACGCCGAGCGGGGCCGGGAAATCTCGGATGCCGTTTTGCCGGAGTACGAACGAGTAGATAAAGATATTATAAAAGATTCAGGATTCAGTTTTTCCGATCCGGATATGCAAAAGCGTTTTGAAAACACGGTTCGCGCGCGCGTGCGTGATGTGCGCGACGAACTGGAGACAAAAAATATACTGACCCGCGGGCCCAAAGAGGGCGGACTCGGCTTGCCTAAAGAAAAATCCGACCGCCTCATCGCTCTCATCAATCAAAAAGTCGGACCCCTTCGCCTGAAACTCGCGAAAATCGAAGAGCAAAAAAAGGCTGAACATCTCGTGAGAGAAAAACGAAATCGGGAAATCGGCCGCGAGAGGGAAGAGGAGAACTTGAATCGCCGCTACGCCAAACTTACCGGACGAATGCCGAGCTCGATGCCCAGTGAAGAAAAAAAACCGGAACGAACCCTGCCCTTAAAAGACCATATTATTAAGCCGAGCGCTCCGGTGATAAAACCGGTCGCCCAAGTTTCGGTCGTGACAGCCGTGATTCCGCAAGAGCCGGGATTACCGATGACGATTGTGCCGGTCCCGATCGCGATCGGGACGCCGGTCCGCCCGGCATCTCGTCCGGAATCGCTAAAGCCCAAGGTTCGCGTCTCGCCGCCGAGTATTCCGGCGCAGACGTCGCAAACCGGCCGGCCGCGCGTTGAAGAAATAAAGTTTTCGCGCAGGCTGTTCGGGCCGATTGAGGAATTGCGCGAAATGAAGTTTGAAGATTTTCGCCGCCTGTCGCGCGAACCGCGGGAACGCGCCATTAAGATAAAGGACAAGATAGATCTCCTGGGCGAAGAATCATTTGAGAAAAAAATGCAGGGCATCGCCGCGTGGCAAGAGAGCCCGATTAATAAACTGTATCTGAATTTAATACAGGAAGCGTTCCAGACCGGCAAGAACATTGAGACAATTACGCGCGAACGTGAAGCCGCCGGCCGTTCGACGCTTTCATGGGACGAATTCCAGTCAATTATTGAGCTAAATCAAAATTTAGGTAAAATTTAATGCCGGAAAAATTTGTAGTGCCGCAATTCATTGACGTGGAAGATAAGATATTTGGGCCGATCACGACTCGCCAGTTTGTAATTTTGCTCGTGGATGGATTGTTCGTTTTTATCGCGTTTAAATTATTGGAGAAGATTTTATTCATTCCGGCGGCTATTTTGCTCCTCGGAGCCGGCGGCTTGCTTGCTTTTATAAAAGTGAACGGCATGCCATTTCATTTTTTTCTTCTGAACATCATTCAGACAATGAAGCGTCCGTCTCTCCGCGTTTGGGATAAAACGCCTAGCAACACCGAACTGCGCGCGTACATCAGCAAGCCTGAAGTCAAAGCCGCGCCCGTTCCTCCCAAGAAAGAGCCATTAACAACAAGCCGCCTGTCCGAACTTTCGCTCATCGTTAATACAGGCGGTTTATACAAACCCGAAGAATATGAGCACTAAAAAAATTGTCAGACCCGGCCAACCAACTCAGCGTTACATGGACATCGCAGAAATCCGCGAGGATGTGGTGATAATGAAGGACGGCACACTGCGCGCCGTTATTCTGGTCTCAAGTATCAATTTCGCGCTGAAGTCGGTGGATGAGCAGGAGGCGATTATTTCCGCCTACATGCAGCTTTTGAATTCGCTAGAACATCCTTTGCAGATTGTAATTCAGTCGCGTCGTATGAATATTGAAAAATATCTTGACGCCCTGAAGGAAGAGGAAAAAAATCAGAAAAACGATCTTTTGAGCGCGCAGATTTCCGATTATCGCAGTTTTATCAACCAGTTGGTTGAGCTTGGCGAGATCATGAGCAAGAAATTTTTTGTTACCGTGCCGTACGACCCAATGTCGGATAAGCAGAGAGGTTTTTTCTCGCGGATAAAAGAAATTTTTTCACCAGCCGTAAGTCTCAAATTGAGCGGCCAGAAATTTATTGAGCGCCGCAAGGAGTTGATGATGCGGGTGGAGCATATCATAGGCGCCCTACAGAGTATCGGGCTCACCACCGCGCTTCTTGATACCCAGAGTTTGATTGAACTTTATTACAGTGTTTACAATCCCGAAGTTTACGAAAGCCAGAAGGTCAAGGATTTAAGCAAAATACAAATAGAATAATAATATGCCATTCCGACCAAAAGAAGCCGTTGCTCCTGAAGCCAAAACCGGCGCGGTTGCGCCGACCGGCCGCATCGTGCGGCGCGAGGCCGAGGCGCGCGCCGAGGCCGAGCGAGAACGCATCGTACTTGAAGAAGAGCGCATTTATCGCCGCGGTGTTGTTTCCATCCGCGACCTGATCGCGCCGGCCGCTTTTGAAGTAAAACCGAACTATCTCCGGCTCGGCGACAGCTTTTGCCGCACGATTTTTATTGTCACTTATCCGCGCTATGTTTCGGTTGGATGGGCGACGCCGGTTATCAACTATAATCACACCCTGGATATCGCCATGTTTTTCTATCCAGTCAAGGCGCCGATAATTTTAAAACAGCTCAAGAATAAAGTCGGCGTTCTGGAGGCCCAGATCATGGCCGATTCGGAAAAAGGCGCTCCTCGCGATCCGATTCGCGAAACCGCACTCCGCGACATTGAACAGCTTCGCGACGACCTGACGCAGGGGATTGAGCATTTTTTTCAATTCGCTTTGTACATTACGATTTACGCGAAAGATGTTACGGAACTGGATAAGATATCAACCGATATCGAAACCATCTTCGGTTCAAAATTGATTTATTCCAAGCGCGTTCTTTATCAGTCCGAGCAGGGCTTTAATTCCACTGTGCCGCTCGCGAACGACGAGCTCATGATTACCTTCAATATGAACACCTCGCCGATTGCTTCGTCGTTCCCGTTCACTTCGGCCGAGCTTACTTCGGACAACGGCATACTCTACGGAATAAACCGCCACAACAACAGCCTGATTCTCTTTGACCGTTTCTCCATGCCGAACGCCAACATGGTTGTTTTTGCCACTTCCGGCGCCGGCAAGAGTTATGCCGTAAAACTGGAAATCTTGCGCAGCCTGATGCTTGGCACGGATGTTCTCGTCATTGATCCGGAAATGGAATACAAGCACCTTTCCGACGCGGTCGGCGGCACCTACATCAATATTTCCCTGGCTTCGGAAAGCAAGATTAATCCGTTCGATCTGCCGCGGCCCATGGGCGAGGATATCAGCACCGAGGATATTATCCGGAGCGCCGTAATTACTCTCAAGGGTTTGCTCCGCATCATGCTCGGCAAGCTCACTACGGCCGAGGATTCGCTTTTGGATCGCGCGCTTCTTGAAACCTATGCTAAGCGCGATATTACGCCAAGTTCCGATCTTTCTACCGTCGAGCCGCCGATTATGCAGGATTTGCAGGAAGTGCTCGAGGGCATGGAAGGTACCGGCGATTTGGTTGTCCGGCTCAAGAAATTCACTGACGGCACATTTGCCGGTCTCTTGAACTCGCCGACCACGGTCACTATGAAAGCCCAGCTCGTGGTCTTCAGCGTGCGCGATCTTGAGGACGAGCTCCGTCCGATTGCTATCTATACCATCATCAACTACATTTGGAATGTCGTGCGCTCGGAGAGCAAAAAACGCATTCTCACGATTGACGAAGCCTGGTGGCTGATGATGCACGAGGACAGCGCAAAATTTATTTTCGCCTTGGTCAAACGCTGCCGGAAATACTATCTCGGCATTACCACCATCACGCAGGATGTTAACGATTTTTTGTCCAATCCGTACGGCCGCTCTATTGTCACTAACTCCTCAATGCAGATTCTGATGAAACAGTCGCCGGCCGCGGTTGATTTGGTGCAAAAAACTTTTCTTCTCACCGAGGGGGAGAAATATCTTCTTCTTGAGTCCGCGGTCGGAGAGGGGATTTTCTTCGCCGGCACAAAGCACGCGGCGATCAAGGTGGTTGCTTCGTATACCGAGGACCAGCTCATTACCACCGACCCGCGCCAGCTCTTGGAAATAGAAGAATCAAAAAAGCAATTCGCCGAAGAGGTGCTCGGTCAGTCCGAAGCCCTGCCTGCCGGTAGGCAGGGCGCTTCCGGGGAACCCCCAGCAATAAATATCTAAATGACAAAAACGATAAAAATTATTTTAATCGCGCTCGCTGGGGTGATGTTGCTTGCCGGCATAATGTTTTTGATTTGGGCACTCATGACGCGGCCGGCCGTAATTTTCAAACCCGCGCCGGCTCAGCCTGCCGCCGAAACTACGGAGCCCCTGCCGACCGGCGGTTCGGTTATGGTTCCAGTGAGTACGACAACGCAAGAGGTTTCCGGAATTCCGTTTGAAGTCAGTACTTCGGCCGAAGCGGAAAAACAGGCCGCCAAAAATCTTTGCATTCTTTTCGCCGAGCGGTTCGGAAGTTTCTCGAACCAGGGAAGCTACGAAAACATCACGGATTTGTTGTCGGTCATGACGCCGTCCATGCGCGTCTGGGCCGAAAATTATGTTTCCAAGAATGCGTCCGCGGCTCCGGCTGAATACTACGGAGTAAGCACCAAGGTTGTTGCCAATACTTTTAATAGCTATGATGCGGCGCAGGGCAACGCCGTGATGACTCTCGATACCCAGCGCCGCGAAATGCGCGCTTCGGTCGAAGATCGGATTTATTATCAGGCCATCAGAATTTCGCTTAAGAAAATTGACGGCGCGTGGCTCGTCGACAGCGCATCATGGCAATAAAAGATTTTTTACTCGATTTAATATTTCCAAAGTTCTGCCTGCAGTGCGGGCGGGAAGGCACCATGCTTTGCGCCGAGTGCGTTTCGGCGATTGATCCGCAATGGGATCCCCTTGATTTTGAAAATCAAAAGGAGGTATTAATAGGTCGTTTAATCAGCCTTGGGTACTACCGCGAAAAAATTTGGCAGCGTATTATTCAAAATCTAAAATATCAATACGTAACTGAGCTTGAAAGCGCGCTGGAAAATCTCGTCGGCCGGTTTATACAAAAATATCCTGAATCTATCGGCGTGCCCTATGATTATCTTGTTCCCGTGCCGTTGCACCGTAAAAGACTGCTTGAACGCGGATTTAATCAGGCGGAAATAATTGCCCGCTTAATTGGAAAAAATACCGGTTGGCCGCTTGAAAGCGAAAATCTATACCGAAAAAAGAACACCGCGCCGCAGGCCCAGCTCGAAGATGAAAAAAGAAAGGCGAATTTAGTCGGCGCATTCGGCGTCCGGAATCCGGAGCGGTTTGAAAATAAGAAAATTTTGCTTATTGATGATGTATATACCACGGGTTCAACTATAAAAGAATGCGCCAGTACCCTTCTCGCCGCCGGCGCGGCCGAAGTCGGAGCCTGGGTCGTCGCCCGCCGCACTTAGCCTTTAAGCGGGTCGGATCTTGAAAAAAATGCCGATTTCTGGTAGGATAGAGGAAATCTTTTCAGGGAAGGGTGGCAGAGCGGACGATTGCACCGGTCTTGAAAACCGGAGTCCCTTCACGGGGACCGTGAGTTCGAATCTCACCCCTTCCGCCATTCTGTAGACTATTCGGAGAGGTGGCCGAGAGGCTGAAGGCGGCGGTTTGCTAAACCGTTATACGTGGTTTTTGCCGCGTATCGAGGGTTCGAATCCCTCCCTCTCCGCCAATTTATAAAATTCAAATCCAGACAATATGCCGGAAATTACTAAAATCACCCACGAAGTGCCGGAATTTATCAAACACGAAAGATCGCTTCTTTGGTATATTGTTGCATTTCTGATTGCCGGCGGGCTGGTCACTTATGCTATTCTCAGCGGGAACTTTTTATTCGCCGTTATTGTTGTTCTCATCGGCGTGATTATTGTCTTGACTTCGTTCCGCGAACCGCGTAAGCTGAGTTTCGAGATCGATCCAATGGGAGTGGCTGTCGGAGGCAAGAGATATAAATTTACGGATTTTAAGGATTTTTCCATCATTTACAATCCGCCGGAAACCAATACGCTGTATCTAGAATTTCGCATGCCTCTGCGCGAGCGGCTTTCGGTGCAGCTCGGTGATATGGATCCGAACGAAGTGCGGGAATATTTAATGAATTTTTTGAAAGAAGATCTGGAACGTGAGCAGGAATCACTGAGTGATATCTTAAGCCGTTTATTGAAATTTTAATGCGCCCGTAGCTCAGCTTGGATAGAGCGCAACCCTGCGGAGGTTGAGGCCAGACGTTCAAATCGTCTCGGGCGCACCATGATAATTAGATGTACAGTTTGGATGCACCAATTAAAGAATTGGCGCGCGCTGGAAGAGTAAGGGAGGGGCAGATGGCGCGTTTGGGTATTGAGACCGTTCAGGATCTCATTTTTTATTTTCCAAAAAGATACGAAGATCTGTCGCGGTTACAAAAAATCGACGAACTCGCGATTGGCGAAAACGCGACCATTCATGCCCGGCTTGAGCAGATAAAAAGTTTTCGCAGTCCGAGAAAACACATGATAATTACTGAGGCCCTGGTCGCCGACGAGACCGGCAAGCTGCGTATCGTTTGGTTTAACCAAGCCCATCTTTCCAGGGCCATGAAGCCCGGTTCTTTTTATTATTTTTCTGGCAAGGTTGACGACAAATATCATTTTGAAATGCTGAGTCCGGCTTGGGAGCTCGCTCATGCCGGCGGGGAGCAGATTCACACGAACCGCATCGTGCCGCTTTACGCGCTCACCGAGGGGGTGACGCAGAAACAGCTCCGCTGGCTCATTAAGCTCGCCCTGCCGTCGGTTGAGGGTTTGGATGAGTGGTTTCCGGAATACATTACCGAGCGGGAATCGTTTCCTTCAATTCGCGACGCGCTTCGCGTGATACATTTTCCGGATGATCTGGATTCCGCGGCCGCGGCTTTAAAACGTTTTAAATTTGGCGAACTTTTTTTGCTTCAGCTCTTGGCAGCCAAAAACCGCCAGGGTTTAAAAGAGCTGCCGGCTCCGCGCATCACGCTCCGGCCCGAAGTATTAAACCGCTCTTTCGAGCGCCTGCCGTTTAAATTAACCAGTGATCAACAGGTCTCGCTACAGGAGATTCTCCTTGATCTCTCTGGCGAACATCCCATGAACCGCCTTCTTGAGGGGGATGTGGGTTCGGGCAAGACGATTGTTACCGCCCTGGCCGCCGGACAGGTGGTGGCGAATGGTTATCAGGTTGTTCTCATGGCTCCGACATCAATTCTCGCGCGCCAGCATTATGAAAGTTTGCTTAAATATTTTAAAACGAGCGGCATTTCCGTCGGCCTCTTAACGCGCACCGACGCGTCAGTCGGCGGCGAGAGCGTCAAGGCCCGCGAATTCGTGGACGCGCTCTCGGTCGGCAGCCTCAACTTTGTCATCGGCACGCATGCCATTCTTGAGGAAAAAATAAAATTTAAAAATCTCGGGCTCGCGATAATCGATGAACAGCACCGTTTTGGCGTGCGCCAGCGCCAGGCGCTTCGCGAGCGCAATCAGGGTGAATACTGGCCTCATCTCCTTTCTCTCACCGCGACGCCGATTCCGCGCTCGCTCGCACTTACTCTTTACGGCGATCTCAACCTCTCCATCATCCAGACCATGCCGCCGGGCCGCAAGCCGGTGATCACCGACATCGTGAGTGAAACCGGCCGGGCTTCGGCGTACGGCTTTATTAAAGAAGAACTCAAACGCGGCCGCCAGGCTTTCGTGGTCTGTCCGCTGATTGAAGAGTCGGACAAGCTCGGCGTCAAGTCCGTAACCGCGGAATACGAAAAATTAATTCAGGTTTTTCCGGGATTCCGCATCGGCCTGCTTCACGGCAAGCAGAAACTCGCGGACAAAGACGCCATCATGGCGGATTTTAAATCCGGCGGCATTCATCTCCTCGTCTCCACTACCGTAATTGAGGTCGGAATCGATATTCCGAACGCCAGCATTATTATCATCGAAGGCGCCGAGCGTTTCGGCCTGGCCCAGCTCCATCAATTGCGCGGCCGCGTCGGCCGGAGCGGGGAACAGGGTTATTGCATGCTTTTTACGGAAAGCGCGAATCAAAAAACCCTGGACCGGCTCAATGTCTTCCGCGGCTCAACTAACGGCTTTGAGCTCGCCGAGGCGGACCTTGAAATCCGCGGCCCGGGCGATATCTACGGCTGGGAGCAGTCCGGCTTTCCGCGCCTGCGCTTCGCGAGCTTCTCGGACAAGGGCCTGATCAAGAAAGCGCAAAAATACGCCCAGGAAATTCTGGACTCTTCCGGTCTCAAGAAATTCCCCGCGCTCGCCAAGCGGCTTCAACAGTTTGAGCGCAGCATTCATTTTGAATAAATTAAAATAAAAAAACGGCGAGTGCGCCGGTTTTTTTTATTTGTTTTTATCGATATAAATCCGGGTTCGCCAGGATTTCGTGCGCGTAAACCGGACAATTTTTTACCCAGCCGGATTTTAGATAGCCGATAAGAGATGACTTGACCCTGACCGAACGGGCGGTATGATTATTCACCGTGATTGCCGGCGGGCCCCCGCCCATTTCGATGATCTCCTTGCCGGAAATTCCGGTATAATTTATCGCATGTCCACAATTGCCATCCAGCCAGATAAAAGTTCCGGCGCTCAACGAAATTTTTTTATTTTCAAGGTCGTTCGCCATATCCTCGGCGCGAGAATAATAATATTTTGCCTTTGACTGGTTAGTCTTATCGGGCAGGGGGTTAATATCAGCAATGCACTTATACAGAGTGCGGGTGAATGTTAAACAATCGCCGCAATAAATGCTGCCCAGGCTTTGGGCCCAGCTGCGATAGGCGTCTATATCGCCGTTCCATTCTTCAAAGCCATTCTTCGCTAGTTTTTTATTATAATAATTGTCCGCCGCCGGTGCGGTGCAGGCGCCGGATTTCATGGTGCCGCCGCCGACATAGACAACTTTTTTTGGCAGCGCCGAGGACCAGGCATCAATAACTTTTTTTAAATTCGCGGCGTAATTTGCTGGATAGCTCTTGTCTTCCGGACATGCCTTCATCATATCGGCGTAAGAAACAAATCCGCCAGCCGCCGGAATTGCTGCAATCGTTGCGTCATAGGACGACGAGTCATCTGCTCCGCCGAAGTATCCTTCGTCAAATGTTATCTCTTCGCGACCGATGATTGCGAGCCTCAGTGAATTAAAACTCACCAGATCTGGGTTTATTAGATTCAAAAGCGTGTATGAGCCGAGCGCAAGCACTAGCCCCATTGCCGCGCCGATAATAGATTTTTTGGCTTCGCTGATTTTTCCGGAATCGCCGGCCGCCGTCACCCAGCGGAATCCGCCGTACATGATCATTGTAATCGCAAGAATTGTCGCCACGCCGACCATATATCGATATACAGCGGCAATGTATTCGGCAAGCCAAGGGACGGAGACGAATTTTTGTCCGCCGACGTCGCTCACCATGAGTTTGCTAAATTGGATATTGAAGTCCGGAATCTGCAGGGACGGTTCAATCGCCGAAAACGGAACGCCCTGGGTGATGCTTCCGCCAGTGCCGAACGCGCCGCTCGTTCCCGTTACTCCATAGCATTCGTCGCCCGGTTTTTCGTTCCAGTCAATATAACCGTCATCGCAATGCACCGCTTTCCAGGAAACGCTCGAAGTGGTGCGAGAAGCGCAGTAGATGTCGCATTGAGTTTTAGTCTCGACGTCTTCACCTGTCGTTTCGTCTTCTTCGGTATGATGTTCGCAGACATTGTTTGACCCAAGGCACCAGCAATGATCGCAGTCTACGGCTAAAACCGTCGACGGCATGAAAACAAAAATAAGCAGAAATAAAACTGCAGTTATTTTTTTATTCATGCGCATCATTTATTTTAGTCTCATCTTATTCAGACGGCTGGTTGCCTGGTCAACGTAGAACAGATATTTGCCGTCTGAAGAAAGTGTAATCTGTTTTATGGTTGAAGCGTCTTCCGGCTTGCCCACGGTTGTTTTGCGGCCCGAGGCAAGGTCGATTTTATAAATCGTATCCGGAATGCCGTTCGCGAGGTCGCGCTGGAGTCCAGCGCCTTCAGGAAGATAGTCCGGCACCGCGCAGTATGCCGTGGAATTGTCGGCGAAAGTGCATTTATCCGCCCAGGTATTGACTTTCAGGGATTTTCGGTTCGCGCCGATATTCTCTCCGGAAGCGTCAACGACCCAAAGCACGGGATTATAATTGCTGTCCATATTGTACGCGTTGTACACCATTCGTTCGCCGGTTGGAGACCATTCATAGTCAAACCCCCAGCCTTCAATCACGAGCCCTGGAAAATTTTCATTATTTTTTCCGACCAGGAGCACCTGCTGGCGGTTGATGCCCATGGCTTCGCCAGTTCGCGAGGTAGCGATGATTTGGTTATTTGGCGACCACTTTACCTGTACCTTGTCGCCGTTATTGCCGAGCGGTTCAATGGCTTCGGCGTCGGAGCCGTCCTTATTTGCCACGATGAGCCAGCGATTTTCCTCATCCAGGCCCATGCTTTTCGCCACGATTTTGTCTCCCTGCGGAGAAAAATCAAAATCCTCCCAGTGCTTGGGCAGGGTGATCTGTTTCTTGCTCTGAAGATCGTAAAGAATATTTGAGCCGTCCGGATATTCCAGAATCGCGCTCGCGCTGTCGCCGGACCAGTTCACTTTTTCCACATTATAAAAAGTCTGGGAGGAAAGCGACTGTACCGTGCCGTCGGGGAGCACTTTATTAAGCCGTCCGTTCGTCGGATCGTAGAAATTCATTCCCTGTCCGTCGCCGGAGAGCGCGGCGCTGGAGACGCTGACTGTTGGTGTGAGATTCTCAACCTGCGTGATTCCGCCGGAAGCAATTGGGGAGGCGGTTGGCAAAACCGGCGTCACTCCTTCAGTAACTTCGGTAGTCGGAGTTCCGAGGCCGGCTTCAGGAAGCTCGCTGGTCGGCGTCACTTCTTCTACGGTGGTAATTTCCAGAGTTTCGGCTGGCTTAAAGAAAAAATAATAAACTCCATATCCGGCCGCCGCGGCCGCGGCGATGAAAAGAATTATTATCAATATTTTTTTTAAATCAAATCGCATAATTTCTAAAAATAATTTTTTATTCCGGCGCTCCGTTAGCCGCCGAAGGCGCTTTTGATCGGATCAACGATGTCCGGACCCAAAAGCTTTACCAGGTCGCTGATCATTGCGACCGCGTCGCCCGGAGCGGCGATTGCGAAAATAATAAATCCGATTATCGTGAGCGGCAGGCCCCATTGGATAAACCAGTTTATAAACAAATTGCCGATCACCGCGAAAAGAATCAGCACTTCGGGAAACGAAAGAGGAGTGACCTGATAGCCAAAAAATTTTGTTTTCTTGTTTGAAACGATGCCGCTCGGATCGCCGTTGCCGATAATATTCCCGAGAATATAATCTTTGATATATGAAAGCAGGGTATAAAAAATTCCGATAATCGCCCCGGCGGCACCGCCGCGCAGCAAGTCTTTAAATTTTTTGGCGGTATCCAGAGCGCGCTTGGCCTGCGCCATCGCGACATCCGCTTTTTCCGGAGTGACGGCCTTGGCAAGCGCTGATTGCATGCGTCCGGCGGCAAATTTCTGAACCCTTCCCATTACATCGCCGCCCGCGCCGCCGCCACCAATTTTGCCAAGCTCTCCGCCCAGCCCGCCGATTGCTTTTTCGGTTTGCTGGAGCGTGCTGCCAAGAGAGGAGAGCTGCCCGCCGCCCTTTTTGGCCACTCGTCCGCCGGCCGCGGCTGCTTTGCCTCCGGCCTGCGCCGCGATTCCGGCGCCTTCGGCCGCGGCTCCGCCGCCGACCATAAGTCCGCCGGCCGCCATCATGGGCACGCCCGCTAATGCGCCGAGCCCGGTTGAGCTGGCAGCGGCGCCGGCCCTCGCGATTCCCATGCCCGTGGTGCGCGCCGCTTCTCCGCCGGCTTGCAATGCCTTGCCGCCGGCCTGGGCCGCCTGGCCGCCAACCTCGGCCGCGGTTCCAGCCGCTTGGATGCCTTTTCCGGCAACTTTTGCTCCGCCAGCCGCGACTTTGGCGACTCGTTCGGCTTTTTGAATTTTTTCCGCCGGGCTTTCCTGCCTCATTCTTGCCCGGCTGCGCGCCGCGGCAAACTGCATTGCCATTTCCTCTTGTTCCGGCGTTAATTCCTCCGCCATATTATTGGATTAATCGCTTATGCTTGCGGAAAAACTGAACTTTCCCCGCGATAAGCTGACTTTAACCGTATCTCCTTTGTTTATTTTACCATTTAAAACCATTTCGGACAAAGGATTTTCCACCAAGTTTAGCAGAGTTTTCCGGACGGCGCGCGCGCCCTGCCTACCGGCAGGCAGGCCGTCGCCGGCGTCAATGCAGCGGTCCGCGAGCGCCGGCACGATATTGAAGTTAAATTTAATACGCACGCCGCGGCTTTCCGCGCCAACGGCGATTTGATTAAGTTCTTTCTTTATGATGCTTTCAAGCGCCGTTCGATCCAGGGAATTAAAGTAAATAATTGCGTCGAGCCGGTTTAGCAGTTCGGGCCGGATGCAGTCCTTGAGCCGGGCGTCCAAATCCTTTTTCAGATCGTCGAATTTCATCATTTCCCCATCTGGCCCGCTAAAGCCGATGCGGCCGGTTCCGGCGTCATAGCCAGCGTTTGAAGTAAGGATGATGACAGTATTTTTGAAATTGATTTTCCGGCCGCTCGCATCGGTAATTTCGCCTCGGTCAAGAATCTGGAGCAGGAGAGCCTGCACATCGGCGTGGGCTTTATCAAATTCGTCAAAAAGAACCACGGCATAGGGTTTTTTCCTGACCTCGTCGGTGAATTTATTCCTTTCCTTGTATCCGATATAGCCGGCCGGCGAGCCCAGGAGCTTGGATGCCGAATAGGATTCTTTGTATTCTGACATATTAATAAGCACGAGCGCGTCTTCGCGCGGATATATTTTTGCCGCGAGCGTGCGCGCGAGCTCGGTCTTGCCCACGCCGGTCGGTCCGACAAATAGAAAAGAGGCGAGTGGCCGCGTCGGATCCGAAAATCCGGCCTTGGCGCGGGAAAGCGCGGCGACAAGCTCGTCAATCGCCCGGTCCTGGCCGATGATGGTCTGGCTAAGCGCGTTTTTTAATTCAAAAAACTTCTGATCGCCGCTCGTGAGTTCCTGAGCCGGAATGCCAAGCTGCCGGGATATTACTTCCATAATGTGGCGGTCGGTGAGCTTGCCGTAGGATAGATTATTGCCTTCAGCCTCCTGCCGCGCGGTAATTACCGCGCGTTCAAGTTCTTTTTCTTTTGTCTTGAGGTCAATCGCTTCGGAATAGCGCTCGTCCAAAACCGCCCGCTGTTTAAGTTCGCGGACTTTATTAAATTCGTTTTCCAGCGCGCGGATGCGGACAAGCCGCGGGTCAGCCGGCTGGGAAATTTTTATTCCGGACGCCGCTTCGTCAACGAGATCAATCGCTTTATCCGGCAAAAATTTATCGGAGAGATAGCGCGTTGAAAGTTCAACTGCCGCGCGGATTGCTTGGTTGCTGATTTTAATTCGGTGAAATTTTTCATAATTCGGTCGGATTCCTTCAAGGATGTGCACGGTCTCTTCCTTGCTCGGTTCGCGCACCACGATAGTTTGAAAACGTCGTTCAAGCGCCGGGTCGGATTCAATATGTTTTTTATATTCATCCAGTGTGGTCGCGCCGATGCACCGCAGTTCGCCGCGCGCGAGGGCCGGTTTCAGAATATTGGCCGCGTCAAGCGAGCCGGCGGTTGAGCCCGCGCCGATGATATTGTGCACCTCGTCAATAAAAACAATCAGATTCTTATCGTTGCGGATTTCCTCAATAATCTGTTTGAGTCGCGATTCAAATTCGCCGCGGTACATGGTGCCGGCGACGATGAGCGAAAGATCCAGGGCCAGAATTTTTTTGTCGGCAAGTTCGTCCGGCACTTCACCGAGCGTGATTCGTTTCGCGAGTCCCTCAACAATCGCGGTCTTGCCCACGCCCGGCTCGCCGATCAAAAGAGGATTATTCTTGTGTCTCCGGCAGAGAATCTGCATCAGCCGGACAATCTCATCCTGGCGTCCGATTAGGGGATCGATTTTTTTCTGCATTTCCGGAGATGTGAGATCAATGGAAAAAAAATCAAGCGCCGGAGTTTTTGATTTATCGGTTTGCCGGTAGGCAGAGTGCGCGTCCAGTCCGAGTTCTTCATCCACGACTTCCGCGTCAATCGGTTCGGCGGGCAATGCGCCGATGCCCGGCGCTTCGCCGCGGTCCGCAATTTCGGTAAAGCGGGACGCCATTTTCAGAATATTCTCAATCTGGTTTTTCAGTTTCGCAAGATCGACATGCTGCGCTTTGAGTTCGCGGATTATTGCCGCATCCCGGATCTCCATGAGACCGAAAAGAAGATGCTCGGTGCCCACGTACTTGTGCGAGAAAAGATTTGCCGCCAGCACCGCTTTTTCAATCGCTCGTTTTGCGTCCGGCGAAAGAGTCGGCGTGGGATTTTTTATTTTGGTTGCCGTGTCGCCCGGATTTTCGGAAGAAATATTTTTCCGTTGTCCGGCCGAGGGCCTGAAGTTCGTTTTGTTGATGATTTCATGAGCGATTGATCCGCGCTGTCCGGCAAGCGCGTTCATGAGCCCGAGCGGTTCAATATTTTTTTGATAATTCAAAATCGCGGCCTCCATCGCTCGCGCGAGAACCTGTTTCAAATTTGTAGAAAATTTATCCAAGATGTCAATTTCCATATTCGGCTGGAGATATAATAAGGGTAGAAGAATTCTCCTACCCTTATTGTTGGTTTTGAAATGTTAAAATTTCACTTCCGGAGTTTCACGCTCCATGGCTTCAATCTCAAAGAATTGGTAATTCTTGAAGCCCAGCATCCCAGCAATCATGTTAGTCGGAAATACTTGGATCTTGGTGTTGAAGTCGCGGACATTGCCGTTATAAAAGCGGCGCGATGCCTGCACTTTGTTTTCCGTGTCCGTGAGGTCTTCCTGCAGTTTGGTAAAATTTTCCGAAGCGCGGAGCTGGGGATAGTTTTCCGCCACGGCGAACAATGTTTTCAAGGTCGCGGAGAGCGCATTTTCCGCCTTGGCCGCCTCTTCCGGGGTCTTGGCGCCCATTGCCGCGCTGCGAGCAGCTGTTACATTTTCAAAAAGCTGTTTTTCATGGCCCGCGTAGCCCTTTACGGTTTCCACCAGGTTGGGGATAAGGTCGTGCCGGCGTTTGAGCTGGACATCGATGTCCGACCAGGCTTCATCTGTGCGATTTTTGAGCGTAATCAGGCCATTATAGGTGCCGATGAACCACAGGGCGACGACCGCAAGTACGCCAAGCAGAATGTAGACTATAATCATAATTTTGCTTATTTTAGCGAATATTTTTAAGATATATTCGCCGGTTTGTATTATTTATTAATAAATTATACAATTAGATTGTAGATAAAATTTGCTAATTTGTAAAGGAATTTTTTTGTATGGGCAAGATAAATGAAGGAATTTTCAAGGCTTATGACATCCGCGGCGTTTTTGGGCAGGATTTTGACACTGAAACCGCAAAACGCGTTGGCCGGGCAATGGTTAAATTCACCGGCGCCAAAACCGTGGTTGTCGGCCGGGATATGCGCAAGTCCAGCCCGGAACTTTGTCGGGCGGTGATTGACGGCATTATCTCATCCGGCGCGGATGTGGTTAATATCGGCGAATGCTCAACCCCGACTTTTAATTTTGCCCTGGCCGAATATGATCTCCACGATGCCGGCATCATGATCACCGCTTCCCACAATCCGGCGAAATATAACGGATTCAAGCTTTGTTACGGCGATTCTCTGCCCATCGGCAAGGGTTCGGGCATGGATGAAATTAAAGAACTTGTCATGCGCGGCGGGTTTGAGGACCAGCCGGCCGGAAATGTCGTTGAATCGCCGATTACCGAGGAATATATTAAAAAGATATTTTCGTTCGTCAATGTTGATAAAATCAAACCTTTGAAAATCGTGATTGACGCGGGCAACGGCATGGCTGGGCCGATTCTTAAAAAAATTTTTAAACGCCTGCCGCAGGTTGAAGTGACGCCAATGTTTTTTGAACCGGACGGAACATTTCCCAATCATGAAGCAAATCCGATCAAAGAGGAAAATCTTCGCGACCTCAAAGAGAAGGTGAAAGAAATCGCACCCGATCTCGGCATTGCCTTTGACGGCGATTGCGACCGCGTCGGATTCGTGGACGAACGCGGTGAAACCATATCCGGTGATTTTATCACCGCGCTTCTCGCCAAAGAAATTCTAAAAAAATATCCGGGCGCCATTATACATTATGATCTCCGTTCAAGCTGGGCCGTCCGGGATACGATTTTGGAAAACGGCGGCAAGCCGGAGATGTGCATGGTCGGCCACGCGTTAATCAAAAAACTCATGCGCCAGACCGGCGCGGTTTTCGCGGGCGAGCTCTCCAGCCATTTTTATTTTAAAGATTTTTACGGCGTGGAATCCGGCGATCTTACGATGCTCTATATTCTGACTTTGCTTTCAGGAGAGGGTAAAAATATATCCGAACTCGTTGCGCCGCTTAAAAAATATTTTCATTCCGGAGAAATAAATTTTGAAGTGGATGACAAAGAGGGCAGGATGCGCGAACTGGAAGAAAAATATTCGTCCGAGGCCAAAGATGTTTCTCACATTGACGGCATCCGTCTTGAATTTGAAGACTGGTGGTTCAATGTCCGCGCTTCCAACACCGAGCCCCTTCTGCGCCTCAATCTTGAGGCCAAGACAAAAGAGCTTATGGAAGAGAAGCGGGATGAGATAAGCAAAATTCTGAATTCTTAATTCAGGAAAGGCGAATAATTTAGACATTTTAAGGATATTATTGTAGGATACATTTATATTATGGAAGGAAAATTTGGTGAACAATTTTTGCATCAAAGAGAACCCCAGCTCCACACCTCCAGGTTCGTGGAGCATGAAAAGAAACGAAAAAAGCTCAAGGGTGAAAAAGTATCTCAAAAACCGGCGGAAAAAATCGCCGATTGGTTTAAGGTTATTGAAAAAACCCACATGGGCCACCGCGATGACCCAAGGGTCTTGGAGCGCATCAAGCGTCAGTATCATAAAGAATACGTGATAAAACCCGATGACATTCCCGAAAGCTATTATGAAAACCAAAGGCGGCTTGCCCGCGAACAGGGCCACGGCGACATTGAAATAACCCATGAAATGAAAGACCAGCTCTCCGAAGTAATCGTCGCGGACCAGGAATCAACCCTGGACAACTGGGTGGATTATCTTTCTTCCGAAGACTCGGACAGCTTTCCAACCTGGGCAAAATACTGGGCTTTTCGCGGCATGGTCAAGCTCTCAACCTATGACAAGGAAAAGCACACTTTTGCCAAAAGAAAAAAAGACACGGTCGCGCCGTTCCCCGACTTAAACCGCGAAGCATTAGCTTATGTGGTTGACGCAATCGTTAAAAATGTAAATCAGGAGCATGTCCCGGCCGAAGCCGAAAACCCGGAATTTCAAAAACTTTTACAAGGCGCGAACTTTGGCAGGCTCTATGCCTGGGCAATTGAAAAAGTCACCCCGGCCGAAGAAAGAGAGCTTTTAACCACCGCCGGCCAGTGGATTAAATACGACCGAGGCTCTGACCACATGCCTCTTGTTGAATCTCTTCAGGGCCATGGTACCGGCTGGTGCACGGCCGTTGAAGAAACTGCCAAATCCCAAATAGCGGGTGGCGACTTTCACGTATATTATTCATTTGACAAAGACGGAAAGCCCACTGTCCCAAGAATCGCCATGCGCATGGCAGGCAATAGTATTGCCGAAGTGCGCGGCATTGCGCATGAACAAAACCTTGACCCCAATATCGCCGAAACCAAGATTTTGGACGATAAACTCAAAGAATTTTCTGACGGAGAAAACTACAAAAAAAAGGTGACGGATATGAAGCGCTTGACCGAAATTGAAAAGCGTTGGAAAAAGGCGCAGGATCTCACCAGGGATGATTTGCGCTTTTTGTATGAGATGGATTCCAGAATTGAAGGATTTGGCTACGATGATGACCCCAGGGTTGTAGAGCTTAGAAGCCAAAGAAACCCGGAAGCCGACATGCCCGTTGTTTTTGACTGCGCGCCCGGCGAAATCGCGCGCCATATTAAAGAAATAAATGAAAACACCAAGGTTTTTGTCGGCAAGCTTGAGCCTGGCATATTTGATCAAACGCAAAAATACGGCATTGAGCACCTTTATACCGAATTCCCCGAAAAAAAAATCAGAAAATATGAAATCAAAATCGGCGCAAAAACCCGGGAAGAGCTTGAGCAAGAACTAAAAGAAAAAAACATCTATGTCAGCGATTGGGCAAAATCATTATTAGAGAGCAAAGACTTTCAAGCATCAAAAAACATTGAAAAAGAAAAATTAGCCAGATTAACGGTCAAAGACCTTGGCTTTCCCCGAGGCGCGACCACGGATGAAATCTACAAACGCGGCCAAGAGCTCGGCTTAGAGCTTTGCCCGGCAGAAACCGCCCCGCATCTTAGACTGCAGTATTCGGGCAAAGAATGGCTTATGATTGCCATGAAACAAATTTTTAACCGCGACGGCGGCCTCTTCTTGGCATTCCGCCTGTCCTGGGACGGCGACCAGCTGAAGCTTCGTGGCAATCGTGCTGAGCCTTCTGACAGGTGGTTTTCGAGGCACGAGTTTGTTTTCCGCCTCCGCAAGTTTGAAACTGGGAAACATTGAAGCTTTGTTCGCTTTTGAATCCTTATTTGTTTAAATTTTTCCTACAACCTAATTCCTACAAGCTACCACCTCGTCTATGATTGGCATTTTTGATTCCGGCATCGGCGGCCTGACCGTGGCGCGCGAACTAATGCGGCAGATTCCCGAAGCCGGCATTATATATTTTGGCGATACGGCGCGCTACCCGTACGGCAATAAAAGCAAACAGACAATCGAACGCTACGCGCTCCAGGACGCGCATTTTTTAATTTCCCAGGGCGCGAAAATTATCGTCGTGGCCTGCAACACCGCGTCCGCGCTCGCGATTGACGCGCTGCAAGCCGAAATCAGCCTGCCGCTTTTTGAAGTGATTACCCCGGCCGTGGAAAAAGCGGTCCGCGTTACCGCAAGTAAAAATGTCGGCGTCATCGGCACGCGCGGTACGGTCAATAGCAGTATTTACGCCTCAAAGATCCACGACATTGATCCGCAGATAAAAGTCGCGAGCCAGGCCTGCCCGCTTTTTGTGCCGCTCGTGGAAGAAGGCTGGCTGCGCCGTCCGGAAACCAAAAAAATTGTCCGCGCCTATCTCGCGCCTCTCAAGGCGCAGGGGATCGATACGCTAATTCTGGGTTGTACTCACTATCCATTGCTCAAATCCCAGATTCAGGAAAAAATCGGCCGGCGCGTGAAGCTCGTGGATTCAGCCGAAGAGGTGGTCAGCCGGATTGTCGAATATATTAAGAATAATCCGGCTATTAAGAATCAAATTACCGGGCAGAGCCGCTTTTACTTAAGCGATGTCTCATCCCATACCGAAGGGATCGCCTCAAAATGGCTGGGAAGGGCGGTTAAGTTTGAGCAGGCGGTGGTGGAGTAAAATTTGCTAAATCTAACCAAATTTGACAAGCTCTGCCCATCTGGTATTCTGTTATAGAATGAGAAAAAAGTTTACGCCAATCAAAAAATTATTTCTTGGGACAAAATTCCTCCCCGGCTGGGAGGAATTTTTTTATCAGCCTTTCGGCCCCGGTCCCCCCGGGGCCGATTTTTTTTACTAACATAATAAAAATAATATGACCAAAGACAAAAACATTATCCGGCTCTTTCACCAAATCATCCGGTCGGTCCGAGGCGGGCTTGAAGAGCGGGGATATACCGAAGTGGTTGTGCCGCGGCTCGTGCGCGCGTCCGGCGCTTGCGAAAACATCAATACGCTTTTCGAGGTCTCGGTGGAAGAAGATAAAAATTGGTTTCAGGGCCGCCGGGGATACCTTGCCCAGACCGGCCAGCTTTATCTCGAGGCTTTTGTTCCGTCGTTAAAAAAAGTGTTCTGTCTGGGCCCGAGTTTCCGCGCTGAACCGAGCGTTGACGGCCGGCATCTCACCGAGTTCACCATGGCGGAAATTGAATTCGCCGGCGGATTTGACGAGCTTCTCGCCGAGATTAGCGAAATCATTTGGAGGATCGCTCAGCATTTTGTGCAAAATAAGCCTCTCGCCGCGAGCCTCGGCCTTTCGGCCGAACAGATGGAGAGGCTCAGCCGCGTTCCGCGCAGATTCAAACAGATTACTTACGATGACGCAATTCATCATCTAATCCGCGCGGGCGAGGATATTGAATGGGGAGATGATATCGGCTCGGCGCAGGAGAAGAAATTAGTCAGTGATTTTGGCGGCGAGCCTCTTTTCATCACCCGTTTTCCGGATCCCATGTGGGATTTTAAAAAAAAGATTGAAGTTGAGAAATTTTTCAACATGATACCCGATCCCGAACATCCGGGCCGCGTGCTTTCCTGCGATCTGATTTTGCCCCACGGCGGCGAGGCGGTCGGTGCGGCCGCCCGGATTCATGACCATGCAACCCTGGTTAAAAGACTCAAAAATTCGCGCATGTTCAAACGCCTGATTGACCGCGGCGGCAGCCTGAATGACTTTGAATGGTATATTGAAGCGGTTAAAAACGAGGGGTCCGTGCCCCACGCCGGCTGCGGCTTCGGTCTGGCCCGAATTGCCCAATTTATCCTCGGCAAAGAGGATATCCGCGAATGCGTGCCCTTTGTCGCCAACCGGCAGAATATCATCTAAATACCGGCTTGCCCGCCTTCCACAAAAATGATACTATATGAGAGCATTAAATATTTTTTAATGCTCTCATCCCGAGTCCCCCGCAGTGCGGGGGCGAGGGATCTCTCATTATGCTTCTCACGATTATTATTTTCATCGCGGTTCTCTCCCTGCTGGTCTTTGCCCATGAGCTCGGCCATTTTTGGGTTTCGCGGCTCTTCGGCGTCAAAGCCGAGGAGTTTGGTTTTGGTTTGCCGCCGCGGATTGTCGGCGTGGTCAAGGATGATGCCGGAAAATGGCGCGTCGTCGGCGGAAAAGATGAAGCCGTTTTTAAGCGGACAATCTATTCGCTGAACTGGATCCCGGTCGGCGGATTTGTAAAAATCAAAGGTGAAAGCGGCGAGGCGCAGGGCGATAACGACAGTTTTTCCACCCGAAAAATCTGGCAGAGGGCCTTAATGCTTTCCGCCGGCGTGATTATGAATGTGGTTCTGGCGGCCGGCATTCTTTCGCTCGGTTTTATGCTTGGCCTGCCGTCGGTGGTTGATGATGAACCTCCGACCGGCGCGATCGTGCGCGACCGCGAGATACAGATTCTTTCCGTTCTTAAGGATTCACCCGCCGCCGCGGCTGGACTTGCCTCCGGCGATGTTATTCAAAAAATTGACGGCCGGGATTTTACCACCACCGCTGAAGTGCAGGAATATGTCAGCGGCCGCGAGAATCAGGAAACCGAATTTATTTTCAACCGCCAGGGGACTGAGCTTGTAAAAAAAATCACCCCCGTGAAGCTTGCTGAAACCCCGCATGGCGGGGGCATCGGCATCGGCCTCGCCGACGTGGGCCTGGTTTCGTATCCGTTCCATGTCGCGATTTGGCGCGGCACCCAGTCGGCCGTTTTTCTCACCGGCGAAGTTATTATTGCTTTCGGCGAACTCATCAAAAATCTTGTGGTGAAACAGGAAGTTGCCGTGGATCTCTCCGGACCGGTCGGCATCGCGGTGCTTACCGGACGCGCGGTGCGCATGGGCATTACCTATCTTTTGCAATTTACCGCTTTTCTTTCAATCAATCTCGCGGTGGTGAATTTTCTGCCCTTCCCGGCGCTGGACGGCGGCCGCGTGTTTTTCCTTATCTTAGAAAAAATTCGGCGCCGCCCGGTGAGCGTCAGGCTTGAGAGCCTGATACACAATATCGGTTTTGCCCTGCTTATGGTTCTGGTCGTGCTCATTACTTACCGCGACCTGGTGCGCGCAAGCGGCCAGATTATCGGCGGATTAAAGAAACTAATCGGAGTTTAAATTTATGGACGCGCAGCTGGAAGGTTTATCAAAAAAATTTAATCAGGAAATCGCCGCCGCAAGAGACAGCAGGACGGCCGGGGATATTGAAATTAAATATTTGGGACGCCGCGGTGAATTGACGCGGATTTTACGCGGTCTGGACCGGCTGCCCATGGAGCGTCGGCGCGCCCTTGGAAGCGAAGCCAATGCGCTCAAGGTTCAGCTTGAAAAAATTATTAAAGAAAAAATTAAAACTTTTTCCGCCGCGGAATTCAGGGGACTCGGGCAGAAAGAACGGGTTGATATCACCGCGCCGGCGCGCCGCCGGGTCGGCCATCTTCATCCGGTTTCCATAATTCAGCGCGAGCTCGAAGACCTGTTCCGCGGTATGGGTTTCATTGTTGCCGCCGGTCCGGAGCTTGAATCGGATTATTATAATTTTGAAGCCCTGAATATTCCGCCGCACCATCCGGCCCGCGATATGCAGGATACATTCTATATAGAAGGCCGGGATGATTTGGTTCTGCGCACCCAGACATCGCCGATTCAGATACGCGCGATGCAAAAATACGGCGTTCCGCTCCGCATGATCGGGCCGGGCCGTTGTTTTCGGAATGAAGCGACCGACGTGCGCCATGAGCACACGTTTTATCAGCTTGAGGGGGTCGTAATAAGCGAGGATACGAGTTTCGCCGATATGAAGGGGGTGCTGGAAATTGTCGCGCGGCATCTTTACGGACAAAAAACCGAAGTGCGCTTGCGTCCGAAATTTTTCCCGTTTGTCGAGCCCGGTGTGAACGGCGAGGTCACCTGTTTCTTGTGCCGCGGCAAGGGCTGCCGCCTGTGCAAGGGGAGCGGCTGGCTTGAGATATTCGGCGCCGGCATGATTCATCCGAACGTTCTCTCGGTTGGCGGCGCTGATCCCAAAAAATATCAGGGATTTGCCTTTGGTTTCGGGCTGACGCGGCTCGTGATGCTTAAATATAACATTGACGATATCCGCCATTTCCTAAGTGGCGACCTGAGGTTTATCCAGCAATTTTAGTCAAAAGTTAAAAATCAAAAGTTAAAAGTTGAGTTAAAAGTTTACAAGTTAATTTATAATGGACTTATTGATTTTTGACTTGACTTTAGACTTTTAACTTTAGACTAAGTTATGCTTGTTTCCAGAAACTGGCTAAACGAATATTGCGCCATACCCAAGAGTCTTTCTGACAAAGACCTGGCTTTGAAATTATCTCTTACCGTGGTGGAAGTTGAGGGCTGGCAGGAAGAGGGCAAAAACCTTGATAAAGTCGTGGTCGGAAAAATTTTAAAAGTTTCAAAACATCCGAACGCCGATAAGCTCAAAATTTGCGTCGTTGATGTGGGAACGGAAAAGCTTTCCATCGTCTGCGGCGGAGCCAATGTAGCCGAGGGCATGCTGGTCGCGGTTGCGCGTGTCGGCGCCCGCGTTCGCTGGCACGGCGAAGGCGAACTCCAGGAGCTCGCGCCGGCAAAGATCCGCGGCATTGAATCGCGCGGCATGATTTGCGCGGCCGAAGAGCTCGGCCTTTCCGAAAAATTAAATCCCGAGCACGGTATCCTGGATATCACCGGAACCCGGGCCAAACCGGGCGCCCCGTTTGCCAGGGCTCTCGGCCTGACCGACACGATTTTTGAAGTTGACAACAAGTCGCTCACGCACCGGCCCGACCTCTGGGGTCATTACGGCATGGCGCGCGAATTATCCGCAATTTACGGCGGAAAATTAAAACCCGTAGATTTGCAGAAAATCAAATCGCCCAAAAAGGGGACAGCCAAAAAATTAAAAGTAAAAATCCTGGACAGCGCCCTCTGCCCGCGTTATATGGGGCTCGTGATTGATAATATTAAAATCGCCGCGTCGCCGGTCGTCCTGCAGAAAAGGCTCGCCGCGCTCAATGTCCGGCCGATCAATAATATAGTTGACGCGACAAATTATATTCTTCTTGAGCTCGGGCAGCCCTTGCACGCGTTTGATTATTCCCTGATTCCGGGCGGCGAAATCATGGTCCGCCGGGCCGCGAGGGGCGAGAAGATTACAACGATTGACGAAATTCCGAGGAATCTTGATTCCGAAATGCTTGTTATCGCGAACGCCAAAGGGCCGGTCGCGGTTGCCGGCATCATGGGCGGCCGCGACAGTGGAATCAGCGGCGCAACGAAAACAATCGTCATTGAATCCGCGAATTTTGAGCCGTATTCAATCCGCAAGACTTCAACCAGACTCGGACTCCGGACCGAATCATCAATTCGGTTCGAAAAAAGTCTTGATCCCAATCTTGCGGAAACCGCGATTCTCCGCGCCGCCAAGCTCATTATGGAAATGTGCCCCGAGGCGCGCATCGCCTCGCCGCTTGTCGACGCGGCCAAATTTTCCCTGAAGCAGGGGCCGATCAAACTCAGTTTAAAATCATTTGAAAGCAAAGTCGGCCTCAAGCTTCCGCGCGCCCGGGTGGCCTCAATATTAAAAAGTCTGGGTTTTGTATCGGCCGGCGCCGGCGACATCTTGAATGTAAAAATTCCAAGCTGGCGGGCGACCAAAGACATTGTCATTGCCGAAGATCTGATTGAAGAGGTTCTGCGCATCCACGGCTATGACAAAGTAAAATCCCGTCTGCCCAAATTTGAAATCACTCCGCCGCCCCAGAGCCCTCTGCCGGTTTTTGAGCACCGGGTCCGCGATATACTTGCCGGGCTGGGCGCGAGCGAGGTTTATAATTATTCCTTCATCAGCGAACGGGATTTATCGCGCCTCGGCATTGACGACGGATGCATAAAAATAAAGAATCCGATTTCCAGGGAAGAGGCCCTGCTCCGTCCGAACATGCTCCCCAATTTAATTAAGAATATCTCGTCCAATCAGCACTCTTTCCCGGATATCATGGTCTTTGAAATCGGAAGCGTCTATCTTAATAAACCGAGCGATATCATCGCCGATCCGAAAAAGAAAACCTATCTGCCCGAAGAAAAGCGTCGGCTGGCGGCGGCGGTTATGAATCAGGGCGGCCGGGATCCGTTTGAGCAGGCCCGCGATCTTGCGGCGAATTTTTTCTATGCCGTCGGCATCGATTGCAAGTTTAAGCCGGTCGCAAGCCCCAAGCCTTATGAACACCCGGCCCGCACGGCCTACATTTTTGCCGGCGAGAAGCTCGTGGGCAAGGTATTTGAACTTCATCCGGCAAAAGCAAAGGAATTCGGCGTGAACGAACGGGTCGGCTATTTGGAAGTGGAGCTTGAGCCCCTGCCCGAGCTTATCGTTGGCCGAAACGTCAAATTTTACCCGCTCGCCAGGTTTCCGTCGGTCCGCCGCGACATCGCCCTTGTTTGCTCGGAAGGCCTGCTGTACAATGAACTTGAGGCCGCGATCCGCGGAGCCAGCAGTCTCGTCGCGGGCATTGAACTTTTTGACACTTACCGCGGCGAGAAAATTCCGCAAGGCACCAAAAGTCTGGCCCTGCATCTGGAGCTCCGTCACTCCGAAAGGACGCTCGAGGCTCCGGAGATTGACCGTGAAATTTCAAAAATACTGTCGTCGCTCGCCGCGAAGAAGATTTCACTGCGAAAATAATTCCAAGAAAAATTATTTATATAAAAACAAAAATATGTTTGATTCGAGCAAGGATATTCTTTACATCGTTATCGCGTTCTGCGTTCTTTGGGTGACGATTTTTCTCTGCTGGGTTATTTATTATGTCGCCATGATCTTGCGCCAGGCCCATAGCTTAATGAACGAGCTCAAAGAAAAAATGCAGGCCATTGACGACGCAATTCGCGGCGTCCGTGAAAAGATTGAGCATTCTTCGGTGCATCTCGCTCTGATTGCCGACGGCGCACGCTATCTTGTTAAATATTTTACCGAGAATAAAGAATCTAAAAGAACAAAAAAGACAAAGATAGAAATATAATAGGAGGGTCCGATGAAAAATAATTATGAAATTCGTACACCTGCACACGCACTCCCATTATTCTCTTCTTGACGGTCTTGGAAAAATTCCCGCTTTGGTTAGTCGGGCCAAGGAGCTTGGTATGCCGGCACTCGCACTAACCGATCATGGCGCCATGTACGGCGCTATTGAATTTTATACGACCTGCCGGAAAGAGGGAATTAAGCCGATTATCGGCGTCGAGGCTTATGTTGCGCCGAACCGCCGCTTTGATAAGCGGCCCAGAATTGATGACGGCGCGTTCCATCTCGTTCTGCTTGCCGAAACGCTTGAGGGATACAAAAATCTTCTGCGGCTAACCTCAAAGGCATATCTTGAGGGATTTTATTATCGGCCGCGCATGGACAAAGAAATTTTGCGGGAGTATTCACGCGGAATAATTGCGTCAACCGCTTGTCTGGGCGGTCAGATACCGCGCGCTCTTATGGCCGAACGCTTTGAAGACGCGGAGAACCTGGTTACCGAATATAAATCAATTTTCGGGGCAGATAATTTTTTTCTTGAGCTTCAGGACCACCCCGAATTGCCGGAATACGAAATTTTAAATCCGCGCATCATGGATCTCGCCAAAGCGACCGGCACCCCACTTATCGCCACTAAAGACATTCATTACGTTTATCCCGACGATCGCCAGGCACAGGATCTGCTGACTTGCGTGCAGACCGGTAAGACCGTAAATGACACGGACCGCCTCAACATGGCCAACCATGACGCCTCGATGACATCGCCCGAGCACATGGCCGAGGCCTTTGCTCACGTTCCCGAAGCGATTGAGAATACCGTGAAAATCGCCGAGCGCTGCAATGTGGAAATTCCGCTCGGCGGCAACATTCTTCCGGTTTTTCACGTGCCGACCGGCGAATCCGACAACGCCTATCTGCGCCGTCTTTGCGAAAAGGGACTTGGGGATCGCTTTCCCGTCGCCGGACCGGAAATCCGCGAACGGCTTGAGTACGAGCTTAGCACTATTGAACGAATGGGTTTTGCCTCGTATTTCCTGATTGTTTCGGATTTTGTGAACTGGGCCAAGGATCGAGGCATTATGGTCGGCCCGGGCCGCGGCTCGGCCGCCGGTTCGATCGTATCGTATGTTTTAAAAATTACCGACATCGATCCATTGCGCTACGGCCTGCTGTTTGAAAGATTTTTGAATCCGGACCGCATTTCCATGCCGGATATCGACCTTGATTTTGCCGATGACCGCCGCGGCGAGGTGATTGAGTACGTCGTGAAAAAATACGGCAGCGACAATGTCGCTGGAATCATTACCTTCGGGACAATGGCCTCGCGCGCTGCGGTGCGCGATGTTGGCCGCGTCCTCGGCTGGCCGTACGGAGAAGTTGATCGCATTGCCAAACTCATCCCGCCGCCGATTCAGGGTAAGCATATTCCGCTCGTGAAATCAGTCAAGGAAAATCCCGAGCTCCGCGCTGTCTACGAGGGAGACGCGCGTGTCAAAGAGCTTCTCGATCTCTCCATGAAACTCGAGGGGACCGTGCGCCACGCGTCCCAGCACGCCTGCGGCATCGTTATTTCCGACAAGCCGCTCACTGAATATGTGCCTCTCCAGGCGGTGCCGGATGGCGACATTGATCGGGTTACTCAGTATTCGCTCCATCCGATTGAGGATATCGGTCTTCTGAAGATGGACTTCTTGGGGCTCGCGAACCTGACCATCATTCAGAACGCGTTGGATATCATCGGCGCGGTTTATCACGAAAAAATTGATATCGAAAAAATTCCTCTGGATGATAAGAAGGCATTCGAACTTCTCGGTCGCGGCGAAACGACGGGTGTGTTTCAGCTTGAGTCAGACGGCATGAAACGCTACATCAAAGAGCTTAAACCCACGGAAATGGAAGATATTATCGCCATGGTTGCGCTCTACCGCCCGGGCCCGATGCAATGGATTGACAGTTTCATCCGGCGCAAGCACGGTAAGGAGCGGATTGAATATGAGCATCCGCTGATGGAGAACGCGCTCAAGAACACATACGGCATTCCGGTTTATCAAGAACAGGTCATGCAGGTTTCAAAAGATATGGCCGGGTTTACCGGCGGCGAGGCCGATACTCTGCGCAAGGCCATGGGAAAGAAGATTGCCGCGCTCATGAAGGAGATGAAGGATAAATTTATCAAGGGCGCGGTCAAGCAGGGCGTGGCGCGTGACAAAGCCGACAAGGTATTTACGCGTCTTGAAGACTTCGCGGCATACGGTTTTAACAAGTCGCACGCCACCTGCTATGCCATGATCGCTTATCGCACCGCGTTTCTCAAGGCGCGTTATCCCAATTGTTTTATGGCCGCGCTCATGAATTCCGATTCCCAGAATATCGACCGCATCACCATTGAAGTCGATGAGTGTCGCAAGATGGGGCTGGAGGTCCTGCCGCCGGATGTTAATGAGTCATTTGGAAAATTTGCCATTGTGCCTAATACCAATAAAATTCGCTGGGGCCTTTCGGCAATCAAAAATCTCGGTGAAGATATCGTTAAGACAATTGTTCACGAAAGAAAAGCGAACGGCAATTTCCGCGACCTTGAAGATTTTATTTCACGCATCAATACAAAGAATTTTAACAAAAAATCCCTGGAATCGCTTATCCGCTCCGGCGCGCTTGATTTGTTCGGCGAGCGGAACCAGCTTTTGCAGAATATCGAAATACTTTTGGAATTTCATCGTGGCATTCAGAAAGAGATTGAAAGCGGCCAGTCCAGTCTCTTTGCCGGGTCGCCCGAGGTCGGCCGGTCAAGGCTCACCCTGCGTCCTGTCCCCGCCGCGCCAAAGAGAGAGCGTCTGCAGTGGGAGAGAGAACTATTGGGCCTTTACGTCACTGAACATCCGTTTCGCGAGCTCGAGGAGGCGCTCGGTGATGCGATTACAAGGCTTTCTGAGCTTGCGCACCGGCGCGAGGGATTCGTGAAAATTGGCGGCGTGCTTACAACGATGAAAAAAATCCTGACGAGAAAAAATGAAACCATGCTGTTTGCAAGAATTGAGGACACATCCGGAGATATTGAACTTATTATTTTTCCCAATACCTACCGTGATTTTAGCGCCGTTTGGCAGGCGGATAACACGATAATCGTTTCCGGAAAAATTTCGGACAAAGATGGGGAACCGAAAGTAATAGTGAACAGCGCCTGCTCCGCGGATAAGGAAAATTGCATGCAGGCGCTTTCCATTCTGGAAAACGGCGCCGGCTGGGCGCCGTCCGCGGCTTCTCTTTCGCGCGCGGTGCAGATCGAGATCCCGGGGAGTGCCGCTGGCGAAACTATGGCCCGGCTCAAGGAGGTACTTCTTGCGTATCCGGGCGGAGAGCGGGTGCGGCTCATAATTGGCAGCGGATACGCGGCCAAAAAAATCGAGCCCGATATTCGCGTGGATTATTCCGCCGGGCTTGTCGAGGCGGTTGGCGGCCTGCTCGGGCCCGAGAGTATTCGCATGGCGTAGGTGTTTTTTTAATGTAAAAATGGTATAATATTACACACAAATAAAAACACAATTTTATGATACAAGACACTCAAAAACGCCAGGTGACGCGTAAGCCAGTCGCCCATATCGTAAAACAGCGTCCGCCCGCGGTACGCCTGTACCGCCGGATTGCTATCAGTTTTTTGATTCTGACAATTTTATTACTCGCCTTGGTGGCCTATCTTTCATTCTCTAGCGCCCATATTAAGATATTCACGGCCGCCGAAACTGCAAGCGCTGAGTTTGTGGCCGACATCGTCAAGGTGGCGAGCGCGCCTAATCAGGTTGAGGGTAGGATCGTTGAGCGAATATTTGAAAAATCAAAAGAATTTACGCCGTCGGGCGAAGGCAAGACAACGCCAGCCAAGGCCGGCGGGGAAGTAACCATTATTAATAAATATAATAAAGATCAGGCGCTCATTGCGACGACGCGTCTTCAGGCGACGGACGGAAAAATTTTTCGTATCGATAAGAGCGTCGTTGTACCGGCCGGCGGCGAGATAAAGGCGACTGCTCATGCCGACAAAGAGGGCGCGGAATATGAAATCGGGCCGTCTCATTTCATTATCCCCGGGCTCTGGGAAGGGTTGCGTGACAAGATCTATGCCGAATCCGCTTCTCCGATGACCGGCGGAACCGTAACTTTGAAAGTAGTGAGCGCCGACGATCTCACTCGCGCCGAGTCGGAGCTTGCAAGTGAAATATTAGAGCAGGTCAAGGCCGATTTAATCAGCGAGAACGCGGATCCGCGTTTCTCCAAACCGGTTTTTTCAATTGAAACGTTGGAAAAAGTTTCAGACACAATTCCTGGGCAGGAGGCTGACAAATTCACAATCAAGCTTAAGGTCAAGGTTATTGCGGTTTTCTATAATGCCGAACAAATGGACGGCGTGATGGCGTCCAAACTAGAGGAGGCCATGGATAGTGATCACACGCTCGGTGACATCATGGAAGACAGTATTATCTTCACGATTGGCCGCTATGATTCATCAACCGGAATTGTTAATCTCGCAGTGAGCGCGTTCGGCGAGGCGCGCCTCAAAGAGAACAGCCGGCTTTTGGACAAGCGGAAAATTACCGGCCTTGGCGTGGATGACGCTAAAAAGTATCTTATGAGTTCGCCGTCAATTGAGAATGTCGAAATTTCCTCAAGCCCGTTCTGGCTCAAGCGCGTCCCGAATTTGGAAGATCATATTGAATATGAAATAATTTATGGAGGGACTGAATAAAAATTATGGAAAAACATGACAAATTAGAAATCATGCGCCATTCGGCCGCCCATGTCATGGCCGCGGCCGTACAAAAACTTTTTCCGGATGCCAAGTTCGGCATCGGTCCGGTAATTGAGTGCGGTTTTTATTATGATTTTGACATCAGAGAGAATCTCACGCCCGAACATTTGGAGAAGATAGAGAAAGAGATGGAGAAGATTATTAAAGAAAAAATTGAGTTTGAGCGCGAGGAAATGGATATCGAATCAGCTATCAATCTGTTCAAAAAACTTGGCCAGGATTACAAAGTTGAGCTTCTCCGCGATATCAAAGAGAAGGGCACTACGAAATTCAAATCCAGCGAAGAGCAGGAGCTCGTGCAGGAAGGAGAAAAAATTTCAATTTACCGCACCGGCGATTTCGTTGATCTCTGCCGCGGCCCTCATGTCAAAAATACTGGTGAAATAAAAGTCTTCAAACTTCTGAATCTTGCCGGAGCCTATTGGCGCGGTTCGGAAAAGAACCCCATGCTCCAGCGCATTTACGCCACGGCCTGGGAAAAACAGAAAGATCTGGACGAGTATCTTCGCGTCCAGGAAGAGGCCACCAAGCGCGACCACCGCAAGCTCGGCAAAGAGCTGGATATTTTCATATTCAACGAAAACATCGGCAAGGGCCTGCCTCTCTTATTGCCGAACGGCCGCGTTCTACGCGATGAGATTCTTAAGCTCGAGCGCGAGATTGAAGACACAGTCGGCTTTGAAAGGGTCTGGACTCCGCAAATCGCGAAAAGTGATCTCTACAAGCTCACTGGTCACTGGGACCATTATCAAGACACCATGTTTCCAGCTTTCGGCATGGAGGACGAAACCTACGTGCTCCGGCCGATGAACTGCCCGCATCACTACATGATTTATAAAAACAAGCCGCACAGCTACCGCGAACTGCCGCTGCGCATCACCGAAGACGGAACCTGCTATCGTTTTGAAAAATCCGGTGAACTCGGCGGACTCGCGCGCGTGCGCTGCCTTACAATTGATGACGCCCACATTTTTATTATGCCGAGCCAGATTGAAGAAGAATACCCGCGCCTCATCGGCATGGCGAAAAAGATGTTTGATGCGTTCCAACTCAAAGACTATTATGTCCGGCTTTCCACGCACGATCCGGAGAACACGGAAAAATATATTTCCGACCAGAATACCTGGAACAAGGCCGAAGCCCTGCTGGAAAAAATCGTCAAAGCGAATAACATCAAGTATGTTATCGGCAAGGGCGAAGCCGCCTTCTACGGGCCAAAGCTCGATTTCATCGTTCACGACGCCATCGGCCGCGAATGGCAGATGTCCACGCTTCAGATCGATTTCTTCATGGCCGAGCGGCTTGGCATGACTTATATTGATGATAAGGGACAAGACGCTTATCCCATCATCATTCACCGTGGGTTCACCGGTTCACTTGAGCGCACCATCGCCATGCTGATTGAGCATTTCAGCGGCGCTTTTCCGGTCTGGCTCGCACCGGTTCAGGTGAAACTCATACCGGTCGGAGCCGGGCACATTGATTTTTGCGCCGCTTTGCACAAAGAATTTTTATCCCTGGGCATTCGTTCGCGCGTTGATGATGCCAATGAAACCGTGGGCAATAAAATCCGCAAGGCGGAAAAAGAAAAAGTACCCTACATGCTCGTGGTCGGGGATAAAGAAATGAGCGGAGAAGAAATGACCGTCCGCGTTCGGGGAGAAAAGGACCAGATCAAGATGGCCAAGCCGGAATTTACAGAAAAAATCCTCGGCGAGATAAAGAACCGGACATAAATTATAAGCGTGTAAAAATATTCTGTAGGGGCAGGCCTTGTGCCTGCCCTGTTTTAATGCCGTCTAAAATAGGCGACCGCAAGGGTCGCCCCTACAGCCTCTTGACATTTTGGCTAAATTATGGTAAATTGGCCTGTTCCGAATAGGAGGACGCCATGGATTCTGTCAACTCGCCTCCGGTCGTGGATTCCGTATCTCCGGCTGATTTAGAAGACGGCATTGCCGAAGCCTCGCTCACCATAGTGCCCAAGACCGTGCCGGTCGCGGACCGCAAGCTCATTCTGGTGATTGACCGCGGCTTGGACAGTCTGCCGGTTTCCGAGCTTTCCAAGCTCGAGATCACGTTTGAGTTCCGGAGCCAGGTCCAGGATTTCCGCGTTAAGGAAGTCTGGGACGGCCTGCCCTACTACCTCGAGCTTGAACCCGTAGATGCGCCGCTTTACACGGCGCTGCTCGAGGATCCCAACTCAACCACCATGGTTCCGGAGATAATCTTCTCCCACCAGTGCGGGGAAATGTTCACCAAACCCAACAGCCGCTGTCATCGCGAACTTCTTGACTGAACCCACTCCGGGTTCGTCTTTTTTTAATCAAAAAACGCCCCGAGCTTATCGAGGGGCGTTTTTCAATTTATAATTAATGTACCAGCATCGCTCCGGCCGTGGAATCATCCTGCTTGGCCCGTTCCTGTGCCAGCTTGTCGGTCCGCACAATATTTTTAAGTTCCGGATACTGGTCCAGGCTCATTTTGCCCATGCGGATTTTTGATGCAACCACCAGCATCTGGCTCATGCGGTTCGGATCGTCGGCGAATTTTTTGGCAATTTTCTCAATTTCGTCATCGAAAAGATTGTCATGAATGCCGTCGCTTGTTTCAAAAAATACATCGCCTTTTTTCGCGTCTACGGTAAAGATTTGGGCCGCGGATTCAATGTCGGCCGCGCTCTTGGAACTGATGCCTGTGGTTTTTTCGCGGATCTCGTTGATGCTAAAGGTTGCTTTTTTTGCTCCGCCCTCTTCTGAAAAATACCCCTGCTTGATCACTCTTGGACCTTTCTCTAAGATGTCGCCAAGCACCATTTTTTTAATCGCGCCGGCCGATGGTTCAGGAAATTTTTGAGAAATAATATTATCCAGTTCTTCCAGGGTGTAGCGCGTGTCGGTTGACTGGTCATCCGGAAAAATTCCCTCGTCAATCAGAAACTGCGCCGGCGAACTGTCGCGGGTCAGGCGCTCCATCTTTCCGCCGCGGAGCCGCATCACCCGGCTGTCGCCCATGTGCGCGACTGTCACTTTTTCCTGGGGTTCTTTTTTACCAAAGCCCAGGATTCCTTTTTCGCCCGGCTGGGTCCAGCGGTGCATCATGCTGAAGGTCGCACCCATCGCTTCAGCGCCGCGGCTTTTATCGGCCCTTAAGTCATCGCCGTGTAAGGCGGCAAAGGTCGCCATTTCTTTCTGTGAAGTAAACATGAGATTGCGCAGGCTTTCTTCAATGGTTTTTTGGTCGCCCTTGGCCGCGCTGTCGCGGAGTAGCGCGTCATGGCGCTTATAAAAATCTTTCACCGTGTCGCGGATAGTGTGCGAGGCTTCATAACCGCCCATTTGCCCGCCCATGCCGTCGGCCACCAGAACATAATTATCGCCGGCCGCGAGCGCGTCTTCGTTTTTTTCATGGTCGCCTTTCAAAGAATAAGCCGTGGCTTCGGCGGATTTTTCAATCTCCGGCGAGTTTTCGGCAATGCCAATGTCCTCGCGGATTTCTTCAATCTGCGCTTCTTCGGCCGCTCGGGCTTTGGCGCGCGCCGCTTCGGGCAGCGGGGGAGGCATTCTCCTCTTCGCGGCTTCGGGAATCGGCGGCGGGCCTTTCTTTTCAGCTTTAAATTCCTGCGGACTATAGGATTCGAATTGTGCTCCGGTTTCCGGCATATTGAAAATATATATTGATTATTACTACAATTTTAGCATATTTTAGGCAAAAAGTCAAGTCTTGAATTTTCTTTATTCCGGGGTTATAATCAAAATCCATGACTAAACATTATCATCTCATTGCCCTGGGCTGTCAGATGAATAAATCCGATTCCGAGCGCGCTGCCGCGTTACTCGATAGTCTCGGCCTGACTCAAACTCTTCGTCCCGAAGAGGCGGATTTTATTTTGATAAATACCTGCTCGGTGCGCCAGTCGGCCGAAGACCGCGTTTATGGGCAGGTGAAGAAATTTAATAAATTAAAAATCAAAAAGCCGGGGCTCATCATTGGCGTTACCGGTTGTATGCCCGGCCGTGACAAAAGAGGGGAATTTTTTAAAAAAATGCCCGGTCTTGATTTGTATTTCCCAATTAGCGACTTGCCGCATCTTCCGGCCATGCTCCGTGCCCGGAATCCGGAAATCGGCATTCTGGAAGTTGATCCCGATTATCTCAAAATCGCGCCAAAGCATCAAAACAAGTTTAAAGCATTCATTACAATCGAGACCGGCTGTGATAAGTACTGCGCTTACTGCGTCGTGCCGTTCGCGCGCGGCCCGGTGCGCCATCGGCTACTCAGTGACATTCTGGTTGAGGCGCGCGCTCTCGCCGCCGGCGGTTGTCTGGAAATCACCCTGCTCGGCCAGACCGTGAATAATTACATAGCCGCGGATGCGGAAAATTTTAATTCAAAAAATCCGTTCAAAGACAACTTTGCCGCTCTGCTTTGGGAGCTTAATCAAATTTCCGGGATTGAACGCATCCACTTTACCGCGGCGCATCCGAGCCACATGACCGATGAGGTGATTGCCGCGCTCGCGCTGCCGCGCCAGGCCAATTATCTCCATCTCCCGGTCCAGTCGGGGAGCAATTCGGTACTCGCGAGGATGAATCGACCATATACGCGCGAAGAGTATATAGAAATTATCAAAAAAGTCCGCAGCGCGCGGCCGGGGATTGCCATCGGTACGGATATCATTGTCGGATTTCCGGGCGAAACAGCCGAGGAATTTGAGGAGACTCTGAGTCTCTACCGTGAAATTGAGTTTGATATATCATACAACGCGATTTATTCGCCGCGGTCCGGCACGGCCGCGGTTAAAGCCTATGGAGACGATGTCCCGCGCGAGGAAAAAGAGTGGCGTTGGCAGGAGCTGGAAAACACCATGCGCGAAATCACTCTGCGGAAGAATCAGGCATACGCCGGCCGCGAGGTTTCCGTGCTTGTGGATTCATGCGCCGCCGGCATTTGCCGCGGCAATTCAGCAGAAATGAAGCTGGTGAATTTTTCACACCTCGGGGATTTGACAGGCCAAATCCGGCCTGTTATTATTGAAGTCCCTAAACTGTGGATTTTGGAAGGTAAATTGGCCCTCATTAATGATAAAAAAGAGTAATAAACTCGTTGCCGTGGTTGGCCCGACGGCCGGCGGCAAGACGACCTGGAGCCTTGAATTAGCCAAAAAATTCAACGGCGAGATTGTTAATGCTGACTCGCGGCAGATTTACCGTTGGATGGACGTCGGCACGGCCAAGGAGCCGGGCCGCTGGCGCCGGGTCGGCGGGCGGCGCTTTTATGAGGTTCAGGGCGTGCCGCATTATCTGATTGATTTTCTTGAACCGAACCGCGACTTTAGCGTCGCCGAATTCCAGCGCCGCGCCATCCGCCGCATCCGCGAAATCCAGTCGCGCGGCAAACTCCCGATTTTGGTTGGCGGTACCGGTCTCTACATTAAAGCGGTAATTGACAACATGAAGATTCCCAAGGTTAAAGCGAACCAGAATCTGCGCAAAAGCCTTGAGACCAAAAGCAATGAAGAGCTTTGGAGCCTTCTCGGTCGCATGGATCCCGGCGCCCTTAAGGTGGTTGATCCACAGAACAAACGCCGCATCATCCGCGCGCTTGAAGTCTGCATTTTGACGGGCAAGCCCTTTTCCGAACAGCGGGCCATGGGTAATCCGATTTTTGATGCATTGCAAATCGGCGTGCGCGTTCCGCGGCCGCTGCTTTACGAAAGAATTGACCGGAGAGTTGACCGGATGGTTAGAGAAGGCCTGGTTCAGGAAATTCAAAACTTGCTCTCCCGCAATTTTAAATGGGGGGACCCCGGGCTTTCGGGTATCGGCTACCGGCAGATGGGATGCTACTTGCGGGGCGAATGCGAGCTCAGGGATGCGATCGGATTTCTGAAAAAAGATACCCGTCGATATTCAAAGCGTCAGGAGACCTGGTTCAAGCGCGATTCGCGCGTGAACTGGCTGGATAATTATAATCAGGCCAAAAAATTAGTCCAGGAATTTTTACAAAAATAAAAATATCGCCCGGTACGGGCGATATTTTTTTGTAGAGGTCGCATATATGTGACCTCTACATTATTTTTGTAAAAATTTTTCAAGCAGAACCTTCGTGATATTCGGATCCGCGGTTCCTTCGGATTTTATCATCACCTGGCCGACAAAAAATTGGATGAGCGCGGTTTTTCCGGCGCGGTAGGCCTCGGCCTTGTCCGGATTATCTTCAACTACCTGGCGGACGATTTGTTCAATTTCCGCTACGTCGCTCATCTGCCCGAGTTCGCGGTCCTCCATAATCTGGCTCGGATCCTGGCCGGTTTCAAGCATGGCTGCAAGAATTTTTTGCCCGGCGGCGCTGCCGACCTTATTCGCGTAAATTAGGCTCACGAATTCGGCGAAATTTTCCGGCGTGATTTTCAGATTCTTGATGTCAATATTTTTATCCGCCATGGCGCCCGCGAGCTTGGAGCAGAGCCATCCGCCGACAAGTTTCGCGAGTTTATTCTTGTTCTTTTCGTAAATTTCTTCGGACGTGCCGTCCAGGTCCGGAACCGACGCCAGCCATTCCTTGAGTTCGCTCACGGTGTTTTCCGCGTATTCGGCCCAGTCGAGGTCGCTCGTAAGAAACCGCGCGTTCTCGCCCGAAAATCCGTATTCATCCATGAATCTTTTTCTCTTGGCGGCCGGAAGCTCCGGCAGGGCGGATTTTGCGCGGGTAATCATGTCGCCCAAATCAAGCGGGGGAATATCCGGTTCGGGAAAATAGCGGTAATCTTGCTCGGCTTCCTTGACGCGTTGTTCCACGGTTTCGCCCGCATCTTCGTCCCAGCCGCGGGTTGACTGCTGGCTCGGCGGCTTCCCCTGTCCCCAGAGTTTTTCCTGGCGCATGATTTCATATTCCAGTGCGCGTTCAACGGCCTTGAATGAATTCAGGTTTTTGATTTCGGTTTTCGGAAACAGAGTCTGCGTATCGGCCGGCCGCAAGCTTACATTGGCGTCGCAGCGCAGCTCGCCGCGCTCCATGTCGGCGTTGGAAACTCCGAGATAGCGCATAATTGTGCGCAGCTCTTGCAAAAAAATTTTGGCTTCAAACGGAGTCGCGATGTCCGGCGCGGTCACGATTTCAATGAGCGGGGTGCCGCCGCGGTTGTAATCAACCAGCGTGGCGTCTTTTTCATCGTGAAAAGATTTAGCCGCGTCTTCTTCAAGATGCACCCGGATGATATTTATGCGGGCATAGTTGCGCGGTCCCTTCGGAATTTCGATTTCAAGATAGCCGTCCTTGGCGATCGGCATGTCGTATTGCGATATCTGGTAGCCTTTCGGCAGATCCGGATAGAAATAATTCTTGCGGTCGAATTTTGAACGTTCCTGGATCGTGCAGCCCAGGGCCGCCGCGGCGCGAATGCCGAATTCAATGGCCGTGGAATTCACCACCGGCAAAGCGCCCGGCTGGCCGGTGCAAACCGAACAGACCGCCGTATTAGCCGGAGTGCCGTCCGGCACATTGGCGCACGGACAGAACATCTTGGTTTTAGTCTTGAGCTGAACGTGTATTTCCAGCCCGATGACTGGCTGATATTGCATAAATCTTAATTCAGTTGATTCTGGTCCATTCGGCAGGCTCAGGGCATGCTTTTGAATTTCTTTAGTTCGATGTATAGAATAACGGAAATCGCGCCGGCGAGCGGCATTGCCGCCACATTAACTATTTGCGATATGAGATTACTGAGCCACGGTAGATACTGTCCCGAAGCAAATGCCTCCCATTGGCCGGTCGCCAGACCGACGAGCAGAAACAGGATCGCCGTCACGATGTAGAATATAATCCCGTACACAAAGTAGCACGCCACGAGTCTCCAGAGCACGGCCCACCACTTGCCGGTGACGAGCTGTTTACTCTGTTTTAGAGCCGCGGTGCCGCGTGTTCCTTCCAGAACATTTATCACCGAACTGAAGGTGAACCAAACTGCAAAAATAATACCAGGAATAAGGAAGAGTAGTGTTCCGCCGAAAACCGCGAATCCGGTGAGGATTGAAACCCAAAGCAGGGGAATGATTTTTGTCCAAGCATTCTGGCTTATTGCCTTTACGTCATACTGCTCGCCGTCGTAAATTTTCGCGATTATCGCGGTCATGGTTGCAAAAACCCAGAGGCCGACAATCATCGTGCCAATTCCTGCCACGATTGCGAGAAGCATGCTCAAGATCCAGAGCTCCTGGGGGATAAGTACCACGAGAATCATCGCCACTGCCGGGATTAGGGACCAGACTGCGATTAGAATGAGCGTCTTAAAATTCGCAAAATATATGGACCAGCTTTTTTTTATAAGTTCGCCCGCGCCAATAAAGTTCATAGATTTTGTTATTAAATTATTAATTTATTAAATTATTGATAAGGCGCCAAACTTGTTCATGTATTTCGTCAATTGAACCGTTGGCGTTGATTTTTTTCCAGCCGTACTCTTCGCCGAGCTCAATATGAATCTGCCGGACCCGCTCCGTGAATTCATCGTCGGATTCATGCCGATGCTCTTTTTCAACACCCTGTATAAATCGTTCTCCGTTAAAGAGAATTCCCAGGTCTTCGCGCAGGAGATGGGAGTTCAGCCTTTGTAAAAAAGCCTTATCAACCCCCGCGCCGGCGCCCCAGGCGATACCGGTGCCGATATAGTCTTCAGCCACGATAATTATACCATCTTTGAGTTTCTGGCGCAGAACCGGTTCGTATTGCGTGCGGTTCAGCACTTGGATAATCTGGAACTCCCGCGACGTCAGCTCGTGCGGATTTCCGTTCCGCAGATAGTTATTCAAAATTCCGCCTGAGGGTTCAAGGTCGTAAATCGCGTACTTTAAATACTCGGCCGGTCGGCCCTCGGCGTTGAGCCGCTCCACCAGCTTCTTGGCCTGCAGAGTCTTTCCAAGATTATTGATGCCGTAGAAAACTATGAATTTGCCGGTCATATTAATTATTTGATTACGGAATATCTCAATTGGATTGCGTTATCATCCAGTTTTTTAATTTCCAAAAGCTTCAAGTTTATATCAACGTCCGCGCCGCGAAAAAGCGGCAGTCCCTCGCCGAAGATTTTCGGTTCAATCGTGAGCCAGATCTCGTCAATCAGCCCGCTTTTCAAAAAAAGCCCGTTAATGGTCGCACCGCCGCCGATAATGGCGTTTGAAAATCCGCGCTTCTCGAGATCGGTGAGCAGCTCACGCGGTTCCCGATTGGTAAATTCAAGCGAGTCTGGAATATTTTTCGTGGCGTCGGGTTCGGGATTCATTACCACGTTCAGCCGGCCGGGGAGCGGCCGTCCGATGGTATCATAAGTCGTCTGCCCCATGATGATGACGCCGGCTTTTTTCGTTTCTTCAACAAAAATCTTTTTGTCCGCTTTGCTCGTCCAGGTCGCGGCATGGGCCGCGTGCTTGGCGATCTTGCCGTCAAGCGTAATCGCCATGAGGAGTATTGTTTTCATAAATTCAGACCGCAATTTCAAATTTAATCGCCGGAAAGCTCTGATAGTCCGCGAGTTTTGTATCGTCGTATTTCCAGTCAAAGATTGACGTGAAATTATCCGTTGCAATCCGCGGCAAGGGATACTGATTCGGATCGCGGCTGATTTGTTCTTTTGCCCCATCCAGGTGGTTTACGTAGATGTGCGTGTCCGCCAAAAATCCCACCAGTTTTCCCTCGGCAAGTCCGGCCTCTTTGGCGAGAAGGTGCAGGAGCAGGGCATAGCTCGTGATATTAAAGGGCAGGCCGAGCATGGTGTCCACGGACCGCTGATTCCAAAGAAGATTCAGTTTATTATTGATGACCGTCACCTGAAAAGAATAATGGCACGGCGGCAGAGCCATCTCGGCGATTTTTGACGGATTCCACGCGGAGACGATCATGCGCCGGTCATTGGGATTTTTTTTAAGCGTCTCTACGACCTGCTTGAGCTGATCCACTCCCTGGCCGGCATGGTCTTTGTCAAAACCGGCATAGTCGGCGTTAAAATGCCGCCACTGAAAGCCGTAAATCGGCCCGAGGTCGCGTTCGGCCGCCATCCGCGCCTTGGTTTCCGCGCCATGACCGTATGGCACCTTGGCGGGCGATGCCCATTCGTCCCAGATATGGTTATTGCGCTCCTGCAGCCATTGTTTGTCGGTCAGCCCCTTGATGAAAAATTCCAATTCGCTCGCAATGCACTTGAAGGGCATTTTTTTGGTAGTGAGCAGGGGAAAGCCCTTGCTCATATCATGTTCAAACATGGCGCCGGCAATGGCAATGGTATCCACGCCGGTGCGATTGGCTTTTCGTTCACCCTGATCAAGGATTTTTTTTACGATATCAATGTAGGCTTTCATATTTTTCTACAAGCTACAAGCTAATTCCTACAAGCTGGTTTTATACCCGCCGGTCGACCCGAAACCGCCGCGGTTTGCGTTGTTCATTTCGTCGGTTTCCTCGAGCTCGGCCTTCTCGATTTTTACAAGCAGGCCCTGGGCGAGTCTTTCGCCGCGTTCAATTTTGGCGGTTTGGTTTTTAAAATTATAGAGCAGAACTTTGACCTCGTCTTCGGGTCCCCAATAGTCCTGGTCGAACACGCCGACCGAATTCGGGAGCATCAGGCCCTTTTTGCCGGGAAGGCTGGAACGGGCGATTATCAAAAATGCATAACCTTCGGGAACCCGGATTATCAGGTTCGCCGGCACCGGCACGATTTCACCCGGCGCGATTTCCGTATCAACTCGCGCGCATAAATCAAAAGCTACCGCGCCAGCGGTTTGATACTGGGGTAGCGGTAGCTCTTTATCAATTCTTTTTATTTTAACTTTCATTGATTTGGGAAATAATTTTTCGCGCGGCCGCGATGAGTTCTTCCATAGTGCTCTCATTTATGATTGTCCAGTCGGCCATGGCGATCGGCCCGCCCTTATCCAGATTCTCAATTTCCGCGTAGTCGCGCGACTCAGCGTCGTCGCGGGAGAATGACCGGAAAATCATTTTCGGATCCTCGCCGTGATGAGCGGCGCGGTTTTCAAGCCGCGCGTATCTTGTCTCCGGAGAAGCGTAAATGGCGATTACCTTGAGCGCTTCGCCGTATTTATTTTTAAACTCTTTGTATTCGGACCACGAGTACAGGCCGTCCACGATGACATTGGCCTCCCGAAGAGCTTCATCAATCTTCGGAAAGTTCAAAACCGCGAATGCGGCCATGCCGTGCTTGGCGCGGAGTTCTTCGCGGATCGGGCGTTCGTTTTGCTCGCTCGGCTCCAGGCCGCGGCGCTTCACTTCGTCCAGTGTAATCTGTCCGAGCCGGACATACGCCCAGTTTTGTTTTTTAAATTCATCGGCAACCGCGGTTTTGCCCGCGCCGCACATGCCGACAAGTGCGATTATTTTTTTTGTCATATTCATTCCGTGCGCAATTGAACGCCGCCCTCTTTGGGATCCATGGTTTCTATCTCTTTCTGGTAAAGGCTTGCCAAAAAATTATTCACCTCTTTTTTCTCTTCATATATATCAACCTGAAGACCGGCGTCTTTAAGATATTGGATCGCCTGTTCGGCGCGGTAAATTTTCCCCAGAACAACGCGGCTGACGTGGCAGGCGACAATATATTTGCAGCAATGCATGCAGGGGCTGTAGGTCGTATAGAGCGTCGTCCCCTCGGTGCTCGCGCCGGGAACAAGGGCGGCCTGAAGCAGGGCATTGTGTTCGCCGTGGATTGTGCGGATGCAGTGGCCTTCTTCTATGAGATGGCCGTCCGGGCCGTCGCAGTGCGGCAAGCCGGGAGGCGCGCCGTTATAGCCGGTTGAGATAATGCGGTTATTCTTCACAAGAACGGCGCCGGCGCGCAGCCGGTCGCAGGTGCTCCGGGTCGCGATAATCCGGGCAATTGCCATAAAATAGTCGTCCCATTTGGGCCGAAAATATTTTTCGTCGTTTTTTTGCTCCTCCATATTCCGGAAAGTTTAAATTTCAAATTTAATGCCCGGGCCCATTGAAGTCGCGATGGTTGCGCTTTTTACGTATTCTCCCTTTGAAGAGGGCGGTTTGACGCGCAATACCGCTTCAATGAGAGCGTTCAGGTTTTCAAGAAGCTTGGCCGAATCGAGCGACACCTTGCCGATGGTCTGATGCACGTTTGCGGTGGCATCGTTTTTGAATGTGATTTTGCCCCTCTTAATTTCTTCAATCATCTTTTTAACATTCGGGCCGACGGTATCGGTTTTGGGGTTCGGCATCAGGCCCTTGGGGCCGAGAATCTTTGCGATTTTCGCGAGTTTCGGCATCATGTCCGGAGTGGCGACCGCGACGTCAAAATCGATCTTTTCGCTTTTTTTGATTTTTTCAATCATATCATCGCCGCCGATAATGTCGGCGCCGGCCGCTTTGGCTTCGGCTTCGCGGTCCGCGGCAACGAACGCGGCGACGCGGCGCTCCTTGCCGATTGAATGCGGAAAAATAATGGTGGAGCGAATCTGCTGTTCGCCCTTGGCCGGGTCGATGCCCAGCTGGAAGTGGGCCTCAACAGCAGCGTCGAATTTTACGGTTGAAGTTTTTTTCGCAAGTTCAATCGCCTCCGCTCGCGGATAGACCTTCTTGCGGTCAATTAATTTCTTGGCCTCCTCGTATCTTTTCGATCTTGGCATATTGTTTTCTCCGTGGTGCAAGCCCCCGATGCTCACTTGCGTTCGATCGGGGTCCCACAATAAGAATTAGTGATTAAAATTTATTCCTGGACCGTTACGCCCATCTGGCGCGCGGTGCCTTCGATAATCTTCATTGCCGCGTCAATATCGTGGGCATTGAGATCCGGCATTTTTTTCTCGGCGATTTCCTTCACTTGGGCGTGCGTGATTTTCCCGACTTTCTCCTGGAGCGGCTTGCCCGAACCCTTTTCGATTCCGGCCGCCTTTTTAATAAGTTCCGAAGCCGGCGGGGTCTTGGTGACAAAACTGAAAGTCGCGTCCTGGTAGACGGTAATAATCACGGGCACAACTTCGCCCATTTTGTCCTTGGTCGCGGCATTGAATTTGCTGCAGAAATCCTGGATATTCAAGCCGTGCTGGCCCAAGGCCGGGCCGACCGGCGGCGCCGGGTTTGCCTGGCCGCCCTTGAGCTGCAGCTTTATCTGCGTTTTTACTTTTTTTGCCATATTAAGATTATTAATTGGATGGCACTTACTAGAAGCTTGCCCTTTGCGCATTGAGCGGTTGGGGCAATAAGTGCGGGTTGGTCGGTGAATCAGTGAATCAGTGGATCAGGATATTTGTCCCGATTAACCGGTCAACTGATTCACCGATTCACCGTTATATTTTTTTAATCTGCAAAAAGTCCAGTTCCACCGGAGTCTCGCGTCCGAACATATTGACCAGCACTTTGATCTTGCCGCGCGCTTCGTCCAGTTCGCTGACTTTTCCTTCGAATCCCTTGAACGGCCCGTCGACAATCTTGACCGGCGATCCGGCGGAAACATCAATCTTATACTGCGGCTCCTCAACGCCCATTCTTTTCTGTAGCGATTTAACTTCGTCCTCGGAAAGGGGAGTCGGAACCGTGCCCGTGCCGATAAATCCGGTGACATTCGGGGTGTTGCGCACCATGTACCAGGAATCGTCCGTCACGATCATCTCGACGAGAACATAGCCCGGAAAGATTTTCTCTTCCACGATGCGGCGCTTGCCGTTCTTGATTTTAATTTTTTTCTCTTTCGGAATCAGTACGCCGAAGACCTTGTCTTCCATGTCGTACGACTCGATTCTCTTTTTAAGATTATCCATCACATTTTCTTCATATCCCGAATATGTGTGGATCGCATACCAGCGGCGTCCCCGCTGCAATACTTGCTTTGGCATATGATAATATTCCTCCTAAGTTAAAAGAGCGATTTTTTATTTAGCGGACGACCTGTTCCAACCCGAGGGTCAAAACATAATCGCATGCTCCTAAAAACACGGCAATTGCCAGGCTGATGCCGATCACGAGCATTGAATAGTGCGTAATTTCGGCACGGGTCGGCCAGGCGACTTTTTTTAGCTCGGCTTTTGAGGAGATGATGTACTCCACGATTTTATTTTCTTTCCAAGACATATTTTTATCTTTAAAAAGCCCTGTTCGGGCTTACGCTCACAATCATACAATATATATACAAATTTGGCAAGGTTTAAACGTAGTGACAAGTCGCGACTTGTCACTACGTTTGATTTTGCGATTAAATATCGAGGTTTTTCACGGTTTTCGCATGGGTCTGGATAAACCGCTTTCTTGACTCGACCTCCGTGCCCATAAGAACGTCAAACACGTGGTCGGCTTTTTGCGCGTCCTCGATGGTTATGAGCTTCAGGATGCGGTTTGCCGGATCCATGGTCGTGGTCCAGAGCTGTTCGGGATTCATCTCGCCCAAACCCTTGTACCGCTGGATGACGGCGCGGTACTCGTCTTTTTCTTCTCCTTCGGCATCACCCTCTTCGCCTTCAACGACTTCAAGTTTTTTCGGCTTGGCGCCTTTTTTCTTTTCCGCCTTGGTTGGCGGCTTGAGAGTGGCGAATTCTTTCAGAATTTTTTCTTTTTCTTCATCCGAATACGCGTAGTGAAGCGCCTTTCCGACTTTAATGCTGTAAAGCGGCGGCTGGGCGACGTAAAGATGCCCCTTGCCGATGATTTCCGGGAAATACCGGTAGAAAAGAGTTAAGAGCAGCGTGCGGATATGCGCGCCGTCAACATCGGCATCGGTCATGATAATGATGCGGTCATAGCGCAGCTTTTCAATTTCAAATTGTTCGCCGATATTGGTGCCGAGCGCGATAATCAATGACTTCACTTCGTTATTCGCGAGCATTTTGTCCAGCCGGGCGCGTTCCACATTCAGAATTTTTCCGCGCAGCGGGAGAATCGCCTGGAATTCACGGCTGCGGCCCTGCTTCGCCGAACCGCCGGCCGAGTCGCCCTCAACAATATAGAGTTCGGACTGCGACGGATCGCGGCTGGAGCAGTCGGCGAGTTTGCCCGGCAGGCTCAACCCTTCAAGCGCGCCTTTTCGGATCACCGTGTCGCGGGCCGCTTTGGCTGCCTGGCGCGCGCGGGAGGCGAGTACGCATTTCTCTAAGATTCCTTCTGCGTCCTTTGGATGTTCTTCAAGATAGATTGCCAGAGTGTCGTTGAACACGCTTTCCACCGCCGTGCGCACTTCGGGATTGCCAAGTTTTGCCTTGGTCTGTCCCTCAAACTGCGGGTCTCTGACCTTGACCGAGATTGCCGCGGTCAGACCTTCGCGCACATCCTCGCCGGAAAGGTTTTCATCTTTTTCTTTGAGATATCCCTTTTTGCGGGCGTAATTATTCAACACGCGGGTGAGCGCGGTGCGGAAGCCGATGACGTGAGTTCCGCCCTCGGGATTATAAATATAGTTGCAGAAGGCAAACAAAGTCTCTTTGAATTCTTCGGTATATTGCAGGCCGATTTCTATTTCCACACCCTCGGCCTCTTTGGAAACATAAAAAACATTTTCATGTTTCGGAGTTTTGTTGGAATTCAGGTGTTTGACGAAAGAGGCGAGCCCGCCCTCGAAATAAAATGAATATTTTTGGCGCGTGGACTTGCTTCGCTCATCGCGCACCGTCAGTTTTACCGCTTTGTTGAGATATGCCTGTTGGCGCAGATGGTCCAGGATGGTATCCCAGCTGAATTCGATGGTTTTGAATATTTCCGGATCCGGCTGAAAAATAATCGTTGTGCCCGTTCCGGCCGCTTTGCCGATTGATTTGACTTTGCTCTGTGGCTTGCCGCGTTTGTATTCCTGCATCCAGAGCTTGCCGTCGCGCTTTACTTCGGCGCGCATCCAGGTGGAGAGGGCGTTCACAACCGAAACGCCGACGCCGTGCAGGCCGCCGGAAACCTTGTAACCGCTGTCGCCGAATTTACCGCCGGCGTGAAGCTTGGTGAGTACGAGCTCCAGAGCCGAAACTTTAAATTGCTTGTGAATATCAACCGGAATGCCGCGGCCGTTGTCTTCAACCGCGATCTTATTGTCGGGTAAAAGCGTTACGGTGATTTGGTCGCAGTGGCCGGCCATTGCTTCGTCAATGGAGTTGTCAACAACTTCCCAAATCAAATGATGCAGACCATCCGGTCCGGTTGTCCCGATATACATGCCTGGCCGTTTTCTGACCGGCTCCAGGCCTTCAAGCACTGTAATCTGTTTTGCGCCGTATTCGTCTTTTGATTTTTTTGCCGCCTTAACCGGGGCGGGTTTCTTAATCGTCTTTTTTGGCATAGCTGTGGACAAATTTTAACTTAATTTATGCCAATATTTTATCATTTTTTATAGCAATTAGCAAGGTAAAATATCCGCTTGGAACAAGGCGAAAATTCTGATATAATTGACGCATTATGGCAAACACAAATAGTTTTACCGAAGAAGAGCAGAAGCGCACGAAATTACTCGCCTTGAGCTATTGGTATGTCACGCACAAGGTCAAGCTGCGCCGCGTCGGGCTGGGCATCCTAATCGGCATGGCCGCAATTTTTTGGCTGTACGCTCTCTGGGGAGTGCTGGATCTTTTTGTAATATCATATTCAAGATATAAGGCCATGATGAATGACCTAACTTCAGGGCCGGCTTATTCGCAGGAATGGATTCGCGTCAACGCGCCGCGGCCGATCGATGCGGGTACGGCCCGGGTTTTCCCGAGCGGCGAAAAATTTGATTTTTTGGCTAAAATTAGCAATGAAAGCCCGATATTTTGGGCCGAATTCAACTATAAATTCACCTTCGCGGGCGGCGAAACCACCCGGCGCCACGGCTTTATCCTGCCGACCGAAGAAAAATGGCTGGCTGAATTGGCTTTTTCCGGCACGGCCCGACCCGAGAGCGCCAAGCTTGTTTTGGAAGACGTCGCTCGGCATCGACTAGATGCGCACGAGGTTCCGGATTATGGGGAATGGAAAAATGAACGCTTCAATTTCAAAATTACGGATATTGCGCAGGAATCCGCACTTTCGCTCGGAAAAGGTACGGTCATGAAAACAAAATTTACGGTGCAGAATCTCTCGGCATACGGATACCGGAGCGTGGGGTTTTACGTCATCGCTTACCGTGGCGCTACGCCGTCCGGAGTAAATTTTGTCGCATTGAGTGATTTTCGCTCCGGGGAAACCCGCGCGGTTGAAGTAAGCTGGTTTGACAGTTTGGCGCAGGTAAGTAAAATGGAGATTGCGCCCGAAGTCAATATTTTTGACGAGGGCAATTACCTGCCGCTCTAAATGTTTGTAAAACTAAAAAATTTCGACTGGATTTTGTTTGCTGCGGTTTTTTTATTGTGCTGTATCGGCCTCGCGGCTATTTATTCGGTGGCGCTCTCTCAGCAGGAACCGGATTTTTTTAATTTCAAAAAACAACTGGCCGTGCTCGCAGTCGGAGTAATTGTTATTTTTTTCATCGCCGCGTCCAATTATCGGTTGCTTCGGAATTACCGTCGGTTAATTTATATCGGCGGCCTCGCGCTGCTTGCCGGCGTATTGCTTTTTGGACAAACCATCCGCGGCACGACCGGCTGGTTCTCAATCGGCCCGCTCAATTTTCAGCCCGTTGAGCTCGCCAAGATTTGTCTCCTCGTGCTCATGGCGAGTTATTTGAGCGAGCGGAGCGGCATACATTTTGGTTTTAAACAGCTCGTTGCGGTTTCGGCGCTTGGCGGCGCGTATATTCTGCTTGTCATGGGCCAGCCGGACCTTGGTTCCGCCATGGTGCTTTTTTCACTGTGGTTCGGCCTGCTTTTTTTCGGCAATACCCGGAAAAGATTTATCGCCCTGATACTTGTCGCAATTATCATGGTCAGTATCTTTGGATGGTTTTTTGGACTCCAGGATTTTCAGCGCGACCGCGTGCTTACTTTTTTGGACCCGGAGCGCGATCCACTCGGTCAGGGATATAACGTAACTCAGGCCGTAATTGCAATTGGCGCCGGCGGATTTTTTGGTCGCGGCCTGGGCTTCGGCTCGCAGTCCCAGCTGAAATTCCTGCCTGAAAGCCAGACTGATTTTATTTTCGCGGTCGTTGCCGAAGAGCTTGGACTCGTCGGGGTCGCTCTCATGATCGGTCTTTTTTCCATCGTACTCTGGCGTCTCTTTAAAATCTGTGCTAGGTCGGGCGATGATTTCAGCCTTTTTTTGGCGCTCGGCATCATTATTCTGCTCGCGACGCAGATCGGAGTGAACATCGCCATGAATCTCGGCTGGTTCCCGGTCACCGGCATCACTCTGCCCTTCTTGAGCTACGGCGCCAGTTCGCTTCTTACTTTTCTCTTGATGATCGGCATTGCCGAAAGCATCGCGGTGCATGAGGCGCCGCGCTAACCCTGTCGCAATCGTGCGCATTCTGCTATCATATACCTATGTTTAATTTCAACAGCCAATTTTCCCTGCCGGAGAATCTGAAGATAATGGGCAATTGTCCGCTCTGCGGGAGCTCGACGCAAAAGCTTGAGGCGCGCGTTTTGCGCGAAACGACCGAGAATCAGCTCGTTCATCTTCATTGCGCCGCGTGCCTTGGATCCGTCATTGCGCTTTTTATGGCCTCCGGAGTCGGGGTTGCCTCGTACGGCCTGATTACGGACTTGAGCTACGATGATGTACTTAAATTCCGCAATTCCGACGAGCTCACCCTGGACCATGTGATTCGCGCCCACGAAGAGGTTGATTCTCCGCAATTTTTGGCTAAGATTTCCTAATCTTGACAGCCGGAGCGGATTCTGGTTAAATATAGGCACATTTTAAATATTTTTAGAGAATATGACTGAACTCACTTTAAACGTTAATAAGCGCGCCGACGGTGCCGACAAGGCCAGGGCCCTGGTCCGCCAGAGTTTGGTTCCGGGCGTTGTCTACGGACACGGCATTGCGAACCAAAATATTGTTTTAGAAAAAAACGTGCTGGAAAAAATATATAAAGCGGCCGGCGAAGCAAAACTCATTGATCTTAAAATCGGCGATGATAAGCCGGTCAAGGTTTTGATACAGGATATTCAGAGAGAACCGGTGCATGATATGCCGATTCATGTTGATTTTCGCCAGGTGCGCATGGATGAAAAAATTATTGCCGACATGGTCATCAAATTCATCGGCGAGTCGGCGGCCGTCAAAGAACTCGGCGGCACGCTGGTTAAAAATTATTACACCCTGCAGGTTGAATGTATGCCGAGCGAGCTTTCCAATGAGATCGTTGTCGATATTTCAAATCTCAAAAATTTTGAGGACGTAATTCGGGTAAAGGATCTTGCAATACCGCCGTCAATCCATGTTTTGGATGAGCCGGAGCGCAGCATCGCGGTGGTTAAGCCGCCGATGACCGAAGCCGAGATTGCTGAACTTGAAAAAGCGCCGGCCGCCGGCGTTGATCAGGTTGAAGTTGCCGCCAAGGGCAAGGCCCCGGAAGAGGGTGAAGAAGGCGCCGAAGAAGCCGCTCCTGCGGCTGGTGCGAAACCCGAAAAAGAAGAGCCAAAAAAAGAGAAAAACAAATGAAAATCGCGATCCGTGAGTTAGCAAACAAAATTTTTAAACACGCCGAAGATTCGGGTGCGGAACGACGAAGAAAGTTACTTCTCGCCGCGCTTGCTCTCGGCGTTGTTTTAATTTGCGCCGCGTCAGTCGGGACATATCTCACGGTCGCTTCGCGCTATGCCACGCCCGCGGTTTCCGATGAGCCGTCCTCGGCAGTGGCTGCGGATACCGCGCCGAGAACAATTGACGGCGTGATGGCTGCGGCCGGCCGCACGAATCTTGTACCCATTGCCGCGATGATTGAAAACCACATTGAATCGCGGCCGCCGTCCGGCATCTCGCGCGCGAGCCTGGTATTCGAAGCCCCGGCCGAGGCGGGCATCACGCGGTTCTTGGCGATTTTTGACCAGGATTTTTCAAGCGATGAAGTCGGCCCGGTCCGTTCGGCGCGCGATTATTATCTTGACTGGGCGGCCGAGTTCGGTGCGCTGTACGCGCATTGCGGCGGCAGTCCGCTTGCTTTGCAGAAGATTCCGTCATATCCGATTTTTGACCTGAACGAATTTTACAACGGCCGTTTTTTCTGGCGCGATAACGAACGCACGGCGCCGCATAATGTTTATTCAAATTCCGATTTGCTCCGCCAGGCGGTTGAGGCCAAAGAGATGGACGCGGTCGCGGCTTACGAATCATGGCGCTTTAAAGACGATCAGCCGTCCGCTGCGCCGTCAGCGAATGAAATTACAATTAATTTTTCCACGCCCGCATATCTCACGCGCTGGGTCTACGCGTCCGGTACCAATGAATATGTGAGATTCCACGGCGAAGTTCAGCATATAGAAAAAAACGGCGACGCCATTAAAGCCAAAAATATCGCCATTGTCGTCACCGAAGCCACGGTGATTGATTACGAGGGCCGTCTGAATCTCCGCACCCTCGGCAAGGGCAAGGCCTGGGTTTTCCGCGACGGCGGCGCGCTTGAGGCGACCTGGCAGAAAGACGATATTCAGGACCGCCTGCGCTTCTATGATGTCACCGGCCGGGAGATTGAATTCAACCGCGGCGTGACGTGGGTGGAAGTGGCAACCGACGCCTCTAAAATAAAATACTCAAAATAAAAAAATAAATGTATGGGTCGCATATATGCGCCCCGTACATTTATTTTCCCCACCCAATTACTCTCACCCGTCCGCACATATCGTCATACGGTTTAATCCGGTCGCGCGGGCCGATAAATTTGATTATTTTTTTGCCCTGCTCGGGATCAATTTCGAAATATGACTGCATGGAGTTGAGATTTGGCAAAATTTTCCGAATCTCGTTGATTAGCCGTCCGTAATATTTAAGTCCGTCTTTGCCGCCGTCAAGCGCGGCGCGCGGCTCGTATTTTTTCACATCCGCGGGGCACTCGCGCCACACCGCGGTCGGAAGATAGGGGAGATTGGCCACGATCAAAATATTGGGATTCTTTTTCCAGAATTCAATCGGCAAAGCCTTGAGCAAATCGGATTTTATAAAATCAATCTTTGCGCCAAGTTTTTTCGCGTTTTGTCGCGCGGTCTTAAGCGCGGCCGCCGAATTATCAATCGCAATGACTTTTACGCGCGGCTTGTTTTTGGCAATCGCAATGGCAAGCGCGCCCGAGCCGGTACCTACATCGATTACGGCTGCGCGCGGATGTTTATTCAAATACTTCAACGCCAGGCTCACAAGCATTTCGCTTTCCGGCCGTGGAATAAGAACCTTTTTATTCACGCCGATCTTGAGTTTGTAAAAATATTTTATGCCCGTGAGATAGGCGACTGGCTCATGCCTGGTGCGGCGCCGAATTAACTTGGTAAATCGCGCCAGCTCCGGTGCTCGCAATTCTCTGTCCCGGTGCGCGAACAAAAAAACCCGGTCGCGTCCGAGCGCGTGCGCCAATAGAATTTCGGCATCGAGATCTGGTGAATCAATATGATTCTGTTGTAAAATTTTCATTGCCCTGGAAAGGGCTTGGGTGATGGTCATATCGTTATCATATCATGTTTATTGCATCATTCGGTAGGGGCGTATTGCAATACGCCCCTACAAGACGACCGCGCATTGACAACCCGGCGCGATTTTGGTACAAATCAATATCCCGCCGGAATATTTCCGGCCGGAAAACCATGGGTAAGGCTGGCGTCGCAATGCGGCGTTGGTAGGCCCAAGGAGGAAAGAGATGTCCGAAAAGAAAATGATGAGTCCGAGGCAACTTCGCGAGCTCATGGCCGTGGTCAGCCGGCACCTGTCTATTCATCTGCCGGCCAAGGTGGCGCAGAGCGTGATCGACAAGCCCGGCGATTTGGAGTTTGAGCTCTGCGAGCTCTTCTGGCGCATCGCCGAAGCGAACGAGAAGGCAAGAAGGGCGGTGGAAGCGAAGCACATCATCGACTGCGACGCCGACCCCTATCTGCTCGGCCTCTTCACCGTGGAAGAGCACCGGAGAAGCGGTCAGTTGGAGTGGGACCCGGACAAGGTCGTTCTTTACCTTTCCGATTTGCAGAGGGGTCGTAGTGTTGTCCAGGGCCACGCGCTCCGCAAGGAACTCCAAAATCAGTCGGTTCTGAACGCCTGCGTCCTGGATTACCTGCTCGTTCATCCAAACCTCATTCCCATCATGTGGATGAGGATGCGGGTCTACTTCTGGGGTACGATTTATTGCGATCGAGAAGGTGACCTCTGCGTTCGCGGCCTCTTCTGGGAAGACGAAAAAGGGTGGTTCTGGCGCTACAAGCATCTTTCGCACGATTTCTACCGCGACGACACCGCGGCGGTTTCTGCAAGCGTCTAGTAGCGGCGCATTGCAATACGCTGCTACGCGCCGACCCCCTGACCCGTTTGCATTAAATTGCAACGGGTCTTTTTTATTTAAATGCGAGTAGGGGCGGACCCCTGCGTCCGCCCTGTTCGTCGGGCGTCCGCCCCTACCATTTGTCGTCACCAACAAACGGCCGGTCGTCGATTTTCACCGCGTAGGGGCGAACGGCCGTTCGCCCCTACCGTTGATCCGTAATACGCCCCTACCGGCGCAACCCCAATTCATTCCATTTGATTTTAGGGGGAGGTATGATACAATAATATCAATTTAAAATTAAATTAAAATTATGGACAAAATCAACCCATCCATGCCCGGCGAGGCAAAAAATATGTCCGCGGTCTGGATAATCGTCGCCATCGTAATCGTCGCCGTCGCGCTCGGCGGATTAATGTATTATTTTCAAACCCTGTCGCAAGAAAAATTCGTTGCGCAGGAACAGGCGATTAATGATTTGCGCGAAGAACTTGGTCAGCCGACGGTCGTGGCTGAGGAAGGGGTGGAAGAGGAAGGTTCGGCCGAGGAAGAATATCTTACCTTTGAATCCGAACCAGTTTCTGTTTTACCCGAGATATTCTCGTTTGAATATGCCAAAGGTTGGCATATTTATCATGAATATGATCATGGATGGGGCGAGGAAAAAGAAATTAGCAAAATATTAGTTTCGCCTGACCCGCTTCAGATTGCGCTTGACGCCGAATATTTACCTCAAGTTTATATTCTTGTCGATTTTGACTCCGTGGATACTCTTGATGAGTTCGTCGATCGGAAGTATGGAGATTCGGTGGAAACGAGTGAGGACGTAATAATTGCCAACTATCCCGGAAAAAAGATACACGTTGTAGATGACAAGATCAGCGGAGAAGATATTGAGGTTTATGCCTTCGTATCCCCCAATGCCGCGTATTCTATTTATATTTATTATCCCGGCATAAAACAAGCAAGCATTGACCTCCCGGCAGAATATCAGCGCATCATTGATTCATTCAAGATTGAGTCAGGCAGTTAATCGCACGATTCAAAAAAGGCCGCGCGTTTATTGCCGGCCTTTTTGAATATACGCGCAGGGGCGTATTGTCGCGTAGGGGCGAACGGCCGTTCGCCCCTACCGTTGATCCGCAATACGCCCCTACCGGCGCAACCCCAATTCATTCCATTTGATTTTATCCGGGGGGGGGGTGGTATAATGCAATCAATAATTAAATCATTAAAATACATATGGACAAACTAAATGCATCCATGCCCGGCGTGGCAAAAAATATGTCCGCGGTCTGGATTATCGTCGCTATCATCATCGTTGCCGCAATTCTCGGCGGAATGATGTATTATTTTCAAACCCTGTCGCAAGAAAAATTCGTTGCGCAGGAAGAGGCGATTGAGGCTCTACGCGCCGAGTTAAGCGAACCGGCCGCTTCAACTGCGGTAGAAGAAGAGGAGGCGGTTGCGGGAGATCAGGCCAAAGTCGAAGCAATTGATGAGCTTCAATATGAAAACGATTATTATGGATTCAGCCTGTCATTCCCAGAGACATGGAGGGGCTATTCCGTTTATCATGAAGCCAATTCAATACATTTTGGTTTCGCGGCGGAGAAAGATCTCATGGCGATAGAAGTGATGGATTTGGAGGATTGGAAGATAATGAAAAAAGAATTGGATCTTCCGGGCCATGAAGCCGATGCGCTCTATAGCGCAGCCTACAGGGGCGAGAATGATAATTTCGCATTCTTTGGATGGGCGGCCCAAGACACGGTAAACGATGAGTTTATTCTTTCCAGAAGGATGGAAGTAGGGTCAATAATTAAAACGTTTAAAGCGAAATAGTTAAATAAAAAATCGCCCCGACGTTCACTTCATTCAGTCGGGACGATTTTTATTTTCTCAGTTCCCGATTCACCGATTCACCGATTCACCGACTTGCATAGTTCTTCGGCCTGCGCCGCTTTGAGCGCGTCAATAATTGGCTGAATTTTGCCGTCCATGATTTCCGGAAGATTGTGCCAGTTCATGTTGATGCGGTGGTCGGTGAGCCGGTCCTGGGGAAAATTGTAAGTGCGGATTTTTTCGCTGCGGTCGCCGGAGCCGATTTGGCTGCGCCGCTTTTCAGTTAGCGCCTTCATCTTTTTCTCCTGCTCAATTTCAAAAATTCGCGCGCGCAAGATAGACATGGCGCGTTCGCGGTTCTGGAGCTGGGAGCGCTCGTCCTGGCACGAAACAATGATGCCGGTCGGGGCATGGGTGATGCGCACCGCCGAATAGGTGGTATTTACCGACTGGCCGCCGTGTCCGCCGGCGCAGAATGTATCAATTTTTAAATCCTTGGCATCAACCTTTACATCAACTTCATCAACTTCGGGAAGTACGGCGACCGTTGCGGTTGAAGTATGCACGCGGCCGCTTTTTTCGGTTTCCGGCACGCGCTGGACGCGGTGCACGCCCTGTTCGAATTTCATAGTGCCGTAGACATCGTCGCCTTCAATTGAAAAAATTACTTCCTTGAATCCGCCGATGCCGATGCGGTTTGATGAAAGCAGGGTCGCTTTCCAGCCGCGCGACTCGGCATAGCGCGCGTAGGCGCGGAAAAGTTCAGCGGCAAACAAAGCCGACTCGTCGCCGCCGGCGCCGGCGCGGATTTCGCAGATCACGTTCTTGCGGTCAAGCGGATCGGGGGGCAGGAGCATTGATTCAAGTTTGGTGCCAAGACTTTTGACGGCCGGTTCAAGCCTCGCGATTTCTTCTTGGGCAAACGCGGCGAGTTCGGCGTCTTCGGGCCCGACCGCGCGCGCGTCGGCGAGCGCCTTGGCGTTTTCCAGATATTGGTTTCCCAGGTGAGCCACTTCGCGCAGCCTTTTATATTCGCGCTGGAGTTCGGCGAGTTTTTTCGGATTAGAAAGCACGGCCGGATCCGCGAGCTGGGATTCCAGTTCTTTGATTTGGCTTTGAATTTTTTCGAGTTCTCTGTTGAAGTTCATAAAAATAAATAATGGATATCCGCTCGTCGTCATTCCGAGCGAAGCCCCGATCGCAATCGGGGCAAAGCCGAGGAATCCCTTTTCTTCAATCCAGCCAGTCTGATTAAAGAGATTCCTCCGCTCATCCCCCGCGTTGCGGGGGACTCGGTCGGAATGACGAGCGTTGTATTTAAAAATCCCCGCGCGGGGATTTTGTGGGCGAGTGTAAGGGCGATTCACGAATCGCCCAAAAACCGCCCGGCTGTAATTCAGCTATTTCTTGGCGGATTTTTTGGCAGTGGCGCGCTTGGCGCGTTTTGCTTTTTTGCCCTGTCGCGCGGCCGCGCTCGCGGTCTTTGCCTTAACCTTGGCCTGGAATTTTTCCACGCGGCGGGCGGTGTCCACGAGTTTCTGTTTGCCGGTATAAAAAGGATGGCACGCCGAACAAAGCTCAACATTGATTTCCGGCACGGTCGCGCCGGTTGTAAAGCTGTTGCCGCACGCGCAGGTCACGCGCGCATTCGGATAATAAGTTGGATGAATATCTTTTTTCATAACAGCTCAAGTTTAGCATAAGCTAAATAATCATGCAAGTCTGGGTTTATAAAAAAAATCACCCCAAGAGACGGGGTGGAAAAGGCAGTTGATTGGCTAGGGAATAAGGGAGAGCAGCTTGAGCCACTCGGGCTTGATGGTGTCCGCGCCGGTGGGAAACTTGCCGGAGCGGATATTTCCGAGCGCCTGCTCAAGGCGCGACTTCGTGTTCTCCTCGCTCGCAAGCGTGTGCGTGCTCGGCAGTTTCTTTTTGAAGCCCATGAATTCCTCGTAGGCGGCATATACCACGAACTTCGCGCCCTCGGGCTTGGCAACCGGGCTCGGTTCGCTGATCGTCATGCGCACGTAGCCGTACTGGTTATCATCAATGGCCTCGGAATCCATCCAGTGGCCGCTCCAGAACGGGCCGTCGCCTTCGCGCCGCAGGTAGTAGATGTAGAAATGCGACGATGAGTATATTTTGAAGAAAGCTATGAGGTCGTCTTCAATGAGCCCCTGGATGACCGAGTCCCCGTAGCGGTCTTTCAGGCCGCCGACGAAATATTTGTCCTCCGTATCGACGTAGAGCTGGCCCGCGAAGTCGACGGGCGGATATACTCCTCCGTCATAATTGGCTTCGACGAACTTGCCGCTGACCAAACTTATTTTCAGCATGTTTTCCTCCTCGCTGAACAAAGAATATAATGCATGAGGCGCGGTGTCAAGCAATTGATTTTTGCCGCGTTTAGTATAAAATACTCAACATGTTCACCTCTGACTTTAACTACAATCTTCCGCAAGAACTCATCGCCCAGTCGCCGGCCCGGCCGCGCGACAGCTCGCGGCTCATGGTTCTCGACCGAAAAACCGGCGCAATCGAGCACCAGCATTTTTATGATTTGCCGGAATTCCTGAAATCCGGCGATGTTTTGGTATTCAATGAAACCAAAGTTTTCAAGGCGCGGCTCATGGGAAAACTCGGCGGCCGTGAAATTGAAATATTTCTCTTGCGCGAGCGGGACGGATTATGGCAGGCGCTTGCCCGGCCGGCAAAATTACTTGAAACCGGAGCGGAAATTAATTTTCCGGGTGGTCTCGTCGCCACGGTCGCGGATAAAGATAGCCAGGGCATCGTGGCAATAAAGTTTAATTTGTCCGAAGACGAACTCATGGCCGCGATTTCGGAGATCGGCAAGGTGCCCACGCCGCCGTACATAAAAACTTTGGCCGAGCTCGAAGATTATCAGACCGTCTATGCCAAGAATACGGGTTCGGTCGCCGCGCCCACGGCCGGCTTTCATTTCACTTCCGAACTTTTGGAAAAATTGAAAACCGCGGGCGTGTCCTTGGAATTTTTGACGCTTCATGTCGGGCTTGGCACATTCCGCCCGGTTCAATCCGAAAATCTCGAAGACCACGAAATGCACGCCGAGTTTGTCGAGCTTGACGCCGAAACCGCGGATCGCATCAGCCGGGCGAAGCAGGAGGGGAGGCGAATAATCGCCATCGGCACAACCACCACGCGGGCGCTTGAAGGCATTGCCGCTACAAATCACGGCGCGCTTAAAGAATTTCGCGGGGACATAAATATTTTTATCAAACCCGGTTTTGAATTCAAAATTATTGACGGGCTGATTACCAATTTTCATCTTCCCAAATCAACCCTGCTTGTTTTGGTCTCGGCCTTGGCCGGCCGCGAAAAAATTCTCGCCGCGTATCAAGAGGCAGTCAATCAAAAATATCGGTTTTATTCTTTCGGCGACGCCATGCTGATTACTTAGAGACCATGTCTTGCTAAATTCATCTTTTTCTGCTAACATTACCTAACTATGCAAACCGTTGAATCCGTAACCATGGGCCATCCGGACAAGATCTGCGACCAGATTGCCGATTCAATTTTGGATGAATATCTGCGTCGCGATCCGGACGCGCGCGTGGCGATTGAAGTTTTTGGCGGCCATGGCGCGTTGTTTATCGGCGGCGAGGTAACGAGCCGCGAATCTTTTGATATTTCAAATCTGGCGCTCTCGGTTTACCGCGACATCGGCTACCGCGACGCACTTGAACCGTTCGTAAATATCGAATCCCAGTCTCCGGAAATCGCGTCCGCGGTTGACGATGGCGGCGCCGGCGACCAGGGCATCATGTACGGTTATGCCACGCTCGAGACTCCGGAGTTTCTTCCGGCCGCCCTGGTCCATGCGCGCAACCTGACCCGCCGGCTTACCGACCTTTCGCGCAATCACCAGGATTTTTACTGGCTCGGGCCGGACGGCAAGTCGCAGGTCACGGTTCAGGCCGGCCGCGTTTCCCACGTGGTTGTTTCATCCCAGCACGCCGAGGACATGGAGCTCGCTGAAGTGCGTTCACAAATCAAACAACATGTCGTTACGCCGGTCATCGGAAACATTGACGGCGCGGAAATTATCATTAACCCGGCCGGTCCGTTTACCCGCGCCGGATTCTCGGCCGACGCCGGACTCACTGGCCGCAAAATCATGGTTGATACCTACGGCGGACTTTTGCCCGCCGGCGGCGGAGCTTTTTCCGGCAAGGACCCTTCCAAGGTTGATCGTTCGGCCGCGTATATGGCGCGTTTTGCCGCCAAGAACCTGGTGGCCAATGGTTTTGCCAAAAACTGCCTGGTTTCCGTGGCTTATGCCATCGGCCGGGCAGAGCCGGTCATGCTCGCGGCGCGCGACGGCAAAGGCAGGGACCTCACTGCGGTTCTCAAGGAAAAATTTGACTTCCGGCCAAAGGCAATTATTGAGCGCCTGGATCTCAAGCGCCCGATTTACCGCGACACCGCGGCCAACGGCCATTTTGGCCGCGAAGGTTTGTCGTGGGAAGAGGTAGTTAATATTTAATTTATATTTATGCAAAAAGCTGCTATAATTTTTTTGATATTCGGCGCCCTCGCGCTTTCCGGCTGCGGCGAGCCGGTTGAGTATAATATTCCAGAAAATAATAACGACACAACTATGCAAAATGCGCAGACGTATTTTTTTCCCGGCCGGCTCGCGGACGAAGAGATTAAAAACAAAGTCGTGGTTATCGGAACCGCCAAGGGCGACATCGCGTTCGAGCTTTATGCCGACGAAGCGCCGCTTACGGTTTCCAACTTTATTTATCTCGCCAAGGCGGGGTTTTATAACGATCTGACATTTCATCGCGTTGAGCCCGGATTCGTGGTCCAGGGCGGCGATCCGTCCGGCAACGGCACCGGCGGCCCGGGCTACACCGTGCCCGCGGAAATCGTGCCGACCCTGAAACACGTGAAGGGCGCGGTCGCCATGGCGCGGCTTCCTGACCAGGTTAATCCGGAGAAAGCCTCAAGCGGCAGCCAATTTTACATAACTCTCGATGAAACGTCATTTCTCGACGGCCAGTATACGATTTTCGGTAAGGTGATTGACGGCATGGCCGTTGTTGAAAAAATTCAAATTGGCGACAAAATAACTTCGATTAAAATCCAGGACAAAGAATCTAATTAATTTTGCCCGACCTGCCTGCCGGCAGGCAGGTTCACCGTATGACCAAGAGGCCGCCATTTTTTAGCAAACCATCCAGGATCATTCTCTGGGTTGCGATTTGCGCGACTGTAATTTTTTCAATTTATATTCTTGTCATGCCCAAGGGAAGTACGAAGCAGATCGAGCTCGTGAGCCTCCCAAAGAGAATGCCCACGCCCGAAGAGGTGCGTGGGATTTATGTTACTTCGTTCATCGCCGCCCAGCCCGAATTGCGCCAGGAGCTCGTAAATCTCGTTGACCGTACCGACCTCAATACAATGGTTATTGATATCAAAGATGCCTTAGGCAACCTTGCGTTTGAACCGCGCCGGCCGACTTTCCGCGATATCGGACGCTCCGATATGCAGATAACCGATTTTAGCGAATGGCTTGCGGACTTGCATGACCGCGGCATCTATACGGTGGCGCGCATGCCGGTTTTTCAGGACGAGGCGCTGGCCCAGGTGCATCCCGAGTGGGCGATTCGCCGGCAGAGCGGCGGGGTCTGGCATGACTGGCAAGGCAAGGCCTGGATCGATCCGGGCTCCCAGGAAGCCTGGGAGTACATCGCCGACACGGCGCGTGAGGCCTATGACCTTGGTTTTGATGAAGTGAATTTTGACTATATCCGCTTTCCTTCGGACGGGGATCTCTCGCAGATTGTATATACCTATCACCGCAACGATGAAAGACGCAAATATGTCACCATGGAGGAATTCTATGAATGGCTGGACTCGGAGTTGAACTATCTGCCGATCCCGTTGTCTGTCGATCTTTTCGGGCTAACGTATGTCAAACAGAATCAGGAAGACGATATGAATATCGGCCAGCGCATCGCCGATGCGATTGAACATTTTGAATATATCTGCCCCATGGTTTACGCGAGCCATTATCCGGCTGGATTTTTGGGATATGAAAACCCGGCGGAACATCCGTACGAAATCGTGAAAGACAGTCTGACTATCGGCGCGGAAATCATCCAGGAATACGGCGGCGATCCGCATCAGTCGCGGCCGTGGATTCAGGATTTTAACATGGGTGCGGATTACACGCCGGAAATGGTGCGCGGTCAGATTAATGCCGAGCGTGAAGTTGGTGCAAGTGGTTTCGTCGCCTGGAACGCGCGCAACATTTACTCCGAAGAGGCTTTTAAAAATCTTGAATAAAAAAAGTACGGGTAGCATATATGCGACCCGTACTTTTTTTAATATAATTCTTCTTTTTTCTCTTTGAAGAAATTCACAAAATCTTCAAGCGATTCAATGAGCGCCTTGAACGGCGCTTCAATTATAACGTCAAAGATAAATATAAAGAAGTTGATTTTTACGGATTTGAGCGACAGCCATCGGCCGAGCCGGACAATCGGCAAAAAGAGCAGGTCAAAAATCAAAGTTATGATATTGCCGCTCGAGCGAATGACGATAAGTTCGTGCGCACTTTGCCGGATTCTGACCCCGAAAAAGCTGATTAAGCTCAGGAACACAATGAATATCGCGCCGCTCGCGATATTGAATTCAAGTCGGCGCAACCCGTAAATGATAAGTCCAAGGACTCCGACAAAAACCACGGCGTAGATAATATTAAAAATGAAAGTTACAATCGGGCTGCGGCGCACCACGGTTTGCATGACGATTTTCCCCTGCTCTTCGGGGCTCTTAAAAATTATTTCGCGTAAACCGTCAACGATTTTTTCCGTGTTCTTTTTGGAAGGAACACGCACCGTCGCGCCGAGGAAGAACATGAGGAGCGGCGGGAAGAGTACGTTTATAGTAACCGGAATGTAGCGGAATTCATGGGCGATATAAATATCAAACGGTACCTCGAGGAGAACCGCAAGCACCATTTTTGTGAGAAAAATATAGATCACACTGCGCACCATGCTGCGGCGCAGTTTGCTCCGGGATTCGTGATAACGGCTGTCGCAGGATTTCCGTATTTCTGAAAAAAACGCTTCTTCCGGACGGAAGGCTGTGCGCGCGAGTTCCGGCTTCTCGAGGAGTACATCCCGCAGAATGTCGAAAAACACCGTATGCTGCCGGAAGATGCGCAACATTTTTTCGCCGACCGGTTTAACGGCGATGGATTCAATCATTTTTATTATTTTTTCAAATTCGCGTGCGTAATTTTCTAAATTCTGCTCGCTTGGGGATGACCATTCGGGCCACATCTTTCTTATCATTTCGTAGCGGATGATGCCCATGTCGGCTTTCCAGAGAGAACGGAGGTTTGCCACAAAAAGGAGGTAGTCTTTTTCCAGCTCACTCACGCGCAGATCCACGAAATGAACTTTATTGCTGACCGTCTGCAGCATGAACTGGAGAAGCGCGCGTTCGCGGTCCTTGGGCAGGAGAAGATCCTCAATTTCCGCGGCCGCGGCGCTCCAGAGCCAGTCGATATTGCTCCGGTTGTAGGCGCGCGGGTCGGTTTCATTGATTTTTTCTAAAAGAAAAAAATACTTGGAGAGCACCTGCTCTATTTCAAGTATCTTTGTTTCCGGCACCGTATTATTTTTAAGATATCCGCCGCGGATAAGTTCGTAGGTCAGCGGCCGCGCGATTTCCTGGGATTCAACCCCCGGATAGATGCGGCGTTTGAGTATCCTCTGGATTGCATTTTTCCGGAGCAGATGGTCGTCCTTATAGTCAACAATGTTGCGGAATCTTTCGTAGACATAGGCAAGCGCGCCGATGATTACGTTCACCTGAATCTTTGCGGCACTGGGAGCCGATTCGCCGGCGTGCATTGCCCGTACGTATGAGCTTAAAAATTTTTCCACCAGGGGATATAACTTTATGGCCGAGGTGTTTTGCTGATTTGGAATCATCATATTTTGCTTAAAATATAATCCAAATCCGGTCTTTTGTCAATTTAAGTTTTTAGCAGGTGACGATTTTGCCTTCGGTTAAAATATGTGATAAAATACATTCATAAAAAAATAATTTATTAATAATATGAGAAAGTTATTTGCATTGTTCACGGTATTCGCGCTCGTTGCTCTGATGGGCGCCGGCTGCGCTCTCTCAATTTCTCCGGAAGAGAAACCGGTGACCGTGCCGAGCGAAGAGGTGCCCGTGCCCACGGCCGATGAGATTGGCGAGGTAGATGTTGTCGAAGAAGGCGAGGCCGAAAGCGAGAAGAGCATCGACGAATTGATCGGGGAAGCAGATGGCTTAGAGGAAGAAGCCGCCGGTACTCTAAATGATCTGCAAAATATTGACGACTCGCAGGATAATAAAGTGAATTTATAAATATATGAAAAATAAAATTATTTTCGGTTTCGCGCTCGCGGCCCTTTCCGCGACGATCGGTTTTTCCGCATTGGCGCTCACTCCGCTGGTCGATGAGCAGACCAAGCTCGACAGCTGGCGTACGCTCGGTCTTAATATGATTGAGAATCGCCTCAGCGTTCTTTCTACGGCGGACACTCTTTTGTCTCAGGCCGCGCTTGTTTCCGACCGGGTAAAAGCCGACCTCTCGACCGAGATTCAAAATAACGAAGCCAGCCTTAGTGCGCTCAAGGACGAGATCAGCGCCGAAACCGCACTTGACGCCATGAAGCAGAAAGTCGCTTCCATTGTTGAGCAATACCGAATTTACATCGTCGTGCTTCCCAAAACATATGGTTTCGCCACGGCGAGCCGTTTCCGCTCCCTTGAGGCCAAGGTGGATGTCTTAGCCGACAAGATTGAAGAAGAATCCGTGGATGACTCAAGTGAGGCAAAGTCGCTGATCGAGCAGGCGCGGAATCTCTTGGTTTTGGCTGAACAGAAAATTGATTTAGCGGAACAGAAATACAGCGCCATGAGCGTGGAAAATTATCTGCAGGCCGCGGCATTGAATTTTGAAGCGCGTGCTTATCTCATTGAAGTAAAGGGCTATCTGCACGATGCCCTTGCCAAGGTAAAGCAGGCTGTGGACATACTAAAATCCGGCGAATAATTAAATGAAAAATGCCCCGAGTCTATCGCGGGCATTTTTTTGTCGGCCGGGTGATTGACATTTTTCCGCCGTTATGGTTAGGTTTAATCAGCACTTTGAGAAGGAGGGACGTTTCATGGATCCGACAGAAAATCCGAAAAAGAATCCGGCAACCTGTCCGCACGCTTCGATGCATGAAATCACTTTCGGCAATATTTGCGACGATTGCGGTCTCGTCTTTCCGGGCGACGTGTTTCTCGACGAACTCCGTTGGGCCGTGGAAAATAATGCCACGCCGCCCTGCCCGGTTTGCGGCCAAGACCTTTCGCTGGTCGAGGATCAGGGAGGAGTCTTCGTCTGTGGCCACTGCAATAATCGGACCGAATATCCCAAAGATATTGGCAAGATAATCCTCGCAATTAAAGACCCGTCTTTCAAAAGTCGCACATTCTACCCCCTCGTCGACCGCGTTCGCTTGCTCGCGAGGTGTCCCTATTGTGAGAAGGACAGGCTGGGACGCATCGCCGAGCTCGCGGTCAAGTGCTTGGATTGCGGACTGACGATCCGCCGTTGTCCAGACGGGGACGATCTAGTATTCGAGTTCTTCTTCTCCAGGAAATAATCGAACAGCCGAACGGTCACCCCGATCGGCTGATTTTTTTTGCTAATAATGCCGAAAGTTGGTATAATATAATCAAATTAATTCAATAATAATCCACCTTATGACGCAAAACATTCTTGATATTACATCCGGCGATTGGCTCGCTTTCAGCGGGGCATCCGTCCTGATGATTGTTCTCATCATCTGGGCTCTTTTCTGGAAGGGCTGGGCGCTTTGGCGCGCCGCGCGCAACGGGCACAAGATCTGGTACATCGCGCTATTAATTCTTAACACAGTCGGCATCCTGGAGATACTCTATATTTTTATCTGGGGAAAGTCCAAGAGCGAAAAGCCGGGCATTCCGCCGGCCGCATAAATTAATAAATAAAATACCCTGAGTTTATCGAAGGGTATTTTTATTAAAAAAAGGCCGTCCCAAGGAGGGAGCGGCAGAGCGCGGTTAGCTGTGGATTCTTATCGCGATGTGCGACGGAATCGCCATGGCTAACCCGACGAGCATGACAAGGATCAGGAACCAGCGCGCTGTTTCCGGATCCACGAAGATGTAGGCGATAAATCCGCCGAATGTTGCGAAGATGCCTACAAACCGGATGGCATGGAGCAGTGCAGTCCGAGTACCTTCACTTCGCGACCTCGCATCCAGGTTGTTCATTCCTACCTCCTTTTCTCGGACAAGGATAGAGGATACACTATTTTCGTATTTTTGTCAATCCTCCGGACAAATGGTAGAATTAAACCATGTTTATTTATCTTATCCAAATAGTCTGTTTCGTGCTCTTCGGCGTTCTGGCAGTAATCGCGCTGCGCCGCCGTGAGCTTTGGACTTTGTTCGTGGCGACGATTTACGCCGCTTTTTTTGAAAATCTCGACATCATCATTTCCCGCGGAGAGTTTGGCAGTTACACCTATGATCCCCATCTTATCCTCATCGTCATTCAAACCCCGCTTTTTGTCATTCTGTCCTGGGGCATAATTTTTTACTCATCATTCCTGCTTGCGAAAGGGCTGACCCGAAAGTTTTGGATTCAGGCGCTCTCCGTGCCTCTTCTCGCAACAATTATAGATTTGACCATGGATCCGGTGGCCACACGGCTTGGGTTGTGGTCATGGCAGGGCTATGGCGCGCACGACGGCATTCTCGGCGTGCCGCTCGCGAATTTCATGGGCTGGTATCTCGTAGTGTTTGCACTCATGATCACCTTGCGCCTTATCGGTCACATTGATTTTTTGGGACGAACGGGCCGCAATGTCATCATGCCAATTTTTTCCTGCGGGCTTTTTTTTATTTTTTTCGCTGCGTTCAGTTTTACGGCCAATGCGTTCGGCCTGAATATTTCAAATCAGTTTAATTTTATCCAATTTTTCTTTCCGCCGGTTGCGGCGGCTTGCATTATCGGTTGGATATTATTTCCGGGAAAAATCAGCATCAGTCGTAGCCATCTTTTTTGGATGTATGCATCGCGTGGGCTTTTCTACATATTTTCGGTTTACGGATTAATCGCTCTGGGCTTCTGGAAAGAGCCGGTGTTCATTATTCTGCTGGTCTTCTCGCTGGTTATCGAAATCATTGCAGGTATAAAATTTAAAATAAATGCCAAGACTTAGCGCTTCACAGCTTTACAATTTTTCTCAGTGCCCCTACCGCGTCCACCTTGATATTTTCGGAGATGAGAAAGAGAAATCGCCGGAATCGGATTTCCTCGCCATGCTGATCGAGGAGGGCGTGCGTCATGAAAAAGACGCCATCGCTGAAATGCCATTCTTAGAGGTGGAGGCGCGCGGCACGCTTACGGCACGAGCCGAAGTTACACGCGACCTGATGAAAAAGAAAACGCCCTGGATTTATCAGGGCGTGCTTCTGACTCGCACCATGGTCGGCATTCCTGATATTTTGGAATATACGGGCGGCCGGTATATCCCCGTGGAAATCAAGTCCGGTGCCGGTCTTAAGGAAGCGTATATCCAGCAAATCTGTTTTTACGATGAGTTGCTCGGCGAGCTTTTTGGACGTCGTTCGGGTCGCGGTAAAATAATAAATATCAAGAAAGAAATTTTGGAAGTGGACTGCAATGCCTCGCGTCGCGCCTTTCTTGATAACCTTGCCGCCCTTAAGAAAATCGCCTCGGGTGAAGAAGAGAGTGAGCTGGCCATCGGTTCGGATTGCAATAACTGCCACTGGAGAAAATTCTGCGAAGAAAAAGCGCGCGCCGAAGATGATCTTACTCTGATCCACGGTCTCGGCCGAGCGTTCAAAGAGGGGCTGAGGCAGGCCGGGATCAAAACCCAGGGCCAAGCCGCTAAGGTCGATCCGTCGCTCGCGCGCGAAATCCGGCGCCTCGGTCCGGCAAAGCTTGAAAAATTCCGCGAACAGGCTAAGGTGAACATTGCCGGCAAGATGATGGTTTTCGCGAGGCCCACGATGCGCTGCGCGCCCCTCGAGATATTCATCGATCTCGAAGGGGATCCGATGCTCGGGATAGACTACCTTATTGGTATGATCGTCCGAAAAAAGGGTAAGGAGCAGTATGTCAGCTTCGTTGCCCGCCGGCCCGAAGATGAGGCCGCGATGTGGGAGGAGTTCCTTAATTTCATGGCCGGCATCTCGGAAGATTACATTCTTTATCATTATCATAATTATGAAAAAGTGCATTTCAAGATGCTGTTCGAAAAATATGGCGGCGACGGAGAGCTTTATCATGAAATCGACTATGCGCTCGAGGATCTGAAGAGAACGATCGATAAATCAATGTATCTTCCGCTTACGCGCTATAGCCTCAAGTGCGTTGCGCGCCATTTGGGTTTTGAATGGCGCGCGGGAGAAGAGGCCGGAGGCGCAAATTCCATTATCTGGTACGAGAAATATCTTGGGGATACTGAAAAGAATGCAGATTTGATGCAAAAAATTATTGACTACAATGCCGATGACTGCCGCGCGACCCGTGTGGTCAAAGACTGGCTTGAGAAAATTTGAATATGAAAAAAATCGTTATTGCAATTTTTGCCGTATTCCTGCTCTCGGTTGCTTTCTTGTACCGCGTGGAAATCCGGCAATGGTATGAAAATCGGACTCGGGAAGTCGTGCCGTCTCCGCGTTCGGCCGAGGAATTCTCTTACCCGGAAGAGAACGGCGCTTTTGCCAATGTTCTGCCCGACGCGGCATCCATGACCGCGAGCGGCGGTTTGCCGGATGAATTCAATCTCGACGTGCCGTTTACATCCCAGGCGCCGCTCAAGGAGTGGGATGAAACCCATGAGGAGTCCTGCGAAGAAGCGTCGGTTATTATGGTTGATTATTTTTATAAAAATAATCAATTCACCAGTCCGGAACAGGCGGATGAAGCAATATTGAAATTCATTGATTACGAAAAAACATTTCTGGGATTTTTTGAGAGCACCACGGCTGACGAACTGGCGCGCGTCGTTGAATCGTACTATGATTATGATGTCGATTTGATTTATGATTTTTCGGTGGACAATGTAAAACAGGCGGTGCGCCGCGGCTATCCGGTGATTGTTCCGGCCGCTGGCCGGGTTTTGGATAATCCGCACTTTCAGGATCCGGGTCCCATTTACCACATGCTGGTTATCAAGGGCTGGAAAGGGGATTCCTTCATCACAAATGATCCTGGAACCCAGTTCGGCGCCGATTGGCTTTACACCTTCGATCATCTGATGGAATCGGCCCATGATTGGAACGGAGGAAATGTGGAACAAGGGAAGAGAGTCATGCTCATCGTAAAACCGCGTGTAAACAATTAATAGAATATATATGATATCACTTTCTTACGGATTTATTGCCGGTGGCATCGGCGGCATTGTCATGGCCATACTAATTCATCTTGCACCGCTTATTGCAAGCAAAAAATATTTACCCGATATTGATAAGTACTTTTTTCTCGGCCGTCATTTTTCGGCTCGCGAAGTCCATCTCTTTGGAATTTTTATTCAGCTCGCCTTGAGTGTAATTTTCGGCGGGATATATATTCTACTCGTTGATCAAAAAATAATATTTCATGATTTTCACTATGTGTCCATTCTTTTTTACGGCGTACTTGTCTGGCTCGCCAAGGGGGCGATTCTCACCCCGCTCCTCGGGGCCGGGTTCTTCGGCGCCAAGCAGGGAAAATACGTCTGGCTGGAAATGTTTATAATCCATCAAATTTACGCCCTGGTTTTCTGGCTGGCGGTCAATTTATACGTCTGAGTTATCCACAGAACCCGGTCCCTTTACTTGGAAAATATAGGCTGGTATAATATATTTAGCCGTAAGGAGTGGTGATACGCTCTCTATGGCGATAGTTCGGGAAAACAAAATCTCACCATCCGGTGAGATTTTGCTTTCTAGAGTGTCGTCGCTTGACAGTTTTTCGCTTGTATTGTAATATATTGTTATCAATTTAATTTTTGCCGAAGATAACGGGGGTTTCAGCCAGAGGCTGAGGCTTAAAACCACACCCCGTCGAGGTGAAATTCCGGCCTGACACTACTTTTAGGTCATGGACTCGGACCTCGTTATCTGCGGCAAAACCGCAGTTTATTTTTTACCCAAAGGTCGCAACTATATGCCAAAAACAAGAGTACAGAAAGAAAATACCGTTTCCGACTTGGTCGACAAATTCAGCCGCACCAAGTCAGTGGTTTTTGCCGATTTTCAGGGGCTCAAAATGCCGGAAATCGACGAATTGCGCAACCAATGCCTAAAGCAGGGCATTTCTTACTCAGTCGCCAAAAAGACCCTGGTGCGCATCGCGCTTGAGAAAGCGGGCGTCAAAGAGATTGATCCAAAGTCAATTGAAGGTTCGCTCGCCACGGTTTTTGGATTTGAGGATGAGGTCGCGCCTGCAAAATTGCTCGCCACCTTCTCCAGAGCGCACGAGGCGCTCAAGATTAAAGCCGGCATACTTGAAGGCCGGCTCATTCCGTTCGAAGAAGTAATGAAGCTTTCTAAGATACCGTCAAGGCTTGAGCTTTATGCCATGCTCGTTCGTACCATGAATGGACCGGTTTCCGGATTCGCCAATGTTCTTGCTGGAAATCTGCGGAAATTTATGTACGCATTAAACGCAATCAAAGAATCTAAATCATAAATAATTTTAAAAATATGGCAGAAGAGAAAAAAGACGTCGTGGTTCCGGAAAAATTCAAGAAGCTCGTTGAGGAAGTTGAAAAAATGAGCGTACTTGATCTCTCGGAACTCGTTAGCATTCTTGAGGATAAATTCGGCGTTTCGGCCGCCGCTCCGGCAGTTGCCGTTGCCGCCGCCGCTCCAGTCGCCGCCGAAGCCGCCGATGAAAAGACCGAGTTCAATCTTGAACTCCTTGAAGCCGGCGCCAACAAGATCAACGTGATTAAGGTGGTTCGTGAAGTCACGGGTTTAGGCCTCGCCGATGCCAAGGCCATCGTTGACAGCGCACCGAAGATAGTGAAAGAAGCCATGCCAAAGGCTGATGCCGAAGCCGCCAAAAAGAAGATTGAGGAAGCCGGCGGAAAAGCAGCTCTCAAATAATTGGTTACAAAATAAAAAAAGAACGGCCGTGTAATTATGCGGCCGTTCTTTTGATTTTTTTAAAAAAAGAGGCATCGCGTTTGCGATGCCCGAGCGGCGTAGTTAAATACCGAGTTTTCTTAATGCCCTCAGTCCGTTAAAGCGGTCGACGAGCTTGGTTTCAGTGCGGTTGTGCGGAGCACAGTATTCGGTCGCCCCCCAGAAAGCGCCCATCATGCCAGCGGCCTGGGCAAAATTTGCACGGCCGCGTTTGACCGAGTACAGGCGGCCGCGTATCTTGCGCAGATAGTGCCGCGGGATAAAGATGCGGCTGGTCTTATCCATGGCAATGCCGTTGATGACCACCGGAGCCTTTTGGATGTCGCGGACAATGGATTTCTTATGGTTGATCTGGAATCCAGCCGCGAGAATGATGCGCCGTATCATCTGCCGCTTTCTTTTGCCGATCGGTTCAGTCGCCGAAAAGGTCAGGTCGTCGAGATAGCGCGTATAGATGATGCCGTGGCGCCGGCAGAATTCGCCGAGCGGCCGGTCAAGAAGTTCGCCGGCATAGCGGTTGGCAAGATCCGGCGAAGCCGGCGCGCCGGTTGCGAGCCCACCCTCGTCTGCTATGCAGTACTTATTAAGAAAGGCGAGAAGCCCTGTCTCGTCCTCCATCAGCCGTTCGTCAAGATTCATGAGTATCCCGGCGAGCCGCTCGGCGTCCACGCTCGGATAGAAATTGTGGATGTCGGTGAGGTAGAAAAAGCGGTTGCCGCGGTGCCGGAGCACATTTTTCTTGGGGGATGAGCCGCGCATCGCGCCGGTGGCGTGCGGCAGGGGATGGTGCTCGAGAAGGTGGCGCCGCAAGTAAAAGATTAGCCCGCGGTGGACCTGGCGCATCGCGTTATTTGGCGCGTAGAGCGTGCGCATTTTTACGGTCTTCGCTACCGGATTTACGTCTCTGTAGGTAAATTTGTTGAACCCCGGAGTCCCATCTATGTTTTTCAGAATTATATCAAAGAGCATGGCGCCCTCCTTATAGATTTTTGTGTAGGTTGATTTTAGTACAGCGCCGAATAAAATGCAAGTAAATTTTTTTGGTATAAAAAACGCATCAAACCAGGGGTTTGACGCGAAGGGAGAAACCCGATTTTCATCGGGCAGTGAATTCACAGCGGCGGGTTGGCCAAGTTCGTTGCCCGATTCTGGGTTCTGCGGACAACGATCAAGAGAACAGACTTTGCCGCTGAGGCTTCGATGCAGGGCCGAAACGGCAGCGCCGAGGCCGCAGGCCGGGGCGCCCTCTGTGCCGAAAGAAGAAGAGAAGGGGCGGATACTATGGCAATTTCCGTTTCCGGAAATCCCGCTGGCGCACCTTGATGCGCCAACCCTCGTGGGCAAGAGCACTTTGGCGTCCAGCCAGAACCAGGAAACCGTCTTGGCCAACCCGGACTGGACTTGGCTTTATCCTATCATAAACAAAAAAACGCATCAAACCAGGGGGTTTGATGCGAAGAGAGAGAGTCCCGACTCGGTCGGGAAGAAAGTGCAGCGGCGGGTTTGAGTCATTGTCCGCAAGGGACTTTCCGGGCATGGGAGCTTGCCGCTGAAGATACCCGTGGCGTCCGAGGGCACTGAACAACGGGCCGAATCAGCCACTGCGGCCGCTGATCCGCCTCATGCAGATACCAACGGGAGCGCTTCGGGTTGCCCAGGGGCGATGGGGTACTGTTCAAAGCCCTGGTTTAACCCTTTGGCGCACCTGAAATGCGCCAAGACGATGAGCACCGAGGATCTCACCCGGAATGAACTAGCTCAAACCCAGCCAAGGTGGCTATGAAGAGGGTAGCATAAAATTCAAAATAAAAAAAGAACGGCCGCGATATCGTGGGCCGTTCTTTTTTATTCGCTGAATCCGAAATTCCAGACGCCGTTGTCGGCCAGCACCCAGATTTGGCGTGCCGTGCGATCGATGTAAAAACTTTTTATATTCTGCAGGTCGTTCAGGAGGTATTGAGTTTTGAGTTTACCGTCCTTGGCCAGTACTACAACACGTTTTCCGGCCGGGTCAAGAATAAATATATTGTCCGTACCCTCGGTCGTCCAAATTTGCGTCGCGCCCGTCAGCGCGGGATCAATGGTCGTAGCCGACCAGGATTGTTTTTCACCGGTATAGAATTTATAAATTTCACCATTTGATTTCAGGGCGTAAATCGAGCCGTCAATCGTAATGGCGACTGCGTCCGAAAGATTGACATTCGCAGTTTTAATCCAGGCCGCGCCGGCCGCGAGCCCGGAATCGGGCGAGCGGTGCTGCTTAAATATTTGGTTCGCCGTGGTGTCCAAGACATAAATATTTGAATTCCAGCCGGCCGCGTCAATAAAGCTCTTTTGTTCGGCCGCGGCGGCGAGGGGAACGTCCCTCCACGAAAGTCCGGCCACGTCAATTTCCGAAGCCCCTGGGCGCTGGTCGAAAACCAAATATGAATTATCGCCGGATTTGTAAATCGCGGTAATGCTTTGTATATCCGCATTTTCCCAGTCAACTTCCTGCCAGGCATTCGCGTCGTCGCGCCAGACATAAAGTTCTTTTGCCCCGGAAAGAATCAAAGTTTTATCGGCGTTTCGCAGGAGATAACGAAAGTTAATCGTCTGGCCTTCGGCGCTGAGCGGCATGTCGGCGACTTTCTCTAAATCGTTTGGAATGACTTCATGGCGGAGCTCTTGGCGTAAAATATCAATTTGGGCGAGAAGTCCCTGTTTGATTTCGCGCTGATCGCGCTTTGCTTCCGGTAGCGACTGGATTGCGGATAGCGCTTGGCTCACAAGCTCACGCGTGCGTTCCTCGTCGCCGTAGATCAGGGTACTCTCGGCCTCGTCTTTTATTTGAGTGATCTCAATCACTTTATTATTATAAACCGCCTCGTCTTCGCGTGCATGTTTCCGATAGTTGAGATAAATCAGGCTCCATGCAAAAAGTAGCACCAGGATAAGGGCGATGATAAAAACCGATTTATTTTTCTTGCCGAGATGGCTGAACCAGCCGACCGAGCGGTCTCCGGTTTCCTGGGCATCGCTCTTATAGCTCGCGATGGTTTCGGCGCGTTTGCCGTGGAAGTTCGTAATGATAAAAAATAAGTTTTTGAAGAAGCGGCCGGTGATGCCGATTGCGCGGAGCGTGATGGCACCGATCCAAATAAAGAATTTGGCAATGCTCCGGGGGAGTTCGCGCGGGGTTGGAGCGATTTTTTCCTCATATTTCGGGCCGCGTATTGGTATCAGTCGTGAAATTACCGCAGTGAGCCCAGCCCAAATCTTTGAGGCAAACCCAGTGCCGCCGCCTAAAAGATATCGGTCGGTTTCCGCGGTAGTCGCCTTAAGATGCTCAAGCGAACCTCGGAAATTCTTCGGTGCCGCCGCTTCGGTGCCGACCGGGATAAGTTCTTCATAATGCTGGATGATAATGGCCGTATATCCGCCGCGCAGACTGCCGTGCAAAAGTTCATTGCGCAGATATTCGACGGATTCGACCGGTTTTTTCGCGGTTACAATCGGCAACAGCCGTTCTTCGGGGAAGGCTTCGGCCAGTTCGGAGTTTGAGATTATTATGGCATCCCCGCTTTGGATGGAGCCGTACATTACATTTTCAAAAATTTTAACGGGATTAAAATTATCCGGATCGGATTGAACGTTCTTCGTAAGATCAAAAACGCGGTAACCTTTGCCATCCTGCTTCTGGAAAAACATCATTTTATTCTGGCCGATCGCGGAGAACGAAAGGTCCGTGCCGGAGCAAGCGGCGATTAAGATATTCAATTTCTTAAGATCCACCGGATTGGATTCTTTGGAGATAAAATCCGTGATATTTTTATTGGTCGCCTGTAGGGATTTTTCAAACTCCGCGCCAAAGTCAATGCCATGCTCTTCCTGATAAAATTTTTCAATGCCGTCGATAAAGTTTTCGGTCAAACGTTCGTAGGCTGGATGGATGGAGTCGATTTTAATAATGCCAAAAATAGATCCGCCTTCATGCGCCGCACCCGGTGGAATTTCAAAATTAAAAACGCGGTTAATGCATTGGCGGTTCGTTGCGCTTTCTAGGAAAAGCTCGTTTATGAGTATCTCCGGCTTCTTTGACATAGGGATTCGTGAGTATTATACTGTATTATACAACAATGGTTATTTTTAGAAAAGGTCAACGAATATGCTTGAACAACTCTTTGGTTCACATACCCGGGCGCGCCTGCTAAATTTGTTTTTGCGCAATTCGGACAAGTCTTTTTTTGTCCGCGAAATTACCCGGAAAATCCAGTCCCAGATCAATTCGGTACGGCGCGAATTGCGCAATCTGGAGGATGTCGGTTTGCTTACCTCCACCGAGATGCAGGATGCCGAAGGTAGGGCGCTCCCCAAAACCGCCAAGCGATTTTACCGCGTGAATAAAGATTTTGTTCTGTATCAGGAATTGCAGGCCTTGATTTTAAAATCCCAACTCCTGCTCCAGCGTGATCTGCAAAGAAAAATTGATGAACTTGGCACGATCAGTTATTTGGCGCTCACCGGTTCATTCCTCGGGCGCGAGGATATGCCGATTGACGTGTTTATTGTCGGACGAATCAGCGGTGAAAAGCTCGCCCGCCTCATCAAAAAGTTTGAAAAATCTTTGGGCGAAGAAATCAATTATACCGCCATGACGCTCAAAGAATTTAATTATCGCCGTCAACTCACGGATAAATTTCTTTTCTCCATACTCGAGGGTCCCAAGATTGTTCTCATTGATAAACTGGAAGTTAGCTAAATATGTTTCTTTTCATTGACATGACACCGGAAAAAGGGTTCGGGCTCGCGCTGGGGAAGCCCGAAGCGACAGGACCTCTTTTTTTAATGCGCGAGGGCTTTGATGCACCGGCCGAGGACCTGCTCGGTATCATTGATAAATTTTTTAAAAAAAATAAAGTGCTTGTCGCGGAACTCGCCGGCATCGCGCTCGCTGGCGGCCGTTCGTTTACTCAAACGCGCACTGCTGCATCGGTTGCGAACACAATCGGATTTTTCATGGATATCCCGGTCGCGGTTATCACCGCACCGGACGTCACCGAGGGTGTGCGGGCGCTTCGCGGAAAATCGGGATTTGTCCCGGCCCGGCCGGTCTATTCGGCCAAACCGAATATTACCCGGCCAAAATCCCGCAAACTGAAAATAAAACATCGGCCATGAGCGAAAAAATCGAAAAAAAATTGCTGGAAATGTTTCCCGGCGCGCTCGTCTGGCTCACTTTGATCTTGGGCCTGATATTTTCCTTTACGCGTCCGCTTTGGGTTATATATTTCATTATTCTTTTTGATTTATTCTGGGTGCTTAGGCTTTTATATTTCATTTTTTATCTTCTTACCTCATGGAGGCGGTATCGCCGAGATATTAAAATTGACTGGGTCAGCCGGCTTGGTAATAAAGAATCCTGGGATAAATACTATCATTTTATTTTCTTGCCCACGTATGAAGAGCCGTTGGAGGTTTTGGAAAATACGTTTAGCGCCCTCTGCGAAGTAAATTATCCGCTTGATCGGTTTGTGGTTATTCTGGGCGGCGAGGCCCGCGAGCGCGAGAATTTTTTGGCGCGCGCGCGGATTATCCAGGAAAAATATGCCGCGAGATTCCACAAGATGATTATTACAGTGCATGCGCTCGCGGACGATGAGGTGCCGGGCAAGGGATCGAATCTCAACTGCATGGGTCGCGAGGTTAAGAAGTTCATCGATGATAGCGGCCTGGCGTACGAGAATATCATCGTTTCGTCATTTGACGTTGATACCGTCACGCATCCGCAGTATTTTGCCTGCCTTACATATTTATATATGACCACGCCGGCTCCGACCCGTTCGTCATTTCAGCCGGTTGCGCTTTTTGGTAACAATATCTGGGAAGCGCGTTCAATCGTCCGCGTTTCGTCTTTCGGCACGACCTTCTGGCTCCTGGGCGAGCTTGCGCGGCCGGATCGGCTATGGACGTTCGCGTCGCACAGTATGAGTTTTAAAATGCTTGTGGATGTTGGTTTTTGGCAGAAGGATATTGTCACCGAAGATTCGCGTATATTTCTGCAGGGACTCACCCAGTATCATGGCGATTATCGCGTGGTGCCGATTTTTTTGCCGGTTTCCATGGATGCGGTTTCCGGAGCTAGCTTCTGGGAGGCGCTTGCGAATCTTTATAAACAGCAGCGGCGTTGGGCATGGGGAGTTGAGCATCTGCCATATCTTTTTATGAAATTCCGGCGCGACCGGCTCATGCCGCTTCGCACCAAGATTAAATTTCTCTGGAATCACATTGAGGGAATGTATACTTGGGCCGTGGCGCCAATTTTGATTTTTGTGCTTGGTTATTTGCCGCTCATTGTCGGCCGCGAGCAGGCCGCGACCAGCGCCCTGTTTCAGAACGCGCCGTACACCCTTGAGACCCTGATGCGCATCGCTACGATCGGCGTTTTTGTTTCGGCGATTCTTAGCCTGGTCCTGCTTCCGCCACGACCCAAGTTTTATCCGCGCCACCGGTATTTAATCATGATTCTGCAGTGGGTTCTCCTTCCTATTACTATTACCCTGTTTGGTTCCCTACCAGCGATTGACGCGCAGACGCGACTCATGCTCGGCGGCCGCTTCCGCCTCGGATTTAACGTTACTCAGAAAAAAAGATAATATGGCTCGAATATCCATAAATATTGTCACCTGGAACGGCATGCGCTATCTTCCCGAGGCGCTTGAGTCGATTTCTAATCAGACATTCCAGGATATTGAAATAGTGATAATTGATAATGGTTCAACCGACGGCACGGTTGAATATATCCGCGATAATTTTACCGGAATTACGCTTCTACGGAATATGCGCAACCTCGGTTTCGCGCATGGCCACAATCAGGGAATCCGCTTGGTGCTGAACCGATGGCAGAATCAGGATTTGGAAAATAGTTTCATTCTCGTTACTAATCAAGATATTATTTTGCGTAAGGATTTTTTGGAAAAAATGATTTCCGTCGCCGAGACGGCGCCGCGCGCGGCGAGTTTTGGCGGAAAGTTGTTTAAGGCGTTTTTTGCTACAGCTGAAGATAATATCGAAGACAGCATCAAGTCGGATACGCTCGATTCCACTGGCCTCCGGTGCTTTAGATCGCACCGTTTCGTGGACAGGGGGGCTGGTGAGCGCGATCAGGGGCAGTATGATGCCGAGAGGGAGGTTTTCGGTGTATCCGGGGCGATTATGATGCTGCGCGCTTCGGCACTCGCGAGTGTGAGATATAAAGATGAGTTTTTTGATGAAAATTATTTTGCGTATAAAGAGGATGTCGATCTTGCCTGGCGTTTGCGCTTGGCGGGATGGGGGAGCCTGTATGTTCCCGAAGCGATCGCTCATCATTACCGCGGCGCCTACTCGGCCGAACGCGCCGGATGGATGGAGACCTGGCGCAGCCGTAAGAGCCGCTCGATGATTGTCAAATTAAATTCGTACGTCAATCATTACCTGACGATTATAAAAAACGCGCATATCCGCAATATCATCCTGCGCCTCCCGTGGATTATTGCCTACGAGCTTAAAAAAAATATTTATTTATTTTTTCTTGAGCCTCGGGTTTTCTGGAAAGGGCTTTTTAAACTTTCCGTGAAGCTTCCGGACGCGCTCCGTAAGAGAAAATTCATCCTTTCCCGCGCCATGCCTACCGGCCCGCTTCGCCATAGCTTCAGCGAGGCGAGCAGGCAGGCCGCGGCGCGCCCGGCGGAGATAAGAAAATGGTTCAAGTAAAAATATGGACGTCAGTATAATCATCCTAAATTACAAAAGTTCCGGTTTGGCGCGCCAGTGCATTAAAAGCATTGTTGCAGCTGCGCCGAAACTTGAGTATGAAATTATTGTCGTTGATAACAATTCTCACGACGGCATTGGGAGAATGCTTCGCGAGCAGTTCCCGCAAGTAAAATTTATTCAGTCCAGCCGCAACGCCGGCTTTGCCGCGGGCAATAACATCGGCCTGCGCGTCGCCACCGGACGCTATGCCATGATCGTGAATCCGGACATTATTGTGAATCCCGGAACCCTGGAGGAAATGGTAAAAGAAATGGATGCCCATCCCGAAATCGGCTTGCTCGCGCCGCAGCTCCTAAATCCCGACAAAACAATTCAGTATTCATGCTATCGTCTTCCGACATTCGGCATACCGTTTTATCGCCGCACGCCGCTCGGTCTCACACCTCGCGGTAAGCGCATGATCCGCTCGTATCTTATGGCCGAATGGGACCATGCCGCTCCGCGCGAGATTGATTGGTGCGTCGCCGCCTGCATCATGGTTCGGCGAAGCGCCGTTGAGTGCGTTGGTTATTTTGACGAAAGATATTTTATGTATTTTGAAGACGCCGACTGGTGCCGTCGGTTTCATCAAGCCGGATTCAGGGTAGTATATTTTCCACGTGCAAAAATGTTTCATTATCACATCCGTCAGTCCGCTGATGTGCCGTGGTTCATGGGATTATTTCAAAAAATAAGCCGCATCCATATGGCAAGCGCGTTAAAATATTTCTGGAAGTGGAAGGGCAAGGAATAAATATTTAAAATAAAAAAATGTACGAGTATCCAACAAATTTTGTCGCGCAGGCTCCGAGTGAAGTTCGTAATGTCCGGGTCGGCCGGCCGAAGTGGCCGTATATCGGAGCGGTGCTTTTGATTATTATCGTTGTATTGGTAATCGCCGCCGTGCCCTACGCCCTGCTTGCCAACAATATTTACAACGAGGCTCTTGCCGGAAAGGCAAATTTAGAAGAAGCGCAGAATTACGCCGTGGCGCTTAAATTTGACGGCGCCCGCGAGCAGATCGACGACGCGGTTGGGCACTTTATATCGGCGCGCCGGAGCTTTATTCCGTTCAAAATTTTTATTTGGATGCCGTGGATCGGAAGGCAGATTAAAGCCGTGGACAGTCTTTTGGAAACCGGAGTTGAAACATCCGAAGCGGTCGGCGACCTTCTCGAGGTCGGTGAAGAAATTTATAAAGTTTTTGAATTGTCCGAAGAAATCAAGGCGGACATTAAGCCCGAAATATCCGGCGGCGTCCGGTTCATTGATCTTGACCGCGAAACAAAAAGAGAAATTTTGAAAAAATTATACGAGTCGGGTCCGCGCATCCAGGAAGCGCTCGTCCGCATCGACCTCGCCATATCGAGCTTCAGCCGTATTCCGCAGGACGATTTGGCCAAGCCGCTCCGCGACGCCATCGCGCCGTTTGCCGACAAGCTTCCGGAATTCAAGAAACAGCTGACGCTCGCCGTGCCGCTCGTAAAGATTCTGCCCGAACTCGCCGGTTATCCCGAACCGAAAAATTATCTTATACTATTATCCAACAACGCCGAGCTCCGGCCGGCTGGCGGATTTCTTGGCACTTATGGAATATTTAAGGTCGCGGACGGTGAAATTCTGGACCTCTCGACCCACGATGTGTACGCGCTTGACCGCCAGGCCGAATCTTTTTTGCGCGTGGATCCGCCGCCGCCGCTCGTGAAATATCTCAAGGTGAACAACTGGTATATGCGCGACGCCAACTGGTCGCCGGATTTTGCTGCGTCGGCGCAGAAGGTTCTTTGGTTTTATTCCGAAGAGGCGCGCGGGGTTGCCACCCGCCGCGGTTCGCCGCTCCCCGAAGCGCCGCTTATAAATTTTAACGGCGTGATTTCCGTGAACCCGACCGTAGTTGCGGACATTCTTTCTATCATCGGCCCGATTACGATTGAAAATCAAACATTTAATTCTGAGAATTTTATTGATTCGCTCGAGTATCAGGTTGAAGTTGCTTTTCTTTCCGACGGCACCCCGCGCAGTCAGCGAAAAGAAATTATTAGCCTGCTTTCGGCGGAGATAATTGATAAATTATTTTCACTCCCGGCTGTGAAATGGATAGATGTTCTACGCGAGGCAGAACGTGGGCTGGAAGAGCGGGAAATTATTGTTTATGAAAACGACCCCGATATTCAGGAATCGCTTGAATTCCAAAATTGGGCCGGACGCGTCCGGTCGACTGACGGAGATTTCCTGAAAGTCGTTGACGCCAATCTCGCGAGTCTTAAAACCGATCCGTACGTTGAGCGTCAAATCAAATACGAATCTTGGTTTGAGGAGGACGGCGCTCTCATGGCCCGGGTGAATATTCATTATAAAAACACAGCCGGCTTCAGCTGGAAGACGACGCGTTATCGCACTTATACCCGCGTCTACGCGCCCGAGGGAAGTGAGTTGGTTTCCGTTACCGGCAGTCTCAGGGATGATAAACTCGCCAATCCCGGTCTTGAGCCCGGCACGCCGGACGAATATAACGAGCTCGGCAAAACGGTTTTTGGCGCCTTCACCGCCATTGAGCCCGGAGCCCAGGGCGATCTTGTCTTCACCTACAAACTGCCCGAGTCGGTCAGCGCAATGATAAAGAACGGAGATTATAATCTTTACGTTGAAAAACAGGCCGGAGCGGTGGCTTATGGCTTGACTTTGTCCCTGAATTTTGATAAAAACTTAAAGCAAGCCGAACCGGCAGAGCTTGAATCGCACTGGGGAGACCGGAGTTATAATCTTGAGACCGACCTTAGGGTCGATCGCACCGTCAATATAAAATTCTAAATTATGTGGGTTAAAAAAATCGGCATTGATCTCGGAACAGCAACCGTGCTTGTCTACGTTCCAAAACGCGGCATCATTTTGAATGAGCCGTCGGTTGTTGCGATTTCCACGATTGATAAAAAAGTTCTGGCCGTGGGTCGCGAAGCGAAAGACATGCTCGGCCGCACGCCGGATTCAATCATTGCGCGCCGTCCCTTGAAAGACGGCGTAATTGCCGATTATCGCACTACCGAAGCGATGCTTAAATATTTCATTAACAAGGCGCTGGGTGGCATGCGTCTTTTTCGTCCCGAGGTTATGGTCGCGGTTCCGGGCGGCATTACCTCAACCGAGCGCCGCGCCGTGATTGACGCGGCCATCGCCGCCGGCGCCAAAGCGGCCTACATCATCAAAGAACCGATTGTCGCGGCCATCGGCGCCGATATTCCGATTGGCAGCGCGTCCGGCCACATGGTTGTTGACATCGGCGGCGGCACCGCCGAGATTGCCGTAATCTCTTTGGGCGGAATCGTGGCTTCTGAATCGGTGCGCATCGGCGGCACGAAGTTCGATCTCGCCATCATGGAGCACGTACGCCGCAAATACGGTCTCGCCATCGGCGAGCGCACGGCCGAAGAAGTAAAAATCAATATTGGCTCGGCCATGTATATGGAAAATAAATTGACCATGGAAGTAAAAGGCCGCGACATGATGACCGGATTGCCGCGCATCATCACCATCACTTCGGACGATATTACCGATGCGATTCAAAATGAACTTGACGGTATCATTGACGCCATCAAAGACGTTTTGCAAAAAACCCCGCCCGAACTTTCGGCCGATGTCATGGACAAGGGCATGATTTTGACCGGCGGTTCAGCCCTGCTTCGCAATCTTGGCCAACTTTTCCGCGAAGCAACCGGCGTGTCCGCCTACGTAGCGGATGAGCCCCAGCTCTGCGTGGCAAAGGGCACCGGCATCGCGCTTGAAAATCTTGAATCCTACAAGCGTTCTATTTTTTCCGGATAAAAATTTATTATGATCATTGGGATTGAGGCGGCTCGTCCGAACCGGCCGCAAAAAACCGGCACCGAATGGTACGGTTACCACGTGATTCAGGAAATTAAAAAAATCGCCGATCCTTCGGATCGGTTTATTTTATATACAAATGATCCTCTCCGTTCCGGCCTTGAGATAATGCCCAATGCGAACTGGCGCGAGAAGCGGCTCGGCTGGCCGATTCCGAAGTTTTGGACCCAGGGCCGCCTGTCGCTCGAGATGCTCGTAAATTCGCCGGATGCGGTTTTTATACCCGCGCATGCCATGCCAATTATTCATGTCAAGAATACGGTGGTCACTCTGCATGACGTTGGTTTTGAAAGATTTCCCGAGCTTTATTCCCGCGCCGATCTCTGGTACCACCGTTGGTCCGCGAAATTCATCATCCGCCATGCCGCGAAAATTATCACGGTTTCAAATTTTTCAAAAAACGAACTCGTTGAGCTTTATGGCGCTCCGGCGGAAAAAATCTTTGTTACGCATCTGGGCTACGATGCCGAACGCTATCGGGTTATTGAGCCGGCCGAGGTGGAAAAAGTTTTACTGAAGCATAGAATCAAAACGCCGTATATTTTTTATATCGGCCGCCTGGAGCGCAAAAAAAATATTCCGCTGCTTATTGAAGCCTTCGGACGCTTTAAGCAAAAGAATCAAAACGACTCGCACTCGCTCGTTCTGGTCGGTCGGCCGGGATTTGATTATGAAAAAATTCAGGAAAATATAAAAAAATTCAATCTTGAACAATGGGTAATCCAAACCGGCTGGGTGGGGGAGGATAGTATCCCGTATTTTTACAACGGCGCGGCGGCGTTTGTTTTTCCGAGCCGTTACGAAGGCTTCGGCATCCCGCTCATTGAAGCAATGGCCTGCGGCACGCCGATTCTCGCGTCGCGCGCCGGGTCCATTCCCGAAGTTGCGGCCGATGCGGCGTTGTATTTTGAAACCGAGAGTGCGGATTCGCTCATCGCGGGCATGGAAAATATTCTGAACAATCAGGAGTTGCGCGGCTGTCTCCGCGCCGCCGGCTTGGCCCGCTGCCAAAATTTTTCCTGGGCTCGTACCGCCCGTCAGACTTTGGAAATTTTGAAATCAAATTCTAGATTCTAGCTTCTAGATTCTAGATTCTCCGCCGCCTCCCCGCAAGGGGATTTTTTGTGTTATAATGTTGACATAATTTCAATATGATTGAACAGGAGTTGCAAAAATTTGGCTTAAGCCAAAAAGAAATTAAGGTCTACCTTTCTTCGCTCCAGAGCGGTCCGCGCTCGGCGCAGGAGATTTCGCGCGTTGCCGGCGTCAACCGTGTCACGTGCTATGTCATCCTTGAATCCCTAAAGGGATACGGCTTGGTTACCCAGGTGGACGGGGAACGGGGCCGGCTTTTTGCCGCGGAAAATCCGGCGAATATCATAAGATTTTTGGAATCCCGCGAAAGAGAAATCCAGGATGTGAAGGCCAGGGTGCACCGCGCTATGCCTGAACTCATGGCGATATTCAACGGCTTAGGCGATAAGCCGCTCATCCGTTTCCTTGACGGCATTGAAGGCATTGAGGTTATCCAGCGGGAGGTTTTTGAAAAAGATGTCAAAAACATTGACAGCATCGCCTGCCTGGATGCGGCGTTTGAACATATTGATCCCTACGAGTTCACCGAATATCGTGAGAACATGATCGCCAAGAAAATTACCGGACGGACAATCTACACTTCAAAAAAATATACAACCGAATATCTGCCCGACGGATATGAAAAATGCCAGGAATTGCGCCGCCTGCCGTTTGAAAAATTTAATTTTCCCGCCGAAATCTGGATTGCGGATAATTTCGCCGCCATTTTCAGCTTTCAGGGCAAGCCGGCGGTTATCGCGATTGAGCATCCTGCCATTATTGCCGCAATGAAAACCTGGTTTGAGCTCGCGTGGGAAGCGGCCGCGCACCACGCCCAGCAATAAATTAAAGAAAACATTTTTAAATATGGCGTTTAAAAATCTTTTTGAGCCGATAATGATCGGCTCGCTCAAATTAAAAAATCGTTTGGTCCTGCCACCCATGGTGCGAAACTGGGCAACCGAACGCGGCGAGGTGACCGACCGATTGGTGGATCATTATGCCGCCCTCGCTCGCGGCGGTACGGCCATGCTGATTCTTGAGGCGATCTATGTTTCGCCCGAGGGTCGCGGCTTTACTTATCAGATGGGCATCGATAATGATGCCTTGGTTCCGGGACTAAAAAAATTAGTTGATGCCGCGCATCAATATGGCGCGGCAATCGGGCCGCAGCTATATCATGCCGGCCGCCAGACAAACTCAAAAACTATCAGCCAGCCGCCGGTCGCGCCTTCGCCCATCCCGTGCCCGGTTCAGCGGGAAATGCCGCGCGAACTCTCGGCCGAGGAAATTTCCGAAATTGAAAACGCCTTCGCCGCGGCCGCCCTGCGCGCCAAGGGAGCGGGATTTGATTTTGTTGAAGTGCACGGTGCGCACGGTTATCTCATTACGCAATTTTTATCCGCGTATTCAAACAAAAGAAAAGACGCGTACGGCGGCGATCTTGAAGGCCGCATGGCATTTTTAAAAAATATCATTAAAAAAATTAGAGCTGCGGTTGGCCCGGATTATCCCGTGACCGTGCGGCTTTCGGGTGAGGAGCGCGTTCCCGGCGGTCTCACCATTGACGACACGAAAAAAATCGTCAAAGAGCTGGAAAAACTCGGCATTGACGCGGTGCACATTTCCGTCGGCAATTACGGAAGCTTTGCCGAGGGACTCATGATTCCGACCATGGCCGCGCCGACCGGAGCGCTGGTATATCTCGCCGAACAGGTGAAGAAATCAACCAGGCTGCCGGTAATCGCGGTCGGAAAAATCAACACCCCCGAACTCGCTGAAGAAATTATTGCGAACGGCCAGGCCGATATGGTTGCCCTCGGCCGGGAGCTTATGGCCGATCCGGAATGGCCGAACAAGGTGCGCGATGGCCGCGCCGATGAGATTCAGCGGTGCATTGCCTGCAACCAGGGATGCATTGACCGGCTGTTTGCCGGGCTTGATACTCAGTGCGTGGTCAATCCGCTTTTCGGGCGCGAACGCGAATTCGCGGTTACCCCGGCGGCTGATTTAAAAAAAATCATGGTGATCGGCGGCGGTCCGGCGGGCATGCAGGCCGCGATTGTCGCCAAGAAACGCGGACATGGAGTTGCGATTTATGAACAAGGAAGCGAACTTGGCGGCGCTTTGCTTTTTGCGCAGAAACCGCCGCATCGCGAGGGCATCGCCTGGCTGGTTAAGGATTTTATCGCTCAAATACACGAACTCGGCATTGAGGAAAATTTCAATACCGAAGTGACGCCCGAACTTGTCGCCGAGGTCAAACCCGACGCGATTATTATCGCCACCGGCTCGGAGTGTGCCCTTCCTCCGATTCCGGGAGTAAATCTGCCGAACGTGATGTCGCCGCGCGATGTTCTTTCCGGCCAGGTCAGAGTTGGAAATAGTGTTATCGTCGCTGGCGGCGGCTGTGTCGGCGCCGAGGTAGCCGAATATTTGGTCGAGCGCGGACATAAAGTGAAAATTGTGGAAATGAGAGAGGCGATTGTCAGCGATCTTGGATTTGCGGACGGCGTTCAGCTGCGCGCCCGTTTGGAAAAACTTGGCGTTGAAATTTTTACAAAAACAAAAATTCTTGAAATAAAAAAAGACGGTATTGTGATTGAGCGCGAAGGCCTGCCTGCTCGCCTCGCTGAAGCTGTGGCGAAGCGGGCCGGTAGGCAGGGCAAACGCGATGAAATCGGTGGCGAGAGTCTGGTGCTTTGCCTCGGCTCAAAATCGGTTAATGATCTCGAAAAATTGCTCGTCGGAGCCGCGTCCGAAATCGTGGTTGTCGGCGACGCCGTGGAACCGCGGCGTATTCTTGAAGCGGTCTACGAAGGCTATGCCGCCGGATTAAATATTTAAAAATATGAAACTTGAAAAAACATTGAACAAGCTCGGACTCTCGGACAAGGAAGCGCGCGTCTACCTCGCCGCGCTTGAACTCGGGCCCGAGGCCGTGCAGGAGATTGCCAAAAAATCCGGCGTCAACCGCGCCACCACTTACGTGATGATTGAGTCGCTCATCCGGCGCGGGCTCATGAGCTCATACGAGCAGGGGAAAAAACGGCTTTTCGCGCCAGAAGAACCCAACCGGCTTTTTAACTCTCTGAAATCCGCGGAGCAGGAAATTGAAGAAAGACAAAGCGCGCTTAAGTCAATCATGCCCGATCTTCTCGCCATTTGCGCTGGCGCCGAAAACAAGCCGCGCATCAGATTATTTGAGGGCTACGAAGGCATCATCTCCATAAAACAAGATATTCAGGAATCGGGAACTGATTATATGGATAACATACTTGATATGGATGAATTCAAAAGAATATTTTCTGGCCATGAGTTTGATGAGCAGAATAAAAAATTTTTTAAAAGTAAATTAAACTATCGCTGCATTTTAACCTCCGGTCCGCTGGAACAAGAAATATTAGAAAAGTTTAAAGTGTTTTCTGGCATCAGATTCTTGGAAAGAGGAAAATTTTTTTTCCCGGGAGAGATCGGGATGTACGCAAACAAGTCCGCGTTCCTAACTTATCGCGGCACCATGATCGGCGTAATAATTGAAAGTGCGGAAATCAATCAAATGCTTCGGGCCATGTTCAGCATGCTTTGGGAGATGAATATTGGCGAAAAATTATAAAAAAAGACACCGACCGAGTACCGGTGGTGCCGTGCATATCCCCCAATTTATTGAGATTCCTCCCGAATTTTTCTTCTGAACTTTATGTTAAGGCTTGAAAGCTTGCCGTTTACGTTATATGCGGCATCGTTAGCCACCCCAGCCGCAATTGCAGTGCCGGACCGCGGACTTGCGCCAGCGGCGCATGTATGGCGTCTTCCAGCCCTTGAGGACCGGATCGTCCGCCGCCTGAAACGCGCTCTCCATGAGCGCGATTTTGTTTACTTCGGTCGCAGAGGCACCGCGTGCCCTGCCCGGCATGTTGTTTGCATTCTCCCTTGGGAGAGCGGCAAACTCCGGACAAAGCAGTACGTCATCGCACTTACTCGCCAGCCGCTCTCCCTCGGATCCGTGTGGAACCCTGGAAAGTGACTTTGCTTCTCGGAAAAACTCGCTGATTGGCTGCTTCAGTACGCTTGCCATCATTCTGTTTTCCGTGAGCACGAGTTTGCGCGATAGACTTGGCATGATATTCCTCCTTGAGCACGGTTTAGAATTAACTGGCCTGCATTGATGATTTGGACCTTATAATTGGTTTTGTTCTTGGCCGCGAATCGCCAATATCCGGTTTACCCCACAAGGGGAACCGGCCACTATATCACAAGATTTCACGCTTGTCAATGGAGGGGGGGATGTGTTAAAAAAGCGGACATCTTGTCCGCATTTTTTGTTCGTAAATCGGTAAATTGATTTGAATTTTAGATAATTCTGTCAGCAACTCTTGACAAATTCCGCAGAGCGTACTAATGTTCAAGGTTCGTTGCGAAAATAATATTTTCAGGGTTGTGTAAATAAGTTTGAAGTAAAAATATTACGGGAGGGGATTGAGGGCCAATCTCGCAAATCCTACTTATCTACACCATTGTGAAAATTTTGTCAAGCGATTGACAGATTAATCACGCGTAGAGGAGAAAGATAAGAATGCCTTGGTATATCTCGTAGTGCCGGGGCGTTTTTGTATTGTAGTAGATGATTGTGGACTTGTATAAAACGAAAACAGACCCAGAAGGGATCTGTCAGGAAATTAAGCACTTGAAATGATTTATTGGTTCATTTCAGACCAGGACAGCTTTCCGCCTCACCACTTGTCTTCCCACGGCATGGAAAGACACCAGGTGACTGATGGGGGCTTGATCGTGTCTAGATCGTGTTTTGTGGCTCCTTAGGCCACGCCTTTTACCTGAATCCGCTCATGTCCTCTTGTCCTCCTTGGCTGATCGAAGTCCGAGAGCATCGTAGCACTAGCACAACATGCCCATATAATATCACATTTTGGCACTTTTGTCAAGAGACTGCCAGCCCGCAGCAAAGCTGCGGGCAATTTTAAGTTGTAAATTTTAAATTTTAATTCAAGCCCCAATTTCTAAATTTTTAATAACAAAATGTCGCGTCGCTGCTTGTTTGAAGAATTTTGAATTTATAATTTAAAATTGAATTATAATTTAAAATTAAAAAAGTCCTCATTTTGCATTACGCGCAAAAGAGGACCGGCACCCAATTCTTATATTAACAAACAATTTATTAGCATAAGGATTGTGAGCGCTTTTTGACAGAATGTCGAGGCGCGCTCGAGAATACCTCGGAAGGAGCTAGTGAACGAACGGGTCCCAGTCGTTGTCATCGCTGCCGCCGCACCAATCTGCCTCATAATCGTCTCGATCGTGATCCGGGCAGACCGAGAAGTAATGGGGGCCGAGTTGGGGTTCGGGCGTGCAGCGTTCCGAGGTTGTGGTCTTGCCTGCGACCCGCAAGTCGTTGAGGTTCAGAAGCCCGAACTGGACTTCGCCGCTATAAAGACCTATATAGATCCTTACCTTCAGGTATGGATTGTCGATTTCCGGCATCGTTATATTCTCGAAAACGAAACCGCCATCATCTTCTTGGGCTACGTTTCCGAGAAAGGCATCTACCGACATGCCGTCTCTGACGCCATGCGCCCAAAGGATTGCGACAATTCCTGCGGGGCCTCCGCTTATCGGGATCGGTGTTTCGCCGCGCGTCTGATGCACGGCCAACCGTTCGATCGTATCACCCGGTTCCAGATTGGTTGTGGCAAAGGAAAGCAAGTATTCATCCGGACTCTCCATATACCACAGCGTGGGGGATTCGGGAACGCATGAGTAGATCAGCTCGAGGCCGATCGCCACCTGGCCTTCGGGAACCCCGTCCTCGAATGGGCAAAAGCCCGATTCGCCTGGGCAGTTGTGTTCGCACACACCCTCGTCGATCTCGCCGTCACAGTCGTTGTCGTGGATGAGGTCGCATACTTCTTCAGCGCCCGGATGGATGTCGGCGCGATGATCGTTGCAGTCGTCGCCATTCGTCACGTACCCCGGGGGCATCTCGGTGGCCGGACAGTGTAGAGAAGTGCTGGTGCTGTCCACTCCGCCGAACCCGTCGCCGTCTTCGTCAAAGAATATCAGGACGCGGTCGATCTGGTCATGGACGCACGCGCCGTCGAAGCCGCACACGTCCATGGTGCACAGATCGCCGTCGTCGCAGTCCAGGTGACTCTCGCAGGACGGGGAGCAGAGGGGGTCCTCGCTCGGTGTCTGTACGCACGCGCCGCTCTCGCAGCTACCTATAGTGCACGGATCTTCGTCCATGCAGTCCGAGTCTTCGTCGCATTCCAGACAATCCGGAATCGCGAAGTGCTGGCACTCGGCCACGGAGTCGCACACATCGCTGGTGCACGGGTCACCGTCGTCGCAGTCGGTTGAGCACTCGATCGGATCGCCGTCGACCCTATCCGTTCCGTAGCATCCCATGAGCATCGCGGCCACGAACAGTATTACGATATTCCTCATCTCATCCTCCCGCCTCCGACACCGTCGGAGGACTTGTTGCGTTGTTTAGGAACACCTGGACCGACAAATTTTTTATCAGCTCGGGTGTTGGCTGAATTAGATTCAGCCAAGAAAATGTTGAAGGAGCATCTCTCACCATGCCGACGGGGTGATGACGATGTAGCTGACGAACTTGCCGTCGTACTCCTTGGCCAGGTAGGCCGTTAGAGCACTCGCCACATTCCCATCGGGCTGGAACTGCACATCCAGCGCTATGTGTCTCTTCGTTCCGTCGAGTTCTACGTAGTTAGCGATCACTTTTATCTCTCGAGCGTTGAGCATGAGCAACCTCCTTGTTGAAATCTTAGGAACATCTTGATTGACCACTTGCGTGATCCGCCAGGATGTTGAGCTGAAAAGGTTCAGCTCAAGTGAAAGATTTTTCTGGTTCTTTCAGACCAAGGGGCTAGTCGCGTTCTTGCATGGCAAGCTGATCGAGGAATGCCATCGGGTCATCGGCCGACTCCTCAAGGACGTTGACCACGTGGAGATTTTCGACGTCGATGTGTTCCTCATCGCGTTCGCACATGATGAGGAACTGAGTGATCATACCTTCGGCATCCTGGTCGGTTGGGGAGTAGGCGGCCTTGGCCCGCAGCGAGTCGGCGGCCCGCTCGGCGTCCTGGAACAGGGCGACCGGCAGGCACGCCACTCGGTACAGGTCCTCCTCGGCGATCGGGCCCACGACCTCGTGGAGGAAGTCCGAAGCTGCGATGTCTTCCGCGAGCTCGTCCTCGGTCCTGAAGTCCGCCTTCTCTACGCCATTCAGGTAGTGGCTGACGTAGCAGATTGGGCAGACCTCGGTGCTCGGGGGTCCCTTGACCCACGTCATCTCGTCCTTGCCCACGACCCGACCGCAGCCGCAGATCGCCTGGGCCTTGGGATCGTAGAAAACGAGCACGGACTTGCCGTTTATGCGAACCATCCTCTTCTTCATTGCGCCATCTCCTTCTTTCTAGCCAACCATCCGGTTGGGTAAGGGGTTTTATTTTTAGGAACATCTTGATTGACCACTTGCGTGATCCGCCAGGATGTTGATATTAGAACAAAAAAGTCCGGTAAATATTCGAGGAGAACTCAAACACTAACCGGGCTTTTGTGCGTAAAATACGCCTAAGCTTATCGTTTCTCTCTCCTCAATTTGTCATTTTAAATAACCATTTCATCATACCACGTTTTGTAGGATTTGTCAAGAGTAAAATGGGCATTTCTTGGCTGTGTTGAGCCTTTTTGGCTTAGACTGGCTAAATTATCATTTGATAATCAGTCTTAAAATTGATATAATTTGAAAACAAAATTATGCGGAAATTAGCCAAGGCTGAAATCAAGGAGGCCAAAAAATTAGGAAGAAGGCTTTCGGTAATTGGCCATGAGCAAATTTTGAGTTTTTTGGAAAAATCCCTGAACTCCGGCCGGCTCTCTCATGCGTATCTTTTTCTCGGTCCCGAGGACGTGGGCAAGGAATCCGCGGCGCGCTGGTGGCTGGAAAAAATCCTGCATCAGGGCCACGAAGGCGGGGAGCGCCATACTTTGGAAAATCATCCGGACGTCGCGGTGATTGAACGCGAAATTGACGAAAAAAGCAAAAAGCTCAAGAAATTAATCAGCATTGAGCAGATCCGCGATTTGCGCGACAAACTTTCCCTGACCTCGTTTCTCAATACTTACAAAGTCGCGCTTATCCGCGAAGCCGGACACCTGAGTATTGAGGCGGCAAACGCCTTGCTCAAAACCCTGGAAGAGCCGGCCGGAAAGACGATTATCATCCTGCTTGCCGACGATGTTGCCCGCCTGCCGGCGACCATTGCCTCCCGCTGCCAAATTATTCAGTTCCGCGCCGTGCCGGAAAAAATTATTTACGACGCCCTGCGCGAGCGCGGCGCCGAGCGGGATGAAGCCGAGCTCCTCGCGCGCCTCGCGGCCGGTTCGCCGGGAAAAGCCCTGCGCCTGCTGGAAGACAAAAAGTTGCTTGAAGAATATAAAAACGGAATTTTAGATTTTTTGCGGATTACCCGCGAGCCGGTCTGGCGCCGGTTTGACTACATCGATCGTCTGGTTCCGGCGCGCGGTGACCGCGAAGAAATTGCCAAAGAAATAAAAGGCGTTATTTCTCTCTGGCGCGGGATCATGCGCGACGCTTTGCTCTTGGCGCTGGATTGTCCGGATCTCATGATAAATTCTTGGGCGCGCAGCGAAATCCAGGCCTGGCAGGCAGACTACGGCGCGCCTCGGGTCTCGGGATTTTTGCGGAGTATTGAAGCCGCCGATGAGGCGATCAGTCAGAACGCGAATATCAAATTAGTTTTAGAAAATTTATTGCTTGAATTTTAAATAAAAAAATTAATCAGCGCATTATGAAAAAAATTCTGCCGATAATTGCGATTACATCTCTATTCGCCCTTGCCGGATTGGGCTGCATTAAGATTTCCGGAACATCATCGGGTGAGACCGGGGGGGTCTGGAAAACCGCAGACCAGGGTGAGACCTGGGAGCAGAAAGTGTCTTATCCAACCGCCGAGGGCGTGGGCAAGATCGGGCAAATCAGCGTGCAGACCCTGGCGATCGATCCATCCGATCATCTTGCAATTTATGCCGGCACGGCCGCCGACGGACTTCTTTATACGTACGACGGCGCCGAGACATGGAAATCGGCAAAACAGCTGGATACGGGTTCAGTTTCCAGCGTGACCATCAATCCCGAGAATAAATGCGAAATATACGCGGCGAGCCGCAATAAAGTTTACCGCAGTATTGACTGCAACCGCACCTTTGAACAGGCGTATTATGAAACCCGCGCGAGCGTGAACATTACGGATGTTGAAGTTGACTGGTATAACACCGCCGTGGTTTACGCCGCGACCTCGGAGGGAGATCTCATCAAGAGCCAGGATGCCGGTGCGAGCTGGTCGCCGGTGTACCGCTTCGACGGCGCGATTAATGATTTTATGGTTGATCCATTTGATTCGCGCATGCTTTACGCGGCCACGGAAAATAAGGGATTTTGGAAGAGCTCGGACGGCGGTGCGAGCTGGAATAATTTTGACGAGGTTCTCAAGGAATTTAAAAATTCTAAAGACGTTTATTTTGTCGCCGCGGACAGGACGTCGCAAAATACTGTAATTATCGTGACCAAATACGGGCTTATCCGCACGCTGGATGGCGGCAATACCTGGTCGGCCATTGATCTGCTTACCCCGCCCAGTGAGGCGACGATTACTTCAATCGCGCTAAATCCGCGCGAAGGAAATGAAATTTATTACACTACCGCCAGTACGATCTATAAATCAATTGACGGGGGCGCGAGTTGGATTACCAAGAAAGTTCCGGCCGCCGAGCGCGCCGCGTCTGCGATAATTGTTGATTCGGAAAATAACAAGGTCATCTATCTTGGCGTGAAAGAGGTCGCGAAGCAGGGTTATTAAAAAGTAATTATATGATTGCAATAATTTTAAAGAACGAGGAGGAATTCAAAAAAGTAATCGAGCATTTCAGGACCGATATCAGCTCGCTACGCACCGGCCGCGCCAACCCGGCGCTTGTGGAAAATATTCAGATCAAGGCGTACGGCTCCATGATGGAAATAAAAGGGCTCGCTTCAATCACGATTCCGGATCCAAAAACAATTGTCATCGATCCCTGGGACAAAAGTATTCTCAAGGATGTTGAAAAGGGAATTACCGAAGCGAACATCGGCATCAACCCCGTGGTTGACGGAACTATCGTCCGTTTGAGTATGCCGCTCATGACCGAAGAAAACCGCAAGGAGATGGTGAAGATTCTGAAGCAAAAAAGCGAGCAGTCGCGCGTCAGCTTGCGCGGCATCCGCGAAAAAGTAAAAAACGCGATCATCCAGGCCGAGGAGGCCAAGGAAATCAGCGAAGACGAGCGTTTTCGCGCGCAGGAGGACCTGGATAAATATGTCGGCGGATTCAATTCGGAGATTGACAAAATGACCGAGGAGAAAGAAAAAGAAATAATGACAATTTAAATATGGCAAAAAAAGAATTAAATTCAATGGAAAAAATTGTGGCATTCTGCAAGCGGCGCGGATTTATTTTTCAGTCATCCGAAATCTACGGCGGATTCGCGAGCTGTTACGATTACGGCCCGCTCGGCGTCGAGTTGAAAAATAACATCAAGCGCGCCTGGTGGAGGTCCATGGTGCAGGAGAACCCTGACATTGTCGGTCTTGATGCCTCGATCCTGATGTCGCCCAAAGTATGGGAAGCTTCGGGGCATATGGGTTCCGGATTCACCGACCCCATGGCGGAATGCAAAAAATGCCATAAGCGCTTCCGGCCCGACAAGATCGAAAATCCCAAGTCATGTCCGGAATGCGGTGGAGAGCTGGGGGGGGCAAAACCGTTCAATCTTCTGGTAAAAACATTCATCGGGCCAGTTGAGGATACCGCCTCGGTGGCATATCTGCGTGGAGAAACTTGTCAGGGGATTTACGTTAATTTTGAAAATGTGCGCGAATCAATGCGGCTAAAACTGCCGTTCGGCATCGCCCAGATCGGAAAATCATTTCGCAATGAAATCACACCCGGAAATTTTATCTTCCGCATGCGCGAATTTGAGCAGATGGAAATGCAATATTTTGTGAATCCCAAAGAAAAAGCGGGGCACTTTAAACGCTGGAAAGATGCTCGGATGCAATGGTATCTTGATTATGGAATGAATAAGAAGAACTTAAAATTTTACGAACAGAAAAAAGAAGAATTGGCCCACTATTCAAGCGCGGCTTTCGATATTGAATACGAATTTCCTTTTGGTCTCGATGAACTCGAGGGCATTCATGACCGCGGGGACTGGGATCTTTCAAATCATTCCAAACATAGCGGTAAGGACCTGCGGTATTTCAACGAAGAGACTAAGGAAAAATATTTTCCCCACGTTGTCGAGACCTCGGCCGGAGCCGATCGCGCCACCCTGGCATTTTTGATTGATGCCTATAGCGTGGTTGAGGGTGGACGTACCACCACCACCGAAAGCGCCAAAGAAGAAGAAGTCGTATTGAGGCTTGATAAAAGGCTGTCGCCGATTAAAGTCGCCGTATTGCCGCTTTCAAAAAAAGAGGAGCTGGCCTCGCCGTGTCGAAAGATTTACGAGGAGCTTGCTCGTCACTGGATGGTTCAGTATGATGAAACCGGTTCAATCGGCCGGCGTTACCGCCGCCAGGATGAAATCGGCACCCCCTACTGTATTACCTTTGATTTTGATTCGCTCGAGGACAAGTCCGTGACGGTCCGCGACCGCGATACCATGGAGCAGGAGAGAATCAAAATAGGTGATCTCGCGGATTATCTCGCAGAAAAACTCAATGTATAAATTATCAAAATTAAAAAACGGCATCCGGTTTCTTTCGGTGCCGGTGGCCGGTACGAGCGCGGTTACGGTTTTTGTTTTATGCCGCGTCGGTTCGCGCTACGAAACTCCGAATCTCGCCGGCGCCTCTCATTTCATCGAACATCTGATGTTCAAAGGTACGGCGCGTCGGCCGACTACGCTTGATATCTCGCGCGAGCTTGATGGCATCGGCGCCGAATACAACGCCATGACTTCAAAAGACTGGACCGGCTATTACGTTAAGGCAAGTTCGCGCCATCTGCCGCTTGCCCTGGATGTTTTGTCCGACATGCTCTGGAATTCAAAATTTGATGAACAGGAATACGCTCGCGAAAAAGGTGTTATCATTGAAGAGATCAACATGTACGAAGATAATCCTAATATGCGCCTTGATTCTCTTTTGGAAGAAGCCATGTTTCCCGGGAATACGCTCGGCCGGGACATCGCCGGAACCCGCGAGAGTATCACGCGCATGAAACGCGGCGAAGTTATCGCGTATCGCGACCGGTTCTACGCGCCGCGCAACACCGTGGTCATCGCGGCCGGCGATATTGCCGGCGCTGCGCCTCGGGTCAAAAAGATTTTTGAAAATCTTGGCGTAAAAACTAAGCTCAAACCGCTCCGTTTTAAAAATTTTTACGGATTAACAAAATCTGCGTTCTTGCGCTGCCGCATCCAGCACAAAAAAACCAAACAGATTCATCTCGCCCTGGGATTTCCGGGGCTGCCGCATGACCACCGTGATTTGTCCGCGCTCACGCTCGGGAGCGTTATCCTCGGCGGCACCATGAGCTCGCGTCTTTTTATTGCGATCCGTGAACGTGAGGGCCTGGCGTACTACGTCAATTCATCGGTTGATTGTTATGAGGACGCCGGTATTTTTTCAATCCGCGCCGGGCTGGATACGTCGCGCCTTGTCAAAGCCGCTTCCATATTGATTGCGGAAATCGAAAAATTTAAAAAATTCGGCCCCACGGCCGAAGAGGTCCGCCGCGCTAAGGACACGGTACGCGGCAAGTTTGAGCTCGCGCTTGAAGATTCGGCGAATCAGGCCGATTTCTATGGTAAGCAAGCCCTGCTCATGAAACGCATCAAGACTCCGCAGGAAAAACTTCGGGAAATTCAGCGCGTTTCTGGCGCGGATATCGTGCGGGTCGCGGCCCGGATATTTGACTGGCGCCGCGCCGGCATCGCGATAATCGGACCATACCACCGTCCCTCGGATATTACAAAATATTTTAAAGTATAGTATGAACAATAAAATAATAATAGCCAACTGGAAAACATATTTATCCGTTTTTGAATCCGAAGAAATCGTGAGAGAGGTTTTGAAATTCGTAAAAAAACAAAAAGACATGCCCGAGCTCGTTTTTTGCCCGACATTTACGGCAATTCCGTCGGTTGCGAAAATTATCGGCGGCTCTGGAAAAATGAAACTTGGTGCGCAGAACATGAACTGGCGCGACCGCGGACCCTTTACCGGCGAAGTCTCGCCAATCACGCTTAAGGAATTCGGCTGCGAGTTTGTTATTCTTGGTCATTCGGAACGGAGAGTACATTATCACGAGACCGATCTCGAAATCCATGAGCGCATCAAACTCGCTCTGGAATACGGTCTGATCCCGGTGGTCTGCGTCGGCGAAACTGCGGAGGAAAGGCGAGCCGGACGTCGCGACGAAGTGGTGCGTCGTCAGGTAACCGAATCGCTCGGCATCCTTGACCTCAAGGGCAGTGAGCGTATTATTATTGCGTATGAGCCGGTTTGGGCAATCGGTTCCGGCCAGGCCGTCGCCGCCGATGACGTCGAAAGTTCGCATATGTCAATCAGGCAGACCATTATTGATAATTATTCCGAATCGGAATTTAATCTGCATTTTCAAATTATTTACGGAGGCAGCGTCGATGCCGCAAATCTTGAAGGCTTTCTGGAAAAGGAAATCGTGAGCGGCGTGCTCGTCGGGTCAGCAAGTTCTCGGACAGAAAGCCTAATCAGTATCATCGATGGCTGTATAAATTATTAAGTATGATTTATTGGATTTGTTTAATTGTCTTAGTGATCGCGGTTGTCGTTATCGCGGTGATCATATTCCGTAAATTTTCGCATCTTGCAATTATCGACGTCGATACAATGATTCATGAAAAACAGGCAAAGATAAAGGAAGATATTATCTGGCGCCGGGTCGCGAGAAAAACCAAGGAGCGTAGCGAGCCAATTATTTCGGTCGCTTCGGAAATAAAAAGGGGAGTTGGTGTATTTTTGGAAAATATTTACAAGCGTGCCAAGGTTCTTGAAAAAAAGTATGCCATGGAACGCCGTGCCTCAAAGGCGTCGCGTCCGGTATCCGCACCCGCATCGCAGATTGGTGCCATCGTGAGCGAAGCGGAATCGTTATTTGATCAGGGGAAAATGGCCGAGGCTGAAGAAAAATACATTGAAGCCATCGGAATCGACGGCCGTAATCCCGAAGCGTATTGGGGGCTTGGAAAAGTCTATATTGAAACAAAACAGTTTGACGAAGCCAAGCAGTCTTTGGATTTTTTAATAAAACTCGGCAAGGCCGACGACCGCGTGTACGAGACTCTGGGGGACATCGCGTTTTCAGAGAACCGATATAAAGACGCTAAGGAATATTATCTTATCGCCATCGCGAGAAATGATTCAGTCGTAAAATATTACTTATCGCTTGCCAAAACCTATGCCGCTCTGGACGATCGCTCGAATGCGCAGTCCACGCTCTTTGAAGCCAGGGAGATAGAGCCGAAGAACCCGAAAACCCTTGACTTCCTGATAGAAAATAGTATAATATTAGGCAACAAAGAGCAGGCGCAGCGGATTTTTGAAGAATTTCGCGCCCTGAATCCGGAAAATCCCAAATTTTCAGAATGGGAAATGGCCATTGAAAAGATGAAGAAATAATTTGCCCAAGTAGCTCCTGCCTTCGTCCCGACTTCGTCGGGACTTCGGCAAGGCAAGCAGTTGGCACCCGCCCGCCACGCAAGCCGAGCTTGCGAGGCGTTGCGGGCGGGGAGCAACTCCACACATTTCATAAAAAAATAATTTTTTGCCCAAGTAGCTCAGTTGGCAGAGCAACTCCATGGTAAGGAGTAGGTCAGCAGTTCAAATCTGCTCTTGGGCTCCACTGCGGGTGGTTACCAAAGCAGTCAACTGGGGCAGACTGTAAATCTGCTGGCTCACGCCTTCGTAGGTGCGAATCCTACACCACCCACCACGCTGATGTAGCTCAGTGGTAAGAGCAACGGTTTTGCCTGCCCGCCATAGCCCAAGCCGATGTAGCTCAGTGGTAGAGCAACGGTTTTGTAAACCGTAGGTCGTGGGTTCAAATCCCACCGTCGGCTAAGGCGACGGCAGGCGGGTAAACCGTAGGTCGTGGGTTCAAATCCCACCGTCGGCTCCATAGATAATTATTTACGAATACCGTAAGCCTATGTCGCAAGAAAATTTGATTAAGTTAGAGTGTGCTGATTGCAAAAAAATCAACTACTACTCAAAAAAGAACAAGAAAAAACTGAAAGAAAGGCTGCAGATGAAAAAATTCTGTAAAACCTGCAAGAAGCACACCGGCCATAAAGAAACCAAATAATCTGGTTTCTTTAAGTATGGGGGCGTAATTCAGTGGCAGAATGTCGGTCTCACCCGTCGCTCGCGAGCGACGGGTGTCTCCAAAACCGAATGAGCAAACAAGATTTATCAAAAGAGTTTAAATTCATGGGGGCGTAATTCAGTGGCAGAATGTCGGTCTCCAAAACCGAATACGTGGGTTCGATTCCTACCGCCCCTGCCAAAAAATTCATCCCGATCGCGGGGTGAATTTTTTGATATAGCAAAGGTAGGAATCGAAGGGCGCGAGAACCCCGACGAAATGTCGGGGTGGTGCGCAGCGCCCCGGACCGCGAGTCGGAGCGAGCGGGATTCCTACCGCCCCTGCCAAAAAATCCTCTCGTAAGAAAGGTTTTTTTGTTTTAACAAAGAATCCCGACTTTCGTCGGGATTCTCTTAAGATCGAGCTATCCAATTAGTATTGTCTTGGAGGTCGATTTTTTCGCATTTCGCGATGGCAGTCTTTGCAGAGCAGCCGATCGAGACGGGCCGGATCCGGTTCAAAAGGCAGTTCTGTGATCTCGGCTCCGCATTTGGAGCAGACCCAGGTGCCCTTGAACATCTGGCGCGGTGCGAAATTGTTGTCGCTGTACATTTTCGTTGACCTTATGTTTTGCTCTTCTTAACCATCCAAGACATTAATATATGTAAATATATAATACGGATTATTAAGCTTACGCAAAACTTATGAATTATGAGCCTATTATAGCACAATAGTCCATATCTGTCAAGCCGCCGCGGGGCGCTCGCTGTTGATTCGCGCAATTGGCGTATCAAGTCTTTTCGGATATAATAATAACATATTTTTTATGTCAGCGATTTTCATACAACTAAGTTTGGTTTTGGCCGTGGCAGTGGCGGCTTCACTCATCATGAGGTTACTGCGTCAACCGCTCATCATCGGCTATATCATCACCGGCATCATCGTCGGGCCGATGGTCCTGGGTTTGGTGCGGCAGGGCGATTCGATTGAGGCGTTTGCCCACATCGGGGTCGCACTGCTTCTTTTTATTGTCGGCTTGGGGCTTCATCCTAAAATGATTCGCGATGTCGGGGGAGTGGCGGTGGTGACCGGACTCGGACAGATTATATTTACCACGGTCATCGGCTGGGTAATCGGTGTTTTGCTCGGCTATGCGTCGCTCACCGCGCTATATCTTGCGTTCGCTTTCACGATGAGCAGCACCATTATTATTTTGCGCCTCTTGCATGCCAAGGAAGACCAGGATACACTCTACGGCCGGATTGCCATCGGATTCCTTCTGGTGCAGGACTTTGTCGCCATGATTGTTTTTATGGTTCTTGCGAGCGCGCGTGGTGGCGGTCCACCCGAAATGCTGATTCTTTCCGTGTTTTTGAAAATCGTAGTTGTTGTTGCCGTGCTCTTGATGCTGGTCAAGTTCATCGTGCCGCTCATCGACCGTTTCTTGGCGCCGAGCAGCGAGTTATTATTTATTTTTGCGATCAGCGTTTGTTTTATTTTCGCCAGCCTATTTGAATATTTTGATTTTTCTCGCGAACTCGGCGCGCTCGTTGCCGGTTTGGCGCTTTCGTTTTCGCCCTGCCACCGCGAAATGGCGACGCGGCTCAAACCGCTCCGGGATTTTTTCCTGGTCGCATTTTTTATCGTGCTCGGCGCGGGTATGAGCCTTGTTGATATTGAAAAATCAATCCCCATGATCGTGTTTTTTTCGGCATTCATACTGATCGGCAATCCGCTTATTGTCTATCTCATAATGACGTGCATGGGTTATACCAAGAAAACCAGCTTTTTCGCCGGGCTCACGGTCGCGCAGATCAGTGAATTCTCGCTTATACTTCTCGGCATGGGCGTGTCTCTTGGCCACATTCCGGCAAGCATCGTCGGGCCGGCAACCGTGGTTGGCGTTCTCACGATCGGCATCTCTACTTACATGATAATGCACAATCACACCCTGTATCGCATTTTGGAAAGATTTCTTTCATTCCTTGCGCCGTGGCATAAACCGACGCGGGAAAAAGGCGCCGCATTCCGCCCTAAAAAGATTGACGTTCTTGTTCTCGGCAGCCATCGCCTGGGTGGCGGCATCGTGAATATGCTCAAAGAGCTGAAAGTAAATTTTCTAGTTATTGATCACGATCCGCTGGTTATTCACGCGTTGGAAAAACAAAAAGTTCCGGCCGTCTTCGGCTCGGCCGACGATATTTCGTTTTTGGATCATCTTCCGCTCAAAGAGACGCGCCTCATTATTTCAACCATACCTGACGTTGAGACAAATGAATTCTTGGTTCATTATGCCAAGACCGCCGCGCCAGCGGCCAATGTTGTCTGCGTGGCCAATCATGCGTCGCACGCCAAGAATTTATATGACGCCGGTGCCGCCTATGTGGTAATGCCGCCGTATCTTGGCCGAAAATATATTATTGATCTCGTGAAGCGAAATCGTTTGGATCCGTCAAAATATCGTGAAGAAAAAGCCTGCCACATTAAAGATTTAAGATACATTGGAAACGGTGCGAATTCGGACGGGGATTAGGGGCCGGGTAGATATTTTATATCTTCGGTTTTCTCCGGCGCGTTCACCGATTTTCTGAATCCGACGCGCTCGGGTGCGTTGTCCGCGGTGCCGTGCATGCGGCCGCGGTAAACCGAATATTCGCCGAATTTATCATTGATATCGTCAAGCGCCTCGGTGAGGCGTTTTTTCTTTATGGCATCATCCCAGAATTCCATCTGCCCGCTCCAGGGCCGGAGATCGGCCGCGGTTACCGCGAGCATGGTAACCTCGGAGCGCAGATTGTCGCGAAGCGCACGGAAAGAGATTTTCCAGATGTCCAGACTGTCATAAACCGGCTGGGGTGTGCGGATATATTTATAATCCCCGAATTTGTATTTATACGACCAGCCGATATATATTTTCCCGGCCGCGCGGCCGGACTCGCGCAGGCGTCGGCCGGTTTTCTCACAGAGCTTCATGAGGATATTGCCCAAATATTCAGGATCCCGCGTGGCAAACGGCAGGCAGTACGAGTGGCCGATTGATTTTGGCGCGCGCTGCGCGTCCGGATCCACAACTTCGATCTCTTCGCCGTGGATTTTTGCCCAAAGATAATAACCCGGCCGGCCCATCGACTGCATGAGGTTGGTTGGGGAGAAATTGTAGAGGTCGATCAGATTTAGGATGCCGAGCCGGTTAAGCCGTACCGCGATCCGGGTATTGATTCCCCAGACATCGGTGAGTTTCATGTCATTGTAGATGTTGGGAATGTCATCCGGCCGGATGATGCTCAGGCCGTCCGGTTTTTTAAATTCTGATGCCACTTTCGCGAGAAAGCGTGTAAATGAAATGCCGATTGAGCAGGAGAGCCAGCTGCCGATTTCTGAGTGGATGCGCCGCTTAATATCCCTGGCCATGCTTTCAACGGATGTATAGTCCGCGGCATGGCCGGTGAGATCCAAAAATGCCTCGTCAATGCTGTATGGTTCCACGATCGGCGTATAATCTTTGAAAATTGAAAAAATGCCCTGGGTGACGAAGCGGTATTTAATCGGGTCGCATTGCACAAGCTCGATTCTGGGTACGAGTTTTTTTGCGTCGCCGGCAATTGTGCCGGTCTTTACCCCAAATGCTTTCGCTTCGCGGCTCGCGGCAATAATGCAGCCGTTTTTTGAAACATACGCGCAAACGCCAACCGGCTTGCCGCGCAGATGCGGATTGGCCTGCTGTTCGACCGAGGCAAAATACGAATTCATGTCCGCGTGCATGACGATCCGCATGTTTCAATATAAAATTTATATTTATCCGTCGGTGTAGATTTCTACGAGCCGCCACTCCAGTGTTTCGGTGTCAAATTTTAATTTAAAATAATTCAGCGGGTCGGAGACTGAAAAATAAAAAATTTTCTTGCTGCCTTCGCGCACGCTGTGGATCAGATTCACCTGCTTAATATCGTATTTTTTGCCGTTCCATTTCATTAGCCACGGCATGGCGCGGTTATTCCGGAACGCGACCAGCACATCCACGGGTTCGTCAACGAGATCGTACATAAATCAGCTCTTCATTGAACAGGGCGAGCATTATGGCGCGGTAGGCTTTTTTAACTTTTCTCCGGTAGATTAATATTTTTTTCATATTTTTTATTTTGGCCGCATGTATGCGGCCATTACTTAAATCGCTTGGAACTTTCTCACTACCGCCTTCACCACGCCCTGTACAATCAAATCTTTTACATAGATAGGCTGCATTGCGGAATTCGCCGGCTGGAGGCGGATGCGGCCGGCTTCGCGGTAAAATCGTTTTAGCGTGGCATAGGCGTTGTCCAAAAGCGCGACCACCACATCGCCGTTTTTGGGCGATGGATTGCGCTCCACGATAACATAATCTCCGTCTAGGATGCCGTCCTCAATCATTGATCTGCCCTTGACGCGGAGAATGTACGAGTTGGCGCCGTCCACCACGATGTCCGCCGGTACGGCCATGGTCTCGCGCTCCTCGACCGCTTCAATCGGTTCGCCGGCCGTAATTAGCCCGGCAAGCGGCAGGGCAATGGCGCGGGAAAGATTTAGCATGCCGGCCGCGGGTTCAAGGCCGCGGATTTTTTCCGGTTTGATTTTCAAAAATCCTTTGTCGCGCAAATTCTGCAGATGTTCATGGACCGTGGCCGGCGAGGAGAGATTAAGCTCTTCGGCGATCTCGCGCACCGAAGGGGACAAGCCGTTATCCTTGATATAATTCAAAATAAAATCGAGAACCCCTTTTTGTTTCTTTGTAATATTTTGCAACTTTTTTGCCATATTGTTGAATCATGAATTAGGAATCATGAATCAGGAATAAAGTTGCTTGGCAAGCCCCTGATTCCTGATTCATAATTCTTTATTCTCTTGTTAAGACTAAAGATACTAAATTGAAATAATACGTCACTTATCCACAGCCTTGCTGGTATGCATATATTATATACCGAACAAAAACCGAACACAAGATGCTTGTCAAGCCCCGGACCATTCTATTGACAGGATATGGCCAAAAGTGTAAGCTCAAAAGTCATCAACGTACTTTGAATAGGAGGACGACGAAAATGGAAAACGGGGATAAGGCTATCGGTTCAAGCCAAGAGGATCCGGCCATTGATTTTAATTCTGCTTATCGCTGGTTCAAGGCTCTGATAATTGCCGGCGCCACCAAGCGCGACGCCGAAAAAATCATCAACGATCCGGATATGGCGAAGCGGCTAGTGGACTGGATGCGCAGCGGTCATCACTTGGCCGCCCCGCCAGCCGGCTATAAGCCGAGCCAGCCGCCGCCGGCATCCACCCGTCGCGTGGCGCTTGACATTGAGCGCATGTATGATATTGATGAGCTTTTCGACGCTCCGGGCATGCGTGTGGAGCCGGCACTGCAGGTTGAGCGCTGGCGCGAACTCAACGCCGACGCTCGTCTCAATCTCTGCATCGACGAAGAGCACTTCAGGAGAATCCCTGTGCCGCCGCAGCGCCACCAGGACGATGTGCCGGTTGGCATGTCAGAAATTGCTCTGTGCTACGGTTTCGGTTTCGATGATGGTGGCAACGCCGATCTGGTAGAAAGCCTGCGGCGCTCTTGGCACATTCTAAAGTATCGCTTGGACAGGGGTTTAAAAATTGGTGTTTCCACGCCCTTCAAGATGAACGTAGACTATTTCCATCTGCGCCCCAATGCGGCGCCGCGGCCGCCTGGCTTCTTCTGGGCGAAGATTCAGCTCGGCTGGCTCTATCAGGGACACTCTCTGGAGCTCGCGTTTCAGCGTATGTATCGCGGCGAAACCGCCATGGCACACGAGCCGCTCCAGATATTCAGCGTGACGCATCCCCAGCTCCTCGAGGAGTTTGACGGCGTGCGCATACCGTTTCTCATGCTCGGCGGATTCATGCTCGCGCCAAATGGCAACGGCGATTTCTCGAATCCCCGGATCGCCCCGCTTCTCAAGCGGCGACACGGTGATCTGGTATTGGAGGAGGGTCTGGAGATCCCGCATTCTCAGATCGGCCTCGCCACCATGCGCATGTAGCCTAGACGGGAAAAATTAGGTTCACCCGACCTGATTCTTCCCGTCATTTTTTTATTATGGTATACTATATATGTTATGGACTGGGGCAAAATCACAAGCTATGTCACAAATATTAACTGGGCTAATCCGACCTGGGATTTGTTCATTGTTCTGTTTTTCATTGTCGGCGCCCTGCTTTACGGCCTGTCGCTCGGCCGGGACCGCATCATCGTGATTCTGGTAAGTATTTACATGGCTCTTGCCGTGGTCACTAACGCGCCGTATATCAAGGGATTCAACGCCGAGTTCACCATCAATCAGGGCTTTGTCCTGCGCATCGGATTTTTTCTTGGGATTTTCGTGGTATTATTTTTCCTGCTTTCGCGGAGCGCGCTTTTGCGAACCCTGGGCTCAGATTCGGCCGGCGCCTGGTGGCAGGTGATTGTTTTCAGCTTTTTGCAGTGCGGGCTCATGATCTCTGTGACACTCGCGTTTTTGCCAACCGGCACAACTAGCAATCTTTCGCCCTTCATCCAGCAGGCATTTCTTTCTGATCCGGCGCGTTTTTGCTGGCTTGTTCTGCCCATTGTCATGATGGCCGTGGCGCGGGGCAAGAAAAAAGAGATATAGGCTATCCAATAATTATGGACGGCACGGAACGAAAAAACATTAAACCGGGAACCCCGGTTTTTATTGTTAAGAAAGACGACCAGCCCACCGGCAAGTTGACCCGCGGCATTGTCAAAGATATTCTGACGAGCGCGTCCGTGCACCCGCGCGGCATCAAGGTGCGGCTGGAATCCGGCGAAGTGGGGAGAGTGCAGATTGTATAAATAAAAATAGCTATGAAGAAAATCATCATTTTATTCAGCGCAATTTTACTTCTCGCCGGCGCCGGGTGCGGGAGCGGTGAGATTGTTTTGCCGACGCGCGAATCAAAAATACCGGCCGGCGCGGTCAAGATGGCGCCGGAAACCGATGTTGCTCCGCCGGAATTAAAATTAGATGATTATTTTCCGCCCGTGCCGGTTGCCGGACCGGTTAATACGGCCGGCGGCGAGGATTCGCCTTTTTACGATCCGGAAAGCGATTCATTGTATTTCTTTTTTACGCCCGACGTGAGCGTGCCGGTGGAAAAACAAATCATTGACAACGTCACCGGCATCTATGTTTCAAAAAACATTGACGGCGAGTGGCAGGCGGCCGAGCGCGTGCTTCTCAATGATCCCGGGCAAGCCGGTTCCGACGGCTGCGAGTTTGTTCTGGGAAACAAGATGTGGTTCTGCGCGGTGCGCCAAGGCTACGCCGGCATCCACTGGTTTACCGCGGAATTTAAAAATAACAGATGGCAGAATTGGCGGCTCGCGGATTTTAATCAGGATTATAAAGTCGGAGAACTGCACATCACCGCCGACGGCAAGGAGTTGTATTTTCATTCTGATCGCAATGGGGGAAGGGGCGGCTTGGATATTTGGGTTTCAAAAAATATTGACGGCGCGTGGCAGGAGCCCGAGAATGTCGCGGCCATAAATTCATCGCGCGATGAAGGCTGGCCCGCGCTCTCGCTCGACGGCAATGAGCTCTGGATTACCAAAGACTATGGAATCTGGCGGTCAAAAAAAATAAATGGCGAGTGGCAAGCCCCGGAACTTATCGTCTCATCCTTAGCGGGCGAAGCCACCATCGACGCGGACGGCAATGTTTATTTCGTGCATCATTATTATAAAGATGACAAAATGATTGAAGCGGATATTTATTTTCTTGAAAAAAAATGAACGGGACATCGCTGTCTCGTTCAGGCTAGCGCCGCGCTCCGGCCGTGAGTGAGGTTGATGACATTGAAGTAGCCTTCCTCGGCGGCGTACTGGATGGCCGCTCGGCGCAGGCGGATGATGGCTTTGGCCACATCCTCGGGTCCGCATTCGTCCTCCACTAGGAGAAGCGGCTGCTGCGGCGGGTGCAGTTCGAACGGCACCTGGTCAGAAAAAAGGCTTGCCCAGATGCGGCTCTGGTGCGTGTAGATGAGGATTGAGAGCTTCATGATTTACCTCCTTGTTAGTTGCTCTGCAATAAAATATTTTAGCACAAATTAAAAGAATTGTCAAGGCATAGCGAGTCTTTTTTGTAAAAAATCCCCCGTTCGTGGAGGGGATTTTTTAGTACCGATTCTATTGGTAGATGATAACCTCGCTTGCCGTGAATTCGGCCGCGTCTTTTATATTCGTTTCGGCCTTGACCGTAATGCGTCCGCCTTGCTCAATATCTTCAAACTCAGCCGGCGTATCATTGTATAAGGTTGGTGGCTCGGGGGGAGTTTGGTTCGCGGCGAGGGCGTTCATTTTTTTATTAAACGCCTCTTGTTCGGCGTCAAATTTTTCAGTGTCCTTTTCCGTGCGTATAATGAAGGTTGTCGCCGAGTCGGTTCGGACAATACGCGAAATGTTCTCGCGACTCGCGAGCGGATTGTCGGACAGCGGTTCGGCCGTAATGGTGAGCGCGCCGGCGCTGGCGTTTATATTCGTGATTGTGCCGGAGATCGCCATGATTTCCTCGGGTTCAGGCGCGAACAGGCCGGAAGCGTCAACCGCCTCTTTGGCCGCCTGCCAGGCCGTGGTATATCCCAGATTGAACGCGTCTTTGGCGGACTTTTGCCCCCAGAACAGGCCGGTGAGAAAAGCGGCGGCCAGAATAATTAGGGTACATATTGCAAAAAGCAGTAATTTCGTGCCAGCTAAGATTTTTTGTTCCATATTGATTTTAATCATGAATTAAGTACTATATTCCTGATTCCTGATTCATATTATACCGCCTTCTTGCCCATTTGGTAAGCGGTTCCTTCTATGATATAATAAAATAAATTTATTAAACATCATTTATGAATAAAAATTCCGTATTTTTTAGGAAATTTTTAGTTTTCGTGTTCGCGCTTGCCACGGTCATGTGTGGCATTTTCATCGCCGACCGCATGATTCTGGCTTGGACCGGACCGACCGGCGTGCCGCCCGCGAATAACACCCCGGGCGTTATCTGGAATTTGCCGGTCACGAGTTCAGCCCAAACCGCGGAATTTAATATTTCCGGTTCGGGCAAATTGAGCGGGGACATTTATCTCACAAACAATAAAGCCATCCGCGCCGACGCAGCCGGCATTACCACAATCTGGTTTGGCAACTGGGGAGCCGGGGCGACAGGTTTTAAGCTCGGCGTAACTGATGACATCGAGGCGCTCGGCACAATCACGGCCACGGAATATTGTCTCAATGGTTTTTGCATTACGGCTTGGCCAGCGCCCGGCGGCAGCGGCGACATCACCGCAGTCACGGCCGGCACCGGTCTCTCGGGTGGTGGTGCCTCGGGCGACGTCACTTTGAATGCCGATACAACCTATCTCCAGCGCCGGGTTTCCGGCGTCTGCGCTGACGGTTCATCTATCCGCGTTATCAATGCCGACGGCACGGTTACTTGCGAAACCGATGATTCGGGCGTGGGCGGCGGGGGAGACATTACCGGCGTCACGGCCGGCGCCGGACTTTCGGGCGGCGGCCTTACGGGCGATGTGGCCCTTTCGATTGATTATGGACAAACTCAGAAAAGAGTAAATAATCCATGTCCGGACGGACAGGCGATAAATTACATTGGCAGCGATGGTTCAGTTTTCTGCGTGGCAGTTGGTGTCGGAACGGGCGATCTGACGGATGTTTTAGCTGGCGGCGGCATCAATGTGACAAATTCGGGCGGCCCTCAACCGAGCGTGGCCATTAATCCTACCTACACTCAACGAAGAGTTTCATCGTCTTGTGCGGCCGGCACATCCATCAGGGTGATAAATGAAGACGGCACGGTTTCGTGCCAGCCGGATACAAATGCCGGTGGCGACATCACCGGCGTTACGGCCGGTACCGGACTTACGGGCGGCGGAGTTTCGGGCGACGTTGCATTAAGCGTGGATACGGCTTATCTCCAGAGAAGAGTATCCGGCACCTGCGCGGCGGGAAATTCAATCCGTACCGTGAATGTCGACGGAACTGTGGCTTGTGAAACCGACGATGTCGGCACTGGCGATCTGACCGATCTGATTGCCGACCTTGGCATAAACATTGTTTCTCCCGAAGGGCCAATTCCGCGCATTTCCGTGAATACCTCCGTGATTCAAAAACAAGTTGGCGGCAGTTGCGTCGCTGGCCAGTCAATCCGGCAGATCAACACCGACGGCACAGTTCTCTGCGAAGTTGACGATAATGCCGGTGGCGATATTACCGGTGTTACGGCCGGCACCAATCTCTCCGGCGGCGGCGTGAGCGGCGATGTCACCATTAATGTAATCGATTCGCCGACCTTTGCCGGTGCGCTTGGCGTAAACGGCCAGGCGATGAGCGCCACAGTCGGCATTCAGTCGCAGGGCACCGCAGCCGGTGGATATTTCGTTGATTCTAATAATACCGGCACCTACGCCTATCTCGGTTTTGGTACGTATGGCGTACAGGCCGTCGGTACCAGTATCGGCGTTTATGGAACTGGCGCGACGTATGGCGGTTATTTTTATGATTCCACATCCTTGATGAGTGCTCGCCTTGCTTATGAAAGTTATGGTCTCTATACTTCTGGCAATGTATATATCGGGGGGGCTTGTACCGGCGGCGGCACCTGCGACGAGGATGTTGCCGAATACATTGATTCATATTCCGGGGTTGAAGCCGGGGACGTGGTAGAAATTAGTTCTGACGGACGGGCAAGGAAATCAACCCAGGCATACAGCACCAAAGTCATTGGCGTTATCTCCACCAATCCGGCGATTATTTTTCCGGGCGGCAACGAAGGTGATGATAAACAAGCCAATCGCGAGCCGCTCGCACTCTCGGGAATCGTGCCAGTTAAAGTTTCAACCGAAAACGGCGTGATTCAGGCCGGCGATCTTCTCACGAGTTCAAACACTCCGGGCCATGCCATGCGCTGCACGGACAAAGTTCAATGCGGCGGAGCAATCATCGGCAAGGCCCTTGAATCATTTTCTGGAAAGGCCGGGACTATTAAGATGATCGTAACTCTTCAATAAATAATAGAATATCAGTTAATCGGTGAATCAGTGGATCGGGACGAAAAACCCGATTCACCGATTCACCGATTCACCGTTTATGCTCCAGCTTTACAACACCTTAACTCGCAAAAAGGACGAATTTGTTCCCATCAAAAACAAAGCAGTGGGGTTGTACACCTGCGGTCCGACTGTTTATGATTTTGCGCACCTCGGCAATCTGCGCACTTATATTTTTGAGGATATCCTGAAACGCGTTTTGAAATTCAACGGCTTCCGCGTCAGGCATGTGATGAATGTTACCGATGTCGGTCATCTGGTTTCCGATGCCGATGAGGGCGAAGACAAAATGATGAAAGCGCTGAATCGCGAAAAGCTCGAGCCGTCGGTCGCTTCGCTCAAAAAACTCGCGGACAAGTATTTTGAAATATTTAAAAAAGATATTTCCGAGCTTAATATTCTTGAACCCGATGTCTGGTGCAAAGCCACCGGCCACATTAAAGAACAGATCAATCTCATTGAAACCCTGGTGCAAAAAGGTTTTGCCTATGAAACCGCGGACGGCATATATTTTAACACGTCAAAATTAAAAGATTACGGTAAGCTCTCGGGCCAGGCTCGCGAAGAGCTTGAACCCGGAGCGCGGGTCGCGCTGAATCCGGAAAAAAGAAACCCGACTGATTTCGCGCTCTGGATGAAGGCCGTCGGCAAGCACGCGAGCCATCTCATGCGCTGGCCAAGCCTCTGGGGGGACGGATTCCCGGGTTGGCATATTGAATGCTCGGCCATGAGCCGCAAATACCTGGGACAGCCGTTTGATATCCATTGCGGCGGCATTGACCATGTGTCCATTCACCACACCAATGAAATCGCCCAGAGCGAGGCGGCTTACGGAACACCGCTCGCTAATTTTTGGCTGCACGGTGAGTTTCTGACCGTGGCCGAAGGCAAGATGGCAAAATCCAGCGGTACGTTTATTACTCTCGAAGAAGTTGTGAAAAAGAAAATTTGCCCGCTCGCGTATCGTTATCTCTGCCTCACGGCCCAATACCGTTCAAAGCTCAATTTTACCTGGGAGTCGCTAAAAGCCGCGGAAAGCGCTCTCGTCGCTCTCTCGGCTGAGTCCCAGTACTGGAAAAAACCGACTAAGCCCAATGCCGAGTGGATGGAAAAATTTACTCAGGCAATAAACGACGATCTGGACATGCCGCGGGCAATCGCCCTGCTTTGGTACGTAGTTAAAACGCGCGACGACGGGAGTAAAGCCGCTACGGTTCTGGAGTTTGATAAAATTTTTGGCCTGGGCCTCAAGGGTTGCGTTGCCAAGCCGCCGAAGATTCCGGCAAGCGTAAAAAAATTGGTTCGCGAGCGCGAAAGAGCGCGTGAGTCGCGGGAGTTCGCGCAAGCTGATAGCCTTCGCGGGGAAATTGAAAAAGCCGGCTTTACGGTTGAAGACACGGCCGACGGCGCGGTTATCAGAATAAAAATTGCGTAAGTTTGCGAAAAATAGTATAATTTGGCTGTATTATGGCTGAAGAAAAATCCATCAATTCGCCGGAAACCGGCGCTCCGGAGCGGGAAATCGTGACCATGCCTGAAGCGGTTGAAAAACAGCTTGAAGCGGAAATTGAATTTGTCCCGGTAGAGAAAACTCCCGAATCCGCCGAAGCGCCCCGTCCGGCTGCTCCCCCGACTGCGGTCGGAGCCCCGGCCGCACTCAAGGATCCGACCACCGCGGCAGTTGAAAAAATTTTGGAGCAGGACCTCGGCGATCTCTACGTCAAGCTCGACCCCGAAACGAAGAAGATACTGCGCGCACGCGGAGACATTCTGACCGAAAAGCTTAAAGCCGCGGTGAGCGGCGCGCGCGTCAAGGCGCGCAAGATTCTTTCCTGGATCCGGGAGTGGCTCCGGCTCATCCCGGGAATAAATAAGTATTTTTTGGAGCAAGAGGCAAAAATAAAAACCGATAAAATTCTGGAGCTCGCGGAAGAGCAAAACAAAAAGCAAATATAAAATAAAATATGCAGGTAGAAATCGGAGATGTACAACTTGCTGGTTTATTTTCGGAGCCATGGATGATTTTTATTTATTATGTATTGGGGATAATCGCGATTATGGTTATCCTTATTTTTATTGTGCGCGCCATTCTTCAGCGCAAGGCGCATTTAAAGGGTGGTGCTTTTGAAAAAATAATTTTGCACATCACGGTTCCGAAGATTTCCACGGAAGAAAAAAATGCAACGGCCGACACTTTGCAAAAAATCCAGGAAGAAATCGGCGTGGCCGAAACATTTTTTACATCCATCGGCGGTATGAAGGAACAGAAGGGTTTTCGGGCCTGGCTTATGGGCCGGGAGGATGAAATCGCCTTTGAAATGGTGGCCGAGGGCGGATTAATCCATTTTTATGTGGCCGTGCCGAGCTATCTCAGGGTTTATTTTGAAGAACAGCTCCATGCCCAATATCACAACGCCCAGATTGAAGAAACCGAAGACTACAATATTTTTTCTCCGCGCGGCGTGATTCTGGGGAGTTATCTTGTTTTCACGCGGCCTCATTATTTTCCAATAAAAACCTATCGCAAATCCGAAACCGAACCCCTGAACGCTTTAACTAACGCGCTTTCGCGCATTGACGAAAACGACGGCGCGGCGATTCAGTTTATCGTGCGTTCGGCGGCGCCCAAATGGCGCAGGCGCGGAGTATATATCGCGACCCAGATGCAGCAGGGAAAAAAACTCTCTCAGGTTGAAAAAAAGAAAGGACTGGTGAAGGGTTTGGCCAAGTCATTCAGCTCGGCCATTGCTACCCCACCCAAAACTCCGGGAGGCGCGGCTAAGACGTCGCCTGAACCGTACCACTTGTCTCCGCTCGAGGAAGAAATGATAAAGGGCCTCGAGGAAAAGGCTTCAAAGGCCGGCATGGATGTGAATATCCGTGTAATTGTTTCGGCCGCTGACGCGCCTCGCGCCCAAATGTACCTTAGCAACATTTTGAATGCTTTTTCGCAATACAGCATCTATCAGTTTGGCAATGCTTTTAAAAAGTATATTCCTCCTACGCGCAAGAGGTTGATTCGTGATTTTATCTACCGCGGCTTCAATGAGCGGGCGCGCATTGTTCTGAATACCGAAGAAATGGCCAGTGTTTTCCATCTGCCCGGTCCGTGGATTGAAACACCAAATATCAATTGGATGGAGGCGCGCAAGGCCCCGCCGCCGGTTAATCTGCCCAAAGAGGGTATCACACTCGGCACGGCCGAATATCGCGGTACGAGCCAGGAAGTAAAATTCAAAAAGAATGATCGCATGCGCCATTTTTACGTCATCGGTAAATCCGGCACTGGTAAAACTACGATTCTTAAGAACATGGTTTATCAGGATATCAAAAACGGGGAGGGCGTCTGCGTGATTGATCCGAACGGCGATTTCGCTGAGGACGCGCTCGGCTATGTGCCCAAAGAGCGGGTTGACGACGTTATTTATTTTGACCCGTCGGACATGGCCCGGCCGATCGGTTTGAACATGCTTGAATCCAAAACCGAGTCTCTCAAGGATTTTGCCATTCAGGAAATGATCGCGATTTTTTATAAATTGTTCACCGCCGAAATGATCGGCCCGATGTTCGAGCACAACATGCGCAATGTCATGCTCACCCTCATGTGCGATAATGAAAATCCCGGCACCATCGTTGAAATTCCGCGCATGTTTACGGACCAGGAATTTGCCAACACCTGGATCGCCAAGCTCAAGGATCCGGTGGTGCGCGCTTTTTGGGAAAAAGAAATGGCCAAAACTTCGGATTTCCACAAATCCGAAATGCTCGGCTACCTCATCTCCAAAGTCGGCCGATTTATTGAGAACGAGATGATGCGCAATATCATCGGCCAGCCGAAAAGCGGCTTCAATTTCCGCGAGGTCATGGACCAGGGTAAGATTCTTATTATCAATCTTTCCAAGGGCAAGGTCGGCGACGTGAACGCCAACCTACTCGGCCTCATCATTGTTTCCAAATTGCAGATGGCCGCGTTTCAGCGCGCCGATGTGCCCGAAGAGCAGAGAAAGCCTTTTTATTTATACATTGACGAGTTTCAGAATTTTATCACCGACTCCATCGCTATTATCCTTTCCGAGGCCAGAAAGTATAGCCTGTCTCTTAATGTTGCCCATCAATATATGGGTCAGCTCATCGGTGACAAGGGCGACACCAAGATCCGCGACGCCATCATGGGCAATGCCGGCACCATCGCTTGCTACCGTATCGGCCCGGAGGACGCGGAAATCATGGAAAAAGAATTCGCGCCGGTTTTTTCGGCACACGATCTCATTAACGTTGAAAAGTTTACCTGTTATCTTAAGCTTTTGATTGACGGCGCCGCGGCCAAGCCATTCAACCTCAGCGTCAGCAAGCCGCCCGAGCCCAACCGCGAACTTGCCCAGAAAATAAAAGAATTATCGCGCCTCAAATACGGCCGCGACCGCGCCGTTGTTGAAGCCGAAATCATGGAGCGCTCACAGCTCGGCGGCTCGGTCCGCGCCGCCGGAACGCCTTTAAGCGAGTCTTCTACGTAAAAATATGAACGATAACGATAGTGAAAATCAAAATCAGCCCGCCGCACAAAAGCAGGAAATTATTCTGAGGATACTGAAGCAGGTGCGCGAGAGCGTTGACGCCCTGATTAGCGTCGTTGAAGCCGGCAGCGAGGCGCCGCTCGCCGATCTGGAACGGTTCGCGTCGCAGGCCGTGCTTCCGACCGAGGCGAGCGAGACCGCCGAGGGCGGCCGCGTGATTGAGGGCGTGTTCAACGGCGAACAGATGGTCGGCTCCGACGGCCGCGAATATATGGTGCCGGCAAACTATGCTTCAAAATCAAAGCTCGTGGAAGGCGATATCTTAAAGCTCACGGTCACCGGCCAGGGAAATTTCATTTACAAGCAGATCGGGCCGATCGAACGCCAGCGCGTTGTCGGCGCCCTGGTGTATGAAAAAGAAAAAGACGAATATTTCGTGACCAGCGACCGCAAGACCTGGCGCGTGCTTCCGGCGAGTGTCACTTACTTTAAGGGCCAGGCCGGAGACGAAGCCGTGATCCTCGTGCCCAAAGACGCGCCTAGCTCCTGGGCGGCTGTAGAGAATATCATCCGGAAATAAGTTTTGCAAAACAACGGTTGACAATTCCGTTGTTTTTGTTATGCTTTTGCTTAGTTCATTGACAAGGAGGAAAAACCATGAGCGCCCAACGTGACATGCAGGGCGCCACTGGCGTCATGCAAATTTCCACACATTCCGGCGGCAGGTTCACTGTTCAGAAAAACCGTCTTCTCACGCGCAAAGAAGTAGACGGTCTGAGCCGGCTCAAGAACATTAGAAACCGGCGAGGCAAAAGGACGCGCCGGAGCCAGGCCGCGTTTGACGAGCTCGTTCTAAGGAACACCCGTCTTGTTACCAGCACAGCATTGCGGTATCCGGTTCGCGGCGTTGAGCTTGGAGATTGCTTTCAGGAAGGGATAATCGGCCTGATCGTCGGCGTGGAAAAGTACGATCATCGGCGAAAATGCACCTTAAGCACTTACGCCACATGGTGGATCCGTCATAGCATTCTGCGTTTTCTCTGGGATCAGCGCGGCGATATTCACGTGGGCTGCAACATGGATCAGACCCTCATGAGAATCGCCCGCGCCAGGCACAAATACCACGTTCTGCACGGCCATTATCCGACCCGCGAAGAGGCCGCCCGGCTGATTGGGCTTAGCCCGCTTCAGTGTCGCAAGTTGGTGCGTAATTCGTACCTGACCAAGCAGATTATTAACGGAAACGAACCGTCCGGTGACAACACGATTCATGAATCCGAACTCGCGAGTGATGAACCGGCGGATACGACCGCCGAACACGACCGCCGCAACCTCCGCCGCTTGCTCGGGGAGGTGCTCGTCGAAGCCGAGGCGCAATGCGCCAAAGCCGATGCGAAAACGCAAGCCAGAAAAATGCGCAATCTCTCAATCGTGTGTGATCTGGCGGTGGGTCAAGAGTCAGGACGAGCTGTCGGCCGCCGCTATGGAATTTCCCGCCAGTGCGTGCAGCAAATATGCAAACGCGAATTTCGGCTCCTGCGCGACCTTCTCAAAGCGCGTAACGTTACTGTGGATGATATCCCCACGGCCTGACGATCCCGCCTCCTCGGGGTCGTCGTTTTTTTTGCAAGCTGCCTATTGAAAAAAATCTTGTTTTATTCTAAAATATGGGTACTTATGGCATTAACGCTTTATAGAAAATATCGGCCGCAAAAGTTCTCCGAAGTTACGAATCAGGAGCATGTTAAGATTACCCTGGAGAATCAGATAACCATGGGCCAGGTGGCTCATGCCTATCTTTTTGCCGGGCCGCGCGGCGTGGGCAAAACCACCCTGGCGCGCATTCTGGCTAAGGCGGTCAACTGCCTGGAGCGCAAAGACAAGGAATCCGAACCCTGCAACAAGTGCCGTTCCTGCGAAGAAATCGTGGCCAACCGGGCCATGGATATCGTGGAAATTGACGCCGCCTCCCACACCGGCGTCGAGAACGTGCGCGCCAATATTATTGAAAACGTCCGTTTTAGCCCGGTGAGCCTCAAGCACAAGGTTTTCATCATTGACGAGGCACATATGCTTTCAACCTCGGCGTTCAACGCCCTGCTTAAGACCCTGGAAGAGCCGCCCGAGCGCGTCATCTTTATTCTCGCCACCACCGAGGCGCACAAAATTCCATCCACCATTATTTCGCGCTGCCAGCGCTTTGATTTCAAAAAGATCAGCGTAAATGAAATCGCCAAGCGCCTTGAATATATTGTCGCCGAGGAGGGGATTAAGGTTGAGCGTCCGGTGCTTGAACGCATCGCCCGGCTTTCCGAGGGCTGCGTGCGCGATTCCGAAAGCCTGCTCGCGCAGATTCTCGCGCTTGATGATAAAAAGATTTCCATGGAGCAGGCCGAGCTTGTTTTGCCGCGCACGAATTTTGACCAGGTGATTGAATTCTTGTCCGCCGTGAGCCGCCGCGATGCTCGCTCCGGCGTTGAGCTCGTGAACCGGCTTGCCGAAGACGGAGTTGACATGCGGCAGTTTTCGTCCGAGTGCCTGGAATTTATGCGCAATCTTCTTCTTGCGAAAATCGCCGGGCAGAACGCCGAACTCATGGCCGGCTGGAGCACGGAAATTCAGAATACCATTAACCAGATTCTTTCGGCCTGGACAGCCGCGGATATTGCCCGCGTGATTGAGCTCATGCTCGTAAAACAGCACGACCTGAAATCCGCGTCGCCGGCGCAATTGCCGCTCGAGTTATTCGTGATTGAGGCAATCGGCGAGGAAGCGCCGTCTTTTAAGCCGGCAGAAAAGATTGCCGCCCCGGCTCCGGAAAAAAAATTCCGCGAACCCCGCCTGCCATGTCCGGCAAGGCCTGGCGGGCAGGCCCGCGTAAGCCTTGACCAAATTCATGAGAAGTGGCACGATTTCCTCTCCGGTCTTTCTGACGCCAATCAGTCGCTCAATCTGATATTGAGCGTGAGCAAGCCCACGGCAATGAACGGCGATACTTTGGAAATTGCTTGCAAATATAAATTTCATTGTGACCAGATTATGGCCGAACGCAACCGCCGCCCTGCCGAAGACGCGCTCTCCGCGCTGCTCGGCGAAAAAATTATGATTCAGGCCGTGGTGCAGGACGATTTGCCAGTTGAACTCGCCGAAGAAGTCCCGGCCGCCACGGTCAATTCCGCGCTCCAGGAATTCGGCGGAAAGGTGATTGAATGATTTTAAATATTCGGAGATCGTCTAACGGCAGCCTGTCCGCCTCGGGAGGAGACGCCAGGTTTCCGCCAAAGGCGGACAGGCCCGCCATAGGCGGGCATGCTGGCCCTGGTAACCTGCCTGCCGGCAGGCAGGTCATGGTTCTCCGCCAGCGGGTGGATTCGCCTCCGGCGAAGAATCCATTTGAATTTATGTCGTGCTTTATATACGTGATTATAAGTTGTAGCCACGGCAATAGATACGTCGGTAGTACTGATTGCGTCGAAAATAGGTTGGAAGAACACAATAGGGGAAGATGCCGCTATACATCAGGGAGAAGGCCGTGGGAGCTAGTCCACTCGGAGGAATTTGATACAAGAGCCGAAGCGATGAAACGAGAAAAATTTTTGAAATCAGGCCAGGGAAGAAAGTATTTAGATGAAATTTTAAAGAAGAAATAATATTCGGAGATCGTCTAATGGTAGGACGCCAGGTTCTGGCCCTGGTAATCATGGTTCGAATCCATGTCTCCGAGCCATCAAAAAAGACCACACGCGTGGCCTTTTTTGATTTATAATGATAAAATAAAATCATGCGCGAGCACGATCGTCGTTCAATCCGATTACCGACCTACGATTATAATTCGCCGGGCTATTATTATTTAACAATATGCACCGCCGATCGGTTATGCGTCTTTGGTCAAATCGAAGATAAGAAAATGGTTCTAAACGAAATTGGCAAAATTGCTGACAGACGGTGGAGGCAGATTCCGTTCCGTTTTCCGAATGTAAAATTAGATGTTTATGTCATCATGCCGAATCATATACACGGAATCGTACAAATAATGGATAACGACGCCGTAGGGGCGATTCATGAATCGCCCCTACACGGTCTGGAGAGGCGATGATAGAGATGCGGTTGATTCTATCGATTGAAAATGATATTATAGATACGATAAATATTAATCAGAACAATATGGAAAAACCAACATTCGAATCCGGCCCGGAGAGTGCCGAAGCCATTGAAAGTGAAATTGAGCGCCTTATCGGCGAGCTGGACAATTTTGATTTTGATGATTATTCGGCCGTTGTGCAGGATGAATGGTATGCGGTTGAAGAGGAAGCGCAGGTTGGCAAGGACCGGTCCGGGGCAAAGGCGCGCCTGGAAGAATTTATAAAATATTTAAAAGAACATAGCAAAAAATAATATGAGGACACCACTTATCATTCTCGCTGTCATCGTCGTCATCGGCCTCGGAGTATATCTTTATATGGCCATGGGAACCGTGGTCAATGCGCCGACCGGAGAACCGGGCGCCGTAATCCAACCCGGCCTTACTCTGGAGCAGGCGCGCGCCATTGCCGTGGCGAGCGATTGCGCCGCCGAGGGCCCGATCACGGACAATTCCTTTTATAATGAAAATTCCAAAACCTGGTGGTTTGATATGGATATCGAAAAAACCGGCTGCGCGCCGGCCTGCGTAGTGAGCGAAGAAACGCGTACCGCGGAAATCAACTGGCGCTGCACCGGATTAATTATTCCGGAATAAATTTTACCGTTAAAAAATAAATAATTAATTTTTTTAATAAATAATTATGAAAGGTTTCAACGCCAACATCGAGAAAGAGACCCTGGAGAACGCGAATTTCCGCAAGGTCCTCTACACCGGCAAGCACAGCCAGCTCGTGCTGATGAGCCTTAAGCCGCTTGAAGAAATCGGCATGGAGACGCATACCGATAATGACCAGTTCTTCCGTTTTGAAGCGGGCCAGGGCAAATGCGTGATTGACGGCAATGAATATGAATTATCCAACGGTTCGGTGATTATCGTGCCGGCCGGCGCCGAGCATAACATCATTAATACCTCGGATGCCGAAGATCTCAAGCTTTACACTATTTATTCTCCGGCCCACCACAAAGACGGCGTGGTGCGCGCGACCAAAGAAGAGGCCGCGGCCGACAGCCCGGAGTTTGACGGCGTGACCACCGAATAACGCGTTAATAAAAAAATCCCTTCCTGAACGGAGGGATTTTTTATTTATATTCTAAGCCGCCTTTTTTGCGTGGTTGCCGTTGAACGGCATATATTTATAGTATATTAACTTGATAATCTCGCTTAATATTAGATAGGCAATAATCATGCCGAAGACAATCATGAGCGGCTGAACCGGCGGAGCGGCGAAGTGGAAAAGATCGTGGCCGGCTCCGGTAAATGGCAGGATAATCGTAATCGCGGCGCTTAGGATCGCAAGCAGCGCCACCGAGCGGCTCGGCGGAGCGGCGCGTAAAAAGAAATGCCGCGTCCGGATTGAAAAAATCAGTACAATTTCGGTTAAAATGCTTTCAATAAACCAAAGGGTGCGCAGGAGTTCGGGCCCGAGCTTATTGAATAATCCGAAAAAAATAAAATCAAAAATCGTGCTCACCATGGCAAGAAAAATAATCAATGTCATGGCCTGGCCAATGGGGCTGGATTTCGGCTTGCGGAGCTCCTCCACGTCAACCTTGTCGGTCGCCACGGAAATCAGGGGAAAATCGGAGAGCAGATTGGCAAGCAGAATCTGCACCGGCAGCATGGGGAGATAGGGGATAAAGAGAGAGATCGCGGCGATTGAATAAAAATTGCCGAAGTTTGAGGCCAGGGTGCATTTTATATATTTATTGATGTTGGAAAAGATATTCCGGCCGTGACGGATGCCGTTCACAATTACGCGCAGGTCTTTTTTTAAGAGCACAATATCCGCTGCCTCGCGCGAAACATCGGCCGCGTCTTTTACCGCGATTGCCACGTTGGCGATCTTGAGAGCCGGAGCGTCGTTGATGCCTTCGCCCAAAAATCCGACTTCATAATCTTTTTGCAGAGTCCGGATAATTTTATATTTCGTCTCTGGCGAAATCCGCGCGAACACGGAAAATTCGCGGCAGGCCTTTTCAAGTTTTGAATTTTTTAAAGAGTCAATCGTCTCGCCCAGTATTACCTTACTTGGATCGTCAATTAACCCGACCTCGCATCCCACGGCGCCGGCAACCTCCTTGCTGTCGCCGGTCAGAATCTTAATCTTCACGCCGAGTTTGTCGGCAAGCCGGATTGATTCACGGGCGGTTTCCTTGAGCGGATCATGGAAGGAGACGTAGCCCAGAAAAGTCAGGCCGTTCTCGTCTTCGGTCGTGTAGTCGTCCCGGTCGACAATTTTATAGCCAATGGCCAGTGTGCGGTTGCCGGCTTTTTCATCTTCTTTGATTTCTTCAAGTGAAATACGGCGGGTGTTGTGATTTTCAAATTTCGTGCAGAGCGACAGGATTGCCTCCGGCGCGCCTCGCACGATGAGCAGATTGCCGCCCCCATTGTTTGCGAACAGGGCGCTGTTGCGGAGCCGCGCGAAATCAAACGGCAGTTTTGCGAGAAATTTAAATTTCTTTATTGCCTGCCGTACGCCGGCCGGCGCGTTTTCAAAAATTCCCTGGTCGAACGGATTGAAGAGCGACTTTTTCGAATCTTCGGCAAGTGGGGAGCCGAGAAGCCCGTAGAGCAGACAGCGCTCGCGGTCCGGGGAATGGATGTCCACCAGCTCGAGCTTGTTTTCGGTGAGAGTGCCGGTTTTATCCGTGCAGAGCACTTCGATGTCGCCCATGTCCTCAATCGCCGAAAGCCGCTTCACCACCACCTTGTCTTTCGCCATTTCGAGTGAACCGTGCGAAAGCGCGAAGGTTACAACCACGGGGAGCGCTTCGGGTATGATGCTGACGATAAGCGCGATGCAGAATATCAGAAATTCCAGGTTGTTGGCTCCGCCCTTGATGATGAGATTTGCGACAAAAATTAAGACAATCGTGGCGACAATAATTTTTAAAATAAACCGGCTGAATTTGAGAATGTATTTTTCATAGGCGCTCTCGCGGTTCACGCCGGCGACCAGCTTGGCGATCTCTCCCATTGCCGAAGACCGGCCGGTTCCGATGACCGCGCCCGTCGCCTCGCCGGAAACGACCGAAGTGCCGCCAAAAATAATATTGCTTGCCGCGAATATCTCGCGCGTCTCGCGTTCGAGCGGTTCCGGATTTTTTGAAACCGGCGCCGACTCGCCGGTCAGCACCGATTCGTCAATCAAAAAATTCTGCGCCCGCACCAGGCGGAGGTCGGCCGGCACCACATCCCCGGCTTCAAGCATTACGATATCGCCGTGCACCAGCTCCCGTTTGTCAACAAATTTTTCCGCGCCCTGGCGCATGATGCGGACTCGGGTGGGGATATATTTCTTGAGTAGCGCGACCGCGCGTTCGGCTTTTGACTCCTGCATAAATCCCAGGCCGGTGTTAAGGGCGATAAAAGAGAATATTACCAGGCCGTCCACGATTTCACCGATGACCAGGGCCACGAGTCCGGCGGCGAGCAGCAGATAAAAAAACGGCGATTTGAACTGCCGGAGCAGGATATCGAACGGACCGGTTTCCCGGGCGCTGATTTCGTTTGGCCCGCCTTCCGCGAGCCGCCGCCGCGCTTCGGCGTCCCTTAGCCCCGATTCGCTGGTTTTTAAATCCGCGAGTACCTGCGTTACGATTTTTACGGTGTAGTTTGAAAATTTCATGCATTTATTATATCAAATTGCACGCCAAACTGCATGGGGACGCCCGATTTCATCAAAATACCGCTCGGTGCTATAATACTGTTCAAGGGGAGGAAATCATTTTAAAAAATTAATAATTAAGCCAAATAAGTATGGAATTTCTAATCTCAATCGGCAGGGCGATTGCCGAGGCGTGGTCGGATCTCATTGATAAGCTCATTGAATTTCTGCCCAGCCTGGTTGCCGCGTTAATCGTGCTGATTATTGGCATCCTAATTGCCAAAGCCCTCGGTCAGTTGGTGCGCAAGATCATCCGCGCCATCAAGATTGACCAGTTTATTAAAAAAATTAATATCGTGCATAAAATCGAACAGGCCGGCACGATCGTTGATTTTTCATATATCCTTGGCTGGCTCGTTAAGTGGTTTTTATACATCGTGCTTCTTATCGCGGTTTCCGAGATTCTGAGCCTTGGTCAGTTCACCCTGTTCCTCCGCGACATCGCGCTCTATGTACCGAACGTAATCATTGCAGTGCTTATACTAGTGGTCGGTTTGGTGCTTGGCGAATTCATTAATACTTTGATCGTCAGCATCCTCAAGGGCACTAAAGCGAAACTCGGCGCTTTGGCCGGCACGGTTGCCAAGTGGTCAATCTTCATTTTCGCGACCCTCGCCGCCCTGATTCAGCTCGGCGTGGCCGTTGCCCTGATCCAGACGCTTTTCACCGCCATCGTGGTGACAATCGCGCTTTCGGCCGGCCTTGCCTTTGGCCTTGGCGGACGCGACGCAGCAAGAGAATTTATTGAGAAAGTAAGAAAAGACCTCCGAGAATAGTTAAACATTCAATTTTACAAAAACGGCCCCGGTTATGACGGGGTCGTTTTATATATGTGGATAAGTAGTTTTGACAAAAATTCATTATGAATATATATTCATAATATAACTACGAAACGTGATCCGAGGGGATTATGCCAAATCTTGAAAAAATCAAGGAAGTCATGTTCGGCCCCAAGCCGCTGAAGACGCCTCGTTATGAGGGCGTTCCTCGCCAATGGGGCTGGAGCACGGAATTCATCTATCGCTGGCGGAATACGACCGCCGAAAATTTGGAACGGCGATTCGTGGCAAGCTTCCGCTGAGTAACGGCAAAATAACCGTGTAGAGACGCGACATGTCGCGTCTCTACACGGTTATTTGTCTCCCAAAAACAAAAACAAAAAAAATAGAAAAATATGGCAAGACCCCGCCTCAAACGGAGGGTTCAATTTACGCCCAAAGCTACCTCGTTCAAGCCCGACGTTCCTGGCGAGGGTTTTTTTGATTATATTGAACTCACGCTTGAGGAAGCCGAAGCCATTCGTCTCAAAAACGTTGAAGGTCTGGACCAGATTCCGGCGGCCCGCGCCATGAGGACATCGCAAGCCACTTTTCACCGAATCTTAAAATCCGCCTATCGCAAAATTGGGGACGCCATTGTCCATGGCCGCGTCATTAAAATACGTTGAATCATGAATCAGGAATCATGAATCAGGAATCGCAGCATAGAAAGACCCTGATTCCTAATTCCTGATTCCTGATTCCTCATGCTAAGCAACGCTGCGCATTCGGTATTCTAAACAGTCTCAAAATAGAGTATAATATACTCAAATATGAACAGGGGGAATGAACAAAAACAAAAAAACGCGCTTCAGGCGTGGGTGGTTACGGTTGACATGGGTTACGGCCATCAGCGCGCCACCTGGCCGCTTCGCGGCATGGCGCTGGATCGCGAAATCATCGTGGCCAATGACTATGAGGGCATTCCGCGCCGCGACCGGTTTATCTGGAAAAATTCGCGCAAGATGTACGAGACGATTTCCCGTATAAAAAAAGTGCCCTGGATCGGTCAAAAGATTTTTAACTTGATGGATAAGCAGCAGCAGATTCCGTGGTTTTATCCGCGCCGCGATCTTTCCGAGCCGTCGGGCCAGGTCAGACAATATTACTGGGCAATGCGCCGCCTTGGGTGGGGCAAGCACCTTATCAATTATCTTAATGCCAAGCCTCTGCCATTGGTTACCTCTTTTCCGGTAGTTGCGTTCATGGCAGAGTTTTTTGGTTTCAAAAAAGACATTTATCTGATTGTTACCGACACGGATATCAGTCGCGCCTGGGCCGCGCTTGTCCCAAAGAAAAGCCGGGTTAATTATTTTGCTTCCAATCCGCGCGCCATCGAGCGGCTCAAAATGTACGGCGTTAAGTCCGAACGGATTTACATGACCGGTTTTCCGCTTTCAAAATCCCTAGTTGGCGGGCCGTCGCTCGCGATTATAAAAAAAGACTTGGCTCAAAGGCTTTATAATTTGGATCCAAAGAGAAATTATATTTCAAAATACCGCCATACTATCGAGTACCAGCTTGGCAAGCGATATTTTCCGTGCAAGCCGCCGCGCCGGCCGCTTACCATCACTTTCGCTGTTGGCGGCGCAGGGGCACAGAAGGATTTGGGCATTGCCATTTGCCGCAGTCTGAAAAAAGAAATCTTTAAAAAACAACTGGTAATCAATCTTGTTGCCGGCTCGCGAAACGAAGTTGCCATCTATTTTCGCCGCCGGTTGGAAAAAGCGGGTCTAAAAAACCAAATCGGAAAAGGAGTGAAGATTCATTATGAAACCAGCAAAGAAAAATATTTTGATAAATTTGATCAGTTGCTTCATACTACCGACATCCTCTGGACCAAGCCGAGTGAATTAAGTTTTTACGCCGGACTCGGTATTCCGATTATCATGACTCCGCCGGTTGGCTCGCAGGAATTTTTTAATCGTATCTGGCTTAAAACCATGGGCGCGGGCATGACTCAGTATCCACCAAGCCTTTCCAATGAGTGGCTCTTTGAATGGCTGGATTCCGGCTGGCTGGCCAAGGCCGCCATGCAGGGATTCTTGGAGGCCCCTAAGCTCGGCACTTACAGTATTGAAGAAGTGATCTTTCGCAAGCATGTCTTGCGCGAACCGCACGTAATTTTGCGATACTGATATCGATAAACGCAAAGGTCGATAAAATGTTAGAAATACGAAAATAAATAATTATGCAAAAAACCAACACATTCGGTTTCACGCTCGTAGAGCTCCTGATCGTCGTCGTCATTATCGGCATCTTGGCTGCGGTTGTGTATTTCGCCCTTGACCCGACCCGCCGCTTTGGCGAGAGCCGCGACGCCACCCGCTGGAGCGAAGTGAACGCCATGCTGAACGCCGTGCTAAAATATCAGATTGATTATGACGGTGATTTGCCGGCCGGTATTGACAGCGCTTCTACCACCGCGCAGGTTCTTGGCGCAAACGCCAGCGGCTGTGACAGTGGCTGTACCAATGGAGGTACAACGGTTTCCGCGTGTTTGGATCTCTCGGATAGTTTAGTCAATAAATATATCGATTCTATTCCAGAGGATCCAAGGACCGGGACCCCTGGTTTTACGGATTATTATCTCAATAAATCCGCCAACGGCGGCATCACGGTCGGTGCTTGCGATCCGGAACAGACCGCGGCAATCTCGGTTACTCGATAAAAAATAAAATTAAATAAAAAAAATATGAAAAAGAAAAAAAATAAAAAATGCTGCTGCAATTCGGCCTGGATTGGCCTCACTTCAGCGGTCGGCGAAATTGCCTATGTCGCGCTCGTGGTGCTCTTCTTCTGGCTTGCCGACGAGATGACATTCGGCAATATGGAATTTATTGGCGTGGGGCTGTTTCTCCTGGTCTTTGTTTTTTCGGCCATAGTTTCGGGCTCAATCCTGATCGTGTATCCGGCCGTGCTCGTCCTGCGCGGTGAAGTGAAGAGAGGGCTTACCATTCTTGCCTGGACAGCGGTGTTCCTGTTTGGCTTCATCGCCCTGGGCATGATCGGCGGGATATTGATGGTATAGTCGGAGTGTTGGGGCCGCATATATGCGACCCTTACGAACGGTTTAGCTATAAAAATCGTCCCAATATTATTCGGGACGATTTTTTATTTTTAGAATTGCACCATGACCTCATTGCTGTATGCGCCGCACGAGCCGTTTTCATTATGCGCGCAGATGCGGAAATGGTACTCACCCGCGGCTTGAAGCGGGTAAAAATAATGCCGGCCGTACGAATAGGGGAAGTGGAAATAATTATCCGGTGGAAAAGTCGGATTCGTCGTTGTGCCTTGGATGATATTAAAGCCGTATGGCGATTCTATATTTTCAATTATCCAATTGAGATAAACGCCGCGTTCGTTCGGAGAGGCGTAGAGCAGAATTTTCGCCTCTTGTTTTATTTCAACCGGTTTGGCTGCCGGCGCGACTGGAGCCGCGGCTGCCGGTTCGGATGCCGCACCGACGACCGCCGGGGCGGTTTCAGCCGGAGCAAAGATGTTTTCCAGCCGGCCGAGTGGCTGGCCGGAGAGTGAATCAAGCTCGCGGTTCCATGAGTAAAATTCTATTGCCAGTTCGCTGTCCGTAATTGACGAAATTGAGGTTGATTGCTGTTTCGAGTCGGCGCGATTTTCGATCACCGCCTTTTCGCCTTGGAGCAGGATCCGCTCGCTGGTTCCGGACGCGCCGTACATTTTTAAATTCACATTGCTTTCAAGCGCCCGGACCGCAAGTAGGGTCGATTCATGAATCGACCCCGCGCCTTCAATTTCCACGCCAAAAGCCGTGCCGAGCGCCGTGGTCTCGGCATTGAGCGAGCGCACGGTGTAGACAAGTGAGCCGCTTTTACTCACGCGGCTGTAGCTCTCACCAACTATCTGCTGAATGATGATGGAGTTTTCATTGGCTTCTTCAACGATAATATGCGCGTTCGCGCCAAGCCGTATCGCGCTGCCGTCGCTGAAAGCAAGAACCGCGCGGCTTGCCTCGCCGGTACGTATTTGGCGCTGGGCCGTGACGAGCGTCTCCACGGCGGCAGATGCCCAATAATTATTTTCCCAAATTTCAACCGTTCCTTGCGTGTAAACAAGAGTTGCCATAATTGGCGCCCCGACGGGCGTCGGGGGCGGGATAATGAAATTATTATTTGTTATTACCGGGTCCGTTCCGAATGGCACAAAGAATCTGATTCCGAGATAAATAGCGAGCACGATCGCGGAGAAAGCGAACGTCAAACCCGAGGCGTAACGATAGATTGATTTTTTGCGCGCGACACGCTCCTGTTTTTCGTCGGCCCAGCCATAATACAGTTTCTCTTTCAGAGTTTCGGCAAAAAAAGCGTCAATTTCAATATTCCTTGAGTCAACGAGTCGGGTCTGGGCGAGTTTGCCGCCCAACTCAAAAAGCTCCTTATCTTCCGGGCCCAATTTTTCGGGTCGGCTGTCAAGAAAGGCTTTATTTAATTTATTGGCGTTAAAATTCAGCATATTCGTCGGTTTGTAGTAAATTTACGCGCTCGGCGATTTGACGCAGAGATTTGAGCGCGCGGTGCACTCGCACGGCGACCGCGCTCGCGCGGCAGCCCAGGATTACGGCAATTTCGTGATTATCCAATTCTTCAAAGAATTTAAGCGATAACACTTCCTGATATTCGGGCTTGAGCTGGTCCAGACACTCCCGAAGTTCCTCGCCGGTTTCCAAGAGGCAGACGCTTTCCTGGGGAGAAATCGGACAAGTGTCAGCCACGCGTTCGCGGATAACTTCCGGATCCATGGCCCATTCTTTCTTTTTCCGGGCGTTGTCAATAATAACGTTGGTGGCAATGCGGTATATCCAGGCTCCAAAGCTGATGCCGCGCTCCTCGTAGCGTCCCAGGTTCGCGAGCGCCTTAGCGAATGTCTGCGAGGTCAGATCCTCGGCTTCCTGGCGATGTCCGACGCGGTTCATGATGTATCCGAAGATTTTTGGCAAATAGTAATAGTACAGCTCTTCAAAAGCTTGCATGTTCCTTTTTGCCTGAATGACGAGCAAACGCTCTTTGTTGCGGTCCATAGCCATAAATACAACGCAGAATTTACATTATAATTTCAGCAAGAATTAGTCAAATTAAATAAAAAATTTTCCCAGGTCCGGGAAAATTTTATTATTATTATTTTCGTTGGTTTTGTTCAACCATTTTTCGGATTGCCTCGAGCGCCCGAAGCTTCCGGGCGGTTTTATCGGCGCGTTCCTTGGGGCCGTGCGCGTTCTGATAGTCAAAAGATGCCTGAGTTTCGGATATACAGGTAAGGAGTGGAGAAGCCTCGGGATCGCTAATGTTAATGCTTTTCCAATTGTCATTTTGAATATCTCGGAGAAGCTGCTGCAGATCTTCGGATTCTTTTTTAAAATCTCGGGCCGCTTCGGCGTCGCTTTGCCGTTCGGCATCAATAACCAGCGTCTGTTTATCATCAATCATTTTTCCAAGCCATCGTTCCGCCGCTTCAACCGACGCAGTACGAGCTTCTGCGCCGTGTTCGCTCGGCGTCAGACGAAATTTTTTCAGCATCTCTTGTTTAAATTCGTCAGCGGGCTGGGCGCTGTCACTCGAACCGACGTGGGCGCCGCCTTCTTCAGCCGGCACAAAATCGCTCGGATACGGTTCACTTATTGGCTCATGTTTTTCTGGCATAATATTTAATTTTGAATTTAAAATTTTGAATTTCGAATTTAGGTTTTTTGATTTTGAAATTAAGAATTCGAAATTCAAAATTCTAAAATGCCTCTGCCCAATGCTCAGATACTTCAACCTCGAGTTCAAGATAAACTTTTTTTTGCGTAATTGCTTCGATATCGCGCCGCGCCGATTGGCCGATCGATTTTATCATGTGGCCGCCCTTTCCAACAATCATTCCCTTGTAACGCGGCGTGTGTGTTAGTATGCGCGCCCTGATATAGAGTACGCCGGTTTCTCGTTCCTCGATTTCATCAACCTCAACATTCGTTGAATAAGGAAGCTCCTGATGCAGTCTCATAAAAACTTTTTCACGGATGAGTTCGGCGAACCAGAGTTTATTTTCAACGTTCGTGAGCTGGTGCTCGGGATAGAATGGTTCACCCTCGGGCAGCACATCCAGAACCTTTTCCATCAGGAGGCCGAGATTCTTGGCATCAATCGCCGAAACCGAAATCATATCGTTGAAATTTTTTGCAAGCGCTTTATATTCCTCAATGAACGGGGGATTGGGAATATCGGATTTATTTATAACCAAAAATTTAGGTTTATTTATCGTGTCAACCAAGGCGAGGAGCTCACGTTCTTCCGGGCCGATTGGTTTGGTCGGGTCAATGACATAAATCAGGGCGTCGATATTTCTCATTGATTCGCGTGCGCGTACATTTAATTTTTTTGTCAAAATATCCTTGCCCTTGTGGAAAATGCCGGGCGTGTCAATAAAAACAATCTGCCCGCGCTTGTGGTGCACGATGCCCTGGAGCGCGTGCCGGGTGGTTTGCGGCTTTGGCGTGGTGATGGCGACCTTGGTGCCGACCAGCGCATTTAGAAGCGTTGATTTGCCGACATTTGACCGGCCGACGAGAACCACGAAGCCGGATTTTTTATCCGGAATATCCATATTTCTTATATAAATCTACAATATTTTTAGTGATTTGTCAATGTTTGGTAGGGAACAAAATCATTGAAAATTGAGCGGTTTTGTGATACAATCTCATAAAATATGCTAAGCATCATAATCCCAACCTATAACGAAGAACAGCTTCTGCCGCGTCTGCTCGCTTCCATCAAGGAGCAGGATTATTGCGATTACGAAATAATTGTGGCTGATGCCGCCTCAAGCGATCGTACGCCCGCGATTGCCGCCGAATTCGGCGCGCGCGTGGTGCCAGGCGGATTGCCGCCGGTGGGACGCAATCGCGGCGCCGCGACGACCACGGGCGAGAAGATTCTGTTTTTGGATGCGGACGTGGTTTTGCCGCGCCGCGATTTTCTCTCCAGCGCGATCCAGGAGTTCGATTCGCGCGCCCTGGATATCGCCACCTGCCGGGTCGATCCGATAGGCGACAAAAAAATCGATAAGTTGTTTCATTGGTTTTATAATTTTTACACCGCGTGTCTGGCTTCAATCCGACCGCACGCCCCTGGGTTTTGCATTCTGGTGCGCCGCCATCTGCATGAAAAACTGGGCGGTTTTGACGAAGAAATCAAGCTCGCCGAAGACCAGGATTATTCCCAGCGCGCCGCCAAACTCGGACAATTCGGCTTTCTTTCCGAATATCTGCCGGTTTCCACGCGCCGGTTTGAACGCGACGGCCGGCTCAATGTCATCTTCAAATATGTTATCTGCGAGTTTTATATGATGCTTTTCGGCGGGCCGAAAAGTGACATATTCAAATATCGCTTCGGCTATCCGAAGGATAAAACATTAAAGTGAGTGTGTTTCACAAATATGAAACACGCTCATCCCGAGTCCCCCGCGGTGCGGGGGCGAGGGATCTCTGATATTCCAAATAAGGAATCCCGCTAAAAAAGTGATATGCGCCTAGAATTATCTAATAGTTTAAATTAAAAATATGCGGAGGAAAATTTTTATTTTCGCTTTTGCGATATTGTTTGCCCTTGGCGTCCAGCCGGCGTTTGCTTATACATACGACATTGGTATTCAGCAGGCCGGCATATTTTTTTCCAAAACCAGGCTCATTGCCGACGATCAGATTCGCATCTATGCGAGAATTCAGAATTACGGTACTACCGACGTGGCCGGCTATGTCGCGTTTTTCAAGGGAAATGAAAAGATCGGAGACTCGCAGGTCGTGACCGTGCGCGCCGGCGGTTTGGATGACGAAGTTTATGTTGATTTCACCGTGCCGCGTGGCATGTTTAATATCCGCGCCGAAATCAAGGGCCAGAATCCGGGGGACGAGAATCCGGCAAACGACGTGGAGATAACCACTATGTTGTATCCCGAGATTGATGACGACGGCGACGGTATTCCGAACGGCGACGACAATTGCGATAGCGTGGCCAATCCGGATCAGGAAGATACTGATCGTGACGGCTTAGGCGATGTCTGCGATCCGGATGATGATAATGACGGCGTGCCGGACGATCGGGAGCAGGACGAGGGCACCAACCCCACCGATCCGGATACCGACAATGATGGCTTTGACGATTCCGAAGATAGCTATCCACTTGACCCGGCCCGCCACGAGGTTCCGCCGGCCGAAACCGCTGAGTCTAGGCCCGAAGAACAACCCGAATCCCCGGCAAAAACCGAGGAACAAAGCACTCGGCAGGAAACCATCGCCGAGGATGAGGAGGTTGTAACCCCCGAAGAAACTCTGCCAGTCAAAGAACTTCCATCGCTCGGTAATCTGCAAATTTCTCCGTATGCTTCATTCAGTTTCTGTCGGCTTACCTGGAACCAGTATGAGTTTCAGGCCCTCGGCGCCATGCGCGAGAATTACACATATCACTGGGAGTTTGGCGACGGCGAGAACTCGGATTCGGAAAAGATATCTCACACGTTCGCGAAGAGCGGGGATTACACCGTCTCGCTTGAGGTCACCGACCTCGGCGGCAATATCGCGCGCGACGAAGTCTATATCTCAATCAGTTTTTTCAATTTTGACAACTGGAAACTCCGTGCGCTGGTCGGCGGATTTCTGGCGGCGGTCGTAATAATTCTCATTATTCTCGGCCGGATGGCGCAGAAAAGTCAGGAAAAACACGGAAGCACTAATAAGTAAACCATGCGTGAAAAACTGAAAAATTTCTTTAATGGCAAATCAACCAGCATAATTTCCGCGGCCGTGATTGTCGCGGCTGCTTCTTTCGCAAGCCGGCTCCTCGGCGTGGTGCGCGACCGCATTCTCGCCGGCCAGTTCGGCGCCGGCGACGAACTTGATATTTATTACGCTGCGTTCCGCCTGCCCGATCTTGTCTACAGCCTGCTTGTCGCCGGCGCGCTTTCGGCCGGATTTATTCCCATCTTCGCCGAACTCATTAGCGGCGACAAATCGCAGAAAGCGGCTTGGCGCGTGGCGAACGGTGTCTTGAATATCGTTTTTTTGGGCACGGCCGCGCTTTGCGCCATTCTTGCTCTGCTCGCGCCTTATATCATTCCGTTTGTCACGCCCGGATTTTCCGGCGAAAAGCTTGAATTCACTATTCAACTCTCGCGCATCATGTTTCTCTCGCCGTTATTTTTGGGCCTTGGTGCCGTGTTCGGCGGCATCCTGCAGACGCATAAGCGCTTCATCCTGTATTCAGTCGCGCCCATATTCTATAATCTGGGCATCATCTTCGGCGCGTTATTTTTAGTGGACCGCTTCGGCTTGGCCGGGCTCGCTTACGGCGTGGCAATTGGCGCATTTTTGCATTTTGCGGTGCAGATTCCCGGCGCGTACGCGCTCGGCTGGCGCTACTCGCCGGCTCTGCCCCTTGGCGATAAGCATGTCCGGAAAATCGGCAAAATGATGGTGCCGCGCGTTTTGAGCCTCGCGGTCAACAATATTAATATCATCGTCATCACGGCCATTGCTTCAACCCTTGCGGCCGGCAGCGTGGCGGTTTTTAATCTCGCGAACAATCTTCAGTATTTTCCGGTCGGCATTATCGGTTTCTCGTTTGCTATTGCCGCGTTTCCGACCATCTCCGAATTCGCGGCATCCGAATCCTGGGAAAAATTCAGAAAAGCATTTTCCAATACCGTGCGCGATATTCTTTTTTTCATGATCCCGGCTTCAATCGTCTTCCTTCTGCTCCGCGCCCAGATCGTGCGCGTCATTCTGGGTTATGGCGAGTTTTCTTGGGAGGATACCATTCTCACCGCCGACGCGCTCGCGTTTTTTGCTTTAAGCCTTTTTGCGCAGGCAATCGTCCCGCTTTTGGTGCGCATGTTTTTCGCGGTAAAAAATACGGCCACGCCGTTCATTGCCGCCATACTTTCGGCCGCGCTCAATATCGCGCTCGCGCTCTGGCTCATTGAGCCGCTTGGCGTGGTCGGCCTTGCTCTCGCGTTCACCGCCGCGAGCATCTTTAACGCCGTTTTTCTCTGGGTGGCTTTGCGTTTCCGGGTCGGATACCTTTTCGAATTTACAATTATCCAGTCTTTGTATAAGATAACCGTTGCGGCGCTTGCCATGGGCCTGGTCATCCAGGTTTCCAAATATCTAGTTGAGCCGTTTGTGAACATGCAGACATTCATCGGTATTCTGACGCAGGGCGCGGTCGCCGGCGGGCTCGGGCTTCTGGTCTATTGCCTCGTCTGCCTGATCCTCCGCAGTCCGGAAATGCTGAATTTTAAAGCCTCTCTGCAGAGAAAATTATTTAAAAAATATTACAAACCCCAGGAGAGCCTGGAAGGAGCAGATAAACTGTGAACAACCTCCGCAACTTTTGCATCATCGCGCACATTGACCACGGCCTGCCTTCGGCAGGCGAGAGTGCCCTAATCAACGTTTAATCACATGAACAATCTCCGCAACTTTTGCATCATTGCCCATATCGACCACGGTAAGTCCACGCTGGCTGACCGTTTTTTAGAATTAACAGGCACGGTTGATAAAAGAAAAATGAAAGAGCAGATTCTGGACAGCATGGATCTTGAGCGCGAAAAGGGGATCACCATCAAACTCCAGCCCGTGCGCATGGAATACGAGGGATATATTTTAAATCTGATTGACACTCCCGGGCATGTTGATTTTAATTACGAAGTTTCGCGGTCATTGGCCGCGGTTGAGGGCGCGATTCTCTTGGTTGACGCGACCCAGGGCGTGCAGGCGCAGACACTCGGCAATCTGTATATGGCCCTGGAGCAGAATCTCGCCATCATTCCGGTATTGAATAAAATTGATCTGCAAAATGCCGATGTCGAACGCTGCCGCGAGGAGCTCGTGAAACTCATCGGCTGTAAGCGCGAAGAGATTTTTGAAGTTTCGGCCAAGACCGGCAAAAATGTTGAACAAGTACTCCGGGCTGTGATTCGCGAAGTTCCGCCCCCGTTCGGCGAGGCGTCCGCTCCCCTCCAAGCTTTAATTTTCGATTCCGACTACGATGAATATAAAGGCGTTGTCGCCGACGTGCGTTTGAAAAACGGGGAGCTGTATCCCGGTGACCGCATCCGGCTCGTCGGCACCGCCGCGCCGACCGAAGCGCTTGAAGTCGGATATTTCCGGCCCCAGCTTGTGAAATCCGCCAAACTCGCGGCCGGCGACATCGGTTACATCGTCACGAGCCTTCGGACGATCAAGGATTGCCGCGTCGGCGATACCATCACCCTGGAAAGCAATCCGGCGGCGCTTCTGCCCGGATACAAAGAGGTCAGGCCCATGGTTTATGCCGGCATTTTTCCGCGCGACGGCGCCGAGTACGCCCGCCTGCGCGAGGCCATGGACAAGTTAAAATTAAATGACGCGGCCCTCGCTTTTGAACCCGAACGCTCGCAGGCGCTCGGCTTCGGCTTCCGTTGCGGGCTCCTCGGCATGCTTCATCTTGAAATCGTGCAAGAGCGGCTCCGGCGCGAATACAATCTGGATCTCGTGGTCACCATTCCGTCGGTGGCTTACAAAATATTTGACACCAAGGGAGAAGAGATTACCATCAAGTCCGCGCAGGAGATGCCCGACCCGTCGCGCGTTGAGCATATCGAAGAGCCGTGGGTGAGCGTGGACATCGTTACCCCCAAAGAGTTTGTCGGCAATATCATGTCGCTCGTCTCCGAACGCCGCGGCATTTACAAAAACACCGAATATCTGGATCCGAGCCGCACGATTATGCATTATGACATTCCGCTCGCCGCCGTGATTGTTGATTTTTACGATAAACTTAAGAGCGCGTCATCCGGATACGCTTCGTTAAATTACGAATTCATCGGCTATCGCCAGGCCAAGATAATCAAGCTCACGATCCTGGTGGCCGAAGAAACGGTTGAAGCCCTGTCCATGCTTGTGCCCGAAGATGAAGCCTACCGCGAAGGCAAGCGCATCGTCACCCTGCTCAAAGAAAGCCTGCCGCGCCAGCAGTTTGTCATCAAAATTCAGGCCGCGATCGGCGGCAAGATTATCGCCGCCGAGCGGCTTTCCGCCTTCCGCAAGGATGTCATCGCCAAACTCTACGGCGGGGACGTCACGCGCAAAAACAAACTTCTGGAAAAACAGAAAAAGGGAAAGAAAAAAATGATGTCCCGCGGCCACGTGGAAATCCCGACTGAAACATTTTTGAAAGTACTTAAAAGATAAATTTTTTTAATTATGCCATTAAATATAAGCTATAGTGCAGAATTTGAAAAACGAAGAATAAAAAACACGATTAAAAAATTGTCTTGGTATAAAAAATTAGGGTACTCGCCCTGTTTCCCGAAAAATATTAATCCCCAAAATGATAATTTAAAAAAAATATACGCCGCTTTTAAAAATGAATACGACGAGGCAGATTATAAAAGAGCCGCTAGGGAGATTAACGAAAAATTTTCTAAAATTGAAAGTACTTTTTACGATAAGCTAGAGAAAATATGCGGTAAAAAAATCAAAAGAAATTTTAAATTGATACTTACTAAATATGGCGTTGGCGGTTCTTATTCATCGCCAAATACAATAATATTCAACATTAAATGGAAGTTTTCAAACTCGGTTAATATAGTTTTGCATGAAATTACGCACCTAGTAATTGAACCGCACATAAAAAAATATCAAGTTCAACATAATGAAAAAGAACGGATAGTCGATTTGATTTTGACATCAAAGCCCATTGGATTGAAAAATTATAAAATGCAACAAAGAGGAGAAGAATATAAGAAATTTTTTGACCCGCTATTTAAAAAATATTTTAAACCGCCCATAGGCAGTTTTTTTAAAAAATTAGCACGACTACACAGAAATCCTTCCCTGCCCCTCCCTCCTGCCTGCCGACAGGCAGGTTATAAAGGGAGGGGACCGGAATAGCACGGCCGCAGTATCTTGTTCCCCTCCTTAATAAAGGAGGGGAAAGGGGAGGATTTTACAAGTGGATTTTAGAACAGCGCATGAAATATTATCCGACCTACAATTCAAAATTAAAACCAACGGCACGCGTTTTGCGGAACAGTATGACTCCCGCGGAAATACTTCTCTGGTCAGGGTTGAAAGCCAAGCAATTCTGCGGATTGCAATTTTACCGGCAGCGTCCGCTCGGCAATTATATTGTTGATTTTTATTGCCCCGCCAAAAAGCTCGTGATTGAAGTTGATGGCGGGCATCATTGTTATGATGACAAGCAGGTCGCGAACGACAAAAAGAGACGCTTATCTTAAAAAAGTTTTTAAATTAAAAATATTGCGATTTAATAATGTTGATATCTTGAATAGCATTGACGAAGTGCTCGAGAGAATTGCGGAACAAATATATTGATATATTTAGCAAAATAATATAATGTAACTTTACATCGCAGACGATTTATACTTCACGGTTATCTAGCCGTGAGAAAAAAGGAGGAGGCCATGGAGCAGGATCAGCGCGATAAGTATTTGGCTGCGGTTGACCGGTTCAAGCCGCACCTAGTTGACTGGAGCAGGCGCATCCGTGTACTCGCGGCCGACGAGGAGGCGCGCGGCAAGGCCGAATACGAGCGCGTTATGAGCGAGGGAGAAACCCGGCCCGGTGATGGAATCATAGCCGAGGTTTGGCCCTATGCCAGACTCAAAACTAATCACGAGTTCATGGTGCGCGAAAGCGAGCTCAGTATCTTCGGCAAGGAGGACAGCTGGCGCCGGCCGTGGAGCGACGTCGAGGAAGACGGGCGCAATGCGTTCTTCAAGCTCTTTCTCGGGCATGTGCCCATGTGCCACTTCCGTGGGTCAAGCGATGCCGCCATGCCTGACTTCCGCGTCCTGCTCATCGGCCTCCTGGAGGATGATGCCAAATTCATCCAAGTGCTGGAGGGGAGGAGCTAGCCTCACGCGGCTCAAGACATCCTAACTCGACCCATTTGCCAAGAGCAAGTGGGTCTTTTTTTTATGAAAAGGCGAGCGGTTGACAAAATATCACATTTATGATATTATAGTCAGTTTTAAAGGAGGATAAGATGAGCCGCAAGCACAAAGAGGCGATAGCTCACCTGAAGGCGATCGGGGTGATACGAGGATACGACATCAAGTCAAAGCTCCCCGAGCTAGAGAGGACGTCCACCTTCCTGCGGTTCCCACCGCCTCCGGATTTTCTAAGAGTGGACCCTTCTACCGATCGGGCGGTGATGGACGAGGTTCTGCTGCGAGAACGCGCCTCACTTCATGCCATGTGGGCAAGGGAGTTTGATCAGGGGATGGCGATGGAAGACCGTCGTATCGCCATGTGTGAGTACGAAGAAGGGCCGAGAGAGGCCCTCATGAAGCCGCCCTGGTACAAGCGCCTGCTGGTTCGTCTCGGAATGGCCAAGTCTCCGCGAATCGAGCCCTAGCGAAGCAAAAGCTACTCTCCGATCATATTGAATACATCATCGATGCCTGCTCAAGCGCCATCGCACCTCTGCGACGGCGTCTTTTTTTCTGCATAATTTTGTGCTAAGCTCATAAATAGAGGAGGAGATACGATGAATTATTCCAGCCTGGACGAAGCTTATCTTGCCTTGGAGAGAATGCGTAAAGAGCGAGAAACTGCGCTTACGAAAGAGGAGAAGGATAAGCTGGACATGGATATCGCATACCTTCGGCACGAGATTAGAAGTGCTTCCTCGGAGGAAGTCCTATACGCGCGTTGGGGCGATAGCGACTTCGACGAGCCTGACGACTCCGACGGGTTCTGCGACCCTGACGGACCCTATGACTTCGACGAGTTCGCGGGAGACGGCGACGGAGGCTGTCTCTAGGAAGAAATTCCTGAACTTGAAGAGGGCTATGGAGAAGTGAGCCAGCGCCTGTCTTTGACAATTTCCGCAAAATGATGTAGCTTTTAAATATTCAAGGAGAGCCTCGAGAGGGACCCGCACACCTCTGGATGCCGAGACTTTCCAGAGCTGCCAAAAGAGGGCACGCAGAGAGGAGCTCTGGCCAGCGAACCTTTCCTTCCGGAGAACCCATCAGTATCGGGCGCTGCGTTTCCTGTATGCGGTTTCCGGTATGCGTGGGAGTGGAGGAAATGGCCACCAATAATCTCTGCACCTTATTTTGTTCCTTTCTTGATGTTATCCGTCGCCCTTGCGATGGAACCGTTTCGTCATGTCCTGCCTTGCCTTCAAGTCGGGACTTTTTTTATCTATAATTTTTTATGGCGTTGTTACGGCGAACTCATTGCCCTATATCCCGTCGTATAGTAAAATATAACTGCTTATGAGACCAAGGCATATAAAATTAATAAAAAGACTAGTGATTCTGGTATTTTTTTTGTTTATAATTTTGAGTACCATCCTTTGGACAATGGCCCCACTGTTTTACTAATATGAGAGCGTTGAATATTTATGAAACGCCCTCATCCCGAGTTCCGATCGCAATCGGGACGAGGGATCTATTATACTCGCGGCAAGAAACATCGATTATAAAAGAGATGAATATTTTTAGTTATCCAACGGTCTAAATATGCGCAAGGCTTGGAAAATCGCCGAGGCCGTGAGCCCGGATTATTGCGCCCGGTTTCCGGAAATCTCACCGGTCGTGGTTCAGCTTCTGGCGAACCGTGGCCTTGAGAGCCAGGAGCAGATTGACGAATTTTTGGCGCCGGATTTTACGCGGGATATTAAAGATCCTTTTTTATTTACGCGCATGCGCGACGCGGTTGAGCGCGTTTTTCAGGCGATTGAGGCGCGGGAAAAAATTACGGTCTGGAGCGATTACGACGCCGACGGCGTCACGAGCGGCACAATTGCGCGCTCGGTTATCCGCGAGGTCGGAGCAAAGTTGGGCTATGACGGCGAGCTGGTTGACTTTTACATTCCGCACCGCGACCTGGAAGGCTACGGCCTCAATCAGGCCGGGGTTGAAAGAATCGCCAAAGAGGGGTGCAAACTTCTGGTTGCCACGGATTGCGGCATCGGCAATGCCAATGAAATCGCCTGGCTCCGGAAAAAAGGAATCGATGTCATCGTAATCGACCACCACCAGGTGCCCGACCGCCTGCCGGACGCGATTATTATTCATACTTCAACGCCCGGTGAGATTTATCCGTTCAAGCCCTTTGCCGCGGCCGGCGTGGCGTTCAAATTTGCCTGCGCCCTGATTACCGCAGGGCGGGAGCGGGGGATTGATTTTTCTCCGGGTTTTGAAAAATGGTACCTGGATCTCGTGGCCATCGCCACGGTGACGGACATGATGCCCCTCATCGGAGAGAACCGCACCCTGGAAAAGTTCGGGCTCGTGGTGCTCGCAAAAACGCGGCGGCCGGGCCTGCGCAAACTGTTTGAAGCCGCCGGCATCGCGTCCGAGAAGCTGGACACGCGTTCCATCGGATTTCAGATCGGGCCGCGCCTTAACGCCGCAAGCCGCATGGACCACGCCAATCAGGCATTCGCGCTCCTCAATGCCGAAGACGAAAAACAAGCCGCCGAACTCGCGACAGAGCTTTGCTCATTGAATCAGCAGCGCCGGGACATCACCAAAGAAACATACGATCAGGCAATCGCGCAAATCGGCGATCCGGGCAACCGGAAAATTCTTTTCAGCCGGAATGAATCCTGGCCGCCGTCAATCGTCGGGCTGGTGGCCGGCAAAGTCTGCGATGATTACTATCGCCCGGTGATTCTCATCGGCCGCGAAGGGGAGAGGTGGCTTGGTTCGGGCCGGAGCATTCCCGAGTTTGACATTACTGCCGCCCTGCACTCGGCCGAAGAGCATCTGGCGCGCTTTGGCGGCCATCCCGGGGCCTGCGGCTTTGACATGAAGTCCGAGGCCGATATCGCGCCGTTTATTGAAAAACTCACCAAATACGCCGAAGAGCGATTAGCCTGCGTCGCGCTCGCGCCGGCCATAAATATTGAGGCCGAATTGGGGCTCGATGAAACAAATTTTGATCTGGTGCACGCGCTCGCTGAATTCGCGCCGCACGGCATGAATAATCCCAAGCCCATATTTTTGGCGCGCGATCTCACGGTCGTGAGTTTTGAAACCATGGGCATGGACCAAAAGCATCTGAAAATCGCGGTAAAGACTCCGGCCGGCGCCACAAAAAAATTAGTCGGTTTCGGCATCGCCGGCCGCATCTCCGAACTCAAAGTCGGCGCCAAGCTTGAACTCGCTTACGAACTTGATATCAACCAGTGGAATGGGAATCAGGAGCTGCAATTTAAAATTATTGATTTTAAATTATGAAAAAACTCCGTATCTACACCGACGGCGGTGCCCGTGGGAACCCCGGCCCGGCCGGTATTGGCGCCGTAATCTATGACGCCCAAGATCAGCAAGCCGGCGCGCTTGCGCGGATTTCGGAATTCATCGGCAATGCCACCAATAATCAGGCCGAATACCGCGCTCTGATCGCCGGACTTGAAAAAGCCGCCGAGCTCGGCGCCGACCAAGTGGAAGTAATTTCCGATTCCGAACTTTTGGTCAAGCAGTGCCGCGGCGAGTACAAAATCAAGAATCCGGATCTGGCCCAGCTCTTTATGAAAGTCTGGAACTTGATACAGAAATTCAAAAAAGTCACATTTCACCACTCATTGCGCTCGGGCAATGCCGAAGCCGACGCGTTGGTGAATTTGGCTATTGATAAAAACAACCGTTAGAAATCCAAAATCCAAATGTCAAACCAAGGTCAAAATCCAAACGCCAAAAAGTATGATTTGTCTGAACGCACCGCGAGGTTCGGAGGGAATATTATAGATTTCGTTGGGACCATCTCGGACAATTCAATTACCCGGCCGCTCAAGAGCCAGGCCGTTCGTTCTGGAACCAGCATCGGCGCAAACTACATGGAGGCTGACGGCGCAGAATCCAGAAAAGACTTTTTTCATAAAATCGGCATATGCAAAAAAGAGGCAAAAGAAACCATGCACTGGTTGCGCATGATCGCCAGGACAAATATGGTATCAAAAGAAAAATGTATTGCTTTATGGAAAGAAGCGCATGAACTCGCGTTAATCTTTTCCGCGATTATTATCAAGAAGTAATTTGGGCTTTGGATTTTCCGCCAGGGGCGGATCTGCCTCGGGCATGAGGTTTGAACTTTGGATTTTGAAATTTGGATTTTTAAGTCAGTTTTTGGCTAAAACTAGAATAATTAATCAATCAGCCATCAGGCCCTGCGGCCTGTTTATTTTTGTGCATATCTCGATATAAAATTAGGTTATTTTATGATAAAATACAACCATAAACTATGACAGAGAAAAGGCGAACAATTATTGAGTTCGGATTTGTTTTTTTGGTATTTGCGTTTTTGATATTTATCGGTCCGCAAGCCTCACGAGCCGCGGCTGATGATTTTTTCCGCGGCTGGATCTGGAACGACCATATCGGCTGGATTTCCATGAACTGCGCGGATACCGGAACCTGCGCCGCGGTTGATTACGGCGTGGACATGGATCTCTCGAACGGCAATATCACGGGCTACGCCTGGTCCGAGAACGCCGGCTGGATTTGTTTTGGTTCAACCTGCGCGGGCGTGACGCCCCAGGGCGGCGGGAGTTATGCCGGATACGCGAGTTCCACCGGCGAGATCGGCGGCTGGGCAAAAATGGAATGGCTGAATATGCCCTCCGAAGGCTGGATTTCATTAAACTGCGCCAACCCGGCGGTTTGCGGCGCCTCAAATTACAAAACCACGATCAGCACATTTGATAATACCGATGTCGGAGGATGGGCCTGGAACGGGAACGGCGCCGGCGCGAATCAAACCGGCCTGGGTTGGTTTGATTTTTCCCGCGTCATCGGCACCAAAGAATTTATGTGCCAGGATCTCCTGGACAACGACGCCGACGGCCTAATTGACTGCGCCGATCCGGATTGCCCGTGCGCCCTGGAAATGAACGAGCCGCTCTGCACTGACGGAATTGATAACGACGGCGATGTTCTGGTTGACTGCCTGGACAATCAGCCAAATCTCGCCAATAGTTGCTGGCACCATGATCCCTATTGCCCCACCAACGAAGCCCTGGCCTGGCTCTGGGACGGTTCTTCCTGGGTTCAGCCCGGCGGCAGCGTCACCTGCCACGACGGTTCGGACAATGATTATGACGGCGTAGTGAACGGCGCTTACGACCAAAGTCCGCTCACCGGCCGCGATTGTTTTGATGCCGACTGCGCTCCGTTCTGCACAGAGGAACCGGAAAATTGCGCCGACGGATTTGATAATAACTGGAACGGGCTTACGGATTGCGACGACCCGATCTGTGCTGGTACCTGCTCCGGATTCTGCGAATTTAATGATTCGCCATGCGACGAAATCGGTGCGGTTTGCTACGAAGATCCGGAAACTCATCAAAAATATTACTGCAAGGCCCGTCCCTGGCTCGAAACTAAATACGGCCAGGTCTACGGCCAGCTTGGCGTTGAGGGCCCAGCCGCGCCCGAGGGCATGTCTAATGCCACTTTCTGCGTTATCGCTGCGACCGGCGGGATTGCGAATTTTACAAGTGAACAGAGTTGTTATATTTCTCCGGAGGATGTTTTTGGCTTCCCGAGCCAGCTCAATAAATACACCAACATTCTCGGCAACCTCGATATCGCGGGAATTATAAGCGGTCTCTACGGCGATGTTGTGCCCATGACGAGCAACATCATCCCCCCGGTTCTGAACGGGAAAATATACTATTGGGCCGACGGCGACCTCAATATCCAATCCGCGATTCAAATTGCCGATGCAATCGGTAATGGCAGCGGTGCCGGACTTATTATTGTCCGAGGCGACATTCGGTTTGACTATGATGTGATCTATGGCACAAGTAATATCTCCAAGCTCAAACAGCTTGCTTCAATCGGCTGGATCGCATTAAGGGATCCCGTTTCCGGTTTGGGCGGTAATATCTACATCGGCAATGACGTGAACAATCTCGTTGGCGCGTTTTATGCCGAAGAAATGGTGCAGACTGATGCGGGCAATGTGCCGCTTTTAGTCAACGGTTTGATGATTTCCAAGAAATTTGATTTCAATCGCGTCTTCTCCAGCGGCGCCCAGGGCGCGGAGCGCATCATCTTTGACGGCCGTGCGCTCACCAATCCGCCGCCGGGCATGGAGGATCTGACGAGATCATTGCCCTCAATTCAAGAAGTCGTACCAACGAGGTAATCCCGAATTCTGAATTTCGAATTTTGATTCAATTATGAAATTAAGAATTATTAATTGATTCGAAATTCAGAATTCAAAATTCGAACATATTTAGACACATATTAGAAAATTTGGTATAATTTATCTATAAATGCCTTTATTTGGTAAACCGACAAAAAAGAGTTACCTCGGCGTCGACCTCGGTGCCGGCGGAATTAAAGTTGTGGAACTTATGAACGAGCGGGGACGCGCCCGGCTAGTGACTTATGGTTACAGCGACCGCCCGTTTGAGGTTATGTCGACCAATATTATCGATACGGCCAAAGACGCCGCCGAAACTCTGAAAAAAATTTGCCAAAAAGCCCAGACCTCGTCCACAAAGGCCGTGGCCGGTTTGCCGGTTGCTTCAGTTTTTAGCTCAATTATTACGGTCCAGGCAAAAAATCGCGACGAGCTCAAAGAGGCGATTCAGGCTAAGGCAAAAAAGCTGATCCCCATGCCAATTGAAGAAATGATTATTGATTCCAAGATTTTAAACAAGCTGCCCGAGGGCAACAAAGAGTTCCCGGCCGAGTCGCGCAATATCCGCGTTTTGATCACCGGCGCGCCCAAGGGCATTGTAAAAAAATACATTGAAATATTTAAAATCGCGGGTTTGGAACTCTTGAGTCTCGAGACCGAGGCGTTTGCCCTGATTCGTTCGCTCGTGGGCAAGGACCCGTCGTCAATCATGATTATTGATTTCGGTTCGGTGCGTACAAACTTAAGCGTGATTGAAAAGGGTATACCCTTTCTGAACCGCAGCATAAACATGGGCGGGCTGACGATCACTAAAACCATCAGTCAGAGTCTGGGCCTGGGCCTCAAGGAATCCGACCAGATGAAGCACGACATCGCTTCGCTCTCGCGCGTCGCGCCGGGCGGCAGTCTGCCCAAGCTTTTGGACAATCTGCTCCAGCCGATCGTGAATGAAATCAAATATTCGCTCAATATGTATGCCGCGCAAAAAGAAAGCGAGGGGACCACGGTGCAAAAAATAATTCTCACCGGCGGTTCATCGCTCTTGCCCAATCTTTCGGATTATTTTACCAAACTTTTGAATATCAACACCTATCTCGGCGATCCGTGGGCGCGCGTTATTTATCCCACCGAGCTGAAGCCGGTTCTTGATGATATCGGTCCGCGCTTTTCCGTGCCGGTCGGACTCGCCATGAGAGACATCGGAATCTAATTTCGAATTTCGAATTCTGGATTTCGAATTTCAAAATTCAAAATTGATTCAGAATTCAAAATTCGAAATTATGACTAACGGAGGAATTAGCCTGCTGCCTGAGGACATGAAAAAACTGGAGCAGGAGGAACTTGGAGAAAAGCCAAGCAAAGAGCCGGAAAAGGCTCCGAGTTTTCATATTCCCGGCACTGAACCACAAATGTCTCAATCCGAAGATCTTGGTCCGTTGCCCGCGCCCCGGCCACCGGTTTCCCAATTTACGTCCGAAGCAAAGAGAGAAGCCCCGGTTGCGCCCTATAAACAACGACTGTCGCGTCCCGGTGAGCCGTCTAAACCGCCGCCGCCACCGATTCCACAGCGCCGTTCGCTTCAGGTTAGTTTGATTCCCGAGGAAGTGAAGGAAAAGAAACAGAATATCAAATTCCGTAAAATTGCGCTCGGTGCTGTCTTGGGTATTGAAGTCGCGTGCTTGATCGTATTCATGCTCGTGGCCGACGGTTTTGTTGAGGCAAAGCGCCAGCAGATTGAAAAAATTGATGCCGATATTGCCAATACCAAGGCGCAGATTGGAACAATGCGCGACGAGAATGCGGAAATTTTTATGGCCGAGAAAAAGCTTAATGCCGTAAATTATTTGCTCGGCCGGCACGCCGTGCCTTCAAAGATATTTGAATTCTTGGAGAAGAATACTCTTTCCGCGGTCTGGTATGAGAGTTATATTTCTACCGGAAAGGGTGAGCTATCGCTTTCGGCAGCGGCGGATAATTTGGAAACCGCAGCAAAACAAATTGCGCATTTAGAGGCAATGCCCGAAGTTAAGGAAATTCGGGTCAATAATTTTGAAAACAGGACGGATTTGTTAGGTCGGGAAACCGGTGTCAGCTTTGAAATGCAGATTGTGTTCGTTGACGGATTTTTAAACGCCAATTGATTATGGCCGAGCCAACGCCAATTTCAAAAACCAAAGAAGTTAAACCCAGGCCCAGGGCGCCGTCCGCGCTGTGGGTGCGGTATTATAAATCATTATTTATTTTCTCAGTGCTCGTCATTGCAGTCGTCGGCTGGTTTTTACTAATCGGCCCGAAATATGCGGAGATGAGCGCCATGGATGTCGGAGCCAAACAGGCTGAACTCAACGCCTACAATGCTACGCTGCAGAAGTTTCAAAAAGCGGTGAGCGACTGGCAGGCGGCTCCGTCCGAATCCCGGGCTAAACTTGATTATTTTCTGCCAACTGGCGAAGACGCGCCCGGTCTGGTTGCGCTCTTGGATGTCATGGCAAGAACGAGCGGATTCGCCGTAACCCAGATTTCCTTTTCGCATCTGGAGCAGCCGATTGAGCCGGCATCCGAAGTGTATCCCATCCTGATTTCCATGAGTGTTGAGGGCGGGGGATATGCCGAACTCAAAAAATTTATTGATAAAATCGAAAGCGATCTTCGGCTCATGGATGTCGACACCCTGACCTTTCAGTCGGGCAAGGGATCGTATGTTTTTAACATCGTTGCGTATTTTCTCAAAAAGTGAGATGAAAAAGACTTTATACAAAATCGGCGGCATCGTTGCTCTCGTGATTCTCGGAGGGATTATTTATTTTGGATTTTTCGCCGCGCCGGCAGTTGAATCGCCTTCAGTCGAAATCGGGGCTTCGCAGATTGGCATTAAAATTCCGGCCTTGAATATGGCGCCTCTTTCGGAAAAGGATTTTTCATCGTTAAAAATATTCAAATCATTGCCCCTGGCCGTCGGGACGGCGGGCAATGTTTTCCCGTTTCAGGAAATTATTTTAATCGCGGCAAGTGAAACCGCGGCAATCGTGCAATAAAAATATGCCATTTGGAAAAATAAACACAAAGATAATCGATGAACTTATCGCCAAGGGCAAACTTGATGCTAAGCAGCAGAAAGCGGCGCTCGCCGAGCTTGAGGCCGGACGCAGTCCGGAGGAGGTTTTGGTTAAAGGTGGATTAATTAAAGAGGATGACCTGACTCGGGCGCGGGCCGTTGCCTATAATATCCCATTCAAGGACTTGGCCGGGACGGTGATTTCAAATGAGGTTATAAATCTTCTGCCGAGGGAGAAATCAGAGCAGTACAACATGATTGCTTTTGCCCGCGATGCCGGGGGAATTAGCATCGGCTTGGTTGACCCGCGCGATTATCAGTCCATGGAAGCGGTTGAGTTTTATGCCGAAGAGAATGGTTTAAAAGTAAAATTTTTTATTGTATCCCCGACTGCATTCCGCAAGGCAATGCGCCAATTCCAGATACTAGGCAAGGAAGTGGAAATGGAGCTCGAATCAGCCAAGGAGAAATTTGCACCCAAAGAAGAAAAATTGCCCGAGGAAGACATTGAGAAGGTGCTTACCGGCGCGCCGGTTGCGCGCATTGTTTCTACGATCATGCGCCACGCGGTTGAATCCGGCGCATCGGATATTCACATTGAACCGACCGACGGGCCGAGCCGCGTGCGCTACAGAATTGACGGCGTATTGCGTACCGCTTTGCGCCTGCCGAAGTATATCCATTCGGCAATTATGTCGCGCATCAAGGTTATGGCCAACCTTAAGATTGATGAAACTCGCATTCCGCAGGACGGCCGCATCACCGATATAATCGGCGGTAAAAAAATTGATTTTCGCATTTCAACATTCCCGTGTTCGGATAATGAAAAAGTCGCCATGAGAATTTTGGACACTTCAGCCGGCGCGCCGACCTTGGCGGGTTTGGGTTTTAGTCCGAGAAATGTTGAACTCATTGAAAAAGAAATCAAATCGCCGCATGGCATGTTTCTCATCACCGGTCCGACCGGTTCGGGCAAATCAACCACGCTTTATGCCGTTCTCAATATGGTGAAAGGGGAGAATACCAACGTCGTGACGCTCGAGGATCCGGTTGAATATTTCATGGAAAGCGTCAACCAGTCGCAGATTCGTCCGGAAATTGGTTATACGTTCGCGAGCGGCCTTCGCGCGATTCTGCGCCAGGACCCGAATATCATTATGGTCGGCGAAATCCGCGACCGCGAGACCGCCGAGCTCGGCGTGCATGCCGCGCTCACCGGCCACTTGCTTTTTTCAACTATTCATACGAATGACGCGCTCGGCGCCGTGCCGCGCCTCATTGATATGGGCGTAGAGCCTTTCTTGCTCGCGTCAACTCTGAACGTGGTCATTGCCCAGCGCCTCGCGCGCCGCATCTGCGATAACTGCAAGGAGGTCGTTGCTCTGCCCAAGGATGTTGAAGACGAAATGCGCGAGGAGCTCGCCGGCATTCCCAATGAAGTCTTGCCCAAGGGCGTCAAGCTGAATGGCAGCGTTTCTGCTTATCGCGGCAAGGGCTGCCCGCGCTGCAACGGAACCGGATATTCCGGCCGCATCTCGGTTGCCGAAATTATGAGAGTAACCAAAGAAATGGAGCAAATTATTGAGGAGGGTTTTCCGAGCGAAAAGGCCGAAGCAGAAATTAAAAATCAAAAAATGATTCGTTTGCGCCAGGACGGTTTTCTCAAGGTATTGCTCGGGCTTACTACCGTCGAAGAGGTTATGCGCATCAGCCAGGAGTAAATATGTCCCAGCCGGAAAATATTGAAAAGAGTTTTGCGGAACAGGATCTGGGAAAGCTTGCCAGAAAAGGTTTGCGTTTGCTTTCTCGCGTCAGTACTCGCGATCGGGTGGTTTTTTCGCGCCAGCTCTCGGTAATGATTTCCGCGAACGTGCCGTTGCTTCGCGCCCTGCGCTCCATGGTCCAACAGACCGAAAATCCGGCTCTCAAAGATATCGTAGAAAATCTTGCCGACGAAATTGAAGGCGGCGCCAAACTTTCGGATGCCATGGCGCTCCACTCGGATGCTTTTTCCGAGTTCTACATCAGTATGGTGCGCTCCGGTGAAACCACCGGCCGTATCGACCAGACCCTGAATTACTTAGCGGATGAGCAGGAAAAGGATTACGAGCTCATGAGCAAGATCCGCGGTTCCATGATTTATCCGGCGTTTATCATCTGCGGCCTTTTGGCGGTTGGCGTCCTGATGATGGTGTTCGTGATTCCCAAGCTGACGGATATTCTTCAGGAATCGGGGGCGACCCTGCCATGGACCACGCGCGCTCTCATCTTTACGAGCGGATTCATGACCGGATACTGGTGGCTCATTTTAATCGCGTTCGTGCTCGCGGTTGTCGGTCTCCGCGTCGTTTTGCAGATTCCGGCCGGTCGCCTGATTTGGGACAGTCTCAAGATTCATCTGCCGCTCTTTGGTAAAATATTCCGCAAGATTTATATCGTCCGGCTGACGCGCACGCTTTCCACTCTGATTACCGGCGGGGTTGATATTGTGAGCGGGCTCACGGTTGTCTCCAATGTCGTGGGCAACGCGGTTTACAAAAAAATGATCGTGGAAACTATCAGCGAAGTTGAAGACGGCAACTCCATTACCACGGTTTTTCGCGAGTCCAAGCTTATTCCGCCCATGGTGGTGCAGATGATCGCGATCGGCGAGGAAACCGGGCAGATGGCTTTCGTGCTTGAGAAACTTACGGATTTCTTTTCGCGCGAAGTCCGTACCCTGGTGGAAAGCCTTGTGACCGTAATTGAGCCGGCAATCATGATTGTCATGGGCGTCGCTGTGGGCATCATGGTTTCCGCTGTTCTTATGCCCATGTACAATCTGGCTTCTGAATATTAAAAATGATATAATCGAGCTGTTGATCCATTCAACAGCTCGCCCTGAACGTAGTGAAGGGTCTAAAAAATTAATTAATTAACTAATTACCTTATTGAACTTATGAAGAACAAAAAAGGTTTTACCCTGATTGAGCTTCTGGTGGTAATCGCCATCATCGGCCTTCTCTCGACTTTGGCCGTGGTCGCGCTCCAGAGCGCTCGTCAGAAATCGCGCGATGCCAAGCGCGTATCGGATATCAAGCAGGTGCAAACCGCGCTTGATATGTATTTTTCGGATGGAAATAAATATCCGGAGCAAACCGCCACTTTGGGAGTGGCACCAGCCACGATACTCTGCAGTACAGGCGGATTCGTAGGCACTTGCGCAAGCCCGGCCACTAAATATATGGAGCGCGTTCCGGCCGATCCGAGCACGAATTCCTATATTTACACCGGTGCCGCGCTAGGCGCATCGTATGCTCTTACATTCACGCTTGAGGGCGCGACCGGCGGCCTGCCGGCCGGCGCACATACGGCGACCCCCGGCGGAATTCAGTAATTCGCAGTTAAATGCTTATCAAAACATCCCCCTTGATTGGGGGATTTTTGATTTACGGATAAGCAAAAAAATGGTAAAATGAGACCGTTAAATTGATTTAACGGTCTCATCCTGAACGAAGTGAAGGATCTCTCAATGGTGTTTATGGAAAACGGGATAATTTACGCAATCGCCGTTATTTTGGGCTTAGTCGCCGGCAGTTTTATTAATGCCTTGGCATGGCGGCTCAAAACCGGCGAGTCGGTCCTGCGCGGACGTTCGCATTGCCCTCGGTGCCGCCACGGCCTCGCCTGGCGTGATTTGGTGCCACTCTTGTCGTTCATCGCGCTTTGCGGTCGCTGCCGTCATTGTAAAAAGTCCATTTCCTGGCAGTATCCGGCCGTGGAGGTCATTGCCGCTTTGCTCGCGGCCATCATTCTTTGGCACGGGCTTGCTTCGGGATATGAAATATTTGAATTTTGCCGTGACTGGTTTTTCAGCGGTATTCTGCTCGTAATTTTTATTTATGATTTGCGATGGGGGATTATTTTGGATCAGGTTTCACTGCCCTCAATTATTGCCGCGCTCTCAATTAATTTACTGCTCGGCGTATCCTGGTTCAGCCTGATCATCGCCGCCGCGCTCGGTGCGTCATTCTTTGGCCTGCAGTTTGCCATCTCTCGCGGCAAGTGGATTGGCGCCGGCGATATTCGCATGGGCGCGCTCATGGGCGCGATGCTTGGCTGGCCGTCAATTCTCGTTGGTTTGTTTCTCGCGTATATTTTAGGTTCTGCCGTGGCCGTGCCTCTTCTGATTTCTAAAACCAAAAAAATGAAATCCACCATTCCGCTTGGTCCGTTTCTGGCAGTCGGCACGTTCGTGGCCATGCTTTGGGGCCAGCAGATAATCAATTGGTATCTGGGATTATGATATACAAAAACGGCTTTTCTCTTATCGAGGTGCTTGTATCCATCTCCATCTTTGCGCTGATTACCACCTCCCTGGTCGCAAATTTTCGCGGCGGGGAGACCAAGAACCAGCTTAATCTTGCGGCGTCAAACACCGTAGCCGAACTGCGCAAGGCGCAGAGCATGACCCAGGCCGGACAGCCGACCCGGGTTTGCCTTAGCGGCGATCAAATTATCGGAAATTGCGAGGCCAATCCTTCCTGCGCCGGCACCTGCGTTGAAAATGTTCCGGTCGGCGGTTGGGGACTGGTTTTTACGAGCGGCAGCGACAAGATGAAGCTGTTTGCAAACAGCGAGCTTGCGGTTGCGTTTGATGAATCGGAAGAACAAGTGAGTGAATTACCGGTTTCTCCGACCGGCCGCGTTAAAATTTCCGGCATTACGACCGATACCGGACCCGTCAATACCCTGGTCGTGTATTTTAGACCGCCTGTGGATCGCATTGTTTTTGCCGGCGATGTCGCATTGAATCCAACCAACGCAACCATCGTGCTGGAACACATGACAAGTGGCGCGACCCGGATAATTAAAATAAATAATATTTCAGGAAGAATTGATGTTGAATGATAATCAAAAGGGGCAGGGCCTCATTGAAATGCTTATCGCCATCGCGATTATTCTAACCGCAATCGTCGGCGGTCTTTCGCTTATGATCTCAAGCTATAATGCTGAGCAGGAAAGCGCCCGTCGCACCGTCGCGGCGAATCTTGGCCGCGAAGCCATCGAAATCTGCCGCGGTCTGCGCGACAGCGCGTGGATAAACCGCGCGGCTTTTGAGAGCTGGTTCACGAACGCGGATTTGGATTACTCATTCGCGCCGTCATTTGATGAAGCGCAGATGAAATGGACGCTCAGCTCCGTGCCGGACGCAATTTCCGATGCCGCCGCGGGCGTTTATCAATATAAAACCGGTTCGCTTGCCGGCATGATGAATAATTTTGAGGCGCATGACGCCGCGACCACGCTGTTTCGCCGCATTATTTTCATGAATCCAATCTGCTGGAATTCGGTTACCCAAACCGAATCCACAGTGGAGGACGGAAGCCGTTGCACGCCGCTTGAAACCGTGGGCGTCAAAATCCGGGCGCGCGTTGAATGGTCGGAGCGCGGACGCACCCACGGCGTCAATGTAGAGGACCAACTTTATAATTGGAGATGGCGATGAAGAATAAAAATAACAAAGGATTTACGCTCATGGAGATGCTGGTCGTTCTGGCCGTATTTTCTACTTTTGTAATAATGGCAACGGATTTGTTCTTGACCGTGAACCGCGTGCAAAGGGAAACCCAGGTGTCCGAGCGAGTTTTGAGTGAAAACCGTTCCATTTTGGAGACCATTGCCCAGGAAGTGCGGCAGAGCAGGGTTGATTACAAAGCCTATGGCGATCCGGCAAATCCGGCTGACGCGATTGTGAGTCCGGTTGGCGAGCTAAAATTACTTTCTGCGGCCGCGGAAAAAGTATTAATCAAAAAAGATTCTACGTTCTGCCCGTCCGCCCTGAGCACGCCCTGTGTGGTCGTGAGCCGCGATAACGGCGTGAGCTGGGCTTCAATGACGCCAAAGGGCATCCGCGTGATTGATATGAAATTTATCGTGAGTCCGGCGCTGGATCCGTTTTATTTCAACGGCACTGATTATCTTTCGTCCGAGCAGCCGCTTGTTACCGTAATTTTAAATCTTGAAAGCACGGACGAGATGGGCAAAAAACACGCCCAAGTCAGCAATCAAACCAGCATTGCCGTGCGCGCTTATGAAAGATAAAAATATCAAAATTAAAAAAAATGAACAGGGAACGGTTTTGCTCCTCGCGCTTTTGCTCATGGCGTCGGTTGTTGTTGCCGGAGTCGGCATGGGACAAATTATTATGTCGCAAATCCAGCAGGCGATTCTAACCGATGATTCAATCACCGCGTTCTACGCCGCCGAGGCCGGGCTGGAAAGTTCTCTCTTCAAATTGCGCGCCCTGGATATGTCCGCGGGTTCGCTGCCCGTCGCCGGAACGCTTGATAACGGCGCGACCTGGAGCATTACGACCCAGAGTTCGCGGGCGGATGTTACGGTAAGTCTCGCGGACAATCAAACCTACCAGCTGGATCTTTTTAATCCCGATAATCTTGCTGAAGCGCCGGGCATTGAGTCATTGCGGTTTACCTGGACCGGCGCCGGCCAGCTTGAAATGGCGTACATCAGCTGGTTTCCGTCCGCCGCAATTAATACCGCCGTCTGGCCGCAACAGGAATATCAGGTCGTGACGCCGCCCTTGTCGCTCGTTGGCCCGGCGGTTATCCGCAATGAATTTTCGGCAAATCAGGCGTATCGCGTGCGCCTGCGCGCCGTGAACGGGGCGCTCTCCAGCCTCAATATCACCGGCTGGAGCATGGACAATGCCGTGGCCGGAAGCCAAATTGCTATGCCGTCGCATATCTCCCTTTCTTCAACCGGCCGGTTTGCCCGCGCGCGGCAGGCGCTTTCGGCGAGCATCCCGCGTTTTGCCCAGCTCTCGGGCATCTTTGATTTTGTTTTGTTCAGCGAAGAAAAAATTTCCAAAGAATAATGTATGGATAAAAATCAGGCAAAAATTAGGATAAAAAAATTACGCGATGAAATCAATCGCCATCGCTATCTTTATCATGTTCTGGACAAGATTGAGATTTCCGACGCCGCGCTCGATTCCTTGAAGCACGAGCTCTGGAAGCTGGAGCAGGAATTTCCGTATCTCATTACCCCGGATTCGCCGACCCAGCGCGTCGGCGGCGTGCCGCTCAAAGAATTCACGCAAGTCCGCCACGGCTCGCCCATGCTTTCCATTGAAGATATTTTTGAATATTCCGAGCTCGAAGCGTGGCTCGAGCGCTGCCGCAAGATTCTAGCGCGCGAGGATTTTGATTTTTACACCGAAATAAAAATGGACGGTCTGGCCTTGAGCCTCATTTACCGCGACGGCGCCCTTGTGACCGGCGCGACGCGCGGCGACGGCCGGACCGGAGAAGATGTCACGCAAAATGTAAAAACCATTGAAGCTATTCCGCTCCGCCTGCGCGAGCCGAGCCCGGCCGAGATCAAGAATTTTGGCTCTGACAAATTTAAAAAATTTGTTGAATCCGGTTTCCGCGGCGATTTTGAAATCCGCGGCGAGGCATTCATGACCAAGACGGTTTTTGAAAAATTGAACCAGGAACAGAAAAAGAATGGCCTGCCCGAATTTGCAAATCCGCGCAATGTTTCCGCCGGCAGCATCCGCCAGCTTGATTCCAAGATTACCGCGTCGCGGCATCTTGATTTTTTTGGCTACGATGTCATCACCGATCTCGGCCTGGAATCTCACGAGCAGGTTCACGATCTGATGAAGCTTTTGGGAATCAAGATTAATCCCGAGAGCCGCCACTGCCGGAATATTAAAGAGGTCCATGAGTATCATGAAAAAATTCGTAAAATCCGGCCGCGGCTCAATTATTGGACTGACGGCATCGTGGTAATCGTAAATTTCGTCCCGGCGTTTAAAAAACTCGGCGTGATCGGCAAAGCGCCGCGCGCCGCCATTGCTTACAAATTTCCGGCCGAGCAGGTCACTACCGTGGTCCGCGAAGTGCGCTGGCAGGTCGGCCGCACCGGCGCCATCACGCCGGTCGCGGTCATGAATCCGGTGCATGTCGCCGGCACGACCGTGACCCACGCGACCCTGCACAACATAGATGAGATTAAGAGGCTCGGCGTAAAAATCGGCGACACCGTGATTTTGGAAAAAGCCGGCGACATTATTCCCAAGGTGGTCAAAGTCCTGGCCAATCTGCGCGGCGGCAAAGAAAAAGAAATCCGCGCGCCGGAAAAATGCCCGGTCTGCGGCAGCCCGATTGTCCGCCGGAGCGGGGAAGTGGCGATTTATTGCTCAAATTCCAAATGCTTTGCCAAAGACATGGAGCGAATTATACACTTTGTGTCCAAGCGCGCTTTTGATATTGACGGCCTGGGCATAAAAATCGTTGAACAGCTCATGAACCAGGGGCTGGTCTCAACACCGGCTGATATTTTTACACTTACCGCCGGCGACGTTGAACCGCTTGAAAGATTCGCGGAAAAATCCAGCGCCAACCTCGTTGCCGCGATCAAGGAGAAAAAAAATGTTTCTTTCGCGCGATTCATTTATTCACTGGGCATCCGCCACATCGGCGAAGAAACCGCGGTCAAACTTGCCGAGCACTTCGGCCGGCTTGAGAATTTGGAAAAATCAAATCTCCCGGAACTCGTTGCGGTTCCGGATGTCGGCGAAGTGGTTGCCCAAAGTGTATATGATTTTTTCCGCGATGACCGCAGCAAAAAACTCATTGCCGATCTGATAAAAAACGGCGTTAAAGTCGGAACCGAGGCGGTCAGGAAAAACCGTCCGCTCTCGGGCAAGTCATTCGTTCTTACCGGCTCGCTTGATTCAATGTCCCGCGATGAGGCCAAGGACCGCATCCGCGCGCTCGGCGGTGATGTTTCTTCCACAGTCAGCAAAAACACGGATTTTGTAGTCGCCGGCACCGAACCCGGTTCAAAGTACGACAAAGCAAAAAAGCTTGGCGTCAAAATCCTCTCCGAGTCCGAACTGTTGAAGTTTTTGAAATAAAGGCTATAATAATGTAATTAAGCGGCATAATGGAATAGAATCGCTATGGCGAAAAAGATAAATGGAAAAGAATATGAGGCTTGGTCAAAAGAAGAATTGATCAAGGAAATAGTCAAAATCAAAAGCACGACCTACGGGCTTGTTTGGCATCGCGATTTGCCGGAAGAAAAAATTGATATCCTCATCAACCCTGATGCGCGCACGCCAAATGAAATGTTTCCGAATGAAATGGCAGGTAAACCGTTTCCAGTCTTGAAAGAGGTTAAAAGTAAAGCGATTGAATCGGATAAATCAAAACTCGTAAATCTTTTGATAGAGGGAGACAATTATCATTCTCTCGCTGTCCTAAATTTCACACATCGCGAAGCGGTTGATTTAATATACATTGATCCGCCCTACAATACAGGCAATAACGATTTTATATATAACGACAAATTTGTTGATAGAGAGGATAGCTTCCGACATAGCAAGTGGCTGTCTTTTATGGAGAAGCGTTTAAAATTAGCCAAAAATTTATTAAAATCAACCGGGGTAATTTTTATTAGTATCGATGACAATGAGCAGGCTCCACTACGGATGCTTTGCGATGAGATTTTTGGGCAAGAGAACTTTATTACTACCATTATCTGGCAAAAGAAATATTCTCCGCAAAATGATGCAAAATACTTTTCTGATATGCATGATTTCGTCTTAGTTTATGCCAAGAAGAAAAATTATGGAACAGGGTCTGATGGTTGGAAAATTAATCTGCTCGAACGAACGGAAGAACAGAACGCGCGATATTCAAATCCAGACAACGACAAACGAGGAGTTTGGAAGTCTAGCGATTTATTGGTAAAAACCTACTCAGCAAAATATGATTACGAAATTATCACCCCTTCGAAAAGAAAGGTTTCTCCTCCCAGGGGTCGCTGTTGGCGTGTGTCTAAAGAAAAGTATGTAGAAATGGTAATAGATAATCGTATTTGGTTTGGGAAAAACGGTGACGCTATCCCATCGATTAAAAGATTTTTGTCTGAAGTGCAACAGGGTATTGTCCCCTCCACTATTTGGTTTCGTGACGAGGTTGGGGATAACCAAGAAGCCTCACAGGAGATAAAAGACATTTTGGGCTTCATTGCTTTCGATAATCCAAAACCGACGCGTCTAATAAAGCGTATTTTGCAACTTTCTACAACTAAAAAAAGTACTGTTCTGGACTTTTTTGCTGGCTCCGGAACTACTGGTCACGCAGTTTTACAGCAAAATGAAGAAGATGGCGGACACAGAAATTTTATAATTTGTACGAATGATGAAAGTAGCATCTGCAAAGATATCTGCTATCCGCGTGTAAGGAAAGTTATAGATGGGTATAAGAATCAAAAAGGAGAAAAAATAGGCGGGTTGGGAGGAAATCTCAAATACTACATGACTGACTTTGTGGAGGCGGAGCCGACAGATAAGAATAAAAGAAAACTCGTCAAAGAATCAACGGATATGCTCTGTATTCTGGAAAATGCCTTTGAGCTTGTCCAGGAAACACCCGAATTCAAGATTTTTAAGAATACTGATAAATATGTCGGCGTCATCTTCTACGAGGAAGCGATTGGCGAATACAAAAAGGCTATTAAAAAAATCGATGGACATTTTAATACCTACGTTTTCTCAATGAGCGATGATCCACACGCAAGAAAGTTCGCTGATGTCAAAAAAAAGGTAACGCTCTGTGCAATCCCCGAAGTGATACTTAAGGTGTATCGGGAAATTTTTAAATAAAATTATGGCCAAAAGACAACAAAAATATTTAGCACCGGATGAGCCAACTACGCTTCTTGTAGCATCCAAAGTGGCAAGAGAAAAAATTTTTTCTCAAATTGGGAAAGGCAATACACTTTTGGAAAAAAATTTTTCCTCCGCAATGGAGCCGCAAGGCTTAATAAAAGACTATAATAAATGGAATGACTATAACAAGGAACTCCTTGGGATACTTTTTACTGGCAAAAATGTCGTGAATGATTACGAGAGGCACACGCATGTAACCTATTCCTTCATGAGGGATGCTAGTGAAGAGTTTGAAGATTATAAAAAATTAATTAAAGGAGCTATTGATGAACTAGAATCATTGGACGAGCGGCTAGATCTAATACCTGAAAATCAGTTTATGAGAGATCTTGAACCAAGCGTTAGTTCACCTATTTTTAATAATAATAATAATAATGTTTTTATCGTGCATGGACATAACGATGGACTAAAACAAACAGTCGCCAGGCTAATTGAAAAATTAGCACTTAACCCGATTGTTTTACACGAGCAAGCCAATGGGGGAATGACTGTTATTGAAAAATTCGAAAAAAATGCAAATGTTGGATTCGCGGTCGTATTACTTACGGGAGATGATATAGGTGGCGCCAAAGATCATGCACAAGAAAAATTTAATAAACGTGCGCGGCAAAATGTCATCTTTGAGCTTGGATATTTTGTTGGTAGATTAGGGAGAAATAGAGTGTGCGCCCTATATGAGAGTGAAGTCGAATTACCCTCGGATATAAATGGAGTACTTTATATTAAATATGATTCATCGGAAAGTTGGAAATATCAATTATGCAAAGAATTAAAATCCTCTGGTTTCTCGGCAGACATGAATCAAATTTAAAATATGATATTTGAATTTAAAGATTATCAAGAAAATACAGTCGTAAAGTTGAAGCGAGAAATCAACGAGCTTTTGGATGCGGACGAAAGTAAGGTTTGCATTTTCAAGGCCCCAACTGGCTCGGGTAAAACGCTGATGATGGCGGAATTTTTGAAACGACTGATTGATTCGCGGATAGACGGCAAAAGGTTTTCGTTTATCTGGATTGCGGTCAATAAACTACACGACCAGAGCAGAAATAATCTGAAGAAATATTATGACCAAAGTGCCGTAGGCATAAAATGTTCATATTTTGAAGATTTGGATGATCGCAGAATTGGAGAAAATGAAATTTTGTTCTTGAATTGGGCGAGTATTAACAAGAAAGACAATTTATACGTACGTGCAAATGAACGGGATAATAATCTTTCAAGCGTTATTGCTCGCACAAAGGACGAGAGTAGGATAATTTTTCTCGTGATTGATGAGAGCCATCACACCGCGAATAGCGAGAAATCAAAAGAACTCATCCAGGATATTGGACCGAAAATTACGATTGAAGTTTCGGCTACGCCACAACTCAATAATGCGAACAGGATAGTGGAAGTGGAACTCAAGGACGTGAAAGACGAGGAGATGATCAAGAAAGAAATTATCATTAATCCGGGTTTTGAAAATTATATTATTGATAAGAAGAAAAGCGATAAAACGGCGGATGAGCTCGTGCTAGAAAGTGCGCTCAAGAAACGCATTGAATTGCACAAGAAACTAGAAGCCGAGGGATCGGGCGTGAATCCGCTTTTACTCATTCAATTACCGGACGCCATGCAGGGAGTTTCGGACAAAAAAGACGAAATTATCGCCCTACTCAAGAAATTTGGATATACGACAGAAAACGGACGGCTCGCGATTTATCTTTCCGACAAAGATAACAAAATAAACTTAACGAATATAGAAAAAAATGAAAACGAAGTGGATGTGATGATATTCAAACAAGCAATCGCGCTCGGTTGGGATTGTCCGCGCGCCACAATTTTGGTTCTATTCAGGCAATGGCGTGAAGAAAATATTACCTTTTCTATCCAAACGCTTGGTCGTATTATGCGCATGCCGGAACAGAAACATTACAACGATCAGGATTTGAATGTTGGTTATGTATTTACGAGTTTGCAGGATATTAATGTTGCAGAAGATTTGTCTCGTGATTATATTACAACTTTCACGGGGTTTAGAATTAAAAATTATAAAAATCTTAACTTGTTATCTTATCACTCAAAACGTTTCCGTGAGGAGACGCGCCTTTCTTCCGACTTTACCCCGCTTTTCATCGAAGCGGGAAAGAAGCTGAATGTCAAAGAAAAATTTTCATTCAAACATAGTATTTTAAAAACGAGCTTGATTGCAAGCGGTCGTATTACTGATGCCGACAAGGAGGCGAAAAGCATCGAGAAAAAAGGAACCCTTGATATTCCTAAAAATGAGGTTGAATTACAAAATGCCTTTGATATGTTCGCACATAATAATCTTGCGCCATTCGCACCGGAACAGCGCTCGATAGGCCGTATTAAAAGCTCAATATACGCATTGTTTGAAGCAACACGAAACGAGGATGAATGGCCAAAGATTCAAGCCGCCGTTTTAGCGGAGGAAAATCGCCAGGTTATGATCGATATTATTAACCTTGCAAAAGAGATGTATCAAGAGGAAGTTGGAAAAGGTAAAAATGAATTGATAAAAAATGAGGAGTCCTGGAATGTGCCGAAAGTAATAAATTATACCCTCTCTTTTGCGAAGAAAGATTACAAAAAGTCAGTAATACAGCCGTACTATGCGAAAAAAACCGGCGTCGGAACAGCGAGTTTATTTGAAGAAGACAGTGAAATCGAAGTTGATTTCATTGACTATTTGGAAAAATCAAAAGCAGTCGGATGGTGGTTTAAGAATGGAAAAAGCGATACGACATATTTCGCTGTGCCACATGTTGAGCACGGAGTTGAGAAACCATTCTATGTCGATTTTGTGGTAATGCAAAAAGATGGTCGCGTCGGTTTGTTCGATACAAAGGGTGGAATTACTGCTGAAACAGCGAAATCGCGTGCCGAGGGATTGGCGAAATATATCGTTGAACAAAACAAGAAGGGCAAGAAATTATATGGCGGAATCGTATTGAAAGAAAAAAATAGTTGGCGTTATCACGATGGACTAAAATACGAATACAATCCAAACGATTTAAAAGATTGGAAGTTTTTAGATTTAAAATAATTATGACCATCTCTCTAACCGAAATTAAACACTTGGAAGACCTCGCGCGCATTGAGCTTTCTGACAAAGAGCGCAAACTTTATTCCGAACAGCTTTCGTCGATTTTGGATTATGTTAACAAATTGCAGGAAGTTGATGTCGCGGGCGTTGAAGCAACCGCGCACGCGAGCGAATCGGAAAATGTCTGGCGGGAGGACGGGGTTATCGCTTGTCCCAAGGAAGAGCGGGAGCGGATCCTCAAGAACGCGCCCGAGCGCTCGGACGATTTATTCAAAGTAAAATCGGTTTTTTAGTATGGAGCCCTGCGAGTTAAATATCCAGGAGGCCCACGCGCGCCTCAAATCCAAAGAATTGAGCGCCGCCGAGCTGACTGATTCCTGCCTCAAAGCGATCAAGAAAAAAGACGGAAAAATTTCCGCGTTTCTTGAGGTTTATGAAAAAGAGGCAAAAGAGCGCGCCCGTGAAATTGACGAAAAAATTGCGCGGACCGGAGAAGTCGGGCCGCTCGAGGGCATTCCAATCGCCATCAAGGACAACATGATGTACACCGGCCATGTTTCTTCCGCCGGTTCAAAAATCCTGGAAAAATACCAGGCAACTTATACTGCCACCGCGGTGGAGCGTCTCATCGACGCCGGCGCCGTTATCATCGGCCGGACTAATATGGATGAGTTTGCCATGGGTTCGTCAACCGAAAATTCGGCCTACGGACCGACCAAAAATCCCCATGATTTAAAACGCGTGCCCGGCGGATCGTCCGGCGGCTCGGCCGCCGCGGTCAGCGCCAACATGTGCCTCGCGGCGCTTGGCTCGGATACCGGCGGTTCAATCCGCGAGCCGGCGGCTTTTTGCGGCGTGGTTGGTCTAAAGCCAACCTATGGCCGTGTTTCGCGCTCCGGCCTGATTGCCATGGCCTCAAGCCTGGATCAGATCGGCCCGCTTGCCAAGACCGCGCAGGACGCGTCCTGGGCGGCGCGCGCCATCGCCGGCATTGATGCCAAAGATTCCACGAGTGTGAATGCCGAACCCATACCCGCCGAATTCCCGGACAATATCAAGGGAATAAAAATCGGCGTGCCGGCCGAATTTTTCGGCAAAGGGCTGGACTCCGGAGTCGAGAAAGCCGTGCGCCAAGCCATTGCGAAGCTCGAGAAACTCGGCGCCAAGATTATTGACATTAAACTGCCGTACACTGAATATGGGCTCGCGGTATATTATATAATCATGCCGTGCGAAGTGAGTTCCAATCTCGCGCGCTTTGACGGCATGCGCTACGGCAAAAGAGAGGCTGGCAAGAATCTTGCCGAAGTTTATAAAATTACCCGCGGAAAAAATCTCGGTCCCGAGGTGCGCCGCCGCGTCATGCTCGGAACGTACGCACTATCGGCCGGATATTATGACGCTTATTATACCCGCGCCCAGAAAGTCCGCACACTCATCCGCAATGATTTTAAGGAAGCGTTCAAGAAAGTGGACTGCATCGTCGGCCCGACCGCGCCGACCGCGGCATTCAAGCTCGGTGAAAAATTCAATGATCCGCTCACTATGTATCTTTCCGACATTTACACCGTCACCGCCAATGTCGCCGGCGTTCCGGCAATTTCTATTCCCTGCGGCCTGGCGGATAAACTGCCGGTTGGCCTGCAAATTATGGGCAATCATTTTGATGAAAAAACAATTCTGCGCGTCGCGAATGCGTACGAGCTTGTAGGAAGTAGCTTGTAGGTTGTAGGAATTAGGAAGTTAGCTTGTAGGTTATGGAATCAGATATTATTAAAAGTTATCGAGATTTGGTTGTTTGGCAGAAGTCAATGGATTTAGTAACCAAGATTTACGAATTGACTGAGCAGTTTCCGAGGTCGGAAATATTCGTTCTCACTGCGCAGATGAGACGTTGTGCTATATCGATTCCCTCAAATATCGCCGAGGGTAGAAGACGGGGTAGTCGGATTGAATTTCGACGCTTTCTAATTATCGCGTTTGGTTCCGGGGCCGAACTTGAGACCCAGCTCGAAATAGCTAAGAGATTATCTTTTGGAAAAAATTTTGACTTCAGTGCAATCGAATTATTACTCAATGAAATAATGAAGATGCTCAATAAGATGATTGCGACATTGAGCAAGTAGGCGTATTTCCTACAAGCTGATTTCCTAACCTCCTAATTCCTAAAACCAAGCATGATTACAGTTGACTACTCATATTTCGAAAACACGTCATTAATTGAGCTCCTCATCTATTTCTTGATTGGCGCAATTATTATATTTTTTCTTGTTTGGAGTATTAATTTGCTTCGTCGTTTTCTCCGCCGACCCGAGCTTGAGGGCCTGGACCGGAAGGGGATTCAAACGCGCTGGCAAGAAATTGAATCCATGCTTGGAAAGGGAAGCGAGATGACCGACAAGGTGGCCATTCTTGAAGCCGATAAGCTTTTAGACCACGCGCTCAAAGCCATGGCCATGCCCGGCACCACGCTCGGCGAGCGGCTCAAAGTCGCGACTTATAAATTTCCCAAGCTTCATCGCGTCTGGTGGTCGCACAAACTACGCAATCAGCTGGTGCACGAAGCGAGTTTCAGCGTCAGCCACCGTTCCGCCAAGTCGGCGATTGACGGTTTTAAAAACGCGCTCAAAGAACTTGGCGTACTTTAACGAGCCTGCCTACCGGCAGGTAGGCTTGTAGCTTTTTAGCTTGTAGGAATTTTCCATTCGCAAGCTACCAGCTACAAGCTACCAGCTACAAGCTAGTATGATTCCATATCTTCACCTAACAACCTTTAATCTCGGACCGATTCAATTTCAAGTCTGGGGAACGTTCGTCGCCCTGGGATTTATTGCCGCGATTTTATGCGCCTGGGTTTTTCTCAAACGCCGCGGTCTGAATCACGAAGCCGTCTGGGATATCAGTTTCGCCGGCCTTGTCGGCGCGGTCATCGGCGCCCGGCTCGGGCACGTGTTTTTTTACGAATGGCATTATTACGCCGCTCACGCGGCCGAGATATTTTACGTCTGGAAGCCGGGATATTCTTTTTTCGGCGGCTTGTTCGGAGTGATCGCCGGGTATTTGATTGTCGCCCGGATCAAGAAACTGAATTATTTTAAATACGCGGACGCGCTGGCTTTCGCCGCGCCTCTCGGCATCGCGGTCGGGCGAATCGGGTGTTTTTTGATAAATGACCATCCGGGCATACGCACCGCGTCGTTTCTGGGCGTTCATTATCCGCTCGGCGACCGTTTTGACCTCGGCCTCCTGGAATCCGCGGCCGCCGCGATCCTGTTCATCATTTTTATTATGCTCGCGCGCAAAATGCGGACAACCGGTTTTTTCACCGGGCTGTTTCTTATTATGTATGGCGCAGTGCGTTTTGGCCTTGATTTTTTGCGGATCTGGGACGGTCCGGGTGCGGAGGCGCGCTACGCGGGCCTCACACCGGCTCAATATTTTTCCATTGCAATTTTTATTATTGGAATCGCGTTGTTATTAAAACTGCGCGTAAAAAAAATAAATGTCCAAACACAAGCCTAAACTGCCGTACGTTATCGCGTTCATTACCGGCATGTGTATTATGGCGATTGAACTCACCGCGTCGCGCCTCTTGGCGCCGTATTTTGGTACATCTCTTTTTGTCTGGACTAATATTATCGCTGTCATCATGCTCGCGCTCGCGATTGGTTACTGGTTCGGCGGCCGCATTTCCGAACGCCGTCCGGAGCTGTCGCTGTTGCTGAAGATAATTTTAACTGCCGGACTTTTTTGTTTCATTATTCCATTTGCGGTTGAGCCGCTTTCCATGGTTGTGCTTAAGGATTTTTCCGGCAGCGCCCCGGCGTCGGTTCTGATTCTCGTTGGTTCATTTTTTTCCACGCTAATTTTATTCTTCGTGCCGATTATGTTTCTGGGAATGTGCAGCCCTTTCCTGATTAAACTTGCATCGATTTTTGACCACAATATCGGCAACATCTCCGGTCGTATCTTTGCTATCTCCACGGTCGGCAGTATTGTCGGCACTTTTTTGCCGTCGATTGTATTCATCGCCTGGGTTGGATCAAAAAAGACCGTACTCATCTTTGCTGTTATCCTGATTATGACTGCCGCCTGGGGTCTGGCCCGGCGGAAGCATTATGCCTGGTTTGGATTTTTTATTTTCGTCGCCGGTCCGTTATTTGCGCCTTCGGCCCTAAGTTACGATCCGTCCATAATCTATCAAACCGAATCGGTCTACCAGTATATTCAAGTGCGGGAAAGAGAAGGGCTACGCGAATTAATCTACAATGAAGGAACCGGCACGCAATCGGCTTATCGTCTCGGGTCTGACTTGATCGGCCGGATGTATTTTGATGTTATGTCCGCCATCCCGGCATTTTTTGAGAAGGAAAATATTAAAATTTTAAATATCGGGCTTGCCGGCGGCACGGCTGTTCACGGCATGCTTGAGATTTTTCCGGACAAAGTATTCAATATTGACGGGGTTGAAATTGACGATAAGGTAATCCAGGTTGCGAAAAAATATTTTGACCTCGATCCAGCCAAGGTAAACATTTTCAATCTGGACGGCCGGATTTTCGCCCGAACCTCGGAAAAAAAATACGATCTGATTCTGGTCGATGCTTATTCAAACCAGCTTTACATTCCCTGGCACCTGGTAACCGATGAATTTTTCTTTGACCTGGGCAATATTCTTGAACCCCAGGGTATTATAGCGCTTAATCTCAATGCCACATCCGAGGAATCCCGGCTTTACCGCGCCATTACCAATACCATGGCTCATAATTTCAAGTATGTTTATACCGCGCCGGTGGCCGATTCGTTCAATTACATAATTTTTTGCTCCGACGAGCCTCTGGAGTTTGACCGCCTGCTCTCGCACCCGGCCATTGTCGGCCGTCCGGATCTTTCGGAGATGATCCATTATCTTTCCCTGAATTCAAAATTAGTGAAATTCAATTCAGTCGAAGAGTTGCTCACCGACGACCGCGCTCCGGTTGAGCACATGACCGACGCCATGTATTTTGACTATTTCACCAAGGAGCTGCATAAAAAATAATCGGGCTTATGCCAACGAATAAAAAAATCTACGATTGCGTAGTAATCGGCGGGGGACCGGCCGCCCTATCAGCGGCCATTTATCTTGCCCGTCAAAAGATGGATTTTGCATTAATCGCGTCGCAGGCCGGCGGGCAGGTCATTTTCAGCGAAGAGGTGGGGAATTATTTGGGATTTCGGACAATTTCCGGCGCCGCTCTTATAAAAAATTTCACCAATCATCTTACTGATTATAAAATCATTTTGATTGAGGGAGAAACCGTGAAACGCGTCTCCCGAAACGGCAAATCATTTATCGTCCGTACTGAAAATGATGCTTATTACTGCCGGACCGTGCTCGTTGCCACCGGCGAGAAATACCGCGAACTGAATGTTCCTGGCGAAAAAAAATATTTCGGAAAGGGAGTAACTTATTGCGCCACTTGTGATGCTCCGCTTTTTTCCGGCAAGGATGTTGTGGTGGTGGGCGGAGGCAACTCGGCCATGGAATCGGCTCTTCTTCTCGCCAAACACGCCCGGTCGGTTGCGATTCTCACTATTAATGATGCCCTCAAGGGCGAAAAACTGCTCATTGAAAGAATCAATCGCGACAGAAGTATTAGAGTAATCGCCGGCGCGAAAACCATCGGCATATTCGGCGATAAATTCGTGCGGAGTCTGCGCTACGAACAGGACGGCCGGCCGTACGACATCCCAATGCAGGGGATTTTCGTGGAGATCGGCCTGGTGCCGGCCGCTGACTTCATTGATTTTGTTAAGAAAAATAAAAAGGGCGAAATTGTTATCAATAAGTACAATGCCGCGAGCGTCCCGGGCATCTGGGCCGCCGGCGATGTCACGGACGTTACTGTGAAACAGATTGCGGTTAGTGTGGGCGAAGGCGCCAAAGCCGCGGTTCAGATTATCGGATACATTCAAAAAAACGGATAGCATTGCGCTAGCCGATAAAATGTGTTATAGTTATTTAATTAAAAAAATTAATCTATTTATTTTATGGCCAAGGAGAATAAAAGTATATTTGGAGAAAATCCAACGTTATCATTTTTTCTAGGATTATTTGTCGGTCTCGCGTCATTCAGCACCATCGCGGCAATTATTCTGGTTCTGGCGATGTATTCCGGCAATCCGTTAAGTTTCGCCAAGAACGATGCGGCCGGCGATGCGGTTGCCGCTGGAGCGCAGGAGGCCGTCGCCGCCGAAGAGGACGTCGGAGTCGCCGAGGTTCCGGCAGTGGGTGAAACGGATTATGCCGTTGGTCCCGAAGACGCATCAATTACACTGATTGAATATTCGGATTTTGAATGTCCGTATTGCCTAAGTTACAAAACCACCATGGATCAGGTGCTCAAGGACTATGACGGAAAGATTCGTTTCGTTTTCCGTCATTTCCCGCTCTCATTCCATGAGAACGCGCGCGGCGCGGCCATGGCCGCCGAATGTGCCGGCGAGCAAGGCAAATTTTGGGAAATGTATGAAAAGATTTTTGACGCCAATGCTGATGGAACCATGGGAACCGATGTCTGGAAACAGGCGGCTAAGGAAATCGGGTTAAATACCGGCGATTTCAATGTCTGTCTTGATGAGAACCGTTACGACAGTAAGATAAACGAGGAAATGCAGACTGGCGCCCAAGCCGGCGTCCGCGGCACTCCGGCCACATTCATCAACGGCCAGATGGTTTCCGGAGCCCTGCCGATTGCGGATCTTGAAGCGATCTTGGACCAGATTCTGGCACAGTAGATTGGTAATCAAAAAGCTCGTCTATACATACATGGACGGGCTTTTTTAGTCAAAGAATCGGTTAATCGGTGAATCAGTGAATCGGGCTTAAATGGTCTAAGCCGGTTCCGATCAACCGATTCACCGGTTAACCGATATCCCGTGTCGCCTTGACGATTTTTAACAGTTGTGATACCGTTGTTCGTGCCGCCCTATGCAACAACAACGCATGGGCGGCCCCATGCCAAAACCGGGAGGTGTGACTTGGGGCAGAAAGTAGCGCGCGCCCCTCCGTAGGGAGGAACGAGAAGGATCGGGCAAAAAGATCAAGGTCTTAGAGTCGCTCCCTGAGCGACTCTATTTTTTATGAAAAATATTGAAAAATGGCCCAAAATGGGATATAATCACCACATAATAAATAAGCCAAATCTATGAACATTAAGGTCTTTTCCACGCCGACATGCCCTTATTGCGTTCAACTTAAAGAGTTTTTATCCAAGCATGAGCTTAAATACGATGATATTGATGTGTCCAAGGATTTGGCCGCGGCTCAGGAAATGATCGATAAGTCAGGGCAGATGGCCGTGCCGGTCGCGGAGATTGACGGTCAGATTGTCATTGGTTTTAACAAGCCTAAAATCATGGAGATTTTAGGAATGGGAGAATAAAATATTATGATTTATAATTGTCCAATGTGCGGAGAGGTATTGGTCCAGGACATCGACATGAACTGCATGAAGTGCGGCAGTGAAGGAGTGGAGGAGCGTGGCAATGAGTTTTATTGTCCGGCCTGCAATGAGCTGAATCCGGACGAAGTCCGCATGGTTTGCCGGCTCTGCGGCTCGGATGAAGTAAGCGTTTAACATGACTGAATTTTTTGTTGTCGCAACCCCGATCGGCAACCTTGAGGACACGAGCCCGCGGGCCGTGCGAGTTCTTGCCGAAGCCGATTTGATACTTTGCGAAGATACGCGCGTCACGCGCAATCTTCTTGCGCATTTTAAAATAAAAATCCCTGTTGAAAGTTATCACCAGCATTCAAAATTTACCAAAGTAAATCATATTAAAGAGATGGTGCGGCGGGGGAAGCGGATTGCCCTGGTTTCGGACGCCGGTACGCCGGGCGTGAGCGATCCGGGTGGCAAGCTCGTGGAAGAGCTGGTGCGCGAATTCGGTGCTGAAATCAACATCATTCCGGTTCCCGGACCGTGTGCCGCAGTTACGCTTCTCTCGGCTTCAGGATTTCCGGCGGACAAATTTTTATTTTTGGGATTTCCGCCGCATAAAAAAGCACGGCAGAAATTTTTCAAAGAAGTTGCCGCCGAAGAGCGGACGGTCGTGTTTTACGAATCAACTCACCGGATCATTAAAGCGCTCGCCGAACTTGAGGAGACAATTGCCGACCGGCCAATCGTGGTCGGCCGCGAGCTCACAAAAAAATTTGAAACAATTTACCGCGGCACGGCTGCGGAAATTAAAAGCAGGCTGCAGGCAGGCGTATCAAAAGGAGAATTTGTAATCGTAATCTCTTCAAAATAAAAATAATCCCCGTTGCTCAACTAGGGTCAAGCAACGGGGAGAGGAAGGAGGACGTGCTGCAGTCTGTGCATCGGTGATCCAGTCGGACAGAGATCGGGGCAGGGGGCCACATCCTTTTCGCTCGTCGGGAACATCCCAACGTCTACTTCGGATTATGGCGAACAGGAGTTCTTGCCAGGATTCTTGGCTCACAGACCGAAGTCTGAATCGCGTGCCCATGAGAAGGGAATGGCCCAGTGTCCCCGGACGCGGCCGATCGACAAAGCTGCGACCGAACCGATTTTGCATGATACGCGTAATGCCATGCTCAAACTACGAGGTGGTGGGACTCGCGGCTTGAGGAATCCCCTTCGCGTAGCAACACATTCCACAGCACACGCAATTATTACACAACGATAATATTTTGTCAATGGCGGACCTATGAAAAAATTCTATATTACAACGCCGATTTACTATGTAAACAGCAAGCCGCACATCGGCCACGCTTATACCAACTTCGCGGCCGATGCGGCCGCGCGCTGGCACCGCATGGCCGGGGCGGATGTTTATTTTTTGACCGGCACGGATGAGAACAGCCAGAAGAATGTTGAAGCCGCGGCCAAGGAGGGCGAAAAAGATATTCAGAAATTCGTTGACCGCATGAGCGCGGTCTGGCAGGAAACCCTTGATTCACTCGGAATGACTCATGATGATTTTATCCGCACCACCGAACCGCGGCACAAAGAAGCCGTGGAAAAATTTGTAAAAACAGTCGTTGACGCCGGCGACATATATCAAGGCACCTACGAGGGCTGGTATTGCGGCGGCTGTGAAGCATTTGTCACCGATTCGGATCTAATTGACGGCAAATGCCCTATCCACCAAAAACCGGTCCAGAAAATCAAGGAAAAAAATTATTTTTTCAAACTCACCAAGTATCGGAAACAGCTGCTTAAGCACATTAAGGATAATCCGGATTTTATCCAACCGGTTTCGCGCCGCAACGAAGTGGTGAGCTATATCAAAGATTTCATGGAAGATGTCAGCATCACCCGCGAAAGCATGGAATGGGGGATAAAGATGCCCGGCGATTCAAAGAGCGTTATTTATGTCTGGTTTGACGCGCTGATCAATTACATTTCTGCAATCGGATACTTCAATGACCAGAAAAAGTTTAAAAAATACTGGCCCGCCGATGTGCATATCGTGGGCAAGGATATCATTAAATTTCATTGCGCGCTTTGGCCGGCCATGCTCATGTCCGCCGGCCTTGAACTGCCGAAGCGGATTTTCGCGCACGGATTTTTTACGGTTGAAGGCCAAAAAATCAGCAAATCCCTAGGAAACGCCGTTGACCCGGTCGAACTCGCGAACAAATACGGCGTAGAGGCCCTGCGCTACTATCTCTTGCGCGAGATTACCTTCGGCGAGGACGGAGTTTTCTCAATTTCGCGCCTGGAGGAGCGCTATAATAACGATCTCGCAAACGAATTGGGCAATCTTCTCCAGAGAACGCTCGCTATGACGGAAAAATACGTTGATTCCAAAGTGCCGGAGTTAGCGGCCGAAAAAATTGAAAACTGGCCGTTAATCATCCAGGCCATGGAAAAATTAAATTTTTCCGAAGCACTCGATGAAACATGGGAAGTGGTGCGCGAAGCCAACCGTTTCATTGACAGGGAACAACCCTGGCAGCTCGCAAAGATAAATTCCGAGCGGCTTGCCGCGGTTCTCTACATCCTGCTTGAAACCCTGCGAAATGTCGGCTGGATGCTTCTTGCCGTCATGCCTCAGACCGCGGAAAAAATCTGGACCCAGCTCGGACTTGATCCGGCCAAAGAGAAGTCAAAGAAATTTGAAACTGCAATCAAATGGGGTGGCCTCAAATCGGGTACAGCTATCAAAAAAGCGGAATCATTATTCCCGCGCCTAAATTCTTAAATCTAGATTCTAGGTACTAGATTCTAGATACTAAAATATTTATCTATGACACTTTTTGACGTAATCCTCATCGTCTGCCTCGCGGGTTTTGTTTTTTACGGCCTGTTTTTCGGCATAGTGCAAACACTCGGCGGCCTTTTTGGCGTGTTTGCCGGCGCGCTGATCGCGAGCCGCATCTACGAGCCCATCGCCGGGCTTTTTGAACCGTTTTTCTGGGGCAATGAGAACATGTCAAAGGTGGTGTGCTTTATAATTATATTTATTTTGATAAACCGGCTCGTCGGATTACTTTTTCACATCCTTGACAAAATATTCGGATTTTTGAAAATTATTCCGTTCATGAAATCAATAAGCAGTTTGCTTGGCGGACTCGTCGGATTTATTGAAGGTGCTTTTCTTCTCGGCGGAATTCTCTATGTGGCGTCCCGCTATCCGATAATTGACTGGCTAAACCAGTGGATGGTTGATTCATCCATTGCCCATTATTTGGTTATGATTTTTAATTTGATATCTCCGCTTCTGCCCGAGGCTGTCAGACAAATTCAGTCCTTAATATAATGCCATGAACCCATTTTTAATTGATACGCACAGCCATCTGAATTTCAGCGCTTTTAAAAATGACGCCGAAATTATCGCTCGTCAGTGTCTGGACCAAAACATCTGGATGATTAATGTCGGATCGCAGGCTTCAACTAGCGAACGCGCCGTGCGTTTTGCCGAGCAATTTAGCGAAGGCGTATATGCCGCCGTCGGCCTGCACCCCAGCCACCTTGTTGACATGGAGGTGGAGGAAGAGGAGGCCAAGTTCGCGGCTCATGCCGAGGATTTTGATCATGACTTTTATAAAAACCTAGCGCAGAGTCCCAAGGTTGTGGCAATCGGCGAGTCCGGCCTTGATTACCATTACGTACCCGAGCACGAAGAACTCAACGGCGTAAAAACCCGGCAGGCCGATATTTTCCGCCGGCACCTGGACCTGGCCGATGAACTGAATCTGCCAATTATCATCCACGCGCGTGAGACTTACGGTGCGGTCGCGGAAATAGTTGAGGAATATATAAATCAGGACAAATTAAAAAAACGCGGCGTTCTCCATTGCTTCCTCGGCACGTGGGAGGAAGCAGAAAGATTTTTACAATTTGGATTTTTAATTTCTTTCACTGGTATAGTTACCTTTGCCCCTAAGCAGTCACAGATTTTTGAGCATTCGGCGCTTGCGGAGACGGTTAAGAATATTCCATTGGACCGCGTCATGGTGGAAACCGACGCGCCGTTTCTCACGCCCGAACCCCACCGCGGAAAGCGCAATCTGCCGCAATATGTGGTCGAGGTGGCGAAAAAAATCGCGGAAATCAAGGGAATAACCATGGAAGAAGTGGCGGCCGCGACCACCGCTAACGCTCGCAATTTTTTTGGAATTTAAACAAGAAAAGTATGCCAAGAAATCCCGAAAATATTTATTCGCCAAGCCCGGAAGACAGAAAACCGCTTGAAATCGCGCCGGCGAAAGAAATATTCACCGACGAAGAGTATATTAGGTATCGGGAGGGCGCCATCCTGGCAAATCCCCAGGGCAAAAAATTTCGAATTGAGGGTATAGGCAATGATTTTGAGACCGGTGAAAAGATGTTGGTCGTTGCTAAAGCGGATAAAAGCGTGAAGAATAAGAAAACTTATGAATTCATAAAGTCGGATGAGCTTAAAGACTATAAAAGAATTTTGCAGGATTTAGATTATCATGGAGAATATTTTTTGCATCGCCACAAACCAATGGCAGTTTACGTGAGGGGATGTGCGCCCAAGAAAAACGCAATAATATTACATGATCAAGGGGGAAAAGATTTTGAAGTGCCGTATGAATCATTTGTAAAAAATTACTCCGAATTGCCTGATGACTCACACGCTCCGTTCAAGCATACTTGGCTCATGAAAAAGGGGACGCAGGAGCCGGTGTTTATTAGTGATATCGATATTGATCGTCAGAGCATTGAAATCGTTGAAATCGTTCGAACGATTGATACAAAAAGCGGAAAATTCAACACAATAATTTTGCCAGATACTAAAAAGCGCATCTCTTTTGATGATATGGGTAAGGAGTTCATTAGTGTCCCAAATGGGCCTGAGGAACTAACCTTTTCATTTTCGGATGAGGACGAGGACGCTAAATATGCCGAGGCGATTGAAGTAGAGGGAACGCGGCTGGATGAACGCGACACCACGGTAGATTCTGACAAACAGGACTGGGAAGATGCCGCGTAGAATCGTTGGGTAGTTCGCGAATCATCCACAATTTCGAAGCGCTCCAAGGGAGCGCTTTTTGTTTTTGAACAACCCGCTCGTATTGTCATCCTGAGTCCCGACATCCGCGAAGCGGAATGTCGGGGCGAAGGATCTCACAGTCTCGAGATGAGCGTCCACGGCGCCACCATGGTCATGGCGAGATGCGAGATCCTTCGCCCCTCACCCCTCGACAAGCTCGAGGCTCGGGCTCAGGATGACAATATTATGGATGTGTATGCGATAAAAAAACCGGCCGTCAATCTTGCGATTGAACGGCCGATGAGAGCGTTATCGATTTACGGGAGTGGCGGAAATCGTATGGCCGGTCCCGTTACCGATGCATCGATGGGAATTATGAACCAGAGGATGATCGGCAGAAAGAACATGATGAGAAATAATACTAGCAAGAGCGGGTAGTCGCGTGGTTTGTCGTTTGGTTGCATCTGCTGCTTCCTCCTACTTCGCCCGGACCGCCACGTACCCGCGCGGTATGAGCCAGCGCCGCGTCACGAGCTCGTAGTTCACGAGGCCGATGAGGCCGCCCGCGAGCGCGCCGATGATCGCCGAACCCGCGACGTACCCGGCCACCGAACCGATGACCGCGTCGGTGAAGCAGAGCGCCCGCCGCTCCGAGTGGATGCGGACGAACACCTGCCAGCCGAAACGTCCGAGGAAGCGGACCAGAGCGACGGAACCGCGTCCGATCGCCATGATGGATCGTCCCATGAAGCGCAGAATCTCCACCATGGCTCTCGGCGTTCTCTTCATGAGCCACCACATGCCGCGGGGCAGGTGGTAGAAGAGGACGATGGGCGGGGCTAGACAGTATGCCGCAGTCCACGCGGTTTTTCGATGATGGTCGAGAATTTCGTCGCGTTTTGGTGCTTGGGCACATCCGGTGGTATAGAATAACAGTATTACTGTACTGATGCACATGATTGTAGCACCAGTGACGATCTTGAGCACTTCGAACGCTCCTTGAAAAATTTCGACCTTAGGTTCGAATATGTCTATCGCAATAAAGAAGATGATGGTCGTTGTTGCAAGATCCAGGAAGAAGCAGAAAAAAGCGACCAAACCCGCCGCAGTGGTTTTCCAGAAACGCCGATCCGGCCTCCATCCTCTGGCCGCCCGGTACGCCGCCGGGATGACGCCGATGACGCGCCGGAAATCGTAGGCCAGGTAGCCCACGAGTCCGCCGGTGATGAGCCCGACCCAGATGAGCCAGGGCTTGAGCTCCAGAGCGATGAGCGAGCCAATGAATGCGCCCACGCCACACGCGAACATGATTTTCCAGGATTCCTTCTTCACGACGAACCTCCTTTTTGGTTGTCAGAGAACAATCAGTCGGTTTCCCGACTTTTCATCACATTATAGTGGAAAAAGCCCATTTTGTCAAGCCATTCACTCTTATCGTCATTGCGAGCCCCGAGCTTGTCGAGGGGCGAAGCAATCCCGTTGCAGGCGCTTCAAAATAGGTACAGGATTGCTTCGGTCGTCCCGACTGCTGTCGGGACTCTCTCGCAATGACGATAAGAAAAGAAGAAGATAAAGCGTCGGGGCTCTACCCAAATTACCGATTTTTTGTTAAAATCAACCCATGAACCTCATGCAAATCTATCGCAACCTCTACCGTCACTTCGGCCCCCAGCATTGGTGGCCGGTTTCAGCTAAAAAGGGGGATAAGGTCTTTGAAATCTGCGTCGGCGCCATCCTGACCCAGAACACGAATTGGAAAAATGTTGAATTAGCCCTCGCCGGCCTCCGGAAGGCGCGCCTTCTGACCCCGTGCGCCATTGCCAAATCGCCGGCGCGAAAAATTGAGCGTCTGATCCGGCCGTCCGGGTATTTCCGCCAGAAAGCCAAAAAGCTCAAGATTTTTGCCAAATATATCTGCGACAACTATCAGTCCAGCGCGAAAAAGTTTCTGCAAGGCAGTCTGGAAAAAAAGCGGCCCGAACTCCTGTCAATCTGGGGCATCGGACCCGAGACGGTTGATTCCATGCTGTTGTATGCCGGAAAAAAGACGACATTCGTGATTGACGCCTACACGCGGCGTTTGTGCAAAGAGCTGGGCATTGAATTTAAAGATTACGAAGAATATCGCGCGTATTTTCAAAAACGCCTTCGCCCGAACGTTGAATTGTATAATGAATTTCACGCTTTGATTGTCGCCTGGGGCAAGCTGTTGCGACAGAACCGTGGGCAAGCGGTCGTATTGCTCAAGATAAAAAAATGCCCGAGGCGGGTGCCAAGGGCTGGGAAAAGGAATAAAGGAGCTAGCGTACGAGAACGTCTTTAACGAGCTTGGCGAGGAACGCATCGTCGATCTCGCCCGGATTTGGGCGCTGACGCATTGAGCCGAGGCGGACAATGTCAACGGTTCTTTCAGAGAGAACAATCGCACGAGTGAATGGAAAATCGTGCCTTAGCGTCCTCACGAATTCGGCAGCCGACTGCTCGGACGATAAGTGTTCGGATATTACCAGATCAACCGTTGAGATTATTTTTCCGTGCCTCTGATGGTTTGCGTAATCCTCGACAAAGCTGCCGGACATGTCAGCTGGCAAGAGTTCCTTTCCGAGCACCTGCTTTCCTTGTTCACGTAAAAACATAATGGCCTGGTTGGTGCTATCGGCGCGCAGAACCATGTGGCCGATCGATTCAAGACGTTGCTTCAGACTGATGCCAAACGGTTTTTGTTCACTGACCACAAGGATCGTTGCATTGATCGTTGCTTCCCTGGGCATACTCCACCTCCTCCTTATTGTTAAAAAACCAAACTAATATTATCATATTTCAAAACCCGGCAACAGGCGATTTATACACAAAAAAATCGTCCCGACCGATGGATCGAGACGACAGTATTGAGAGCATGGGCTGGAAGTGGATCAGGAACGGGGGGATGACATCTGGAGCGCGGCATCGACGGCTTTCGTGAAAGCGTCGAAGTTGAGTGGCTTGGCGAGGTGCTGGGTCCGGTCGTCGGAGGGCAGTTTGTCGCTTCCTCCGGTCATGAGGATGAACGGCAGGTCGGGACACGTGGCGCGCACGCGCGCGAACAGCTGTTTGCCGTCCATGACCGGCATGTTCACATCCGAGATGATGAGCGCGGCCGTATCCTTCCAGACCTCGAGCGATCGCAGGGCCTCCTCACCGTTTTCGCACAACACTGTGAGGTTGCCCATGCGCTTTAAGATGCGCGAGATTGCGTTTCTGATTTCCTGGTCGTCATCCACGACAATGATCAGCGACATATGATTCTCCCTTCGTTGATATTAGAAATGCGCGAAAGATAATGAATCGTACCATGAATAAGCCAATCTGTCAAGATTTGAATCCCGAACAGCGTAAGGCCGTCACCGTGACCGACGGCCCGATTTTGATTGTCGCCGGCGCTGGCACCGGCAAAACCATGGTTATTACGCGGAAAATATCCCATCTTATCACCGAAGGTTTTGCCCGTCCCGAGGAAATACTCGCCCTCACATTCACTGACAAAGCGGCCGGCGAAATGGAAGAGCGCGTGGACAAGCTTTTGCCGTACGGGTACTTGGATCTCTGGATTTCTACTTTCCATTCTTTTGCCGAGCGGGTTCTGAAAAATCATGCGTTAGAAATCGGACTTCCGAATTCATTTCGACTGCTTTCCCAGGTTGATTCCTGGCTCTTGGTGCGCCGGAATCTGGATAAATTTGACCTTGATTACTGGCAGCCGCGCGGCAATCCGACCAAGTTTATCCGCGCAATGATTGAGCATTTTTCCCGCGCCAAGGACGAGGATCTCTGGCCCGAAAGTTATCTTGAATATGCCGAGAGCCTAAAGCTCAATAAAGATTCGGATCAGGCCGCGGACCAGGAAGTGAAGCGCGTAAATGAACTTGCCAACGCCTATCATGTTTATCAAAAATTATTGCTGGATAACGACGCGCTTGATTTCGGCGATCTCATTAATTATACGCTCAAGCTTTTTCGCGAGCGGCCGCATATTCTGGAGCAATACCGCGCGCAATTTAAATATATTCTGGTGGATGAGTTTCAGGATACTAACTGGGCGCAGTATGAACTCATCAAACTGCTTGCCGCTCCGCGCAATAACCTGACCGTGGTGGGGGATGATGATCAGTCGATTTACAAATTTCGCGGTGCCTCGCTTTCAAACATTCTGCAGTTTAAAAAAGATTTTCCCGAATCCAAAGAGGTGGTGCTTGTCAAAAATTATCGCACGCGCCAGAACATCTTGGATCTGGCTTACGAGTTTATTCAGCGCAACAATCCCAACCGCCTTGAAGCCCAGCTCAAAAATAAAAATTTAAAAAAGAAAATAAACAAAAAACTGGATGCCCAGTGTCCGGGCGAAGGCCGCGCCGAACATCTGCATTATAAAACCCTTGAACAGGAGGTGCGCGGCGTTGCCCAAACCATTGCCGAGCTCAAGGCCGGGGACAGTGGTTTGACCTGGGACGATTTTGCCGTGCTCGTTCGTTCAAATGACGCGGCTGCTCCATTCTGCAATTATTTTGCCAAACAGGAAATCCCGCATCAGTTTCTGGCGCTCAAGGGCCTTTACACCCGCCCGGTGGTGCGCGACATTTTGAGTTTTTTTAAATTACTTGATAATTATCATGAGAGTCCGGCGCTTTATCGCGTCATGTCTTTGCCGGTTTGGAAAATCAGCCAAGCGGATTTGATTGAGATGGCCATGGAGGCAAAGCGCAGTTCGTCGTCTCTTTGGGAGGTTGTTAAACGCCACCAGGGCCTTAAGAATCTTTCTGCCGGCGCCCAGGAATCACTGCCGCGCCTGATTACCCTGGTTGAGGGTGCAGCCGCGCTTACGCGGGATAAAAGCACGGGCATGGTATTTAAATATTTTTTGGAGCAAAGCGGCTTTTTGCATTGGCTTGACCATCTGCCCGAGCTTGAAAAGAACCAAAAGATCGGCTGGCTGGAGCAATTCTGGGAGAAAATTAAAAAATTCGAAACCGACAACGTTGAGTCGCGCCTCTCTGATTTTATGGCGCAGATTGAGTTTGAGCTTGAGGCCGGGGAAGAGGGTTCTTTGCGTTTTGAAGCCGAAGAGGGTCCGGAGATGGTCCGCATCATGACCATCCACGGCGCCAAGGGGCTGGAATTCAAATATGTTTTTATCGTCAATATGGTGGACCGACGTTTTCCGACCACCGAACGCTCCGAGGCCATTCCCGTGCCTGATCCACTGGTGAAGGAGATTCTGCCCGCCGGCCAGGACACGCACCTGGAAGAAGAGCGGCGTTTGTTTTACGTGGCCATCACCCGCGCGAAAGACGGAGTGTTTTTCACTTCGGCCGATGATTACGGCGGAATTCGCAAAAAGAAAATCTCTCAATTTTTGTTTGAACTCGGCTATTCGGCCGATGCCAGGGCTGGGGCCGGCCGCCAGTCAAAACTTTCGATTGAAGTACCAGTTCCGGCGCCAAAGCACGAAAAGAAAATAGAATATCCCTTTCCACAAAAATTCAGCTTCACGCGGCTTGCCGCGTTCCGCACCTGCCCGTTGCAGTATAAATACGCGCATATTCTGAACATTCCGGTATTCGGCAAAGCGGTATTCAGCTTTGGAAAATCAATGCACGCCGCGCTGGAAAGATTTTTCCGCGAGTGGCTTGCCCAGGGTTCGCAGTCAACGCTTTTTGGCAAAACGTCAGTTAAAAAAGGCAGCCCCGGCCTGCCGCCTCTTGAAAAATTGCTGGAAATCTATGGCCAGGAATGGATCCCGGCGTGGTATGAAAACCGCGATGAGATGCGCGGGAACAAAGAAACCGGGCGCCGGGTTCTCAAAAAATACTGGGAAGAGCTGGCCAAGGATCCGCCAAAAACAATTGCCGTGGAGCAGACATTTAATGTCAAATTCGGCGATTATACTCTTTTTGGAAAAATCGATCGCGTTGACGAACTCGCAAACGGCAATCTGGCTCTGGTTGATTACAAGACCGGCAAAGCAAAGGACGAATTAAAGGCCGAGGATAAAGAGCAGCTGATCATTTATCAAATTGCCATGGAAGAACCGCGTCTCTTTAACCGCAAAGTAGAAAAATTGGTTTATTATTATCTCGAGAGCGGAAATCGGCAGGAGTTTGTGGCGAGCGAGAAAGACAAGGAGAGGGTTACGGCCGCTCTCATTGAGCGCATTGAAAAAATAAAAAACAGCGATTTTCCGCCGGCGCCGAGCGAGCTTTGCCGGCACTGCGACTTTAATTTTATCTGCGATTACCGAAAAATCTGATATGCTGATCCACATAAAAAAACTTTTAGACGAGGCCGTGAAACGCGCCGGCATCACCCAGAGTGTCAACGCCGCGCGCGTGGTTGAAGAATTCAACCGTGTCTGCCGCGAGCTCTACGGCAAGTTAACCTGCGACGCGGTGGCTCACGTTTCGTTCCGCAACGGTATCGTGCGCGTTTCCTGCGGGCACGCGGTTGTCGCGCAGAACCTGCAATTCAATAAATCGCGGCTTATAAATGAAATTAATCGCGGTCTAAAAGCCAAAGCCGTTTCCGGCATAAAAATTACGATTGCCTGATTCAGACATCCCGGGTCCCGACCTGTCGGGACGATGAATCTGTGTTATAATACCGGTATGACATTGCGTGCTTTTATTTTATTCATGCTTCTCGCCACCATAATTTGCTGGTCCGCTTTTTTGATAATAATTTTTAAAACAAATCCCTACGAAACCGGCGCCCTGGGATTTATTTTTTTCTATGCCAGCCTTTTCTTAAGCCTGATCGGCACGTTGACTGTCGCCGGCATATTCGTCCGCATGATTATTCTGAAAAGAGATGATTTTATCTCGCGGCGGGTCGCTGCTTCGTTCCGCCAAGGGGCATTCTTAGCGGCCGTTGCGGTCGCCGGCCTGTACCTCATGAGCCGGGGCCTTTTAACTTGGTGGAATGTGCTGTTTTTTGTTGCCGGAGTGAGCCTTTTGGAGTTCTTTTTTATCTCAATAAAAAGGCTAAAATAAGCCAAATTTTCATATCTTGTCAAAACAGGGTCTTCAAGATATAATACTAGTCCGCAGTGTGGACTATATTTTTTAATATGTTTGAAAAATTTCTCGGACAATTTTCACGTGATTTGGGCATCGATCTCGGTACGGCGAATACCCTGGTTTATGTTGATAAAAAAGGCATTGTCATCAACGAGCCGTCGGTTGTGTCCATCAACATGCGCAACAGCCAGATTCTCGCCGTGGGCCGCGAAGCCAAGGAGATGCTCGGCAAAACCCCGCCGCATATCCAGACCGTGAAACCCCTGGTCAAGGGAATCATTTCCGATTTTGAGGTTACCGAAAAAATGCTGAAATATTTTATTGACAAGGTCCATCAGGATACATTCACTTTCGTGCCGCGTCCGCGCGTTATCATCGGCGTGCCCATGGAAATTACCGAAGTGGAAAGAAAAGCCGTTGAAGACGCCGCCATCTCGGCCGGCGCCCGCGAAGTGTATCTTGTTGAGGAACCCATGCTCGCTGCGCTCGGCGCGCGCCTCAATATCACGGATTCGGTCGGCAACATGATTGTTGACATCGGCGGCGGAACTTCCGAAATCGCGGTAATTTCTCTTTCCGGCGTGGTGACCTGGAAATCATTGGCCATCGCCGGCGACGAATTGAATCGAAACATTGTTCAGTACGCGCGCGACACATTTAATCTCTTGCTCGGAGAAGTGGTGTCCGAACAGATTAAAATTAAAATCGGTTCGGCCAAGCCCATGGCGGACAATCTGGAGATTGAGATGCGCGGCCGTGATCTCTTAACCGGCTTGCCCAAAGAAATTATCGTGAATGACGCCCAGATCCGCGAGGCGCTCCGCCGGTCGGTCAATTTGATAATTGATAATATTAAAGCAACGCTTGAAATAACCCCGCCTGAACTTGTCGCCGATATCTACGAGCGCGGCCTGGTGCTCTCCGGAGGCGGTGCCCTTTTGCGTGGCCTGGACGAATTGATTTCCGAATCCGCCGATGTTCCGGTTCGCGTGGCCGACGACCCGCTGACTTGCGTCGTGCGCGGCACCGGTATGCTTTTGGATAATCTGCCCCTTCTCCGCGAAATCGCATTGCCTTCAACCAACGAGCAGATGGCAAAGAACATGAGATAGATTAATCTGCCGTGGTTTGGGCGTTTAATCTCAAGATGAAGAAATCATTTATAAAAAGTTCGAATATATTAATTGCAGGCATAATCCTGCTTATTATTTTATCGTTTTTTGGATTTTTTGGGCCGTTTGAAAACGCCATCGCATTTGTGCTGCGCCCGTTTCAGAGCGCCTATCAGGCTGTGGCGCGCGGCGCTTCGTCGGCTTATGTTTCGGTTTTTCGGCGGGATGAAATCATGGGGCGTCTCAAGGAGCTCGAGGGTGAAGTGCAGAATCTGGCGGTTGATTATGTGGAGCTTAGTGCCCTGAAGGAAGAAAATGTCCTGCTCAAAAAACAGCTGGACTTCACTGAAGCCAACGATTACGCCACGGTTTCGGCCAAAGTGCTCACCTATATCAGTTCGCCGCATGAAAAGTACATGGTCATCAACCGCGGGCTCTCTGACGGCATTCAGGCCGGTTACCCGGTCATTAGCGGCGAAGGCTTGATTATCGGCCGCATCCTGGAGGCCCACGACCACCTTGCCGAAGTGCGGCTCGTTACCGACCCGCGCAGCAAGATTCCGGTCAAGATTCTCGGCGCCGACAAAACCATCGGCATCGCGAGCGGCTCCTATGGTTCCATTATCCGCATGGAGCTCATTCCGGTGCAGGAAAATATTAAGGCTGACGACCTGGTCGTCACGTCCAATCTTGAAGAAAATATACCCGCCGGCCTGATCGTCGGCGTGATAAATGAAATCATTGTGTCCGGCAACGAACCGTTCAAAACCGCGCTCGTCGAGCCGCTTGCCGATTTCTACGCCATCGGCATGATTTCCGTAATAATTCCAAGCCATGATTAGGGGATTCGCCACATTATCGCTTTACGTCCTGCTCGCGCTCCTTGAAATAAGTTTTCTCGCGTCCTTGCCGTATCCGATTAATCTGACGAGTTTGGTGATACCGGTACTCCTTATATTTATGGTTTCCGGCCACAACCGCGAGGCATGGACATACATTTTCGTAACCGGCATATTGTTTGATATATTTTGTTTCTATTCGATCGGCGCGTACATTTTGATTTTTGCGGCCCTGTATCTCTGGGGAAGGAATATTTTTATGAATTACGTATCTAACGCATCGCTTCTCGGCGTTGGGCTTATCGGCAGCGCCATGGTCGTGCCGTACTGGCTGCTCCGCCATATTTTGAATTCGTTCGACGGAGGTTTGGAAAAATTTTCCAGCGGGCAGGAGTTCCAGGTCATTCTGACCGCCATGCTGGTGAACATCGCATTTGTTTTTATTTTTTATTCCCTGTACCGGTTTTTTTCAAAGATGGGCAGGCCGAAAAAAATGGCGTATGGAAAAATATAAAAAACTTGAGCATCCGGCCGATCTGCGCCTCCGCGTTTTTGGCCGCGATATGGCCGAACTTTTTCAAAACGCGCTCTTCGGTATGTTTGAAAGCATTGAGCCGGATATTGCTTCACGGGATTTGGTGCGCCGCAAAATTCAGGTTCAGGCCGGTGATCCGGAGCTGCTGCTTGTGGATTTTTTGAGCGAAGCTCTGCTTCAGAGCGACACTCATGACGAGGCGTATCATGATGCCGAAATTGATAATCTTGCCGCTGACTCGGTTACCGCGACCCTGATCGGTTATCCGATCCGCGGTTTCCGGCAGGAGATAAAAGCCGTTACTTATCATGGATTTAAAATTGAGCAAACGGCCGAGGGGCTCACGGCGGAAATAATTTTTGATATATAAAATGGATATAAAGCAATTAAAACGAATTGAGGATTATCTCTACGAAATTCCGGCGGATTCCCGCCGCGGCATGCTGGTTCCGGCGCGCATTTATGCCACCGCGCGCATGCTTGAGGAGATTTCCAGCGACAGTTCTCTCGATCAGCTTATCAACGTTGCCGCGCTCCCGGGTATTCAAAAATATGCGCTCGCCATGCCCGACATTCACGAAGGCTACGGATTTCCCATCGGCGGCGTCGCGGCCATGGATTTTTCCGAAGGCGTGGTTTCGCCCGGCGGCGTGGGATATGACATAAACTGCGGCGTGCGACTTCTCCGGAGCGGATTGAAAGTTGAAGAAATTTCGGAAAAATTAAAATCACTCGCGCATCAGATCAGCCGCGATGTGCCAAGCGGGGTCGGCCGGGGCGGTGAGATTGTTCTCACTCCCGAAGATCTTGACGAGGTTTTGAAAAAAGGAGTAAAGCGCCTGCTTGAACTTGGCTGGGCGGAAAAAAACGATCTGGAAAACATTGAAGAAAACGGCTGCATGAAAAACGCGGATCCCGAAGCCGTGAGCGCGCAGGCCAAAAAGCGCGGGCGAGACCAGCTCGGCACGCTCGGCTCAGGTAATCATTTTTTGGAAATCCAGGCGGTTGATCAAATCTACGACGAGCCGCTTGCCAAAGAACTCGGCATTGAAACCGGCCGCGTTATGGTGATGATTCACACCGGCTCGCGCGGCTTGGGCCATCAGGTCTGCACGGATTATGTAAAAATCATGGCGCCAAAACTCGCGAAATGGGGGATTGAGCTCCCGGACCGCGAGCTTGCCTGCGCCCCGATTTCATCCCCCGAAGGGAAAAGCTATCTTGCGGCCATGGCCGCGGCCGCGAACTTTGCCTGGTCAAACCGCCAGATGATTACGCACCTTATCCGCAATGCCTGGAAGCGCATCCTTGAACCCGCCGGGCTCGATCCGCGGCTTGATACAGTCTATGATGTTGCCCACAATATTGCTAAAATTGAAGAGCACATAATCAAGGACAAAAAAGTTAAACTTTGCGTGCACCGCAAGGGCGCGACGCGCGCCTTTGGTCCGGGCCGGCCCGAGCTCAACGAGCTCTACCGGCGCATCGGACAGCCGGTGCTGATTCCCGGAACCATGGGAACCTCATCGTATCTGCTCATGGGCACGGAAATGGCGGAAAAAACCACCTTTGGTACGGTGTGCCACGGCGCCGGCCGCCGCATGAGCCGGCACGAGGCCAAACGCAGAATCACCGGCCCCGAAGTGCGCAAAGAGCTTGAATCGCGCGGCATTATTGTCGAATGCGCTTCATCCGCCGGTCTGGCCGAAGAAGCGCCGCTCGCATACAAGGACGTGGATGAAGTGGTGGACGTTGTCGTGCGCGCCGGATTGGCTAAACGCGTTGCGAAGTTAAAGCCAATTGCCGTGATTAAGGGAGGGTAGGAGACAGTTCAATGAATTTTTTTTACTTTCATTACATAATGCGCAATGGAAAAACAAGCATTACAACCAAACATTATTTTCAGACTCGTATTAGCAAAAACGCTCTTCAAGAGTGGTTTAGAGTGTTGCGATACCGGAGTGGATATTTACAATTTTTCTCATGGGTTGATCGCTCTGCACGATGCTCTGGACAATTTTTCGGGTGCGATAGCATCAATTTTGAATATTGCTCTTAGTCGGCCCAGTAAATTTATTGATACGTTAGATTCAATTGAGCAATACGAGAAAAAATCTAATTCAAATTTCGTATTAACGAGTAGGAATGAATTATACCAGCTCAACACTCTTCGTAATAGTATTAAGCACCAAGGAATTGTTCCCGATATCAAACACGCCAAGGCATTGATAGAGCCGATTGTTAAATTTTTCAAAGAATATTCCCGTTATTATTTCGACCTAGAATGGGATATTATTAGCCTGGCGGATTTGATAAAAAATGACACTACGAAAAATGCACTTAATAAAGTTGAGAAATTTATTGGCCGTGGTCAACATAAAGAAGCATTGAACGAAATGGCTATTATAAAATTTCAAGTATTTGATGAACAACATATTCGAGCAAAACTTGATTCACGATTGGCGGCCTACTACCTAGAAACGGCAAACATTGAAAAGCTAAGAATGGCTAAAAATATATTTCCTAAGCGAGAAATATTAGTTTCAGACACTGACCAACGTACTCGGCTTCTTGAATGGGGTATCGATAGTGGTCAGATGCAGAAATTCGAAGATTTAACCGCGGAAGTTGGTATTAATAACGTGAATGATTGGGAGTATGTGTTAAGGCACGGTAGCGCCTGGGGAAGACCCAACTGGACTAGGGAAATCTCAATTTTCTGTTTCGATTTTTTGATAGATGCCATTATTAAACACCAGCGTAAAGATTATGGAGTAAGGCAGGTGGTCATTCCATGGCTCATTCATATAAGGGCGCGAGAAGAAATTAAATTGTATGTTGATGATAAAGAAATATACTCTATTTCAAAAGGCGAAGAACGCGTTGCGCTAATTCCCGGTAGGGTAGATGATGGCTGGGAAATTTTCGAAAATAAAGATCGCTTGTTGGTTCTTATGGATAAAGATGGCAGTGCGAGCAATATGATTTCGGGCTTCTTCAATGAGGGAGATGAGGACAAAATTGAAATTCTAGGAAAGTAATTTTTCTCAAGGATGGGCATGGAAAGATAAATAGAATAATCAGTAATCAAAGATAGTTTGATGAGAATATGATTTATAAAAACCGCTCCTAAGCAGAGTCAAACTCTAGTTATTCTAATGCGCATAACATAGCTAGGGCTTTAAGATTCATCCGCAAAATTAAATTTTTATGCAAACAAAACGATTAACAGCCGATGAAATCATCACACTGAATGATTTTCCGGTGCACAACGGGCAGATATTGAAAATATTTTTTATTATATTTAGAAAAAAATGTTCTAAAATTATTCCACCTTGCCCTATAATGGATGTATCCTTGGTACTTCCTTTTTTCTCGGCCAAGCTTAAAAATCTATTTTTAAAATTTAGAATCAAGAACCCCCAAGCAAAATATTTTTTACTCGATGGTAGTCACAAAACAACCGCGGCGGCACTAACCGGATCGCGAATTCCAGTAATGATTTTAAAAAATAACAAAGACATACAAGAAGCCAAGCAAATGGTAAAAATAGGCGATTTATTTAGTTTGACGGTAGCGAATACTATGAAAAATAACGCCATTGAATTGAAAAATCATTTTAACAAGAAAAAATATTTTCAAACAGTAAATGAGAAAACTCAAATAATGGTAAAGAAAAAAGTCATTCCCCGGTATATGATTGATTATTACAAGAAGCATAAATAATTCTTGAGCAATAATTTTAACAGCATGGGTTACTATATTATCATCCGTGGACCACTGGGTTGCGGTAAATCAACAATATCCGAGAAACTCGCTCATATTCTTGACGCTAAATATATTGGAATGGACGAGGTGCTAGAAAAACACGGGCTTGATAAAATGCCGCCCGACGCACCCTGCATCCCAGCGGAAAACTTTATTAAAGCAAACGAAATTATCGTGCCAGAAGCTAAGCAGCTTTTAGACGCCGGCAAAATAGTTATTTTTGATGCGTGCTTCTATCATAGAGAAGTAATTGAGCACCTCTTGAAGAATCTTCTTTATGAACATTACATTTTTACGCTAAGGGCACCGCCGGAGCTCTGCATTAAAAGAGATAGCGAGCGTCATAAAACCCATGGTGAAGGCGCGGCATTAGCCGTTCATTCGCTCGTTTCTCGGTTTGATTATGGCAATATTATTGACGTTACCGGAAGCCTCGAAGACGCATTGAAAGATATTCTTTCCTATTTGCCTTTAAAAAATTAACTCGCTTACAACGTATGGAAGAAAAACAAATTACCACAATGAAGGATGCGCAGAAATTACTCAAATTTTTTGCCGAGCGTAATAATTGGAAAGATGTTCCGAATGTTGATAAGTTTGACCATCTGCACGAGGAATTGATTGAGATGTCTCAACATTTGAGATATAAATCAGAAGAAGAACGCAATAAATTCGTTGAGGATAATAAAGAGATTTTTATTGATGGTATCGGCGATTTGTTTTTCGGAACGTGTCGTCTTGCCAATCAACTTGGTGTAGATATTGAAGAAGCTTTCAATTTGGTAAAGAAAGAAATTCTAGGAAAATATAATCATAAAAATCCAGAAAATAATTTAACAGCAGATTAAAAAATCGTTCTTTGATACAAATACTTTTAAAGAATTGGACTCAATGACAAAATAAGGAGGAACCCATGATCTCGAGCCAGAAATTACTGGATATGGTGGCAACCGAGGCCCTTTCATCGGACACTCATCGATGCCATCGATGTGGACGCACATTTTCACCCAACGAAGATGGTTGTCCGTTCTGCGGCACGAATGCACCCGTTTCACCAATCCCCGAGCTGCCAAAACCGGGGACCGGATCAGGGGAAGATGAAGAAAACAAGTGATTCAATTCACTCCTGGGGGAAGTCGGATAATGGCTTCCCCAATTCTCTAAGAGTATTTGTCGCTCAACAAATTCGTAGCTATATGATCTACAAAAACCGCTCCGAAGCGGGCAAGGCCTTAGCCAAGGAGATTAAGACAATCAAAAAGCTCGGGGAATGCGTTGTCGTGGCTTTGCCGCGCGGCGGAGTGGTGCTTGGTGCGGAAATTGCCAGGGCCATGAAATTGCCGCTTGACATTGTGGTGCCGCGCAAAATCGGCGCTCCGGAAAATCCGGAATTTGCCGCCGGCGCCATTGCCGAAGACGGCGAGTTTATTGCCAATCCGGACGCCGGAAAAATTGAAAAAGATTATCTGGAAAAAGAAATTGAAAAAGAGAAGCAGGAATCCAGCCGCCGCCTTAAGACATACCGCGGCGACCGGCCAGTGCGTCAATTTGAGGGCAAGACCATCCTGCTCGTGGACGACGGAATCGCCACCGGCCTCACTATGATTGCCGCCATCCGGACTCTCCGCAAAATGGGTGTGAAAAAAATTATTATCTGCGTGCCGGTCTCGGCCCAGGATTCGTATAACCGCATCAACCCCATGGTTGAGCGCGTCATCTGCCCGTCGGTCCCGTTTCTATTCGGGGCCGTGGGCCAGTTTTACCGCGAGTTTCCGCAGGTTGAAGACAACGAAGTCGTTGAATTAATGTCATTAGTATATGAAAACCGCGCCTAAAATAATATTCAGCCTCGGAACCCATCCCCAGCTTGAGAAAAAGATTTTTAAATTACTGAATTTCGAAATCGGTCAATTTGAAGACCGGGTTTTTGGCAATCACGAATATTATGCCCGGATCAAAAGCGATGTAAAAAATAAAATTTGCATTTTACTTGCTGTGATTACCGAGCCGGTTGGCGAGTTTATGAAACTGCTCGTTATCGTAAACGCCTTTAAATCAAACGGTGCAAAAAAGATTGCCGTCGTTATGCCGTACTTTATATATTCGCGCCAGGACCGCGTGGATAAGCCAGGCGCGCCGGTAACGCGCGATCTCGCGGCCAATCTCCTGGCCTCGGCCGGCGCCGACCGGATTATCACGGTTGACTTGCACAATCCGTCCGGGCTGGGAATCATAAAAAAAATTATTAATTTGTCACCCCTCGGGTCAATGCCTCCGGCAGTCAAAAATTATGTTGATTCATCCTGGACAATTGCCGCCCCTGATCATGGCGCAGTCAAGCGCGCCCGGGATCTCGCCGCCGTTCTGAAAATTAAAAAAATTATTGAACTTACAAAAGCGCGGCCGCGTCCTGGCGAGGCGCGCATTGTCGGCATCACCGGAGCCCCGGCCAAGGACCAGAAGATCCTGATCGTTGACGATATGATTGATTCCGGCGGAACGCTTATCCAGGCAGCGAATTTCCTGAAGGAGCGCGGCGCTATGCAGATTGCCGCGGTCTGCACGCACGGGATTTTTTCCGGTGCCGCGGCCGATTCAATAAATCGTTCGGTTATCAAAAAGGTTTTCGCTTCTGAAAGCCTGCCGCAGTGCCCCAAATGTTCGGGCAAGATTTCTTATTATCCGATTGACAGCCTCATCGCGCAGGGCATAAAAAAACATGTATAATTTTTTCAGAAAAAAAAGTTTTTCCAGCCCGGATCCTTCGGATCCGTTTGTTATTAAATATGATGTGAGCGGTGGCGCGCTCCCGCATCGGCTGGATAAATTTACCATTGACCATGATATCGGCGCCGAAGCGAGTATGTCTTCCAGCGAGGAAAACAAGTATATTGGCGTCACGATTTCGTCCAAAAAAATTAAATTTTTTGCCATTGCCATCATTGCGGTTGTCTTTGTTCTGGTCGTGCGATCCGCGTATTTGCAGGTCGGCCTGGGTGATTATTATTCCGAACTGGCCGAGGGCAATCGCATCAGAATTAAGCAGATACCGTCGCTTCGCGGCGTTATTTACGACCGTTCGGGAAAGATGCTTGTAAAAAATGACTCTTCTTTCGCGTTGGCCGTGACGCCGCTTGATTTACCGCGCGACAAAACCGCGCGCGAGCAGGCGATTGCCGGCATTGTTGCCGAATTCGGCCTGAACGCCGACGAAGTCAGTAAAACCCTGGAAGAGTTTCCATGGAATTACAGCCAGCCAGTAATTGTAAAAACAGACCTTGTCTATGAAGAGGCGCTGGTGGTGTATCTGAAAACCGGCGACTTTCCGGGTATCAGCGTCACCACGGATACGCGGCGTGACTACTTAGCGGCGCAGGATGTTGAAAGTTTTTCGCACCTAATTGGATATATGGGGCGTATTAATGACAAGGAATATGAATCTCTGCAAGCAGAGGATTATCTGCGCGGCGACAAAATCGGCAAGTCCGGGCTGGAGGCGACACATGAGCGCGAACTGCGCGGGTATTACGGCAAGAAAAAGATTGAAGTTGACGCCTTCGGAATTGAGACAAAAATAATCAGCCAGGAGGACCGGGTTGACGGAAACAACCTCTATCTCTCAATTGATTATTCCCTGCAGAAGGAAGTGGAAACAATACTTAATTCCCAACTTGCCGCATACGGAAAATCAAAAGGGGCGGTGATTATCATGGATCCGCGAAACGGCGAGATATTGAGTTTGGTTAGCACGCCGGGATATGACAATAATTTGTTTGCCGGCGGCATTTCCACCGAGGATTATCAAAACCTAATCAGCGATCCGGACAACCCGTTATTCAATCGCGCCGTATCGGGCGAATATCCCTCGGGTTCAACTTTTAAATTAGTTGTTGCCGCGGCCGGGCTTGAAGAGGGGATTATCTCACCCGCAACAACCGTAATGAGTACGGGCGGACTGCTGATCGGCAAATGGTTTTTTCCGGACTGGAAAGCCGGCGGCCACGGCTTGACCGACGTTTACAAAGCCCTGGCGGATTCGGTCAATACTTTTTTCTATTATATTGGCGGCGGTTTTGAGGATTTCGAGGGCCTGGGCGTCAAACGGCTGACCGAGTACGCGCAAAAGTTTGGCATCGGCAATCCGACCGGCATCGACCTGCCTGGCGAGGCCAGCGGGCTCTTGCCGTCTCCGGAATGGAAAAAGAAAACCAAAAAAGAGCAGTGGTACATCGGCGATACCTATCATTACGCCATCGGCCAGGGTGATTTGTTGGTTACCCCGCTTCAGGTCGCGGTGTATACTTCGATTTTCGCGAATGGCGGCACGCTGTACCAGCCGCACATTGTCCATCAGATTGAGGATGTGCTGACTCACAGGCTCACGACCGTCCCGCCGGTAACTATAAATAATCAGGTGGCAAATCCGGAGAATATCCAGGTTGTTCGCGCCGGCATGCGCTATGGCGTGACCGAGGGAAGCTCGCGGCGGCTTTCCACACTGCCCGTATCAATAGCCGGTAAGACTGGAACCGCCCAATGGAGCACGACGCGCGATCCCCATGCCTGGTTTACGGGCTTTGCTCCGTACAACAATCCCGAGATTGTCGTGACCGTGCTCGTTGAGGAGGGCGGCGAGGGCAGCGAGGTGGCTGTTCCTATTGCCTATGACATTTTTTTATGGTATTTTAATAATTATAAAAAGAGCCAAATTGAAGTTATAAATTTGGATTAAATTATATTATGTCAAACCCGTATTATCTTTCCAAAGAAGCACTCGCTAAGCTCAAGGAGGAGCTGGATTACCTAAAAAAGGTCAAGCGGAAAGAAGTCGCCGAAAAGATCCAGGCCGCCATCGCGCTCGGCGATCTTTCGGAGAACGCCGAATATCATGATGCCAAGGACGAACTCGGCATGCTTGAAGGCAAGATTTCGGTGATTGAGGATCAGATTAAAAACGCGGTTATCATTGAAGAAAAGCATGCGGCCGGCGATGCCGTGGCAATCGGCAGCGAGGTAATACTTGAAACCGACGGCACTAAGCTAAGGTACCGTATCGTCGGACCGAATGAGGCCGATCCGGCCCACGGGCTCATTTCCAACGAAACGCCCTTGGCGCACGCTATGCTCGGCCATCGCGCCGGCGAGAGCATCGAATTTGAGGCGCCGTCCGGAAAAAAGATTTATCGTATTTTGGAAATTGGTTAAAACAATAATATGGCAAACGAAGAACAAGTCAGAATTGATAAGCTCCAAAAAATTCGCGAGCAGGGGATTGAACCCTATCCGTCGGCGGCCCCGAGGACCCATGCCATAGCCGCGATCTTGGAGAATTTTTCAAAACTTGAAAATGATAAAGCCCAGGTGACGGCCGCCGGCCGCCTGCGCACCGTTCGCGGCCACGGCGGATTGATTTTTGCGCATCTCGAGGACGCCACCGGCCGGATGCAGGTTGTTTTCAAAAAAGACGAACTCGGCGAAAAGAAACACAGGCTTTTTACCCAGCTTATCGACCCGGCGGATTTTATTTCCGTGACCGGGCCGCTTTTTATAACGCAAAAAGGCGAGCAGTCGATTCTGGCAAAAGATTTCACCCTGATTTCCAAGGCTCTTCTGCCATTGCCGGAAAAATGGCACGGCCTTCAGGATATTGAAAAAAGATACCGCCAGCGCTATCTTGATCTGCTTTCCAACCCCGAAGTCCGGGAAATTTTTCAAAAAAGATGCCTCGTCATAAAAACCCTGCGCCGCCTTCTTGACGAACAGGGCTTTATTGAAGTGGAAACCCCCATGCTCCAGGCCATTCCCGGCGGCGCGACCGCCCGTCCGTTCGTGACGCATCATCACGCCCTGGATCAGGACATGTATCTGCGCATCGCGCCCGAACTCTTTCTCAAACGCCTGATTATCGGCGGCTATGAAAAAGTTTATGAGCTCGGCCGGCAATTCCGCAACGAGGGCATAGACTGGCAGCACAATCCCGAATTCACCAGCCTTGAATTTTATTGGGCGTATAAAAATTATGAAGATCTCATGGAATTTACCGAGCAGTTAATTTCCAAAGTCGTAAAAGAAGTGAACGGTTCAATGAAAATCATGTACCGCGAAGCGGAGATCGATTTTTCTCCGCCGTGGCCGCGCAAAAAGTTTCATGACGCCATTCTGGAAAATTCCAGCCTGGATATTGATAAACTAAACGATAAAGATCTCGTCAAAGAGATGAAAAATTTGAAAATTGATTCCGACTACAAGGCCGGCCGCGGAAAATTGCTTGATGATTTATATAAAGATACGGTCCGCGCCAAGATTGTCCAGCCGACAATTATTTATGACTATCCGGTTGAAATGGAACCGCTCGCTAAAAAATGTCAGGACGATCCGAATTATGTTCAGAGATTCCAGCCCATTGTCTGCGGCATGGAGCTTCTCAAAGCATATTCCGAGCTAAATGACCCCGGGGATCAGCTGGAACGCTTCCGTGAGCAGCAGAAAATGCGCGAGAAAGGGGATGAAGAGGCGCAGATGATTGACCAGGATTTTATTGAAGCCCTGAAGCACGGCCTGCCGCCAACCGCCGGCTGGGGCCTGGGCGTTGATCGATTCGTCGCGATTTTGACCAATCAGCCGAATTTAAAGGATGTGATACTGTTTCCAACGCTAAAAGCCGAGAAGGAATAGCAAATATCGGTGAATCAGTGAATTGGTGAATCGGTTTATAAAACCATTATATTTCCCATGAGCCATTCAATGAAATTTAGTGATCTGGAAATATGGAAAATCGGATTCAAGTCGCTATCGGAAATCTACGCGTTAATTAAAAACTTTCCTAAATTTGAACAGTTCGCGTTAGCTAGCCAGTCAATTAGATCAGCAAATTCGATCATTGCCAATATCGCTGAAGCTCATGGTAGATATTTTTTCAACGACAAGATACGGATATTGTATATCGCACGCGCCGAGGCCGAAGAGGTTCAGAGTCATTTAATGGTAGCTTGCTCGCAAGAATATATTTCAAAAGAAATTGCCAACCAGTTAATTGAAAGATATGAAGTTCTTATTAAAAAAATCAATTCATATATTTCATACCTGTCGCAGAAACGTCCTGACTCACCGATTAACCGATAACCGATTCACCGTATGATTAAAGTCATGGTTTTCGGCACCTTTGAAGGCGTCCATCCTGGACATAAGAATTTTTTTGAGCAGGCAAAAAAACACGGTGATTATCTCATTGCCGTGGTCGGCCGCGATAAAACCGTGGAGAAGCTCAAGGGCCAACGGCCCGAATTTTCCGAAGTGGAGCGCAAGAATTTAGTCTCGCAGGTCCCGGGCGTGGATTTGACTGTGCTCGGTAAATACCGAAATAAATTTGAGATTATTGCCGATCACCGGCCGGACGTTATCTGCCTTGGCTACGACCAAAACAGCTTTGTTGAAAATATAGAATATGAAGTTAAGAAAATGGGGCTCGCGACAAAGATCGTCCGTCTGAAATCCTACCACCCGGAAATCTACAAGTCTTCGCTGTTGAAGAAACATAAAAAGTAAATCATCTCATTCGTCATTCCCGCGAAGGCGGGAATCCAGGTGCAATAATCGGGCAGAAAGTATTTAAAAATAAAATATTATGTTAGATATAAAATTTATCCGCGAAAATCCGGACAAAGTTATAAAAGCGCTGGCAACCCGCGGGTATAAGGCTGACATCAAATCAATTTTGAAAATCGACGACAAGCGCCGTGAATTTTTGCATAAAATCGAACAGGCCAAAGCCGAGCAAAACAATGTTAGTAAAGAAATTGGCAAGATGAGCAGTAAAGATAAGAAAGCCGCCCTCGCGCGGATGAAAAAAGTTAAAGATTCGGTCCGTAGCGAAGAGGAAAAGCTTGAAAAAGTAGAATCCGAACTCGCGGTCAAGCTGGTTGATTTGCCCAACATTCCGCTTGAGGATGTGCCGGTCGGCAAGGATGAATCATTTAATGTAGTTCTGCGCGGCGATGAGCCGCCCAAAGCCCTGGGCTTTGAGCCCAAGGATCACATCGCCCTTGGCGAATCCCTGGACCTGATTGACGTTGAGCGCGCCGCCAAAGTATCGGGTTCGCGTTTTTGTTATTTAAAAAATCAAGCTGTGATGCTGCAGTTCGCTCTCGCGCGCTATGCCGTGGACACGGCTGCGGAACAGGGATTCATGCCCATGATTCCGCCGGTTCTTATAAAGCACGAGGCAATGCGGGCCATGGGCTATCTTGAGCACGGCGGCGATGAGGAGACCTATCAATTCGAAGAAGATAATTTGATTCTTGTGGGCACGTCCGAGCAATCCGGCCTGCCGTATCACATGAATGAGACTTTGGACGAAAAAGAATTGCCCAAACGCTACATTTGCTATTCAACCTGCTTCCGCCGCGAAGCCGGAAGCTACGGCAAAGACGTGCGCGGCATTTTGCGCGTGCATCAGTTTGATAAACTGGAAATGCTTTCCGTCACCGCGCCGGAAAAATCTCGCGCCGAGCACGAGCTCATAATTTCGATTCAGGAAAAACTGGTCAAGGGCCTGGGGCTGCCGTATCGCGTGGTCGCGCTCTGCACCGGCGATCTCGGCGCGCCTTCGGCCAAAACAATTGATATTGAAACCTGGATGCCGTCGCAGAAGCGCTTCCGCGAAACCCACTCATCGTCCAATTGTACGGATTTCCAGGCGCGTCGTCTTAATCTGCGCTGCAAGACAAAGTCCGGCAATGTCTTTTGCCACACCCTGAACGGCACGGCCTTTGCCATGGGCCGCATCCTGATCGCCATTCTGGAAAACTTCCAGCAAAAAGACGGGTCAATAAACATTCCCGAGGTATTGCACAAGTATCTTGATTTCACAAAAATTCCATTCGGCAAATAAATTCATTCTTTATTGTCATTCAAGGCGGGGCTAGAGAGCCCCGCCTATTATTAATAAATTTTTTATAAATAGGTGGGGCTCTCCAGCCCCACCGAAAATAAAAAAATCCGGCCCAGCAGGGGTCGGATGTGCGGTTGGGGAAAGAACATGGGGGCGTCTATCGTTCGGCCAAGCCTCAGCCGGCCGAATCGCGCTATTCGGGGTCGGCTTCGCCTAGGCAGTGCTTGCGTAGGTAGGCGAGAAGGTCTTGCAATGCGGCCGGTGATGCTGCCCGTGACACTACTTTATCGTCGGCTTCAATTATCAGCTTCCTGACGCTGTCCTTGTCGCCGCGTGCATGAGCCGCGAGAACACCATCCATCCATCCGGTAAAAGAAAATGGAAATACTTCTCCGCAGCTTTTCATGGTGGTGTATATCAGACCGAATGTGATGGGATCCAGCGGAATCACGCCCGGCTTGGGCTCGGCCTTGGTCATCTGGTTCAGCAGGTCGTACAGGATGTCGGTGATTTTCGCGGCATCCTTGTATGGTGTCGATGACGTATCCCAATACCGGGGGTTTACCTTCGGTAAGAACTCGGCTAATATCTCATCTCGATGCCATGGATGGCCGCACAAGGCGGTATCGAGGATGGCGCAGAGTCCGTCCATGAAACGAATCTTCAGTTCCTTGTCCCTCTGATCATTGATGGTTAATACGATCTTGAGAAGGTCGCGGAGCGGGATGTGGCCGGCCGGTGCAGACGGGTTGGCCGCCACGGCAGTTTCCGTCCCGGGGAAGCGTCCGATGGCGTTGAAGATCTTCTGGAGCAGGGCGGCGGGGATCGGATCGCCCTTGTGCGCGCCCTCGCGTGAGACCAGATTCTCATCCTGGTCGGTGTCAACGGCGAGCCGGTTCTCAACCGACTTCCGGTCGCCGACCATGAACTCGGCGATGGAGATTTCCACCTTGTCGCGGTTGCCCTGGCGGCTTCCGCTCTTGGTGACGCGGAAGTAAGGATTGCCCTGGGCGTCGCAGTTTTCCTTTGAAACCTGCAGGGCATAGAGACGGGCGGTCTCTTCGGGGTTGAGGTCGATTCTCAAAAACATGGGCTCCTCCTTGCCTGGCCGACCGTTGAGCGACTGCCCAAAGGTCCCGACACTGCGGGACAGGCCAAGACATTACAATCTAGCAATAAACTTGATGTTTGTCAATATATGGGTGGGGTGCTAATAAACCTCGCCGCGTGGTAAATAAAAAAATCCGGCCCAAGGGGGTCGGAAGTGTGGAAGGGAGAAGGAGCGATGATTAGCTATGTGGTTTTGCCGGGCATGGGTTCGGCGGGCGTCTCGGTCTCGCCCAGGCAGTGCTTGCGCAGGTGGGCGACGATCAGTTTGAAATAGAGATCATCCTTCAGCTCGCTGTTCAGAGCACCGGCCCGATCTAACTGAAGGCGCAGGTCAGGGTCATTCTCGTAATAGCGTACAATGATTCCAACCAGCCAAGCCCCAAAAGTATGGGGATGATACTCGAGCGGCAGTGTGCTGATGGCGTGAAGCGCGCGTACGAAGTCAGCGGTGAGCGGAATAGCAGTCGGCTTGGGCTCGGCCGTGGCCGCGTTTTCGTCCGCCACGGATTCTGGAAAGATATCCAGCGCGTCAGCGAGCTTGCGCCAGTATACGGGCGGAAGCGGCTTGAAGAGCATGACTTCCTTATCTTCCTCCCGATACCCGACCGCCAGCTCTAAGGTGACTGAGTATTCCAGAAGTTTGCCCCTCTTCACGCTTAGAACGTCCACGAACTTGGTTAATGGGAAGTTATATTCGCTGAAGCTCTTTCCGGCCGGCGCGGGCGGCTCTCGGTTCATGGCCATGTCCACGAATTTGAGAAGCTCGGCCAGCTGTTTGCCCGTGAGTTCCTTTTTAACGATCATGGTTTCTCCGTCTGGCATTTCATGGACACCGTCCAGGGTTCCGATACCATCGGAACAGGCCAGAATAGGTAAACATTAAAATAAACCTTGATTTTTGTCAAGAAATAAGCTAAAATATCGAATGTCCAATGCCTGAATGTCTAATGTCTAACCCGATTAATTATTGAGTCATTGGGCATTATTTAGGCATTCGCTATTAGGCATTAGTCATTTATGAAAGTTTGGGTCGAAATTATCAAAAACAACCTCATATACAATCTCCAAACCTTTCGGTCAATTATTGGTCCCAAGGTTGCTTTAATGTCCGTGGTTAAATCCAATGCCTACGGCCATGGCATGATTGAAGTTGCAAAAATCGCCGAACCGCACGCCGACTGGTTTGGCGTTGATTCAATTGACGAAGCCTTGGCCCTCAAAGCCGCCGGTATTGCTAAGCCCATTTTGATTCTCGGTTACACCATGAATGGCCGCTTGACCGATGTGGTTGAAAACGGATTTGCGCAAACGGTTTACAACCGGGACACAATCAAAAATCTCGGAGAACTTTCGAAAAAAATAAATAAAAAAGTAAATCTGCATTTTAAAATTGAAACTGGTACTTCCCGGCAGGGGATTGGGGAGACGGATCTCATGGATCGGATCGCGATTGTCAAACAATATTCCAATCTCGTGATTCAGGGATTGTCCACGCATTACGCCAACATCGAAGATACAACGGATCACAGCTTTGCGAAGTCGCAGCTGGAAAAATTCAATGACGCAATAAAAAAATTATCCGAACAGGGGATTGAGGTGCCGATGAAGCATACGGCCTGTTCGGCGGCCACGATTTTATTTCCGGAGACGCATTTTGACCTGGTGCGCGTCGGCATTTCCCAGTACGGCCTGTGGTCGTCCAAGGAAACATTTGTGTCCGCGAACGGCGAGGCCCGGAAAATCGATTTAAAGCCGGTTTTAACCTGGAAAACCGTGGTTAGCCAGGTAAAGAGCGTGCCCGTCAGTACGCCCGTCGGCTACGGCCTGACCGAAAAAGTAAGCCGGGATTCGCGCCTCGCGGTTCTGCCCATTGGCTACTGGGACGGCTTTGACCGCCGTCTATCCAGCGTGGGCAATGTTTTGATCCGCGGCAAGCGCTGCAAAGTCCTTGGCCGCGTCTGCATGAATATGATCATCGTTGATGCCACCGATCTGCCGGAAATTAAGGCTGAAGACGAAGTCGTTCTGATCGGCCGCCAGGGCAGCGAAGAAATCACGGCCGATGAAATGGCGCAAAAAATCAGCTCAATCAACTACGAAGTGGTCACTAGAATTAATCCGTTGATTAAAAGAAAAATCGTTTAAATATTGCGCTAGATTCTATATTCTAGATTCTAATTATAACCATGATAAAGGACTTTAAAGTCGCAAAGCATTTCAAAAAACACCGCCTTCTTGATCATTCGCGCCGCGTTGGCCGTTACAAAAATCCGCTTTTTGCCCAGCGCGCCGACCAGATTTTAAAATTGCGCAAGGTTAAAAAGCGCATCATCATTGTCGCGGTTATTGTCGCGGTTTGCGCTCTGTTTTATTTTTTTATCATCGGGCCGTATTTTTATATATCAAAAGTATCGGTTGAGGGAATCAATACTATCAAGGGCCAGGAACTCCAGAAATTGGTTGAAGAATTTTTAAACACGCGCCGTTATTTAGTTTTGCCAAATCAGAATATTTTATTTATGGACACTGGTCGCCTGCGTCGCGAGATAGGGGAGAACTACGTGTTGGATGATTTAAAAATAAAGAGGAAATTACCAAATGAATTAATATTGCAGATTCAGGAACGTGCGTCAGACTCCATTCTGTCTATTGGCGGAAATTATTATTATTTGGATTCCCGTGGTATTATTTTGCGACGCTTGAGTGAGGCAGAGATTTATCCCGGTCTTTCGGCCGGTCCGTTTAGCGGAGACCTGCCGGAATTCAAAAATATTATTGACGAAAGAACTTTGCCGTTAATCTATGTATTGACTCCAGGCGATGTACAGATTGGCCAGCAGTTCATGAATTTTGAATGTTACGACAAAATACTCGGATCTCAGTATATTCTGACCATGAACACGCCATATACCATTAAATATTTTAAAATAAACGATTTAAACGTCAGGTGGTTCAAGCTGGTAACCGTCGATGGTTGGGAAATACATCTTGATTTGGACAAGAATTTGCAAACGCAGATTGTAAAAGTTTACACTTTTATAAAGGAAGAAAAATTAAATCCGTCCGATTATCAATATTTCAATGCGCGTTATGAAGATAAGATATATTATAAGTAGGGTTTTGATAGGTATATAGTGTCGCATAAGATACATTGTGCGACGCTAGATATATGTAAAAACAATACAAAATACGGCCTCCCCTCGCGGGTACGGCCGTATTTTTTATTTGAAAACAATCTATTGATTAATCAAATAATCCAGCGGATTTGTCGGGATTCCGTTTTTGCGAACTTCAAAGTGCAAATGCGGTCCGGTTGAGAGTCCGGCGCCCGGTGTGCCGGGCATTCCCCCGGAAAGGCCGATTATGTCTCCCCTCTCCACGAATTCATCAACCTTAACACTAATCTTTGAAAAATGTCCGTAAACCGTGGAAATGCCATTGGCATGAAGAATCATGACAAAGTTGCCGTACATTTTGCCCTGCTTGGCCCAGACAACATATCCCGGGGCCGCAGCGGCCACCGGAGTCCCCTGGTACACGCGCAAATCAATGCCTGAGTGTTCAAACAAATAACGGAACGGATAAGTCGGGTCATGAAAATATGCGGTTATGCCGCGTGCCGGACTCACCGGCCAGGAAAGCAGCGTGTCCGCTCCGCCGGAAAAAGCCTTATCCATGGCTTCTATCTTTTCGCGGAGAGTATCTTCAAGCGAAGAAACCTGATTATCAATATATTGTTTTTCCTGTCGGATGTTATTCAGCAATTCGCGGTACATGCTCTCGGATGATTGAGTATCCTCAATAAGAATATTTTTCAGATTAAACTCTTCAAAAAGACTTTCCTGATTAAGTTCAAGTTGGATTTTTGATGCTTCGAGCTGAGTTTTTTTAGTCTCGCGAAGTGACCGCTTGGTTTCAAGATCGGTTTTCAGGCCTTTGATTTCCTCAACCGATGTCTGTAAATCGGCCTGGATGTCTTCCAGATACTTAATTTGATCAAAAAATTCGGAAAATGAATCATTCGCCAGCAGCACCTCGAGATATGTGCGCTGGTCCAGCTTGTTAATCCGTTGGATCAGTTTAGTGAGAGACTCTTTTTGTTTTGATATCAATTCTTCTTTTTCGGCAATTTGCTTTTCTAACAGCGAAAGCTCCAGGTTGATTCCTTCAAGTTCGGTTTTAACGATTTGAATATCCAATTCGGCCTTGGCAATGCGATTCTCGACCATTTCCATCTGTTCTTGCAATGAAGATATTTCCGACTGCTTGGATACGATTTTTTGCTTGTAAATTTCCATCTGCTGAGACAGATTGTCAACAAGGTCCTGCTTTTCCTTCACCTGCTCGTTGAGAGCCTCGATTTCATCCTTGTTCGGCGATGATCCTTCTTCGCTCGATATGCTCACTACGCCATTCTGCGCGAATGCCTGATTGAAATCAACAAAAATTAAAACCGCTGCGATTATCAAAATCAGGCATTTATAATATTTTGAATGGATTCTTTTCATGATTCAAGTTTAGAGATCGCTTCCTGGATGCGCTGCAATGAAATTTTTTTGCCCAGTATTTCGGCGATGTTAAACGGCGGTGGTGATTTTTCAAGTCCAGAGAGAGCTACCCTCATCGGCCAAAGCACAGGGCCGTTTTGGAGATTGTTTTGCATAATCCAATCTTTGATTGTCTGCTCCAGGTTCTCGGCAATAAATTCGTCTTCGGGTATGGGTTCCATTAGAGCGAGCAGACCGCGCAGATTTTCAGCGGCTTCGAGCGGGGTCATTTTTTTCCAAACGAGCAGTTCTTTATCATAGTGTAGCGATTTTTTGAAGAAAAGCCCAGAATCATCGGCAATGTCTTTGAGCGTATTCGCGCGTTCGCGCATGAGCATGACAATCTTCGCGAGCCAGTCAAGTTTTTCTTCGGCCTCCGGGGCGTCAATCAGCTGATTTGCGATAAAATACGGGACGCACAGGCGCGTCAGTTCCATGGGGTCTTTTCCGCGGATATAGTGGTTATTGAGCCAGTTGAGTTTTTCCACGTTGAATACCGCGCCGGATTTATTGATGTTCCGGAGATCAAATCGTTTCATAAGTTCAATCCGCGGATATATTTCGCGCTCTGAACTCGGATTCCAGCCGAGCAGAGCCACGAAGTTTATGATTGCCTCGGGCAGATAGCCGTTTTTTGCATAATCGCTCACCGCCACGTCTCCCTGGCGCTTGGAGAGCTTGCTACGGTCGGGATTTAACAGCAGCGGCAGATGCGCGAATTGCGGCGGTTTCCAGCCGAATGCCTTGTACAGAAGAATATGTTTGGGCGTGGACGGCATCCACTCATCCCCGCGGATCACGTGCGTGATGCGCATGAGATAATCATCAATCACATTGGCCAGATGATAGGTCGGAAAGCCGTCGGATTTTATAAGTACCTGATCATCAAGTTCGGAGTTTTTAAATTCAATGTCGCCGTGGATAATGTCATTAAATTTAGTCGTCCCCTGCTCCGGCACGCGGAGACGGATGACGTGCGGAATATTTTGTTTCAATTTTGCATCCACGTCCGCGGCCTTGAGGTCGCGGCAAAGTCCGTCATATCTCGGCGGCTGTTTTTTTTGGATTTGATCTTCGCGCATTGCCCGTAAACGGTCTTCAGTGCAAAAGCAATAATATGCCCTGCCTTGGGCAATCAGATCCTGGGCATGCCTTTTATATAAATCAAGGCGTTCCGACTGGCGATAAGGCCCGAATTTGCCGGTTTGATCAACCTCGCCGTCACGAAGCACCATTCCTTCGTCAGGCATGAGATCGGCCCACCCAAGGCTCTCCAAAATATTTTTTTCGCCGCCGGCCACGGTCCGCGTCTGATCCGTATCCTCAATTCTGAGAATAAACGTTCCCCCGCTGCGCCGCGCGAAAAGCCAGTTATAAAGCGCGGTGCGCAGGCTGCCAATATGAAGAAGACCGGTCGGACTGGGCGCGAATCTGACCCTTACTTTTTTCTTGAAAAACATAATCTTGTTTTTATAACTAAATAGGTGAAGATAATTATGGCTTTATAAATTCGCGGCAGACGGATCATGGGCTCTTGGGCGAGCCGCCAGAGCCATTCCAGGCCGGTTTTGCGCATTATTTTCGGCGCTCTTCTTATTCTACCGCAAATAAAGTCAAAAGTCCCGCCCACGCCGATTGCGAGCTTAACCGACGGCAGGCGTGCCTTAAAATCGTTAATGAATTTTTCCTGCCACGGGTGCCCCCGTCCGATTATTAGTATACTCGGATTTGCGGATGCGATTTTTTCAATCAGCCCAGTCTCAATCTCCCACTCACCTGCAAATTTCGCGAGCCGTCCGCCCGACTCGGCTCCGCAGATGTTAATTCCCGGAAAAGTGTCTTTGATAATTTCGGCAGTTCGTTTGGCGATTCCCGGCAGTCCGCCGAGCAAAAAAACCGGCTGATTTCGTTTTTTCGCGAGTTCCAAAATGTCCCAAACCAGATCCGCGCCGGAAACGCGGTTGATTTTGCCAAGTCCCAGAATCGTGGCGGCCATAATTATGCCGAATCCGTCGCTCACCGCAATATCCGCGCGGTTTAAAATATCGCGGAATTCGGTGTCGTTCTGCGCGTCAACAATCATTTCCGGATTCGGAGTGACGATATAGTGAAATCCAGTGGAAGTCAAAAAGCTTTCCGTCTTGCTGATCAGCGCGTCGCGCTCGAGATTATCAAGATTAATGCCAAGAATATTAATTTTCATGTTTCAGTTCAAAACTTTTTATAATCGTGTATTCCGCGCCGTCTGCCTCAAGATTGCTCTGCATTAGTTCAAAGCTCCGGACCGTCCACGCGAGCCCGGGAACTTCCGGCAGATCCAAATTGAGCCGTGTGCCGGAATCTTTGTTGCGTGCCACGGTCAGGTGAGTCCGCCACGGCCGGCGGTCAATTTCAAATCCGGCCCGTTCAAGCTGGCGGCCGATTTCGGTTTGTATGTCGGCAAGAGAATTTTCAGTTCCAAGGCCGATGAATACAACGCGCGGGAATTCAAGATCCGGAAACCCGCCCCAATCCCCTGTCTGTATTTTTGAGCCGCTAAATTGACCGGCGGCATGTTCGCCGATCTTGATAATTCTTTCAATGTCATCCTGCTCCAGTTCGCCTAAAAAATGCAGAGTCAGGTGCACGGATTGCGGCTTAACCCAGCGCAGACCGGGAAAATCATTGTCTTCGCGCGCCCTTGTCAGAATCGGAGCCAATTCACGCTTGATTTCATCCGGCAAATTAATGGCCAAAAATACTCTCATACAGGCATATTTTAGCAAAAATAAACGGGTTTGACAATATAAAAAGTTTATATTATAGTGGATTTAGCACTCTAACGCTCTAACTGCTAAAAATTAACCATCTATTTTTTTGCTATGTTACCGCAAAATTTTACTACCAAGTCGCAGGAAGCCCTGCAAAATGCCCACATGCTCGCCTCCGAAGCCGGCCAGGTTCAGCTTGAACCGCTTCATCTTCTCCTCGCTCTCATTGAGCAGGAAGAAGGCGTGGTTGTGAATGTCTTGAAAAAACTGAATATCAGCCCGGATGAGATAAAAGCACTGGTTCGTTCCGAGCTCTCGGCAATGCCCCGCGTTCAGTCTCCGGAGCGCATGGCCGGCGGCGTTGGCCAGATCTATGTCTCTCCTGGCCTTTTTAAGGTTATAAAACAGGCCGAAAAAGAAGCCAAGGATTTTAAAGATGACTATATTTCCACCGAACATATTTTGCTCGGCCTCATTCAGGTGAAAAGCGAGGCCCAGGAAATCCTGGCTGAATTTGGGGTTAACTATGACCAGGTTCTCAAGGCCCTGAAAGACGTGCGCGGCACGCAAAAGGTTGATTCGCCCGAACCCGAATCGCGATACCAGACAATTGAAAAATACTGCGTCAATCTGACCCAGATGGCGCGCCAGGAAAAGCTGGACCCAATTGTCGGCCGCGATCAGGAAATCCGGCGCGTTATGCAGGTATTGTCCCGCCGGACCAAGAATAATCCGGTCCTGATCGGCGAAGCCGGAACCGGCAAAACCGCGATTGTTGAGGGCCTGGCGCAAAGAATTATCGCCGGCGATGTTCCGGAAAGCCTTAAAAATAAAGAAATCGTTTCATTGGACCTCGGGTCGCTTGTCGCGGGCACCAAATTCCGCGGCGAGTTTGAAGACCGCCTCAAAGCGCTGATTAAAGAAGTCAAGGATTCAGAAGGAAAAATTATTTTATTCATGGATGAACTCCATACCCTGGTCGGCGCCGGCACTTCGGAGGGCAGCTCGCTTGATGCGTCAAATATGCTCAAGCCCTCGCTCGCCCGCGGCGAACTCAAGGCAATCGGCGCGACCACTCTCCGTGAATATCAAAAGCACATTGAAAAGGACCAGGCCCTGGAACGCCGCTTCCAGCCGGTATTTGTGGCCGAACCTTCGGTTGATGACACCATCGCCATTCTCCGCGGCATCAAGGAAAAATACGAAGTCCACCACGGCGTGCGCATCACCGACCCGGCGATTATCGCGGCCGCGGAATTATCATCGCGCTATATTACCGACCGGTTTTTACCGGACAAGGCCGTTGATTTGATCGATGAAGCCGCTTCGGCCCTGCGCATGGATATTGATTCCATGCCCGAAGAGCTGGATAAGTCAAAACGCCAGATTGTGAAGCTGGAAATCGAAAAACGCGCCCTTTCCAAAGAAGACGACAAGCGCTCCAAGGCGCGCCTCAAGGAACTTGAAAAAGATCTCGCCGAACTCAAGGAAAAATCATCCGAATTCGAGCTTGCCTGGAAATCGGAAAAAGATGTTATCCAGAATTTTCGTGAAATTAAGAAAAAGCTGGATGTTTTAAAGCAGGAATCCGATATCAAGGAAAGAAAGGGCGACCTTGAGGCCGTGGCCAAGATTCGCTATGCTGAAATCCCCCGCCTGCAGAAAGAAGCCAAGGAACAGGAAAAGCGCCTGCGCGACCTTCAAAAAAACCGCGGCCTGCTCAAAGAGGAAGTCACGGAAGAAGACATTGCCACGGTTGTTTCGCGCTGGACCGGCATTCCGGTCGCCAAAATGCTGGAAACCGAAGCCGGCAAGCTGGTGCGGCTCGAGGATGAGCTCGGCAAGCGCGTCATCGGCCAGCGGGAAGCCATTGTTGCCGTTTCAAACGCCATCCGCCGTTCGCGCGCCGGCATCGCCGAAGAGCAGCGCCCGATCGGTTCGTTTATCTTTCTCGGGCCGACCGGCGTGGGCAAAACCGAGCTCGCCCGGGCCTTGGCCGAATTTCTATTTAACGATTCCGACGCCCTGATCCGCATGGATATGTCCGAATACATGGAAAAGCACAGCATCTCCAAAATGATTGGTTCGCCGCCGGGCTATGTGGGTTATGACGAAGGCGGCCAGCTTACCGACACAATCCGCCGCCGCCCTTACTCGGTTATTCTTTTTGACGAAATCGAAAAAGCCCACCCGGATGTGTTTAATATGCTTTTGCAGATTTTGGAAGACGGCCGTCTGACCGATGCCAAGGGGCGGGTCGCGAATTTCAAAAACACGATTATCATCATGACATCAAACGTGGGCTCGGAGTTTATCCTCAATATTTCAACCAAGAAAGGCCGCATTGGTTTTGAAGACGCCGAAGAGCGCACCGAATCGTCCGACTACGCGGAAATGCGTACGCGCGTCATGGAAATGCTTAAAGAAAATTTCAAGCCCGAGTTCCTGAACCGCGTTGACGATATCATCATCTTCCATTCCCTCTCCCCCGCCGATATCGCGGCGATTGTTGAGCTGCAGATTGAAAATGTGCGCCGGCGCATCGCCAAAAAGAATATCAATATAAAAATGACCGAAAAGGTAAAAAAACACCTGTCCGAAAAGGGTTACGATCCGTCCTTCGGCGCGCGTCCCCTGAAGCGCCTCATCCAGACCGAAATCCTCAATCCCCTGGCCATGGCCATTATCCAGGGCAAGGTTAAAGAGGATGAATCCGTGGTTATTGATCTGGACCGGAGCGGCAAAGTGGTGTTCAAATAAATCTTTTCCATTACCGAAACGTTAATCAGATAGGCATGGCGGTTGAATTCAAGCTACTGGATTCCCGCTTTCGCGGGAATGACGATGAGCGGTGTATTCCGTTTTTTTCGTCATTCCCGCGCAGGCGGGAATCCACAGTGTAAAAGCACATTATCTCTAAATAATTTATAGTCAGACATAAAGTACGAAATGAGAGAGTCTCTCACTATCGTCTTGACACGGCGAGTAAAACGTGATAATATTTCATGTGGTCAAGATGCGGCACTACTCCTTGGTGTATGGGGACGCCCAAGAAAGATAACCCCAAACCACTGGAGGAACCCATGACTCGTTTCAAAGGTCTGTCCCTTGAGGAAAGACGGAGACTATACCTCCGGCCTATGTCTGAGCGGGCGGCCGAACAATTACGAAATGCGAGTCTTTCCTCTGCATGGCTCTGGCGATATCGTCGGGACCCTTTGGAGGAGGAAAAAGAGGAGCAATCCTCTGAATCCGAATCCAAACCCGAGTAACCTCATCCGACCGTCTTCCCCGACCTCGCGCGTCACCCCTGGGTGGCGTGCTTTTTTTATTGCCAAATTTGGAGAATTTTGCTATAATTTAAGCGCAAATTATTAAAAACTTATCATGAAAACGATGCTAAAAATCGCCAATTTTACAGTAATAATTTCATTTTTATTGCTGCCCCTCTCCCCGGCTCTGGCCGCGGAATTCAATCCCAATTATGTCATCAGTGACGACGATATGACCGAGTACTCCTCAATGGGGCTGGTTGATGTTCAGAATTTCCTGGAGAGAAAAAGCAGCTATCTTGCCAATTATGTTACCCTGGACACGGATGGTTCAATCCGCCGCGCTTCGGAAATTATTTTCCGCATCGCCAATTTGTATTTTATAAATCCGCAGTTTCTTCTCGCACTGATTCAAAAGGAGCAGAGCCTGGTTGAAGACCCGGCACCGACCGAGAAGCAGCTTGACTGGGCCGCCGGTTACGGAGTTTGCGACGACTGCACCACCGACGATCCGGCCATTCAGCGCTGGCGTGGTTTCGCCAAACAGGTCCGTTCGTCGGCCATGCAGTTCCGCGAAGGTTATCTCACCGACCTCGCTCAGATCGGCCGTACCAACGCCGGCCTGGCGCCTGGCGAAGTGACTGTAATTGACGGTCAGCTCGTGACGCCGGTCAATAACGCAACCGCGTCGCTTTATTCCTACACCCCGCATCTTGAGGGCAACGAGAACCTGTGGCGCATCTGGCAGCGCTGGTTTACTTTAATGTATCCGGACGGCTCCTTGCTTCAGGCCCAGGGGGAAGATGGTGTTTGGCTGATTCAGTACGGGCAAAAACGCGCTTTCCTGTCAAAGGCGGCTTTGCTCTCAAGATATGACATCGGTAAAATTATTTCCGTATCCCAATCCGACCTTGACCGTTACGAAGACGGAAAACCCATTAAATTCGCCAACTATTCGCTGATCCGGTCGCCGCGCGGCACCGTGTTTCTTATTGACGGTGACAACCGGCGCGGCATTGTGTCCTGGGAAACGTTCCGCGCCATCGGCTTTAATGCGGATGAAATCATCAATGTGACCTGGGAGGATATCAACATGTACGCAGAGGGAGATGCCATTACCATGGAAAGTGTTTATCCGAGCGGCGCGCTTTTGCAGAACAAATTGACCGGCGGAGTATATTGGGTGCAGGATGCGAAAAAATATCCAATTTGGTCACGTGAAATTTTGAAGGCAAATTATCCTTATTATACGATCACGGCGGTTTTACCGGCTGAGCTTGATAAATACGAAACCCAGACGCCGGCCAAGTTCCGCGACGGCGAACTCGTTAAAGCCAAAGGCGATCCCGGAGTCTACGTTGTGAGCGAGGGCGCGATTCGTCCGATTCCTTCAGCCGAAATATTCGAGCGCATGGGATACAAGTGGGAAAATATCATTGAAACTTCGGCTAAAGCCCTCTCCCTTCACCCAATCGGCGAACCTTTATATCTGATTACCGGCGAAGTTGAAACAGCCGGCCAATAAACCCGTCCCTGCGGCAATGCCGCAGGGCACCAGGGCGGGTTTTTTAGACAAAGTGTCGGCTCCGCCGACCTTATCAAGCATAATTGCCCCGATAGTCATCGGGGCATCTAATAAATCTTTACTATGATTGTTTTTGCATCTTTCTGTCCCCATCCCCCCATTCTTATCCCGAGCATCGGCAAGGAAAATACCGTTAAGCTGAAAAAAACTGCCGATGCATATGGTCAGCTTGAACAGGGTTTTACTGCCAGCCGGCCGGATACAGTGGTAATCGTTAGTCCCCATGGTATTGTCTACAAAGACGCTTTTTCAATAAATCTTTGTGATAATTTTTTCGGCGGATTTGAAGAATTCGGAGATTTTTCAATAAAAACCGAATACCCTGCCGATTATTTGACGATTGAACGCGCTCAACGCCATTTGCGGAACCGTAAAATCGCCGTCAAACTTGATACATGCGCCAAGCTTGATCACGGCGTGACCGTGCCGCTTTATCTCCTGGCAAAGAATTGGACGAATTTTAAACTAGTGCCGATTGTCTATTCCGGACAAGGATTGAAAAGCCATTTTGAATTCGGTCAGGAGCTCAAGGAAGCGCTCGCCGAATCTAACGATCGGGTTGCCGTGATTGCTTCCGGCGACCTGTCGCACTCGCTCACGAGCGATGCCCCGGCCGGTTACAATGAATTCGGAAAACAGTTTGACGACAAGATTCTTGAGCTGGTGGCGAACCAAAACAGCGCCGCCATGATTGGCATTAATGAAAAAATGATCGACGGCGCGCATGCATGCGGCCTTCGTTCGCTCGTAATGCTTTTCGGGATATTGCACGGAACCGAATGCCAGTCCGAAATACTTTCCTACGAAGCGCCATTTGGCGTCGGATATCTCGTGTGCCGCTTTAAATTTGCTTAACTATGTATGCCAAGGTAGCGCCTAGCTATCGCATGCCTCTTGAACTGGACGTTTTTGATTATCTGGTTCCAAGAGAACTGGAATCCGTGCTCAAGCCGGGTTTTTTTGTAATGGTGCCATTTCGTGGCCGGTTGATCCAGGGCGTTGTTTGGGAATTAAGCGGCACGCCGTCGATTAAAAGCGAAAAGATTTTGTCAATCCATTCTGCGATTACGCGGCAGGAGCTGTTTGATGAATCGGATTTAAAACTTCTTGAATACGCGGCCGAATATTATCTTGTATCCAAGGGCGCGTTGGTAAAGGCCGTGATACCGGATGCGCCTAAGCGATTCCGGGAGGAGCCTTTAAATGATTCACGCGGCAGCCAAAATATTGCCGCCGGATTCGGCCCATCCCCTCTCCTTGATCGCCTGGCCGTCAAACCGGCTTTGTTTTTATATCAGGACAAGCGTCGGATGCTTGAAGAAATCAGAAATTGGATTGCTGATAAATTCAGCGCGAAAAATCAATTTTTGATTCTTGAACCGCAGATTAAATCCATTGAACAAACCGCGGCTTACCTCAATGAATCATTCCCTGGCGCGGTCGCGAGTCTGCACAGCGGCCTTTCCAGAGGGTCGTATTGGAAAAACTGGATTGATTTCGCGTGCGGAAAAAAATCAATCCTGGTAGCGTCCCGCGTTGGAATATTCGCGCCGTCGGCGAATTTAACGGCCATATTCGTTATTGATGAAGAAATGCCGGATTTTAAGCAATATGATCAAAATCCGCGCTATGATGCCCGGTCGCTCGCTCTCAAAGTCAGCGAATCACGGAAAATACCGGCCGTCTTTTGTACCGGCGCGCCTCGGCTAGAAACATGGCATGCCGCAAAGAACCAGGGCTGGTTGGTTATTGAGCAGAAGGGCAAGGATTCAGCCGTTTCAACGATTGACTTGAAGTTTGAAAGGCAGACGCATAATTTTTCCCTGCTGTCCGACCGTTTGCTTCAGGCCGGGCTGGGGGCTTTACAAAATCATCAAAAAGTGCTACTTTTCTTTAATCGCCGCGGCTGGGCAACGAGCACGATTTGCCGCGATTGCGGTTATGCCTATTTGTGCCCTGAATGCCAAATTCCGCAGATTGCGCACAAAAACCGCCTGGTATGCCATCATTGCGGCGAGAGCCGCGATATTCCCCTCGCCTGCGACAAATGCGGCGGAACAAATATTAAGATGGTCGGCGCCGGTACCGAAACGCTCGAACGGGAAATAAAAGAATCATTTGGAAATTACCGCATTCTCCGCCTGGATAAAGATGTTGACACGCCGATCCGTTACAATCTGGACGACTATGACGTTATTCTGGGCACCAATTATCTTGTCAAAGAATATTACGGCGAAATTCTGCAACAAAAAATCGGCGTGGTGGGAATAATCAATTCGGATAATTTATTCAACATTCCCGACTTTCGTTCAACCGAAAGGGCGTGGCAGGAAATCCGGAAGATTAGGAACCTAGCCGGCGCGCTTGGCGCGGAGATATTTATTCAGACAATGAGGCCGGATAATAAGGTTCTACAAAGCGTTGATTCGCCGGATAATTTTTTCCGAGACGAAATCGCGGCGCGTCAGTCATTTAATTACCCCCCATTCACCAAGCTCATTAAGCTGATCATTCAGAATACAAACGAAGAATTGGCCCAAGGTTTGGCGCAAAGGATTTATGCCGAGCTTGGCGCACTCGTCCAAAAAGGCGCAGAAATACTCGGGCCGTACCCGGCAACTCCGAAAAAAATCCGCGGCCAGTTCAGGATTCTTATCACTCTTAAGATTCCACGCGATATGGACAAGAATTTTCTAAAAACATACGCAAATGATATAATTATCGATGTTGACCCGGAATTTATACTAAGTTAATATGCCAGTCTTAAAAATCTTTACTCACCCGAGCGCTTACTTACGAACCAACAGTTCGCGCGTCAAGAAGAAATATTTGGAAATCGATGAAGCCCAGCGGTTTATTGATTCTATGATTGAGACAATGCACGCGGCTAAGGGTATCGGTCTCGCCGCTCCGCAGGTGGGTAAAAACATTAGAATAATCGTTGCCATGGACGGCGAAAAGCCGCTCGTATTTATTAATCCAAAACTTTATCGCAAGTCTTTGCGTAAGGTTGAGGTGGAGGAAGGCTGCCTCTCCCTGCCCGGCGTCTGGGGCATGGTAAAACGCCACGCCGCGTTGTCGGTTTCCGCTACGGACCGGAAGGGTAAAAAATTCCGTATGCGCGCCAAGGGCGGCATGCTCCCAATCATCTTGCAGCACGAAGTAGATCATTTAAACGGTATTTTGTTTATTGATCGCATTAAGAAATGTTCGTCTCTCCCAACGAAATAAACATGGTAGAATCCACAAAACCATTACGTGTAATATTTATGGCCACGCCGGCATTCACCCTGCCGGTGTTTGAGGTTTTGACGCAGGACAAGCGATTTGAGATTATCGCGGTTTATACCCAGCCGGATAAGCCAGCCGGACGCCACGCCATTCCCCTGCCCCCGGCCGTAAAGCTCCGGGCATCGCGCCATGATATACCGGTCTTTCAGCCCGAGAAGTTCAATAATCCGACCACCATCCGCCAGATCGAACTTCTGGAGCCGGATATAATTCTTGTTTTTGCCTACAGCCACTTTTTGCCCAAGGAGGTGCTCGCCATCCCCAAGTTCGGCTGCGTGAACATCCATCCTTCGCTTCTGCCGCGCTGGCGCGGTCCGTCGCCGGTCGCCTTTGCTATATTGAACGGCGATAAAGAAACTGGCGTAACTTTCATGCTCATGAATGAAAGGATGGACCAGGGGCCCGTAATTTTGCGATTTCGCGCGCCCATCGCTCCGGCAGATAACCGAGAAGATCTGACCGCCCGCCTGTCTGTTTTGGCCGCAGAAAGATTACCGTCCGTATTGATTGACTGGACCGAAGGAAAAATCAAAGCACAGCCGCAGGAAGAAAATAATGCCACATATTCAAAACTTCTGTCGCGTCCGGACGGCAGGATTGACTGGAAAAAAACCGCGGTGGAGATTGAACGCCAAATTCGTGCCTTCTCGCCGTGGCCGGGCGCGTTTTGTTCCTGGGGCGGCAAACAGCTGAAGATATTGAAGTCTTCCATTGATTCAACGGCGACACTTCCGCCCGGTCAGGCGCGTATCGCAAATAAAAATTTGATTGTCGGAACCGCTCGCCAAGATATAAAAATTCTTGCCCTTCAACCCGAGGGCAAGAAACCCATGAATATTAAAGATTTTTTGAATGGCGGTCCGAAGATTGACGGCTCGATATTATCCTGACGTCCGATCGCGTTCCAGATAGCACGACATGAGGAGAAGGTAGCCGATTCCCAGCGGATGGTTGAGATACGGCGTAAAAAAATTCGTAATAAATAAAACAACAAGCCCGATCGTAAGGGCCAGCGGCATGACATTGTCGCTGTTTTTTAAATATGCTACGATTCCGGTTTTTCCCAACCGTACCATTAGCCAGAGATAGGCCGCGATTCCGAGTATGCCGATTTTATACCAGATGTCCAAAAGCCCCCACTCCATGGCTGAAGTGGTATATTCGCCGGTCGGATATTCGGCGCGAACGCGCGGGTCGTTTGAAATATAGGTAACCTGGGCGCCAAAACCCTGTCCCAGAAAAGGTTCGTTGATTATCCCCTGCCACAATACGGGCAGGAGATTCCAACGGCTGGAAGCCGCGGCTTCGGCTCCGATATCCGCTCGTTCAAGAAGCATCGTGCCAAGTGAGCCGGCCCCCGGCGTGGGAATCGGAAATTTAACCACGGCGGCGATTAGCATGAATCCAATGCAAAGTGCGAGTAGCCCGAGCGTGGCGCGGCCGATAATCCGTAAAAAAGATATTTTCCTAATCAGGGCGAAAATAAAAATGATTGGCAGAGAAACCGCGGCGCCAAGCCAAAAGCTGCGCGACAAACTAATTAAAACAACCGCCGCGCCGACCGACATGAATATAATCAGCAGTTTTTTTTCCAGTGGATTGAGCTTGTCGCGGTGAAGAATAAGAATCGCGACAAGTATGGAGAGCCCAATCAATGGATAAATTTGTGATTGGAAAAATACGCGAAAAATATTTGACATCATGAGCGTAATTTCACCAACGCCGGTGTTGCGGATCCAGTGGTAAAGAGGCCAGACGGCCCACTCAATGTTGTGTGAGAAGAAGTAAAGAACCAGCATTGTTTTTGCGGAAAGCCAGATATAAGAGGCGGCCGCCGCGGTCCAGAGACGGTTCCAGGTATAATCACCGCTAAGGAATTCATACCAGATCGGCAGATATAAGAAGAAAATATAGGCGTTAAAATCAAAAAATATATTTGATAATCCGTTTTTTCGAAGCAGGGCATTAATAAGGCCGACGATTAGAAATGCAAAAAATATAAGATAAGGAACAAGAAACTTAGAGTGGAGAAACTTGATCCGGCGGGTCATGATAACACCGGTAAGCCATAGTGCGGCCATTATGCCAAAAATCACCATGCGGCCGGAAATCATGTAACCATTTATATCCATGTGAAAAAGATATCCCATGCCGCCGATAAAAAGTTCAATCGCGGATATTACCGCCGCGGTGCGCGGGTTGACCACGCCGACGCATGAAAATAGAACCGCAAGGGCAATAAAGCCCGCGATATTGAGATAATTTGGCGAATAATACAGAGCAAAAGAAACAATTTCAAAAGTTGCGATGTAGAGAATTACTGTCCAGAAAGTTTTTTTGTCCATATTAAATTTTTGATTGGGTTCTTGGTTTGACGTGTAAAAAATTTGCGATATAAGCAAGCGCCATGCTTTTGGGTGAAAGAAGGGCAAGCAGTAGGTAGTCATAAATCGGATGATATAAACGAAAATAAATAAGCATTCCCCGGATAAACTTTTTTTGCTTTGCCGGACTCGCGACTTGGGCAAAGCTCCTTCCCTCGTGGTGGACCACGCGGGTGGATGGAGTATAAAATATTTTCTTTCCGGCCAGGGCGGCTCGTTTGCACAAATCCACATCCTCCCACCAAAGTGGAAATTTTTCATTCCAGCTTCCAAATTGCCGGAATTCTCTCGATCGGCTGTAAACAAATGCGCCCATGATGTTTTCAACCGGCTGTTCAACGGAATAATCAAAATCTTTGGCAAGATAATTTTTGATTGCCGGCAGCCATGAGAACAGGTGATGCAATTTTAGCATTATTAAAGCCTGTGACCAAAAATCAGGTAGGCGTTTAATGTTGTTTTGGCGCGTTCCATCGCCATATGTAAGTGTCGTAGTGGCGATGAATACATCAGGGTGGGAATCTATGAAAGCACGCATTTTGATAAGCGTATTTTCCGTAAATTCCATGTCAGGATTCATAAAAAGCACATGATCGCCCGCGGCTTTAGCCAGGCCCATGTTATTGGCTCTGGAGAAACCGGCATTAAAATCATTTGTAATGATTTTGACATTCGGGAATTCGGAACGGACCATTTCGGCCGTACCGTCGTGAGAATTGTTGTCAACAACGATAATTTCATATTCAACGTCCTGTGAATACGAAACTATGCTCGCGAGGCACGCCTTGAGCAAATTTTTTACGTTCCAACTGACAATAATTACGGAAGTCATGGCAGTTTATGTTTCTGTTTGATAATTTTTTCGGCAGCGCGGTATTTCTGCACCGAAGGAAGAAAACCAAAAAATTTCCAATACGCAAAGGACGGAAGCCATTCGCTCATATTGTGGCGATGGCGCGGCTTTATGGTAAATAAGACTTCGTCAATCCACCATCCCCTGTTTTTATTTTTAAGCATGGTAAGCCACAAATCCCAGTCCTGAAAGCGCGTGATATTCTCGTCAAAGCGCGGAAAATCAAAACGTCGGATAAGCGAGGTGGTATGTATAAAATTCATGGCGCCAAGCCTTTTGTCGTTGAACGGAAAAAGTTTAAACAATTTAAAACCAAACCTGAATGAACTATAGGCATAAGAATATTCCGGCCGATCTTTTAACGATTGCAACATGGCGTCAAGCATGTCAGGAGACATTTGGACGTCGGCATCGCAAAATATTACATAATCTCCGGAGGATGCGTCAAATCCGCGGTTTCTCGCAGCATTGGCGCCGCGGTTTTCCTGGTTAATTAGTTTAATTTTGTTAAGATGCGGTGCAATCGCGGCGTCAAACGCGTCGGTAGAGCCGTCGTTGACGACGATAATTTCATAATCTGAAAAAGTCTGGCGATAAATCGAATCCAGGCAAGGCCCGATCTCCTCGCGATGATTAAATACAGGTATAATTATACTGATTACAGGTTTATCCATATGTATGGCCGCTCAGGAAAAGTCGTAATTTTTCGGTTTCTTTACGCCATTGAAAATCATTTTCGGCACGAACGCGGCCATTTTCACCGAGTGTTTTGGCCCATTCGCGGTCGGTCATTAAATCATTTATGGCCTGATAAATATCATTCGTATCGTTCGGATTCACCAGTAAACCGGTTTGCCGGTCAATCACCGCTTCTGGTACGCCGCCGCTCCTTCCGCCAACCACGGGCAAACCAAAAAGATTTGCCTCAAGATAGACCATGCCAAAGCCTTCCACGTCCGGTCCAATTTGGCGCGAAGGCAGGGCAAATACTTCGGCAATCGAATAAAACTTGCTCATGTCCTGGTCGCTTACACTGCCGGCGAATCGTACGAGATTATGAATTTTTAAATCATCAACAATTTTGGCGAGCCGGTTGATATCCGGGCCGTCGCCCACGATTACGTAGATGATATCCTTAAATTTTTCGTAGAGGCGGGGCAGGCATTCCAGCACCTTATCAATCCCCTTTCGTTCAACTAAACGAGCCACGGAAAGTAGCACGCGCTTTTCGGAAAGACCATATTTTGCAACCACGTCGTAGGTTTCAATAGTTTCGCGGTTCGGTACAAATGCTGGGCAGGGATAAACAACCAAAACCTTGCTGTCGGGTACGCCGAGTCCACTGATTAAGCCGCGAGTGTACTCGCTATTTACCACGATTCCGGAAGCTTTATTCAGAATTTTTATCAAGCGCTGCTTTTTTTGGGGCGTCGCCTGAGCCTTGAGTATATCCAATCCATGGCAGAACACGGCATAGCGTAATTTAAGTGTTTGGTTCAGTCGATATGCGATATAGCCAACCGGCAGCACGTGCGAAATATGCAACATCGTAATCTTGTGTTTTTTTACCAATGTTTTGACGCGAAAATAGAGCATCAGCCAGTGAGGCCAGATATAAGATGTCAGAAGATTGCCGCGCATGATTTTATACGCGCAGGTCGCGTCATATTCCTGTGAACCTTTTGTCTTCGGAGCGAGCACAAAAACCTTGTCGCTCGGCAGCCGCGAATACAAATTCGCCAGATAGTTCGCAATTCCGCCTTTTTGCGGCGGAAACTCAAGAGTTATCAGCAGGCTCTTATCCATGGTTAGGGATTATTTTTATTAAATAATAGGCCGGTAATCTCCTTAACATCATTCTTGTCCCACCCCCGAACGATGTAGAGCACTAAGAAATAGACAATCGCACCAAGTGGAACGAGCAGAATAAAGTGTAACTGTTCCTTGAGAGCGAGAATGACGATGGCCATAACGAGGCCGCTCAGAAATGTCTTGATAAAACATGAGAATATGGGACGCAGGCTAAAGCCGATATATTTTTTACCATAATAAATTCCGGCGACGGCCATGAACGTGAAGCTAATCAAGCCGGAAATTGCCGCGCCAACTGCAAAAAATCGTGGGACTAAAATTGCATTAAGAGCAACGTTGATGACCATCGTCGCGATCATGATTGCGGTTTTGGTTGTTTGGCGGTCGCATGCATTGAGTAGGGATCCGACCGGAAAATCGACGAAGATGGCAAAGAGTACAAATATCAAAATTTGAAGCGGAAGGATTGAGTTAAAAAAATCCGGACCATAGAAAGCAATTACGATTTTATCCGCCAGCGCCCAGACGCCGAAACAAATTGGGATTGAAATGGCGCTCATGTATCTGACCGATTGCGTGAAAGTGTGAATAAGCTTTTCGCGGTTGAATTTCCAATGCTCGGATAATACTGGATAGAGGCCGGCAACGAAAGCCATGGGAATAAACTGGAAAGCATAAGTTAGTTTGTAGGCGATGCTGTACCACCCCACATAAGCGTCGCCGGCAAGAAGTGAGAGTAATATAGAATCGATGTAGGAGTAAATTTTCACTGATACGCCGGCGATTGCAAACGGCAGGGCAATTTTAAAAGTCTTTCTCAAGAATGTAAAATCCAATTCCCACCGTGGCAAAATACCAGCGCGTTTTTTGAGCAGAAAGAGTACATAGATAATATGGAACAAACTTCCGGCAAGCAGGGCTAATATCAATATCGGCAGGGAGCGGTGAATTAGCAGAGAGGCGGTACCCAGTCCGACGATAATAATTTCGCAGATAAAAATTCCCAGGGCTTCGTAACTCAGGATTTTTAAACCTCGGAAAATGCCATAAAACGTCATGTGAAATGAGTCGGCGACCATCACCAGGAGCGCGAGATAGACAAGCAGGGTGGTGAGGCTGTCGTATCCCATTATATTGATTACCACGGCGGCGACAATCGCGGTTGCCGCGGCCATAAAGAGCTTGATGCTGAAAATATTGTTGAGATATTTCGGTATCAAACTGTGATCGCGGGCCGTTTCCCGGATAAGCACCGAATTAAGCCCAAAATCAACAAAAATGGAAAATATCGTGGTAAATGAGAGGGCGAGAAAATATTTTCCCGTCCATTCCACGCCGACCATTCGCGCAATTAGGGCAAAATAGATGAATGCAAGTACTTTCTGCCCGATTGCCGCAAGGGTCAAATAGAATGTATTTTTAGCAAGATTCGCCGCCATAATTACCACTATTTTACACTAAATTTATAATAAATCCAAGCTTTCTAAATCAAAACCCCCGGCAACGCGGCCAGGGGTTTATGTTAATCAATTTTAGCGTTTGGACCATTGCGGGGCACGTCTGGCACGTTTGAGGCCAGGTTTCTTTCGTTCCTTAACGCGTGAATCACGCGTGAGAAATCCCGGTTTCTTAAGACTGGATTTTAATTCAGGATTAAGTGCAATAATTGATCGGGCGATGCCGAGTCTCACCGCTTCGGATTGGCCATGTTTGCCCCCGCCAGAAACCTTTGCGGTAATATCCACGCTCCCCTCAAGTCCGACAGTCTTTAGCGGATCATTGACGCAGATTTGCTGTGAAGCGACCGTGAAGTATTCAATCAAGGGTTTATCATTGATCGTGATGCTCCCCTTTCCCGGCTGGTAGAGTCGAACTTGCGCGATGGCGCATTTGCGTCGTCCGATAGCACGAATGTATTTGCCGGATTTAGTGGCAGCAGCTTTTGACTCAGCCGGTTTTTCAATCTTTACATCTTCCTTTTTTAAAATTACCGGATGTTTTTTGACAGTTTTCCTTGGAGATTTAGCAGTGGTTTTAGTTGTTTTCTTTGTAGCTTTCTTCACTGGCATAATTATTTTGCTTTACCAAAAGTTATTCTTCGCAATCGAACGGTGCGGTAGCTGTTTTTCGGCAGCATTCGGGTAATTGTATTTTTAATAATTTTCTCAAATTGTCCGGTCGAAACAAGCGTTTTAAGAGGCATGGATTTCAAACCACCCGGATAGAAAGTGTGATGCAGATATTGCTTTTGTTCTATTTTGTTGCCGGTAAATTTTAGCTTTTCGGCATTTACGATATGAACAAAGTCGCCGGCATCAATATGAGGCGCATAATCCGGTTTGTGTTTGCCCTGCAGCAAAAAAGCCGCTTTGGAAGCAAGGCGTCCAACCGACTGGTCGGCGGCATCAAGTTTAATTGTATTGCGGATAATTCTCTTCGCCATATTTATTAGTGGCCCCGATGACTATCGGGGCAATTATGTTTGATAAGGTCGGCGGAGCCGACACTTTTTCTAAAAAACCCGCCCTGATACCACGCGGCAAAGCCGCGGGGTCGGGTTTATTTAATCAGCTCAATTTGCACAATTTCCGCGGAATCGCCTTTGCGGAATCCGAGTTTAGTCATTCGGGTATAACCGCCGTTTCTATCCTTGTAGCGGACAGCAAGGTCTTCAAAGATTTTTTTCACCGGGTTTTCGATATAGAAAAATTTGTGGGCCTGGCGCCGGGATGCGAGCGTACCATGTTTGCCGAGAGTGATCATCTTGTCAACCAGCGGCTTGATAACGCGCGCTTTGGCCTTGGTTGTCTTTACCTTTTCGTAAAGAATGAGACTCGAAACCAGATTTCTAAGCAGGGCTTCTCGCGGAGCTTTTTTTCTGTCCAGGGTTTTATTTTTAACTCGGTGCCTCATAAATTATTTCTTTTTTGCAGTTTTCTTCGCAACTTTCTTTTTTGTAGATTTTTTTTCTTCTTTTTCCTCGGTCGTTACGGCTTCGGGTTCGGTAATTTCAGATGGCTTTTCTTGCTCCAGAATAACCTGCTCGTGCGCTGGCGGTATGCCGCGCGTTTGAAGTACGGTGAAGTAGTCGAGCAAGATCGCAACGCTCTGATTGACTGCCTCTTCCGGCGTGATGGTTCCGTCAGTTTCGATATTCATCACCAGCTTATCATAGTCGGTGATTTCACCGACGCGGGTATTTTCAACCTTAAATCCGACATTGAGAACCGGGCTGTATAGTGCGTCCATGGCAATATGACCGACCTCAAGGTTAGATTTATCGCGTTCCTCGATTGGCAGATAGCCGCGTCCGCGATTAGCCATTATCTCCATTTCGAGAGCGGAATCCTTATCGGTTAATTCCGCAATATATAAATCATCATTGATAATTTCAATATCCGAGTTTTTTTCAATATCCTTGGCTTTAACTACGCCGGCGCCCTTGGCCTTAATGACGAGCCTCACTGGCTCATCGGTAAATACTTTGAGCCGGAGCTGCTTCAGATTGAGAATAATGCCCAATGCGTCCTCTTTGACGCCTTTAATTGGGCTAAATTCGTGTTGTACGCCCTTAATTTTAACGGCGTAACATGCAGCGCCGGGCAGGGATGATAGAAGGACCCTCCTTAATGCATTGCCCACGGTTGTACCATAACCCTGGAAGCAAGGTTCGACGGTCAAAACCGCGTCGTTCTTGCCGGTTCCCGGAGCTATGATTATTTTATTTGGCAATAAAATCTCCTTCATAATAAAATTTAATATTTAGCGGGAATAAAACTCAATGATAAATTTTGGATCAAACGGTTGCTTCAGTTCCTCGCCCTCGGGGTATGAAAGCATCTTGCCTTCAAGTTTTTCGACATCGATGAAGAGCCAGCTCGGCGTTTCGTGTTTCTTTAGCTGATCATGAAGATTCTCAAAGATTTTCTTGGAGGCCTTGGAGGGGTCAATCGTAATAACGTCATTGGGTTTGAGGGCGACGGAGGGTATATCATTCTTATGCCCGTTGATATTAAACATGCCGTGATTAACCATCTGACGGGCCATGGCTCGCGATTTTGCAAGACCGAGTCGGAAAACCACGTTGTCAAAACGAGTTTCGAGCAGGCGTACCATAATTTCGCTTGAATTACCCTTGATTCTCCGCGCATTTTCGTAATATTTTCTAAACTGGGCTTCAAGAAGGCCGTAGAGACGCTTGGCCTTTTGTTTTTCTCGCAACTGTAGGCCGTAACCCGACATGCGTCCGGTGCCCTTGGCGCCGTGTGCTCCGGGCGGAAAATTGCGTTTGAGAATCGCGCATTTTGCCGTACCGCAACGCTCACCCTTGAGGAAGAGTTTTTCACCCTGGCGGCGGCACATTCTGCATTTTGAACCGGTTGTTGTTGCCATATTGATTAGACCTTTCTCGCTCTCGGCTTTCGGCAGCCGTTGTGAGGAATTGGGGTAATATCTTTAATTGATAATACATTCAGACCGTTTGCGTTCAGCGATCGGATGGCGGATTCGCGGCCGGCGCCGACTCCCTGGACGTAAACGTTCACTTCCTTGAGTCCGTATGGCGCGACTTTATCGCATACATTCTTACCGATGATCGTTGCGGCAAACGGTGTCGCCTTTTTTGGTCCCTTGAATCCGCAAAGTCCGGCGCTTGACCACGCGAGCACATTGCCGTTCAGATCGGTAAGGGTAATGAGCGTATTGTTGTATGTTGCCTGAACGTAACCGCGTCCATGGCTGATTTGGCGGATGATTTTTTTCTTTTTTCGAGGCTTAGCCTCTGTTTTTTCTTTTTTTTCTTCCATATTTTTTTATGTCTTCAGACCGCTTGGTTTCCTGCCGCTGCCCATGGTCTTGCGCGGACCCTTCCTGGTCCGGGCATTGGTCTTTGTTCTCTGGCCGCGAACCGGAAGATTCTTAGCATGTCTTGAACCGCGGTAGCAGCCGATATCCTTAAGGCGCTTGATGCCCGATTGTATGTCGCGTTTTAATTCGCCCTCAATCACCAGCTCTTTTTCAATAATGGTGCGGATTTTTGAAATCTCATCTTCCGTTAATTCAGATGTTTTCTTATCGGGATTAATTCCGGTTTTTTTTAAAACGCGGCCCGATGTTGAACGGCCGACGCCGTAAATCGAAGTCAGCGCGATCTCAATCCTTTTATTTAACGGTAAGTTGATGTTTGCAATTCTGACTGCCATAAATTTATCCCTGTCTCTGTTTATGTTTAGGATTTTTGCAGATAACGTGAATACGCCTGTTGCGTCTCACAATTTTGCAATCGCGGCATATTTTTTTTACAGAGGCTCTGACCTTCATACTCACAAAAATAATTAAACAGCCGGATAAAGCTGGTTTGTTTACTCTATCTAGAATCGGTAGGTAATCCTACCCTTGGTGAGATCGTAAGGAGTCATCTCTACTCTGACTTCATCGCCCGGTAGAATGCGGATTTTATTAATTCTCATCCTTCCCGAGAGATGGCCGAGTATCTCGTGGCCGCTTTCAAGCTGTATCTTGAATGTCGCGGCCGGTAAAAGCTCTATGACCCTGCCTTTCATTTCTATAAAATCGTTGCCGCTCATAGAGTCCCCCGTTTTGTTTGCATCATAATGAAGTGCGCGTATTATAACAGAGTAATATTTTTTTGACAAGTTTGCCTATATTCTAGCGGATTTATGAATAATCGTCAAGTGTTTTTAAGTTAAAAAAACTTGAGATATTTTTTGGCTAATTTTAGCCAAAATTACTCAAGTTTCGCTTTAATTCGTCTTATGCCCGATGAGCTGGCTTCTTCTTTCATGATAAAAAATTTGCCCAAAGTGCCGGTATTTTCCGCGTGCGGACCGCCGCAGATCTCCGAAGAAGCGCCTTCTATGGTATAAACCTTGACCTTATCGCCGTATTTACTGGTGAAAAGCCCGATTGCCCCCTGCGATTTGGCCTCTTCAACCGTGGTTTCACGGCTCGTGACGCGTAGGTTTTTACGAATTTTGTCATTTACCCAGTTCTCAACATCTTTGATTTGTTCGGCCGTCATTTTTTTGTCGTGCGTAAAATCAAAACGCAAACGTTCGGAAGTGATATTGCTGCCACGCTGTTCAACGTGCGGACCGAGCACCTGGCGCAGGGCGGCATGCAGAAGATGAGTCGCGGTATGCAATTTCGTCACAGCTTCTCCGTGATCCGCCAGTCCGCCTTTAAATTTCTGCTCGGCGCCAGCTCGCGAAAGCTCTTGGTGCTTTTGAAATTCCTCCATAAAACATTTCTTATCAACATTAATCCCCTTTTCGCGGGCCAGTTCGCAGGTCATTTCAAATGGAAAGCCGTAGGTTGAAAAAAGAACAAACGCTTCTTTGGGAGAAAGCTTTTTATCGCGGCAGGATTTTTCAAATTCCCTCAGCCCTTTTTCAAGGGTCAGTTCAAACCGGGCTTCTTCAGCTTCGAGCTGTTCAAAAATGCGGTCTTTATTTCTCTCGAGCTCCGGATAGGCGGATTTCATGATTTCCACCGCCTTGGCGGCAAGCGGAATGGTCACGCGGGTCTTTAAATCAATGCCGAGCAGGCGCGCGTACCGCACCGCCCTCCGGATTAGCCGCCGTAAAATGTATCCCTGGTCCAGATTTGACGGCACCACGCCCAAATCGTCGCCCAGGATCATGACCGCGGCGCGGACGTGGTCAGCGATGATGCGCATGATGTGGTCGGTCTCATTATCCTCGTCGTATTTTTTACCGGAAATTTTTTCAACCTCGCGTATGAGGGGTAGAAAAAGTTCAGTATGATAATTATCCGAAAATCCGTTCAGGGCGGCGAGCAGCCGTTCAAAACCCATGCCGGTGTCGATATTTTTTTGCGCCAGAGGCGTATAACCAGACGCGGTTTTATTATATTGCATGAAAACATTATTCCAGACTTCTACCCAGCGCTTGTCGGCCGGGTCAAATTTTTTCGGAACATTATCTTCGGAAACCCAGTAAAAAATTTCCGTGTCTGGACCGCACGGACCCGTGTCCCCGACCGGACCCCACCAATTTTCTTCTTTGCCCATTTTTTTGATGCGCTCTTCGGGCATGCCGATTTCAAGCCAGATATCATGGGACTCCTGGTCATAGGGCGCGTCTTTATCGCCGGCAAATACCGTAACCGCGAGGCGGGTCAGATCCAGGCCGAGCCATTTTTTAGAAGTTAGAAATTCCCACGAATAATCAATTGCCTGTTTTTTAAAATAATCGCCCAGGGACCAGTTGCCCAGCATCTCAAGAAAAGTATGATGGTAGGTATCCCCGACTTCATTAATATCGCCGGTGCGTACGCACTTCTGAATATCGGCCAGGCGTTTGCCGGCCGGGTGTTTTTCGCCCAAAAGATACGGCACCAGCGGATGCATGCCCGCGGAAATAAAAAGCGCGGTCGGGTCGTTTTCCGGTATCAAAGATGCCGACGAAATGACCGTATGGCCGTTCTCGCGGAAGAAATTTAGAAATTTTTCCCGTAAATCTTTGGCAGTAAGCATGCGGCTAATTATAGCGGAATTTGACGAATTCTGCAAGATAAATTAAGCTTGTAGTCTAGTTCGTTTACAATCAAACGGAGGTAAGATTATGCATCCGTCCAATCGCAAGGCCATATACATTCCCGTACGCGGCACCATCACCGGCGTTGATATTGAGGAGTTCTTGCCAATCGTTGACCATCCGAATTTCCAGCGCCTGCGCCAGATATCGCAGCTTGCGCAGATATCAATGATATATCCAGCCGGTACTCATACGCGTTTCGTGCATTCGCTTGGAACAAAGTATGAAACAGAGCGCCGGATTATTGGCTGGAACAGCCAATTCGACGCATATACGAGTCAAAAGCTACTCCCCTGCTTCGGGCTTCTGCACGACATTGGGCACTTTGCCCTTTCCCACGCCAGCGAAAGAGCGATGGATATTTCGCACGAGCAGAATGCGTTCGAACTTCTCGTAGAAATGAAAGAAGTAATCGAGAAATGCGGCATCGGTTACGAAGATCTGATTGCGCTCTTCAAGAAAGAGAATCATCTTGAAGCCATAGTGACCAATCATCCGTTCGGTGCAGACAAGTTTGATTACTTGTCTCGTGACGCTTGCTTCACCAATATAGATGTTCCTAACCTCGCATCGCTCGACGGACACATCTACTGGCGCGGCAACCGGCTGGTGATCGAAAACCAACTGGACATCATCCGGAGGTCACAGCGATACCGCCGTCTCTATATATCAGCCTACGGTGAATGCTACCTGCGTAAAAGCGCGATGAGCGCGCAGAGGCTGATTGAAAAAATGTGGGAATACATCCTTCGAGAGAAAGGATTGCGCAACATTCGTCGGGCAACCGACTATCAGGCACTGACATGGTTCATGGAGAGTCGTTATCCGGCCTGCCGACGGATTGCCGATTGCTATCTTTCGCGGCGCTTGCCAAAAACGTCGGTTGTTTTCCGACTCCCTGGCTGCGGCAACGATGAAGCGATCCGTGATAAGCCAATCCGTGTCCTCGAAGTCTCAGATGAGACTTTCCGCGGCTGGGGTCAGAAATACACGTCATCGGCGAATCTGACTACATTGGAACGGGCATTCGAAGACATGTTCGGCATGGAACCCGAGAGTGTCATCGTTACGCCGCAGTTTCACGGTGAGCGTTTTGTGCGCCAACCGATATGGCTGTACATCAACGGCGAGTACTTCGAGGTGGATGAACTCTATCCCGAAGAAGCCGACACAATTCTAGCTCTCGGTCGGCACTATACCGCGTGGCGCATCGGTGTGCTGAATCCGTCGGATCGAAAAAAACTCGCTGATCATGCCGACGAGATACGCGAGTACCTGATATCCGAATAGCTCCTTGCTCTAAGCATCCCCCTCGGGATGCTTTTATTTTACAATTCCGCCGCCCAGGCACCGCGAACCTTTGTAAAACACCACTGACTGGCCCGGCGCGACCGCCCATTGGGGTTTGCTAAAAATAACTCGTGCCCGGGTATTAGATTTTATGATTACTCGGCAGGCCTGGTCCGGCTGGCGATAACGAATCTTGGCGCGGCAAGCGAACGTCGTGGCTGCGGGTTCCGAAGTCCAAGATAAATCGGTTAATAAAATTTCTTTTTTAAACAATGCCGGATGATTTTGCCGGTCAACCACGGTTAGAGTATTCCTCTTCGGATCCTTGGCCGCGATGTAATATATTCCTCCGCCCTTGATGCCAAATCCGTGCCGCTGTCCGAGGGTATAATAATAAATACCGCGATGCCGGCCAATTTTTTTGCCGTCAATGTCCAGAATATCACCGGGTCTTGATTTAATTTTTTGTTTTAAAAAATCTTCAATATTTACTTTGCCAATAAAACAAATGCCCATGCTCTCGGCCTTGTCCGATACCGGCAGTTTGAATTGCCGGGCCAGTGCGCGAACTTGCGGCTTGCGCAAACCGCCAACCGGAAAAATCACCCGCTTGAGAACCGATTGATCTAGCGTATAAAGAAAATATGACTGGTCCTTGTCCGGATCAACGCCCTTGAGCAGGTGGCATTGATTGCCGGTTTTTTTAACGCGCGCGTAATGTCCGGTGGCGATATATTTGCAGCCAAGCTTGTCCGCGGCCTCGAGGAAGAGTCCAAATTTAATAAATTTATTGCATAAAATATCCGGATTCGGCGTCCGTCCGGCGCGGTATTCGCGAAACATATAATCAACCACGAATTTGTCATACTGTTTTTCAAAATTCAAAGTATGGAGAGGGATATCCAGTCTGGCGGCGACGCGCATTGCATCGCGCCGCTCCTCACGCCAGGCGCATTCGCCTTTCAGATTTTTCGTATCCGACCAGTTCACAATAAACGCGCCGACGACATCATAGCCCCTGTGTTTTAATAAAGCGGCGCTGACTGATGAGTCAACGCCCCCGGACATTGCGACGCAAACACGCTTTTTCATGATGGCTGCCATTGACTTAATAGAAATAATATGATAATTAACGTTTAGTGTTCCTTTTAGAAGGAGGAAAAAATGAAAAAGTATCTACTCGGTACAATACTCTTAGTGTGCGGCCTCTTACTGCTCGTTGGCTGTGCTGCCGGTCCCAACGCTCTGGTTGATACACCCATGGCAGACGGAAACATCGCTGGGTTCTGGCATGGGTTCTGGCACGGCCTAATTGCTCCAATCACCTTCTTTATCTCACTCTTCTCGGAAAACGTGCACATATACGAAGTACATAACAACGGTGGTTGGTACAACTTCGGCTTCGTGTTAGGCGCCGGCATCCTATTCGGAGGCGGCGGAAGTGGCTCGTCGTGGTATATTCATCACGAAGAAGGTGATACAGTAAAAAATGTGGCTCCAACAGCTATCGTGATGATAATATCACTTATAACTGCAAACATACTATACGAATTCATGGCCGACACTCCGCAATGGAGTAGGGCGGCAGAAAGATCTTTCTTTGAGGCCATCGCCATCATTTTATTCACAGCGATACTATCGCTGAATCTTCCCCGACTAAAAAAGAAACGGTGAACGTAGGATTAATGATATGTCTCCCTCTAACCCTTCGTGAAACTCAAAATTCACCAAGGGTTTTTATTTTAAATTTACCATTTATAATTGTCCCACATCCAGAGCGCAAGAGCCTTGGCTTCGTTAAATGATGCTTTGCGCGTATCCGCTCCCAAAACCACGACAATGAGTTCTGGACGGGTTTCTCGCATGTGCTTGGTCTGGATGACCAGATTGTACTGCGATTCTTCAAGATAGCCGGTTTTGCCGCCGGTGATATAGAGGTCGGGATCGTAAATCAGCAAATCATTGGTATTCTTGATGCTCTTGGCGAGTGCCGGAGAAATAACATTGAATTTATACCAAAATGTCGTGGCGGCGTGACGAATTTGGCTGTTGCTAAACGCGTACTTCGAGAGCAGGGCAAGATCTTCCGCGGTTGTGGTATTTCGCGGATCCATGCCCGAAGGTTCGTAGTATTTCGTGTTCTTCATGCCGATTACCCGCGCGCGTAGATTCATAATATCCACGAACCGCCGGCTATCCATTCCGGAAAGCCGCATCATCGCCATGGCGCAGTTGTTGGCCGAACCGGCGATTGCCGAATAAAAGATATCCTTAATCAGCATGAGTGAACCGCTGGGCACAACGAGCCGCCCGCCACCAACTTCATCCGTCGCGATGATGCTGGCCCGGGTTAAAAAATCCGGATTCTGTTCAAGGAAAATTACGCCGGTCATCAGTTTAGTCAGACTGGCCGCCGGCCACTCAAGATTATAATTATGTGAGAATAGAACCTCGCCGCTCGCCTTATCGATTACCACGACAGAATTTGCCGTCAGGGTTTGAACCGGGAATTCTTTAAAATCGGTCTTTTTTACCGGCGTTACGACGGCCGAAACCGGCGCCGCGTAAAAGGCGGAAAGAAAAGTAAATAAGATAATTATCAGTAATTTTTTCATAGTATAAAAAGATAAATCAGGACGGCGCCAAGCAAAACGCGGTACAGGGCAAATGGCCAGAGGCCATGCTTTTCTAGGAAACCGAGCATGAATTTTATTGAAAAATAGCCGGTGATAAATGCCGAAACCAATCCGATGCCGGCATTCAAAATGTTAGACCACCCGCCGTCATTCGTCAACAATTCAATAAACGCGAGTCCGCCGGCGGCCGCGATGGTCGGGATACCAAGCAAAAAGGAAAAACGCGCCGCGGTTGGCCGATCCAGGCCCTGGGCAAGTCCGGCCGTTATGGTGATGCCCGATCTGGAGGTGCCGGGAATCAGGGCAATCGCCTGCGCGAGCCCGGTATATATCCCCTGCTTCACGCTGACTGCGGTGACGCCGGTGGTATTTTTATGATTACGATAAAAAGAATCAACTAGATACATTACTATGCCCCAGCCGATGAGGGAAATTATCACAATCGTATTCGAACGATAGGATTCTTCGGGTACGAATTTTAATATGAAACCGAAGACAAAAGCCGGTATACTTCCGGCGACAATAATCCAGCCAAGTCGGCGGGAACTTTTTTTAACAACAATATTCTTTAAATCTTTCCAAAAATAAAAAAACACCGCAAGAAGCGTTGCTAAATGTACGGCGGCATCAAATTCAATTCCCTGTTCTTGCCAGCCAAACACCCGCGGGAATATCAGCAAATGGCCGCTTGATGAAATCGGCAAAAATTCGGTAATACCCTGGACGGCGCCAAGAATAATTGACTGAATAATTTCCATAAATTATTCCTGCCTATTGGCATTTTCATTTTTTGCGCCAAGCGCTTCAGTGAGCGAAATTTCAGGTTGGTCGTCGCCTTTTGTCACAAGCGGCGCCTTGGCAATCGGAGCGACTGTCGCTGTCGGGCGTATCGCGCCTGGACGCGGTTCGCTGGTCGGTCCCTGACCTTTTCCGCGCTGGGTCTTCATCTCTTCAAGGCATTTTTGGCAATAAATCGGACGGCTCGGATCCAGCTGAATCGCAAGCTCCTGAATCGCGCCGCAGCGATTGCAGGTATATTTATAGCTTGGCTTATTTTTCTTTTTTGATGATTCAATAAAAGCCGTGCCGTCAACTTCTGACCTGATTTTTACTTGCTGGCCGCCTTCTTCACTTTCCGATACTTCGCTACCAGTCCAACGCAAAACCTTGTCTTGAATCACTTCTTTTTTTACCGCATAGCGTTCACGGGTGACTTTAATCACTCGTTCAGCCGAACCGGTGCGATTGGCAACCGGCGGCAAACCCGTGGCGCTGAAACCTTCGGAGGTGACGCCGTCAATCGCGAGTTTGAGATAAACATTCCACTTGTTTAAATTTACCAAATCCTGCGGCGTAAATTTAGGCATGAACTCGCTCTCGAAAGTATCTGCGTCGGCCGCGCCAATACGAAAAATAATCATGGTGCCCACATTACCAAAAACCGCTGCCTGAACCTCTTCGGAAAGCTGTTCAACATATTGATGGGCCATGATTAAGTTAAGATGATATTTCCTGGCCTCGGATAATATATTGGCAAAACTCTCGGTGGCGAAATTCTGAAATTCGTCAACATAAAGATAAAAATCGCGGCGGTCGTCTTCGGGCATATCCACCCGCTCCATTGCGGCGAGTTGGAATTTTGTAGTTAACAAACCGCCAAGCAATTTACTCGTTTCCTCGCCGATGCGGCCCTTGGAAAGGTTCATGATAAAAATTTTTCCCTCATCCATCACCTGCCGCGGATTGAATGATGATTTTACCTGCGCCACGATATTCCGGATGACCGAGGCGGATAAAAATTGGCCAACTTTATTTTGGATTGGTGAGATTGCCTCATTGCGGAATTTTGCTTCCCAACGACCGTACTCGTCAATCCAAAAAGTTTTGACAATTGGATCTTTAATTGAGCTCACTACGCGTTTTCGATATTCGTTATCGATTAGTATGCGGTTGATGCCGAGCAATGTGCTGCCCGGATATTCCAAAAGCGCGAGTAAACAATTATTCAGGATATATTCCATGCGAGGGCTCCAGACATCTGGCCAGATTTTTTTGAATACACCCATCATGCCATTGGCAATCAGATTGCGATGCTCCTCATCCACGGATTCAAGAACATTAAATCCAATGGGGAAATTTGAATCCGCAGGGTTAAAATAAATTACATCATTGATGCGATTGGGCGGAATAAAATCAATCAATTTTTCCGCCGTGTCGCCGTGCGGATCAACGATTGCCAATCCGTGTCCGGCGTAAATATCCGCGAGCATCATGTTCTCAAGCATGGTTGTTTTTCCCATGCCGGTTTTTCCAAGCAAATACATGTGCCGGCGCCGGTCGTCGGTTTTAATGCCAAAACGCTTCATGCGGTTGCGGTAATTGGTCGCCGCAAAAAGCGTTATTTCATTTTCGTGATCGTGGTCGTAGTTGATCATAAACTATTTTTCAAACGGCAAATTACCGGGCACGCCGGGCGGCAGCTCTTCAGCGATGACGGTCGGGGCTGGCTCTTCTTTAAAAATTTCCTTAGCCGCGGCCGGCTTATCGTACGGCAAATACATTGGCGGTTCACCTTTTTTGGCGTCCGTCTTTTTGACGAGCGGCGCCTTGACTTCAATGGCCGGGAAATGCCAGATTGAGGCCAGCTCTTCAGTATTCATTATATATGGACTCATTGGCGAGGTTGGATCGCGCTGGCGATAGGCGGCAATCAACCGGTTTCGTCGGTAATTCTGGCGCTGTTTTTTGAAAAACAGCATACTGCCGCTCACGCCGGTTTTTGATAACTCGGGTTTAAGCGCGTTCAGTGAAACCGAGTTAAATTGTTTAATTGCGCCGATCAGCGGATGCGCAACGTTTGTTTTCTTGTAAACCGGTTTTTTAGCGACATAGACGGCGCGTATTTTTGATTTATACCCGATCTTGCTTATCTTTCGCTCAATTGCCTTAACACGATCAACATCGCCTGGGGACAGATAAAGCATCTTACTTGGCAGGTCCTGCTTTTTATCTTTCTTGATCGGCTCTCCCGTGCCAAACACAGCCTCGGTCGTTATATCCAGAGCCTTGAACGGAATATCTAGGATTTTGTCCAAAGTTGATGGTTTTGATTCCATTTTCGCGCCGATCATTTTTTTGACCAGCTTATCTCCTGCCATTTTCCACGCCTTTTGTTCAATCGGAACAATCATGAGCTGGAACCAAACATGTTCGCCTGGCCCAACCAGGCTTAAATTTTCAAGCAGTGCCGAGAGGGGGTCTTTAAATTCCTGCGACAGGCCATGCTCAAATTCCGGGTAGGTTCTTAGCGGCCAAGATTCCGGCTTGACCATTACAAAATCACATCCCCACATTTCCCATTCCGGATCCGGAAAATGCTTGACCGGCACCAAATACGTATAATCCTCCACCTCGGTGATTTCCGCGTCCGGATATTGCGCGTAAATTGCTGCCTCAACTAAATTTCGGAATTTGGCGGGTGTGCGAATAAAATACTGGATATATCCCTCTATTGACGCGATTTCTAGACTAAACCATGGTTGAACGCTACCAAACCAGTATTGTTCACGGAGCGATGGTGAGCTGTGCGCGCCGGCCAAGTGGGCAAAGATATGCTCAACTGCCATTGGCGATTGGACATTATCCTTCGGTACGTCAATTGCAAGCAAAATATATTGGTGGGACTTGATGTCACGAATCTGCATCTTGTAGAGATAAACTTTGTAGGAGCCCCAGAGAAGAATAATTAAAATAGCTATCCATCCCCCGTGGATAAAGAAATACCAAAAAGCCTGCGGTCCGGACATGGCCAGGAGCTTGTTTATAAAAGCGTAATTCACTTCGATCGACATAATTTATATTAATTATAGCATATTTTGGGCAAACTGTGTATTTATCAACACAAAAACCTCCGGTAAGGAGGTTGTATTCGTTGTAAAATCAAATTTTAGGCTTTATTGCGCAATTTTTCCCACGTAACCAGAAGCGGGCTGGCGATGAATATTGACGAATAGGCGCCGGTGGCAATGCCGATAATCAGCACACCGGTAAAGTCCTTGATCGTCGCGCCGCCGAAGAAGTAAATCGAGATCAGGGCAAGCAGGGTTGTCAGGGTAGTATTGATTGAGCGGGCGAAGGTCTGATTGATGCTCCGGCCGACGAGCTCGTCAAAATCCCAGTCATTTCTGATTAAATTTTCGCGGACACGGTCAAATACCACGATGGTATCATTAATGGAATAACCCAGGATGGTAAGAATTGCGGCAACAAATGGCGCGTTGACTTCCACGTCAAAGAATTTTCCAAGAATCGCAAATACACCGATTGGAATGATTACATCATGAAAACCCGAGATGATTGTCAGAAGGCCGTATTTCCACGAAGAAATCGGTCGTGAAACCTTGCGAAACGTATATGCGACGTATAACACGATTGCGAACAACACGCCGACAATCGCATAGAGAGTTTTAACCCGCAATTCCTCGCCGATAATCGGACCAATGCTGTCGAAACGCAAAGACTCAACATTTCCATATTTATCGGTCAGTGTGTTTGCGACGGATTCTTTCTGCTCCGCGCTCAGGAACTGGAAACGCATCAGCAGGTCCTGGTCTCCGGCGGACTGGATGGTCATATTGCCGAGATTGAATTCGCCGATATCCTGGCGCACCTGGTCAGCCGTTGGCCGGTTGTTATCATTGAATCGAAATTCCGCCAGACTGCCGCCCGTGAAATCAATCCCCCAGTTCAGCTGCCACAGGGCAAATGAGACAATGCTTGCAATTACAATAACCGACGAGACGAGGTAAAAAATTCTTTTATGTTTCACGACCCACATATCACTCCTTGTCGGGTTTAGCGCCCAGGAGCCGCCAATTATTGCGCACCGGACCCCAGGCAATGACTAATTTCAAAATTAAGCGCGTAACGGTAATTGCGGAAAACATGCTGACAATAACGCCGATTCCTAGTGTTAAGGCGAAACCCTTAATTACGCTCGAGCTGAACCAGAAGAGCAAAGCGCAGGCGATGAGTGTCGTCAGATTGCCGTCACGGATTGATGTCCAGGCGCGTTTAAACGCTTCATCGACGCATGAACCAAGCGTCCGGCCGCTCTTGATTTCTTCCTTAAGCCGTTCAAAAATCAGAACATTTGCATCAACCGCCATGCCGAGGGACAGAATGAAGCCGGCTAAACCGGACAACGACAGTGTAACCGGAACAAGTTTAAAAAGCGCAAGCAATATAACGGCATAAAAAGCGAGCGAAAGCACGGAAATAAAACCCGGCAGGCGATAATAAATAATCATAAACAGCGCGACCAGCAAAAATCCGATTAATCCAGCGAACAGGCTCTTCTGCAATGATTCTGAACCGAGCGCCGGACCGACCGTCTGCTCGGAAACCAGTTCAATTGGCACCGGCAAAGCGCCGGCATTGAGGCGCTGGGCCAATAATTTCGCCTCATCTACGCTAAATCCGCCCTGAATTACGGCGCGTCCGTCGCGAATTGCCTCGTTGACCACCGGTATGCTAATCGGTTCGCCATCCAAGAAAATCGCGACTTCTTTACCGACATTGCGTTCGGTAATATCTTTAAAAAGGTCTTTTCCCTCGTCATTGAATTCCAGGGCGACCATGGGTTCATTGGTATTTTGATCAAATTGAACCTGCGAGCGCACCAGATGCTTGCCTGAAAGTCCGGTATTTTTCCACTCATCAGCCGCGGGAACAAAATCGGTTGCCGACTTTTTTTCAATAGCAATGACCGTGGGCCGGATTTCATCAACCGCGCGTTCAGACTTCTTATATATAAGATGATAACCAAAATCTGTCTCAACGACGTCGGAGATTGTGTTCACCGGCATGTTGAAAACCACATTCTCAAAATCCTCAACCATTTCTCCGCGGCTAAACCACCCAAGGTCCCCGGCGCTCTCGGACGCCCCGGGTTCAGTGGAATTCTCACGCGTTAAAATATCAAAATTGCCGACCGTTGCCTTGGCCTTGAGTTCCTGAATTTTGGCGAATGCCTCTTCCTTAGTGAGCGAGCTTTCACAATAAGGTGCGCCGGAATAACAAATCAAAAGATGGCTTGCCTGAACCTGCGATTCACCGGTTCTCTTCTCGTCCACTCTGGCAATATAAAGATATTGATCCGTGTTAATAATCGTATCAATCAACGTACCGGCATCGAATCTTAGTATGGCTTCATAGAGCTGTTGATATTCGCCCACTGGACCGATGAAATCTAGATTTCCGTCTTTTGCCTTGGAGGCCTGGTGTTCTGAATATTGTCGTGCCAAAGACGCCAAATCGTTTGGATTTTCCAAAACTTTTTTCAGAATTTCATTCGCCCGTTTTTGCGCATCGGCATTATAATCGTTCAAGGCCTTCGATTCCTCGGCCGTAAGCTCGCGCGGGGGTTCGGTGTTGGCTTCCTTGAATTCAAGAATCGGAGTCTCGCCAAGCATCTTAATGGCTTCGTTAATGTCGCTGATGCCGGCGAGCTCAACCACCACTCGGTATGAATCCCCTACCTTGGACGTCTGAACAACCGGTTCGGCAACGCCAAACGCGTTGACGCGCCGTTCAATCACATCGCGCACGCCCTGAAGCGCATCATCGCGCGAATCCTCTTCGATCTTGGCCATGTCAGCGATATAAACAAGGTGCGTACCGCCAACTAAATCCAATCCCAGCCGAAAAGGGATATTGAAGAAATGGGGCATGTTTACGGCCACCACATTATTAATGCTGTCAGCGATTTTACTCCAAACCGGCGGATAATCTAAAAACCCGGCTAAAATAAACAAAATTACGAGTACAAGTACCGTAATTTTAGTATAAATCCGTTTTGTCGGCTGCCTGCTTGTTGGCATAATTGTTGGGCTCATTATAAATCAAGCATGTATTTTTGACAAGATACCGTAAAAGTGGTTAGATAAACCTTTGGGAAAAGGAGGAAAAACATGCCGAGACCCATGGCCGAAACCGCGGCAATGTTCTTTTCGGAGTTCTACCGTATAAATGGCTTCCGTATTGAAGTACCCTATATCCTGACCCCCGCCGACGAGCTCCTACCCGACTTATACATCCAGATGCGTCTGAATGTGAATCAGTCGCTATTTTACCGGCCGCCCAGCTCAATTGCCGGCTTCCCGGACATGATGGACGCGTTCTCGGGCACCAAGTCCTGGACCGACTTCAGTATGGACATCTTCCGCGAAGCGGCCTGGGAGAACACGGAAAACGGCTACTGGTTCTGGGCCGACATCGGCTGGAGCAAGGATAAGATGCGTCGCGAAGCGCAGATACGCGAAGATGATAAAGCGAACCTACTGACACTGGAGGAATACATCATCTTCTACTACTCCTGCGTCAGCGCTCATCCGTTCGTCGGCCAGCCGGCGATGGAACTCGACAGGATTGATTCTTGGCTCAAAACAAAATGCCAGAATAATCTTGTTTCCGCACGTAGTGGTTGCATCATTACGTTCGGTCAAGATCAAACTGGCTATCTCCGACACTGCGCGCGCCACGGTTAGCGCCGCTCTTGTACTCACGCACCTCGCGTGAGTCATTTTTTTACCACAACGCGATATATAAAACAATCAAACCGGCGATGCAGCAGGTTACCCCGCCGCCCAAAAACCACTTGCCGATCCCCTCCTCGCTGATTAGAGAAAAAAACCAGATGAAAATCCCGGCGATGGCGAATAATGCGATTGAGATGATTAATGCGGCTAACATATACAACCATCTTATTCCCAAAAGCCGGGATTTGTCAAAGCTAGTCCTGCACCGGCAGATCGGCGTCCGGTCCGCCGAACGGAATGGCCTCGGTCCTGATCTGCACGGACTGTGCGGCAACACTGCCGTCGTTATTTGTCGTACCGTTTATCATGACATTCTTACCGACCTCCAAATCGGATTTGACGCCGTCAACGGTTTTGGCAACTTCCGTAGTTTCTGAAATATAAATAATTTTCGATCCGCCGTCGGCCATCTTTACGGTAATGCTTGTTTCATCGGCCTTGATTATTTCGCCGTTCACCATATTGGCGCGATTTAAATTTCCGCCGTTCTGGCGGGCTTGCGCGAATCGGGCGTTGTCTCCGCCCATGCCGAACTGTCCGCGCTTGGATTGCGCGTATTTCATACCGCCGAAAAATCCGCCGGCACCCGCCAGGATAATCAGAATCGAAAGTATTACGATAATATATTTTTTCATACACTCAAATATTAATTAATAAATTAATTTATATTACTCGTAGCGCAAGGCTTCGATCGGATTTAATTTTGCGGCGCGAGTTGCCGGATAATAACCAAAAATAATTCCGATTGCCGCCGAAACTCCGAATGCCAGCGCAACCGATGAACCGCTTACGCTTGTCGTAATTTGCGCGAAACTGGAAATCGCCAAAGCGGCAATCCATCCGACCAGTATCCCAATCACCCCGCCAAGAAAAGTGAGCATTAAAGCTTCGGCAAGAAACTGCCGGCTGATGTCATTCTTTCTTGCGCCGATGGCTTTTCGTAAACCGATCTCGCGCGTTCTTTCGGTTACGGTCGTAAGCATCATATTCATGATTCCGATTCCGCCGACAATCAGCGAAATACCGGCAATTGCCGCAAGAAGCGTCGTGAATGTTCCGGTAACCGAAGAGGCGGTGGAAACAATATCGGCCTGATTCATAATTTGGAAATCCGCCTGCGACGCGTCGGCGATTTTATGGCGTGAAAGCAGTAACGAACTAATCTGCGATTGAACCTGATCAATATAATCGGCGTTCTCGGTCTGGATACTGATGGTAGAAATATATGTATCTCCAAATAAATATCGCTGAGCCGTAGTAAGCGGCACGTATATCATGTCATCCTGATTGCTAAAGCCGGTTCCGCCGCGAGATTTAGTGACTCCGATCACCTTAAAATCAATATTATTAATCTTTATGGTTTGTCCGATCGCGTTCGTGGCGTTCTCCCCAAAAAGATCATCTCTCGTGCTTGGCCCCAATACCGCAACTTTTGATAAATTTTTTGTATTCTGTTCGGAAATAAAACTTCCAGTCTCAACAGCGACGTTGCGAACCTCGGAATACGATGCGTCGGTACCGATTATCTGCGTATTGGTATTGCTGGATTTGGCCGCAACCTGGTACCTTCTGGATGAGTCGGCCGCGACGTTATTAATGCCAGAAACGCTTGATTTGATGGCTTCGGCATCGCCGAGAGTCAATGTCTGCGCGCTGCCGCGTCCGGAACTCGGACCGGCGCCCATTGTGCGCTGCGAACCCGGCATGATCATTATCAAATTGGATCCGATTGATTGAATACTTGATTCAATTGATTTTTGTGAGCCCTGGCCGACGGAAATCATGGCAATCACCGATCCGATGCCGATAACAATGCCCAAAATAGTCAGGGCTGACCTTGCCTTGTTTGATTTTACCGCCAAGACGGTCTCATTGTATAAATCAGCAAATCTCATTCAACAAAAAATTTAAATAATCATGCCGTCGCGAATTCGTATTACCCGATCGGCAATGCTTGCAACCTCATTCTCATGAGTAATTAATACAACCGTATGGCCAAGCCGCTGATTTAAATCCTTAAAAGTATTTAAAACTATTTCTCCGGTGCGCGTATCCAAATTTCCGGTCGGCTCATCGGCCAAAATAATTGGCGGATTATTAACAAGCGCGCGGGCAATCGCCACTCTCTGCATCTGGCCTCCGGATAGCTGGTTGGAAAGATGCGTCCAAAATTCTTTATCCAGTCCGGCCGCGATCAAAGCCTTCTTCGCTTCTTCTTCGCGATCCTCGGGAAACACTTTGTCGGAATAAATCAGCGGGAGCATCACGTTCCTGATCACGGTCGCGCGTGGCAATAAATTAAATGACTGAAAAACAAAACCGATTTTATTTTTTCTGATATCCGCGAGTTCATCGTCCGAGAGCTCGGCCACATCCTGTCCGTCCAGAATATATTTTCCGCTTGTCGCGACATCCAGGGCGCCGATAATATTCATGATGGTAGATTTTCCCGATCCCGACGGACCCATAATCGCAACAAATTCGCCTTTATTAATTTTAAAATTAATATCTTTTAAAACTTGCGTCTCAATATTTCCGGTGGAATAAATTTTATTAAGATTCTGACATTCAATCATACTATCTGATCATTGCTTCGGCTCCGCCGAATGCCGACATGCCGCTTGCGCTTCTTGCTCCTGCGGACGCGGAATTATCCGACATGGTTGAAACAACGATAAATTCGCCCTGGCTCAAGCCGCTTGTTATCTCGGTATTGGTATCGTCGACCAGTCCCACGGTTATTGCTTTTTGCTGCGGCAAATTCTTGGTTGCGATCACGCCGGCGGACGAGCTCGCCGCTCCGGTATCGATCACTTCTACATAATTCTGGCCGGATTGGTCCGATTTAACCGCGGCATTCGGCACCACAAGCACGTCCATGCGCGCGTCCGACACGATATCGGCAGAAACGCTCATCTGCGACTTGATGCGCTCATCCTGCATGTCAAAAGTAATTTTAACTGAATAACTGACCACGCCCTGGCTCACGGTTCCGATGCTGTCTATTTCCTCCACCACGCCGGTGATTGTCAGTTCGTCAATCGCGCTGAAGGTCAGCGTGACTTTTTGCGCGACATGAACCCTGGCGGCGTCAACTTCATTCAATGAAACAACCGCGGTCTGAGCCGGGCTGATAATCGTTAGCAATGGCGCCGAGGGTGAAGCGGAATCCCCCACGGCCTGAGATACGGTGGCAACGATTCCGTCAAATGGCGCGCGCACATGGGCATAATCCAGCGCTCCAACGGCCTTGTCGTATGTTTTCTGCGCCTGCTCAACCTGAATGCGCGTTGGCGCAACGTCAACCTCGCGCGGCGGCGCGATATTCGCATTATATTGCGCCTGGGCGTTCTCTAAAGACATTTTCTTAGAGACAACATCCGATTCGGCGGAATCAAGAGACTCCTTAATATCAAGCAAACTTTGCTCGTAAGTGCTCTGGGCGGATGTAAAATTGTTTTCGGCCGACTGTAAAGCGGATTCAGCATCAACCTGATTGTTCCCGCCGCTAATCAAAAACGCCGTGTAATCCAAATTGGCATTGGTTATATTTTGTGTGGCGGTTTGCATACTCGCCATTGCCGAAAGCATTGCTGATTCATACGATGAAGCCGATGACCGGTAGCTATCGAGCGTGTTCTGTGTAAGACTTGTTGCGGAAACCGTATTGATCAACACCATATAAACATCATGCGAAAGCTGGTGCATTGCCCGCAACGCATCAGGAGCCTGATTCAATAAATTTTCTATTGCCGTATGATCATCCCAATCGGTTGTTTCATAACTATTTTGAAAATCATCAAACTGGCTCTTTGCCGCGTTATAAGAATTATTCGCATCAGTCAGAGTCTGGGAATCAAGCGCGCCCAAAAGATAAGCATAAGGACGGTCGCTGCTTGAATAATCGTTAAACCCAAGGATGCCGTCCGCGAGCATAATCGCGGAACGCATCTGCGATAATGTGCCGGCAAGCGCAGTGCGCGCGTTAATATATGCATTATCCAGATTTTGCTTGCTTTGATTATCTTCAACATCCTGATTCGCGAGCGATTCATTATACGCGCGTTGCGCGCTTTCATAACTCAATTTTGAATTTTCATATTGAATTTCCGCGCGCTTTGTATTTCCATCCATGGCGGCCTTGGTATCTTCAAGCGTATCCAGGGAATTCTGATAAGCAATCCTGGCGGATTCCAATGAATTATTGTAAGAAATCATCTCGTCCGCAGTCGGTCCGGCAAGCTTGGCGCCAAGATTGGCCTGCGCGATCTTTAATGAATCCATGGCCGTATCAACGCTGCCTTCCAAGTCAGCCGGATCGAGCTCGGCCAAAATATCGCCGGCTTTAACCGCTTGTCCGGCCTTGACATTAAGCGCCGTAATTACCGCGGATGCCTTTGGCAAAACATCGACTTGGCTTACGGAATAAACCTGTCCACTGCCCGATACGATGGAGATCACGGATGATTTTTCTACGGCCGCCAATGCATAGTTCGTCAAACCGGCCCCGGCGTCTTGAGAGGAAAAATAATAATAAACACCGCCGACTAGGCCGGCCGTGATTATGATGCAAAATATTTTATGCCTGAAAAAAAATCTAAACGGATTTTTTTTCTTTTTGGTGATAATTTGTTCGTCCATAGTCAATAATACGCTTAATTAATCCCCGGTCTTCATCTTAGGGCATGGGCGGCAATCTCGGTTCAAGACGTCGAAAAAATCCCTGCCCCGGCTCCATCGGCATGATTGCCGAGGCGTTGAATACATGGTCCGGCAATTCCTTGCCAAGGAATAGCGCCGGCATGCCGGTTTTAACGCGCGAATGATCTTCAATATCATGTGTAATAACCATCCACATATCACGCTTTAAATCCATTATTGTCATCCGGTCCGGTTCAATGGAAGTAATTAATCCGGAAAGCCGGCCTTCATCCGGACTTGACCAAACGCGAAGATGCGGATTCATGACGCGATCATAAAACGGCGCTTTCCTGCCAAGAAAGTTATCAATCTTTGGGCTAAATCCCATGAAATTAAAAAATATTCCAATCATTACACTCAAAAAAAGTACGCCGAACAATACTGTCGGCATTGATAATCGATACCCCTTTTTCGTATGTCTGAAATTGAAATAGACCGCCAAGGTAAAAATAATCAACAGCAGAATCCAAAAAAGCGGAATGCCGGCCAGAATAAATTTCATGACGCCGTAATCAATACGGCGATAAATTTCCCAGCCGCTAAATCTGGACATAAATATAACTAAGCTCACAAAAACGCCGCCAATCAAAAGACAAGCAATCGCGCTCACCCAAAGCGCATAATCCTTGAGTATGAATTGCCATCGCGGCTTGGGCGTCAGCTTACTGTCTTTGATTGCACCCAGAACCTCTTGATCAAAATTATTATTCATCATATTTATAAATTAATATTCATTTTACGCAAAGCATCGCGAAATTCTTTTTTGGCTTTATCCAGCATTGAGCCGACTGTTCCAACCGGTTTTTTAATAATGTCAGATATCTCCTGATAACTTTTATCCTCAATGAATTTGAGGACCAATATATCGCGAAATTTCTCTTTCAGGCCGCCGAGCACAATGCTTACTTTATCCTTCAGGAGCTGCCGATCGGCGCTTTTTTGCATGTCCAAGCCGGAAATCAATCGGTTGATAAGCTCGTCATCTAACGGCATGGAATAACCTTCGGGCCGGGCCAAGGTTTTTCGATGCCGGCTGATAACCTCATGGCGCGCGATTGAATAAAGCCAGGACGAAAACTTGAGATCCGGGTCATAGCCGTTTAAATTCAGATAGGTCTTTAGAAATACTTCCTGCAGAACGTCCTCGGCATCTTCGTCGCATATATTAGTAATACGCTTTATGTAGGAGAATATCTTCAGTTTATATCGTTGAACGATATATAAAAAATAATCCTGGTCCCCCAGGGTTAATTCCACCAGCTCCTGATCCGTCTTTTTTTCAATGTCGCCAGGATTTATGTTCACACATTATACTAATACGCAGTAAATAAATTATTCTTCATTTTGTCTTCTTGACCAAATTCGTGAATTATTCTATATTTTAATTATCGACCTGAGTGTAGTTCCCGAGTTGCCTCGGGGGCGAACAACGAGGCGCCGATGGGGCGCCTACAAGAGCCGCTTGGCTCAGAGACTCAGTCCCGCTTCCAGCCGACCTTGGCTGGATTTTTTAAATTAATTTATGTTTCTCCAGAACGATTTGCCCGTAGGCACGTTCCGCTTCTATTCTATCAATTCCGAATTTTTGCAGATGAATAACAACCTTCTCAATCTTTTTGTAGTTGCCGACAAATCCGGAAATATTCTCCTCCAAGCCGACAAACGTGTAAATTCTGTTCCACACCAGTTTACGTTTCATGAATTTATCAACTGAATGTTTTGTGATTTGCCAGATCTCGCCATCAATCCCGAACCGGCAATATAACCACAGCTGCAGAAAGTGAAAAACATCCTCATATTCTTCAGCCATGCCGGCACGACTGAATTTCACCATCTCAATGGCGAGTTCCTTGATTTCAGAAAGTATGTTCCTGAAAGTAATTTTTCCGCCGTCGGTGTATTCTTTTACGTATTGGCTGATTTTCATAAATTAACTGAAATTATTCGCCATTATGGAATAATTTTATGCACTCTTCTCGCATAAAGTCCTGTACCCACTCAATCTTTTCGGTCGATTTTCTGAAAATTTCGCGGCAAGGAATATGTATGGTGCGCCATAAATAACTATGATTTGCGTGCTTCTTGCGGTAGTCTTTCATATCCTGATATCTCGCCCCATAGACAACCCCCTTCAATCTTGCCCAAACGATTACGCTGGCGCACATCGGGCACGGTTCATGGGTCGCGTACAGAATGCAGTCTTCAAGATGACGGCTTTTCAGAATCTTGCTGGCTTTCATGATTGCCAGAGTTTCCGCATGCGCAATCGGACTTTCGTCTCGCTTGCTGCGATTACTGCAGATTGCCAAAATTTTATTTCCTTTTACCAAAACCGCACCGACGCCATAGTCGCCTCTTTGGCGCGCCTTTTCAGCTTCATTTATCGCCAATTGCATGAATTTTTTAATTGGCCTGATCATATCTTATTTATATGCATCATTTGTTCGTCTTTTAGAAAGATGCAGAAAAGACAAGGCCGGATCGCAGTAATGCCGGCCCTTGCTTATTTTTCCATTTCTCATCTCAAGAACGATTACCAGCGGCGTTCGGTATACTTTCCTCGTTTTTGGATCCGGATAACTTTCAACCATTTCAATCATAACCACATTTTTTCCTTCGGCGATATTTTTAATATCATACTTCCTCCCACGAATAGGATAAACATCCTCCAGTTCGCTTTTGATATTTTTACGAGTATGCGGAAACAGTACTCCTTTTTTATTCTTATACATCCAGGTCATCAAGTAATTCTTTGCGAGTTTCTTCATCGCCGAAGCGACATCACCCCCAATTTCATCCCGCAAAATCTCGAGAACGATTTGTATATTTTTACTCTTTTTCATATTTTTATCTATGACTCTTCCAAAATAATCTTATTCTTGAATGCGCCTCGCTCCTCAACCTTTTTCTTTCTTACTGCTTCAACACCTTCTTTGCTAAAATTTTTATATTCGCACATCGCATCAATCACTTCCTGGATGTCTGCCATTTCTTCAATAACCTCGTTCTCGGAAAATTCTTTGATCTCCTCCAGCAATTTTTCTTTCAGCTTCAGCCAATACTCTTTATCATCCGCGACATGGATGACTGGCACACCGCCTTTACTTTTGATATATTCGGGTATTTTATCCCGAACAAGTTTGTCGTATTTCATATTTTATATATATCTCAAAGGTACTTCTTCTACTTCCTCGTCCTACAGCATAGAAATAATTAATTTAGAATACTCGGAAATTTCGGGGAGATCGTTGACTTTAAACCACCCAACTTTGGCTATTTCATTCAAATCGATATTCACCTCTTTACTTTTACTTTTCCCCGCAAAAACAATTACTGTATCTCTCTTAAATTCTTTATTTGATCTGTATATTCCAATTTTATATAATTCTTGAACCACTATTCCAACCTCTTCCAAAACCTCTCGCTTGACAGCTTGTTCGGGCGTTTCATTCCTGCCTACTCCACCTCCGGGGAACATCCATTTTTTCCAACCGCCATAGCTGTTTTTAATCATTAATATTTCACCTCCATTCGAAATCACGCACTTCACGCCCAATGTCTTCGGTCTAACTACGAACCAATAGGTTATTGCTAAAAAATGCTTGATTCCGCTTCCCATGGCACTTTTTGAATTTATTCCCGCTTCCGCAGGAGTTTGAACTTAATTATTTTCACAACAGTATCCCAATTAACTTTGTTTCCATAGTACTTTCTATATGTTTCCAGCATTTTTTCTTTGCTGGCAAATCTTTCATGCCCCTCAAAATCCTTTTCCTCGATTTCTTTCAATCTTTTCTCACAAACTTCTATAATTTCCGCATCGGCAAACTTTTCTTTCGTTTCCCAATACAGTAATTCTACCTTGTCACCAACTTTCAAATCCTTATCGTCAAATAAACGCCACGTGACAGTTTTTCTGCCCGCGATAATCTCCTCCGCTAGATGATGTCTGAATTTGAGTGTCTTCATAGATTCATCTGCCGTAATACTACTCCACGGGACTAAACCGTGGAATTTTCTTACCATCTACTTCGACCTCTTCCAAAAACATTTTCAACGGTCGTACCCAAATCTGTCCTTCTCCATAAAATGCTCGATACACAACTAATTCTTCGAGTGTTTCGCTGTGTTTAGCAACACCGATCACTTCATATTCCTTCCCTTTGTAGTGCCTGTATTTTCCTAATTTAAGCATATTATTTGCCGTGGCACTTTTTATATTTCTTCCCTGACCCGCAGGGGCACGGATCGTTTCGCCCGACTTTTTCTTCGGCTGAAGCGCGGAGAGCGGCCGGTGAACCGGCGGCTGAAGATTTAGACGGACCAACCAAGCGGGCGCCGGCTCTTTGCATGATTGACGGCGCGAGCTGCATTGATTCGCTCACCTTAAAAATCGTATAAACAATCTGCTTCTGAATCATGGTCAGAAGTTCATTGAACATTTTAAATGTCTCATGCTTGTATTCAACCAGCGGATCGCGCTGGCCGTAGCCGCGTAGGCCGATTCCGGCGCGCAAATGATCCACGGCTTCAAGATGTTCAACCCAGAGCGAGTCCATTGACCGGATAATCACACCCTTGATGACATTGCGCACGGTTTCCGGATTATTAATTTTCCCGGCAGTTTTTTCAAATTCGGCGCGCGCCAAATCCATAATATATGCGATGATTTTCTCGCGTGCCGCCGGCAGATCGGCTTTTCCGTGGACTTCGAGCTCAAAATCTTCGAGCTTGCGCCGCAAATCCGCGGGCACCGGAAAAATAGTTGAACAAACCTCATAAATTTCTTCAATATTCCAGTCGCGCATGTCTTCACCGGCCGTGTGGAATAACACGACCTGCTCAATTTCGCTTTCAATGTATTCAAACATTTTGGTTTTAAGAGCGTCGGCCGGCGCACTTCCCTGCCGCATCTCCAAATCCAACTGAAGAATCTCGCGGCGCTTGCGGTAAATCACCTCGCGATGCTTATTCAAAACATCGTCATACTCCAGGAGATGTTTGCGGATGTCAAAATTGTTGCCCTCAACGCGGCGCTGTGCCGATTCAATTGATTTGGAAACCATGCGGTTTTCAATGGGCACGTCATCCGGCACCCGCAATGTCTCCATGAGCGATTTCATCCGGTCGCCGGCAAAAATGCGCATCAAATCGTCTTCCATGGATACGTAAAACTGCGATGCGCCCGGATCGCCCTGGCGCCCGCTGCGTCCGCGGAGCTGGTTGTCAATGCGACGGGATTCATGCCGCTCGGTGCCGAGCACCAGGAGACCGCCGGCGGCTTTTACGCGTTCCGCGTCCTCCGGAGCCGCCGGGTTGCCGCCAAGGATAATATCAACGCCGCGTCCGGCCATATTGGTCGCGATGGTTACCGCGCCCGGCCGTCCGGCCTGAGCGATAATCTCGGCTTCTTTTTCATGGTTCTTGGCATTTAATAAATTGAATGGTATGCCCTCGCGCGACAGCATCTCGCCCAGAAGTTCGTTTTTTTCAATGGAAATCGTGCCCACGAGCACCGGCTGTCCGGCATGGTGGCGTTCTTTTATTTCTTTGATCACGGCGGTGAATTTCGCGATTTCGTTTTTATAAATCCGGTCAGACATGTCATTCCTCAGCATGGGCTTGTTCGTCGGAACCAGCGTAACCTCAAGATTATAAATCTTGGCAAATTCCTCGGCTTCGGTTACGGCCGTGCCGGTCATGCCCGACAATTTTTTATACAAACGGAAATAATTCTGAAATGTCACGGTTGCGAGAGTCATGGATTCGCGCTGGACCTCGACGCCTTCCTTGGCCTCAATGGCCTGATGCAAACCCTCGCTGTAGCGCCGTCCGAACATCAGCCGTCCGGTAAATTCATCAACAATGATAATCTCGCCTTCCTTTACCACGTAGTCGCGGTCGCGTTTGAACAGGGCGTGCGCGCGCAACGCCTGTTCAACATGATGCACCATGCTGATGCCGCCCTCGGTATAAATATTATCCATTCCCAGATCGGTTTCAACTTTCTTGATGCCTTCTTCGGTGAGAGTCACGGCGCGCATTTTCTCGTCAATGTTGTAATCCTCATTCTCGCGCAGCTTAACAACGATTTTGGCGAACTGCGCGTAAAGCATGCCCGATTCTTCGGCCGGCGCGGAAATAATAAGCGGCGTGCGGGCTTCATCAATCAAAATACTGTCAACCTCGTCAACGATGGCGAAATTCAGCTCGCGCTGGACCGCTTCTTCGGCGCGCGGAACCATATTGTCGCGGAGATAATCAAAACCGAATTCATTGTTGGTGCCGTAGACAATATCCGCCGCGTAAGCCTCGCGCCGGGAAACCGGCCGCAGATAATCCGCCGCCACCTTGAAACTTCCGAGCGCGTCGCGTTCTTTATCCGCCTGGTCCGCGCCCTTAAAGCTCGGATCGTAGATAAACGCGCTTTCATGCTGGATGCTCGCCACCGTGAGGCCGAGAAAATTATAAATTTGTCCCATCCAGACCGCGTCGCGCTTGGCAAGATAATCATTGACCGTCACGACATGCACACCGTGTCCGGTGAGCGCGTTCAGATAAATCGGACAGGTCGCGGTCAAGGTCTTGCCTTCGCCGGTTCTCATTTCCGCGATCTGGCCGCGGTGCAAAACAATGCCGCCCAGGAGCTGAACGTCAAAATGGCGCTGGCCGAGCGTGCGGCGGGCCGCCTCGCGCGCGAGAGCGAAAGCCTCGGGCAGAAGAATATCCAAATCTTCGGCCTTCTGGGCGCGTCCGCGCAATTCCAAACTGCGCGACTTGATTTCACTGTCGCTCAATTTCTTAATCCCCTGTTCAAGCGCGTTGATTTCCTGTACCCCCGGCATCATCTTATTAATGACGCGCTGATTCGGATCGCCAAAAATTTTAGTGATTATGGACATGCGGTTTGATAATTTATCCTAACCGATACATATAATAAAAAATTTTTTTTAATTTAGGATATCTTGTTTTTAATTTCGTTTCTTCGGCAAATTCTATACGTTCAAGCCAAATGTTGCCGCCCACAGTTTCCGGCAGTTTGAGGCCTTCGGCGGATCGGAGGCCGTCAAGGTGAAGATCTCCACTCACGGTTTCCGGCAGTTTGAGGCCTTCAGCGGATTTAAGACCACCAAGCCAAATGGTGCCGCCCACGGTTTCCGGCAGTTTGAGGCCTTCAGCGGATTTAAGACCATCAAGGGCAAGATAACCATTCACGGTTTCCGGCAGTTTGAGGCCTTCAGCGGATTTAAGACCACGAAGGGCAAGACCACCACTCACGGTTTCCGGCAGTTTGAGGCCTTCAGCGGATTTAAGACCACTAAGGTCAAGGCTACCATTCACGGTTTCCGGCAGTTTGAGGCCTTCAGCGGATATAAGACCACGAAGATCAAGGCTACCACTCACGGTTTCCGGCAGTTTGAGGCCTTCAGCGGATATAAGACCACCAAGCCAAATGGTGTCGCCCACGGTTTCCGGCAGT